>DAIPYJ010000004.1:25937-98518 GCA_036782775.1 Candidatus Dormiibacterota bacterium | reverse complement strand
ATCACCCACCGTGAGCCGCGCGGCGGGCGCCAGAATGGCGGATAATCCGCGCATGCGGCGGATCAAGCCGCGCTGGCTTGGCGCTCTACTCGGGGGCATTGTTTTGCCGTTTGACCCGGTGCTCGGCATGGTGATGCTGGTCATCGGACTGTCCGCCCGGCCGCGGGCGAAGTCGATGCCCAAAGTCGCCCGGCCGTGAAGGTCTATCTCGGCCGCGCCGTCAGCGGCGAGCTCGGACCGCGAAGCCTGGAGGCGATCCAGCTGGCGCACCGGGCCCTGATCGAGTCGGGCATCGGCGTCCTCGCGGAACGGGTCGCCGATCCGGACTATCGTGCTGGCCTCGATCGTCCCGAGCTCGTGGCCGAAATGATGCGGCGCGAGCTGTACGAGGCCGACGCCGCTGTTATGGAAATGAGCGGGCGAAGCCTGGGCGTCGGCTTCGAGGCGGGATGGCTGCTCGGGCGCGGGCGCCCGGTGCTGGTGCTCTACGACGCCGATCTGCCAGCGGCCTCATCAATCGTGCGTTTCCCGCCCTTCGAGCATTGCGTGTCGTTTGGCTATCGCGATTTACTCGAGATTCGCGCCGCCGTCTCGGACTTCTGTCGCACGATCGCCGCGCACGCCGCTTACCGCGAAGCCTGAACGATCCCCTCCCTGACCCTCCTCGCAGAAATTATCTCTAGACTCCTGACATGGCGTTTCGCGCCTGTATCTTGACCGTCAGCACGAAGGGCGCACGCGGCGAGCGCGTCGATGAAAGCGGCGAGCGAATCAGCGAGGCGCTGGCCCGTCTTCCCGCCGAAGTCGTCGGCCGCGCCGTCGTCAGTGACGAAATCGACGACATCCAGCGCCAGGTGCGCGACTGGATTCGCGCCGTCGATCCGGAGCTGATCATCCTGACCGGTGGCACCGGCTTGGGTCCCCGCGATGTCACGCCCCAGGCGCTCGAGCCCTTGCTCGACTATCCCGTCCCCGGAATCGCTGAGGCGATGCGCGCCGCCGGGCTGAAAAAAACGCCACATGCCATGCTCTCTCGCTCGCTGGCCGGCGTGATCGGCCGCACGCTGGTGCTCGCCCTGCCGGGCAGTCCGCGGGGTGTGCTCGACAGCCTCGACGCCGTGCTCGAGGCGATCCCCCATGGGCTGCGGACCTTGCGCAACCAGGTCAGCGACGCCCCGGCCGCGCACCGTCCCAGCTGATGGGCCGCATCCGCGTCGGGATCTCGTCCTGGACCGAACCCACCCTGATCAAGAGCGGCTGGTATCCGAGCGACGCCACTACGGCCGAAGAGCGGCTGCGCTATTACGCGTCGAGATTTCCAATCGCCGAAGTGGACAGCACGTTTTATGCGCTGCCGAACGAAAAGACAGCACAACTCTGGGTCGAGCGCACGCCGAAAGACTTCGTCTTTGACGCGAAGGCCTACGCGCTGCTGACCCAGCATCCGGCGCCGGCCTCCCGGCTGCCCAAGGACCTACGCGAAAAGCTGTCGGACTCGAAGGCGAATCTCTATTTCAAAGATCTGAGCGCGAAAGAACGGGAATCGATCTGGGACCGGTTTCGTGAGGGTCTGCAGCCACTGCAGGATGCGGGCAAACTGGGCGCCGTGCTCTTCCAGTTTCCCAAGTGGTTCCTGCCGTCGCCCAGCGCCTATCGGTTCATGGAGGATCTTCGCGAGTGGCTGCCGGATTTTGGCATCGCGATCGAGTTTCGCCAGGCATCCTGGATGAAGCCCGAGCGCCGGCCGCGCGTACTCGAGTTTCTAAAGAATCATGGCTTTACGTACGTGGCCGTTGACGAGCCGCAGGGCTTCAACTCCGGCGTCCCTCCGGTCGTCGCCTCGACGGCGCCGCTCGGCATGGTGCGCTTCCACGGTCGAAACAAAGAGACCTGGGAGAAAAAGTCGATCACGGCCGCCGAGCGCTTCCGCTATCTCTACAAGCCGGCCGAGCTGCAGCCCTGGGTGCCCCGCCTGCAGGAAATAGCCGCCGGCTCGCAGCAGGTTCACGCCGTGATGAACAACTGCTATTCGGACTACGCGGTCCGCAACGCGGATGATCTCTCCGACCTGCTGCGCTGACTGAAGGATTCACCCGCCGGGCCAGTTGAACCGGTAGCGCCATGCAGGCCTATCAGTCCGCCCCCTGCCCGTATTGCGGCGCAACCTGGAACCCGCCAGGCGCGCAGGCCTGCACCAATTGCCGGAATCAGCTTCCGCCGCCCGCGCCGGCGTACACGCCACCGGGCTACGCGCCCCAGCAGGGTCAGCCCGGTCAGCCCGGTGGCAACCAGGGCCAGGGCGGCTATCCCTACGGCACGCAGTACCCCCAGCAGCAATACCCCCAGACCCCGGGGCAGTACCCGGGAGCGCCGTCGGGCTATCCCGGGCAGCAAGCCGGCTATCCCGGACAGGGCCAGTATCCCGGCCAGCAGTATCCCGGCTATGGGGAGCAGGCTTATGGCCAGTATCCCGGCTCGCAGTATGGAGCGACGCCCGGATATCCGGGCTACGGGGCGCAGGCTGCGCCGAACTCCACGACGCTGCGGCTGTTCGGCCAGGCGATCACGGTGCCGGTCGCGCTGCCGCCCATCGTCGTCCAGTACCAGCAGAAGATCATCTACGCGCTGGTCGGTGCTGTCGCGCTGCTGATCGTGTTTTTTGGCATCCTGCCGGCGGTCGCCTCGGGCCAGGTATCGGCCGCGAACCAGGCGGTCGCGACGGCGGTGTCCCACCAGGCAGCCGTCGACGCCGGCTTCAGCGCCTTCTTCGCGCCCGAGACCAACTCCGCCGATTTGAACGTGATCCAGACGGCGCAGACCAAGACACTGGCCGCGATCAGCGCCTCGCTTTCGTCCGTCCAAGCCGACGAGTCGGCGCTGAGCAGCGCGGACCAGCGGCTTGCCGTTCTGTCAATCATTGCGTTTCCATCGGGCAAGGCGATCGCCGCCGAGCGCGACAAGATCAAGACCGCGCTGGACGGGCTGCACCAGGCGGATACGGCGCTGACCGCCGGTTCCAACATGGGAAAAGTTCTGCTCTCGATCGGCCAGGCGAAGATGGACTACACGCGCATGAGCAACGCGCTGAACAAGCACGACCTGGTCGGCGCCGCCGCGCCCTACCCCGACGCGCAGCAGAAGCTACAGGAGGCGATCTCCCAGTCGAACGCACCCGGCGTCCCGGCGGTGATCGGCAAAGAGGTCTCGGCGTTGAACACGCTGCTCGACGACACGGAGAGCCTGATCCAGGCGATCCAGAACAAGGACGCCGCCGGCACCAAGAAATCGTCGGACGCGATCCAGGCCGATCTCAAGGCCGTCGGCAGCCTGACGCTGCCGGCGGACTATGAAGTCAAGACCTACTCGGCCAATCAGAAGGCCTACGACGCGGCGATCAAGTCGCTCAAGGGCTAGCGGCTCGTCGGTCGCCGCTGCGTCCCGCTCTTGCCGCCGCGCTTTTCCAGCAGCGTGACGCCCTCGATCGACATCCATCGATCCACGCTCTTGGCCATATCGATGATCGTCAGGGCCGCGACGGCGACGGCGGTTAGCGCTTCCATTTCGGCGCCGGTCTTTCCGTCGCATCGGATCAATGAAGTGATCTGGATGCCGGGCAACTGTTGATCCGGACCGCAGTCAACCTGGACATCCGTGAGCAGCAGCGGATGGCACATCGGGATCAGCTCGCTGGTGCGCTTGGCCGCCATGATGCCGGCGAGGCGCGCCGTCGTGATCACATCGCCCTTGGGGAGATTGCCGGCGACGATGGCGGCCAGCGCCTGGGCACTCATCCGGATGGACCCGCGGGCGCGCGCCTCTCGGGTCGTGATCGGCTTGGCGCTGACATCGACCATGCGCGCCTGGCCACCGGCATCGACGTGCGTCAGCCGTGGTTTCATGGATCCTGACCTCGCAGAGCGTCGAGGTCGTCGCGCCGGACGTCTTTCTGATGCGGCCGCGCCGCCATGCCGCGAGCGATCACGTGGTCACCGTAACGTTCCCGCAGGCCGTCGAGTTTGGAGTCGAGCTCGACACGCCGGGAGGAGCGATCTTCCAGCAAGTTCAGCTGGGTTGCGCTCGATTCCAGGTTGCTGACCCCGGCGCCGATCAGCCGCACCGGTCGTGACCGGTCGACCTGCGTCTCGAGCAGGTGGCGAAATGCCTCAGCGAGCTCATCATCGCGATCCGTCGCAAACGGCAGCGTCGCCTGCCGCGACTGGGTGTCGAACGGCTGGTAGCGAATCTTGAGGGTGACCGTCCGCGCCGACAGGCCATGAGCGCGAAGGCTCTGGGTCACGTCCTGGAGCAGGCCCACCGCCGTCTCGCGAATCTTGGTCTGGTTGACCTGGTCGTGATCGAATGTGACTTCCCGGCTAATGCTCTTGGGGTCTCCCGGCGGCGTGACCGGGCCGGAGTCGAGGCCGCGGGCGTGGGCGTGCAGGGCGCGGCCGTACTGGCCGAAGAGCTCGCCCAGCAAGAGCTCGGGGAGCGCGGCCAGATCGCCGACGGTCCGGACCCCAACCCGCTCCAAGCGCGCGACCGTCGAGGGGCCGCAGCCCGGCAGCTTTCCCACCGGCAGCGGCGCCAGGAAGGACGCTTCGTCGCCGGGTGGCACGACGACCAGGCCGCGCGGCTTGCGCAGTTCGGAGGCCACCTTCGCGACCAGCTTGGAACTCGCCACGCCAATGCTGATATCCAGGCCGCAGCTCGCCTTGACTTCGTCGCGAAGCCTGACGGCGACCTCGGCCGGCTTGCCCATCAGGGCTTCCTGGCCGGTGCAGTCGAGATAGGCCTCGTCCAGCGCGATCGGCTCGATGGTCGGGGAGTAGCGATCGAGGATTTGGAAGACCGACTTCGAGGCCTCGCGATAGGCCTTGAAGTCGCAGGGCACGAAGATCGCCGTGGGACAGAGGCGCCGCGCGCGGCTCAGTGGCATGGCGGAGCGGACGCCGAAGGGCCGGGCTTCGTACGAGGCCGCAGCGACCACTCCGCGCTCACCCGGAACACCGGCGCCGCCGACGATCACCGGCTTGCCGCGCAGTTCCGGCCGCCGCAGCTGCTCGACCGAGGCATAAAACGCGTCGAGATCCACGTGCATCACGACGCGCTGCATGGCGGCAGTCTACGTAACAGCTGCGTAACAAGCGCGTATATGGCGTGTCGCGCGGCTGGAACCTGGCATATGATCCGCGCGCTGGCTAGGCCCGCCGGCGTCCCTGATTCCCGTCCCCCCTCTTCGGATCCAACGCCAACCCCTCCTTCCGGCGGGCCGCGCTCTCCTTTAGCAAGTTAGGCGAGTGCCGGGCGTTGCGTGGGCGATGGGCCGCGTAATCACTGTCATCGTCGCGATCGTGTCGTGCCTGCTGATCTGGAAGAGCGGTGCGGTGAACTCGGTCCTGCCGGCCTCCCTGAGCGGCGGCTCGGCGACACCGGCGCCGTCCCTGGACGCGACCGCCAATATCACTGCCGCCGGCGACGCGATGAGCAAGCTCAAGAGCGTCCATCTCACCCTGAACGGCAACCTCGTCCTGGCCGGGCTCGCGGGCATCATCGTCACGGGCACCGGCGACCTGTCCTACCCGCACAAAGAGAACCTGAGCCTGCAGCTCAAGGTCCCAACCCGGAGCGGCGACATCATCGAGGCGGTCAACGAGCGGATCGAGGGCGGCCACGAATACGAGCAGATTCCCTCCCAGGGCCCGGCCTGGAAGGATGTCACCGGCAACAGCAATGGTCAGGTGACCCCCGGAATGGACCCGATCTCGAACCTCGAGTTCGCCCACGCCTTTCGGGCGGCCGACGACCAGGGCGATATCCAGATGGACAACATCGACGTCCATCACTTCTCGCTGACCGTGGATGCCGGAAAGTACGTCGCCCAGCTCAAGGCCGATCCCAACAGCGGCATCACGGCGGCGGACGAGGCCGAACTCACAAACGCCGCGATTGAAGTGGACGTCTGGATCTCGACCTCAGATCACTACATCCACCAGATGCGCATCCAGATGGACACGACGGCCTACACCTGGGACCTGACCTATCACTTCTCGGACTTTCAGGCCGGCAGCAGTACTTCCTCGGCCTAGGCTAGACGCCGGCTAGACGCCGACTTTTTCTCGTTCTCGCTCCCGGTCTTTCTGCGGCTTGGACGCCTGGCTGCCGTATTCGCGCAGGTCGTCCTCGTTAAGGTGGCCGGCGGCGATCATCAACTCAACGTAGGTCACGCCAAGATGCGGGGCCGCCCGGCGGAGCACCCACGGTGGCGGGTTTTCTTTGTTCTTGTTGACGGCCTGATAGAAATAAATCTGATTCAGGTCGCAACGGACGGCGAGGCGGTGCAGGGATATGTTCTGTTCGCGACACTTGCGCTTCAGATATTCGCGGAAGTCCACCGCCCCTACCTCCAGTCCCATCCGCGATTCCTACTCGCGCGACGTCAGCTAATTATAGGTATCGGCGGTTGGGCGCTCCGCGCGCAACCGCATAACAATGGGGTGTAGTTCGCCCAGTCGATCAATGACGAAATCGGCAGTTCCGGGATCTTCTTCTTGCCGCCACTCGCGCGTCAGCACGGCGCGCATGCCGAGACGCTGCGGTCCCTGAATGTCCTCCTTGACCCGGTCGCCGACGAAGAGCGCATTGCCAGGCTCGACATGGAGTTTTCCAAGCGCGTCTTGATAGATCGCCGCGTGCGGCTTGCGCCGTCCGACCTCTGAGGAGAAGGTCACGCCGTCGAAATAGTCGAGCAGACCGAGGGCGCGCATCTGGCCGACCATCAACCGCGGCAGATAGGCCGCGTTGGAGACGATTCCGAGCCGCAAACCGTCCGTGCGCAGCCTTTGGAGCGTCGAACCGACGTCGGGGCCGACATGAACCGCCCCAATCCAGCCGTCCTGTTCCAGCTCCATGACTTGCTCGATGACGGCAGGGTCGAGCTCGAGGCCGAGCGCGCGCAGTGCCTTGTCGTAGAGGCCCGCGATTTCGACTTCTTCTTCGCGTCCGGTGGCGTAATCGCGCTGGATCTCGTCGTCGACGGCTCGCGAGACTTTCTCGATCAGCACCGTGGCCCCCGGAACGTCGCGCCGTAGCCGCTCGGCGAGCAAATGATTGATCTTCTCGTAGGCATCGAGCAGGCGGTCGTGCGGCCGGTCGTCGAAGTGAATCAAGGTATGGCCATAATCGAAGAGGATGGCCTCGATCACAGCAGCGATCGCAGCGTGGTGAGGTTCTGGAGCCCTTCGAGCATCTCCTCGCCCGGGGTTTCGAGGACGAAGGCGCAATGCGCCAGGCGCGCATCGTTGAGCAGGGCGCGGAAGCCCTCGACGCCGATGTTGCCCTGGCCGATATTGACGTGGCGATCCGCTTTGCCTCCCAGAGCGACCGTGGTGTCGTTGCAGTGGCAGGCGCGGATTCGCTCGGCGGGGACGATGGTCGTCAGTTGATCGATAGTGCTCCTCATGCCGTCGGCGCCCGCGTCATCGTAGCCGGAGGCGTAGGCGTGCGCCGTGTCGAAGCAGACGCCGAGGCGCGCCGCGTGCTGCGGCAGGCGTCCGAGGATCTGTGCCAGGTCCTCGAACTTCGCGCCGACATAGGCACCGCCTCCGGCGGATGTCTCCAACAGGCACATCGCCGAGCCCGACGCCCTGGTCAGCACCTCATCGAGCGCCGCGACAACACGGTCAATGCCGGCCTGCGCCCCTTCGCCCATGTGGCTGCCGACATGCACGACGACGTAGCTGCATCCGTACGAGGGCGCCCGCTCGAGCTCGGCCAGTAGCGCCTGCCGCGATTTTTTCTGAAAGTTCGGATTCGGCCCCGCCAGGTTGATCAGATACATCGCGTGCGAAAGCGCCGGCCGGACGTCGAGGTCTTGCAGCGATCGGCGAAAGAATTCTGTTGCCTTCGGATCGACCGGCGCCGACCGCCAGGCACTTGGATTGTCGGTGAAGATCTGCACGGCCTTGAGCTGCAACGCCTTGATCATCTCGACGGCGCGCTCGAGTCCCCGTCCGGTTCGCATGTGCATGCCGATGCGTCGTTCGAGGGCCATCAGGTAATTCTCGGAGAGGGGCTAGACTTCGTGATGCCTTGTATCGATTGCGAAGTTTCGCCGTTGGTCCCTACGACAACAACGTGTACGTCCTAAGCGACGACAAGACAAAAGAAGCGCTGGTCATCGACGCGGCCAACGAGGCGCCGCGAATCCTGAAGGAGCTCGAGGGCATGCGCGTCAGTCACATCCTGACGACGCACGGCCATCACGACCATGTTCAGGCGTTGAAAGCCGTCCGCGAGAAGACGCAGGCGCGCTTCAGCTGCCACGAGCTCGATGAGTCGATGATGCCGATGCCCGCCGACCATCGGATCTCCGACGGGGAGCGGTTTCGCTTCGGCGACTACGAAGTGGTCGCGCTGCACACGCCGGGACATACACCCGGCAGCGTCTGTTTTCTCGCCGGAGAGCGGCTGTTTTCCGGGGACACGCTGTTTCCTGGCGGCCCCGGCAACACCGGGAACCCATATGCCAGCTTCCCGACCATCATCGAGAGCATCAAAGAGAGACTCTTCACCCTGCCCGACGAGACCGAGGTCCTGCCAGGGCACGGCAAGCCGACGACGGTCGGCCGCGAGCGTCCGCATCTCGACGAATGGATCGAACGCGGCTGGTAATCAGGGCCGCGCAGCCGGCGCGGTCATCGCAGTGGGCGGCGACCGGCTGTGGATCAGGGACTCGGCCTGGGATCCGCTGGCGTTTCATGTCTATCCCGCGCAACCCGGCACGACGACAGTCGAGATCGTTGACGATCGGCGCACGCTGCGTCTCACGCTGACGGTGTCGAGCAGCGACCTTGTTCTCGACGGTGGGGCGTTCGACTGCGTCGCCGGCGTCGTTGTCCATCGGCCCGGCCGCGAGCCGTCCGAGGTCAGCTTGGGCGCGAAATCTCGATTGTGTGAGGAGGAAAGATGCAGCAGCGGGTCTCGGTGATCACGCTCGGCGTTGCCGATCTGGCGCAGTCGCGCGCCTTCTACGAAAAGCTGGGCTGGACGAGCGACAGCAAACCGGAAGAAGGCGTCGTGTTCTTTCAGGCGGGCTGCATGGTACTCGCGCTGTGGACCCGTGAAGATCTGGCTGAAGACAGCATGATGCAAGATAACGGCGGCTGGGGTGGCGTGACGCTTGCCTACAACGTCGGATCGCCAGAAGACGTCGACCAGATCCTCCTCGAGGCTCGAGCGGCTGGGGCGACGATCGGCCGATCAGGGGGCAAGACGTTCTGGGGCGGCTACAACGGGATCTTCATCGATCCGGACGGCCATCCGTGGGAGGTCGCGCACAATCCCTTCTGGACGCTTCGCGACGACGGTTCGATCGAGCTGCCGAAACCGAGTTAGTTAGCTGCTTACCACGTCCTGGTGACTTTCTTCAGCGCCCGCGGTTGATCGGGGTCCAGCCCGCGCGCCAGCGCCAGGTGATAGGCAAACAGCTGGGCCGCAACCGTCAACGGCAGCGGCGTCAGCGATTCCGGCAGGCCGCTTCGCAGCAGGACCGCGGCTGTGCTTCCGGCCAGCGGCGGCGTTCCATCGCTGAGTTGAAAGACGCGCGCACCCTTTGCCAGCAATTGGTCCGCGATCTGACGCCCGTCGGCGAAGGTTGGGCCCTGGGTTTCGATCACGAGTAGTGGCAGGTCGCCATCGATGATGGCCACCGGTCCGTGCATGAAGTCGGCAGCCGACCAGGCCCGCGCCAGAACGTAGCTGGTTTCCATCAACTTGAGGGCCAGCTCCTCGGCAGTCGAGAGATTGAAGCCCCGTCCGATCACGATCAGCCGCGACGCGGCCAGCGCCGCGGCCATTTCCGCCGCTGCCGCTTCGCCCGAAATTGCCAGCCGCATCGCGTCGGGAACCGCCCGCAAGCCGGCCTCTAACCCGGCTTCCGGATGCATCGCCAGCGACAGCAACGCGATCGCGATTAAGGTCGCCGTATAGGTCTTGGAGGCGGGTACGCTGCGCTCTTCGCCGGCGTTCAGCGGAATCACATGCTCGGCGGTTTCCGCCAGCCGCGAGTCGCCGTGATTGGTCACCGCGATCGTGAGCGCACCCTGGCGGCGGGCCTCGGCAATCACCGCGATGACATCGGGCGACGCCCCGGACTGAGAAATGCCCATGACGCAGTAGCGGCCGATCGCGGGTGCCACGCCGTAGTTGGTGAACAGCGATGGCGCCGCGAGCGCGACCGGCAGCCGGTTGCGCAATTGAAAGACGTACTTCGCATAGATCGCCGCGTGGTCAGAGCTGCCGCGGGCCGCGATCATGATTCCGGCCGGCTCGGCGGCCTTGATCGCGGCACCGATGCGAGCGAACGCCGGCATCTGCTCGAGCAGGCGGGCCGCGACCTCCGGTTGCTCGGCGATCTCTTCCCGAAACGTGCTCGCCTGCACCGGGTGCTCAGCGTTGGAAGACGACACGTCCCCCGATGATGGTCAGGCGCACGCGAAGCTCCTGATCGAGAATGATGATGTCGGCCCTTGCGCCCGGACGCAGCCGGCCGAGCTGGGGCTCACCGAGGACGTCGGCCGGTGAGGTTGCGGCCATCGTCACCGCGTCGTGGAGCGACATCCCCGGGAGTTGGGCGGTCCGTCGCACCAGTTCGTCCATGGTGGCAACGCTGCCAGCGAGCGTCCCGTCCTCCAGTCGAACGGCGTGCCCATCGCTGATCACCTCTCGACCGCCGAGCGAGTAATGGCCGGCGGGCGCGCCGGCGGCGGCGGTCTGGTCGGTGGTGAGCGCGACGTGTCCGGGCGACTTGAGGTGGAAGACCTGCTCGCAGGTTGCATCGTGGAGATGCTCGCCGTCGGCGATCAATCCAACCGTTGCCCGTCCATCGATCAGAAGCGCGCCGACCAATCCGGGCCGCCGATGATGGAACTCGCGCATCGCGTTGTACAAGTGCGTTCCGAACCGGACGCCGGCGTCGATCGCCCGTTCGCCCTCCGCGTAGTCCGCCCCGCTGTGGCCGGCCGCCACCACGACGCCGGCTGCGCTCAGGCGGGCAATCGCCTCAAGCGCGCCTGGAAGTTCGGGCGCCAGGGTGATCATCCGCGGGGCGAAGGCCAGCAGCTGGTCGATGCGGGCTGGCGTCGGCTCGAGCAGCGCCTTCGCGTCGTGCGCGCCGCGAAAACCCGGATTGAGGAATGGTCCTTCGAGGTGCGCGCCCAGGACGCGCGCGCCCGTTCCTTGCGTTGCCCGAACGCTCTCCACGAAGCGACACGCTTCGTCCAGCGGCCTCGAGATCAAGGTCGGCAGGAAGCTCGTCACGCCGTGTTCGGGAAGCAGCCTGGAGATCGCCATAACCCCGTCGGCGCCGGAGGCCGCGTCGTGCCCGCGGAACCCGTTGACCTGCAGGTCGATGAACCCGGGGGCGATCAGCTCTCCGGGTTTGGCGACCAGCTCGAGATCGGCCGCGGCGGGAGGCGTGCCCTGGCCGACCCAGCTGATCTGGCCATCCTGCACGAAGACTGCTGAGTCCGCTGGCGCCTGGGCATGGACAGGTCCCCGTAGTAGGATGCTCATGGGGATTCGCCGAGCGCGACCGAGAGGTCGCCCTGGTCCTCGAGCAGACGGGCTCGCGCGACCTCGACCGAGAGACCGGTCTGGAGCATCAAAACCGCGAGTTTGGCGTTTCCACCCGCTTGCGCCAGGGCGTTGTCGACCTCGGTCGCGTTTGCCCCGGTCAGATCTCGGACGATCGCTGCCGCCCGGCGGCGCAGCTTCTCGTTGGTGGGGACCATATCCACCATCCGGCCGCGATAGACGTGCCCAAGCCGGGTGAACACCGTCGTGCTCAGCATGTTGAGCACGATCTTCTGGGCGGTGCCCGCCTTGAGCCGGGTCGAGCCAGCCACCAGCTCGGGACCGGTCGGCACCTCGATGGCAAGCTCGGCCATCCGGCCCAGCGCCGAGCCCGGCGCGCAGGTCAGCGCAATCGTCAGGGCGCCACGCGAGCGGGCGTGATCGAGGGCAGCCTGCACATAGCCCGTCGTCCCGCTCGCGCTCACCCCGACGACGGCATCACGATCACCCAAATCGGCCGCGCTCGCCTCGGCGGCCCCGAGCCCGAGGTCATCTTCGTCGGCGTCGGTGGCGGCCACGTGCGGCACGACGACCTCGGCCGCGATCCCAAAGGTGGCCGGGCACTCGATCGCATCGAGCGCCGCCAGGCGACCGCTGGTGCCGGCCCCGAAATAGTGAAGGGCGCCGCCGCGGCGCAAACGCTCCGTGATCGCCTCGACGGCGGCGGCGATGGCGTCGATACACTGGCCAACCTGCTCGACCGCGCGGCGATCTTCGTTGTGCATCAGCGAGAGCAACGTTTTGCTGTCGAGACGATGCAGGTCGGCGGCGCGCGCGTGAACCTGCTCGGTCGATGTGGTCCCAGCGGCTTGGGTCGCAAAGAGCGCTTCGATCGCGGCCACCGCGTTAGCGCGACCGGCGCCATGGGTCGCGATGTATCCGGCGCTCCCAGGCACCGATCGCGGCAGACCCATGTCGACCACGACGGTGCCCGGATGCCCGGCCACGATCGCTGCAGCAGCCGACGCGGCCCAGCCATACCGGTGCAGGTCGCGAACGACGAGGATCAGCGATCGCCCGGCCGCGGCAGCGCTGACCTGCTCCAGGTCGACGGGCGGGCCGTCGAAGCGAACGACCCGTGCCGATGGATCGCGTCTGCTGACGAGCTCGCCGATTCCCCAGGGAACCACGCCTACGGCCGCGGTCGGCTCCGGATGCAACTCGACGACGACCGGCGCCTTACCGGTAACGATCTTGCCCTCGACACGGAGAGCTCGGCGCGCCGCCTCCAGTCCGATGTCTTGGCCAGCCCTCGCCAGCGTAGTGGGCTTGGCGGTTGGATACCTCGCTGCCGTTCTCCGGTTGCGCGCATTGGCGTCGGCCAGCCGTTCGCGAGCTAGCGTTCCATCTTGCACGGCATCGACGATTACCTTCGCGACCCGATCGACGAGGGCATCGTCCGCAACGTCACCGCCGAGGATGATCGAATCGGCGCCCGCGACGAGGGCCTGCACGGAAGCCTGCTCGCGGCCAAGGGTGGCGCTGATCGCGCGCATGTCCAGCGCATCGGTGACGATCAGTCCGTCGAACCCGAGCTCGCCACGGAGCAGGTCATGCAGAATGCGCCGGCTGAGCGTTGCCGGGAGCGTGTCGTAGGCCGGCACCAGCAGGTGGGCCGTCATGATGGCTTCCACGCCGGCCTCGATCGCGGCTCGAAAGGGAAGCAGGCTGGCTGCCAGCTCGTCACGAGATAGGTCAGTGGTCGGAAGCTGCCGGTGGGAGTCGACCGAGGTGTCCCCGTGACCGGGGAAGTGTTTGGCACAGGCCGCCACTCCATGCGATTGCAGGCCTTTGACGAATGCCGCCACGTGGGCGGCGGCCAGCTCGGGGATGTCGCCGAAGGCGCGCACGCCGATGATCGGATTGTCCGGGTTGCTGTTGACGTCGGCGACCGGGGCGAAATCGAGATTGATGCCGACCTCGGCCAGATCCCCAGCGATGCTGGCGGCCACCGCCTGCGTAAGCGCCAGGTCATTGATCCGGCCGAGCGCGAAGTTCCCCGGATAGGAGCTACCGGTCAGGGCTTCGAGCCGGGTGACGTCTCCGCCCTCTTCGTCGGTCGTGATCAGGATGTCGTCCCGGGCCGCGCGGAGCGCTGCGGTCAAGGCGGCCACCTGCGTTCGGGATTCGATGTTGCGGGCATAGAGGATGACGCCGCCCAGCCCGGCGCCGATCTGGTCACGCATCCAGGCGGGAAGCGTGATCCCGTCGAAGGCGGCGATCAGGCAACCGAGCGCGAGGCGCTCGAGCTCGTCGCTCATCCCTTCACCGCCCCCGCCGTCAGCCCCGTGGTGATGCGTCCCTGGACCAGCATGAAGAGGGCGATCACCGGCAGGGCGAAGAGCGTCGACCCGGCCATGATGCCGCCCCAATCGATCTGCCCGCCCGCGGAAAAGAAGGAGGCCAGCCACACGGGCAGGGTCGCGTTGTCGTTGGTCAGGAGGACGTTGGCAAAGATGTACTCGTTCCAGGCCTGCATGAAGGCAAAGATCGCGGTCGCGACCAACCCTGGCGCGATCAGGGGAAACAAGATCTTCATGAAGGCCTGCGCCCGAGTGCAGCCGTCACAGAGGGCGGCTTCCTCCAGGTCAGGGGGCACGCCCTGGACGAATCCGCGCAGTGTCCAGATGGTGAAGGGCAGGACAAACGCCAGGTAGGCGATGATGACGCCGACCAGGTGGTAGACGAGGCCCAAACGGTTGAGCTCGATGAAGATCGGGATCAGCATCGCCTCGAAGGGAACCATCTGGACCACCAGCAAGAGGACGAGGTAGGCCTTGCGGCCGCGGAAGCGGAAGCGGGCGAGCGCGGCCGCTGCGAAGAACGCCACCAGCATGGCCAGGATCACGACGGTGCAGGTCACGATGACGCTGCTGCGGGCGTTGTCCCAGAAATGATGTTTGTTGAAGCCGTCGACGAAATGCTGCAGGGTCAACGGCGAGGGGAACAACTTCGGCGTGGGCAACTGGATATCGCCCGATGGCTTGAACGCGGTCGCCACCATCCAGTAGACCGGGAAGACAAAGAAGACGATGGCGACCAGCGCCAGGCCGTTGATGATGATGCGAGTCCCGGCCCGCCGCCTTCTCACAGCTCGTCTCCCTGGCGCACCATCCGCCGCACCAGGAACGCCGTGATGACGAGCAGGATCACGACGCCGATGAATGAGGTTGCGGCGCCCCGGCCATAGTTCGGCGTCCCGCCAAACGACTGGTTGTAGGCCCAGATCCCGATCAGGTTTGTCTCTTCCGAGATCCCGCCGGTTTTCTGCAGGACGAAGATCTGGGTGAAGACTTTGAAATCCCAGATCGACGACAGCACCGTCAGGAGCAGCACGATCGGCATGATCAGCGGAAGGCTGATCATGCGGTACATCGCGAAGCCGCCGGCCCCATCGACCCGCGCCGCCTCGTAGAGCTCTTCCGGAACCTGGCTCAGCCCGGCATAGAGGGTGAGGGACACGAAGGGCAGCGCGCCCCAGACGACGATCACGGTCGCGACCCCGAGCAGGGATAGCGGGTCGGAGGTCCAGGAATGCTGGACGAATTGACCGGGCCGCAGGCTGTTCAACACCCAGTTGACCACCCCGAAGTCACGGTCGAACAACCAGGCCCAGACCTGGGTCGCGGTCACCAGCGGCGTGACCCAGGCCAGCACCATGCTCAGCGAAAGGGCGATCCGCATCGGTTTGCCGAGCCGGCTCAATAAGACGGCAAGGCCCATGCCGATGACGATCGTCAGGGCGACGTTGACCGCGGCAAATCCCAGTGTCCGGCTGAGGACAGGCCAGAAGTCTGGCTGGCTGACGATGTAGGCGTAGTTATCGAGTCCGATCCAGCGGGGCGGAAGCCCAAGGATCAGCTCTCGCGATCGAAAGTGCTGGAACGAAATCAGAACGAGGTTGACCAGCGGATACCCGAGCGTTGCGCCCAACACGACCACGCTGGGAGCGAGCAGCAGATAGGGAACGAGCCGTGGCCGGCTCGCCCCCGACCGCCAGGATCCGAGCAACGGGAGGCGCCGCCCGGCCGGCGCTGCGAGCGTCGACGCCGGGACGGCGCGTTCCACGTGCTGCACGATACGCGCTGCCTAACGGATCTACTGATTGAGCCTGTCGGCGATAGCCTGGTCGGCGGCCTGCGTGGCCGCGGCGATACTCGCCTGGCCGGTGAAAATCTTGGCCAGCATGTCCTGCGGGATGTTGGCGCTCTCCACGCTTGCCCAGTTCGGGCTGGAGGGCACGAACCAGCTCCTGGCAGCGGCCGCATCCGCGACCGAAAGGATCGGGTCGCTGGCATGCAGGTTCAGCAAGGCTTTGGAGTTGGGGATGACGCCGCCCTGGACTGCCAGCTGCGTCTGGTACTTGGAACCAGCCAGCAACTTGATGTAATCGATCGCCAGGTCGCGGTTCTGGCTCTTGGCGCCAATGCCAAGGTTGGAACCGCCGAGGAACACCGGGGCCGGTCCCGAGGCTCCGGGGATTGGGAAGACACCAAGCTTCGAGGCCAGGTCCGGCTTGTCCTTGCCGATGACGCCGACGTGCCAGCCCGCCTCGATCACCATCGCCGCCTGGCCGGCTTCAAAGACCGGGTCGTCTTTGGTCTCGTCGCCGTCGCCCGGGGCGGTGCCGACCTTGGTACGAGCGTCCTTTACCCAGCTGAGCGCATCCTGCGCGTTAGATGATTCGAGGGCGCCCGTCCACTTGCCCCCGGATTGTTTGGCAATGGTGCCGCCGTTGTCGAAG
This sequence comes from Candidatus Dormiibacterota bacterium, assembly GCA_036782775.1. Taxonomy (GTDB): domain Bacteria; phylum Chloroflexota; class Dormibacteria; order CF-121; family CF-121; genus CF-13. The sequence continues at coordinate 82,143 of DAIPYJ010000004.1, read as the reverse complement.
ATCCAGGAGAAGATCGCGTACCAGTCTTTGCCCGGTAGGTAGAGGGCCGAGAAACCGGGGACGCTGTGGAACTTGGTCATCAACTGCTGCCCGTCGGCGACCAGGTCATCGCGCGTGGTCGGCGGCGAGGTGATTCCCGCCTGGGCGAACATGTCCTTGTTGTAGATGACGATCCGATCACCGGCGTAGTACGGGACGCCGTAGAGCTTGCCGTCAAAGGTGCCGGCCTCCGCCAGGCTCTGCAGCCAGTTGCTGGCGCCAAGGGCGGATTTCTTCGAGCTCAGGTCGGCGAGGCCGCCGGCCGACGCAAAGCCAGAAACGAGCGTGTTGCCCATTTCGAGCACATCTGGCGGGCTGCTGGTGCTGAGCGCCGCATTGGTCTTGGCGGCGATGCCATTCCATTGCTGCAGGTCGACGTGCACCTTCACTCCCGGATGCGACGCCTGAAACTCGGTGTTCAAGGCGCTGATGACGGGGTCCGGCGCGCTGCCGTTCATCAGCCATACCTCGAGGGTTTTTGACTGCGATGTCGCGTTCGAGTTGTTGCTGGTGCCGCAGGCCGCGGTCACCAGGGCAATCCCGGCGACAAGCCCGGCGATTGAACTGCTTCTCATCCTCACGTCAATTCCTCCCTTTCACTTTGCTGTTGGTTGCCATCGAGCGCTCGCGCCGCCGGGGTCAAGGTGCAGCGATCATGTCCGTGCCTCAAGGGGTTCGAGCCGTCCTAACGCCGCGCGCCGAGCAGCAGCCATGCGCGCCGTTCTAACGCGGTTGGGCTGAAGCTCCGTGACCAGCTGATATCGGTCGCCGCGGTAGATCGAGCGAACGAATTCGACGGTGCCTCCGGCTTCTGACGTGGTCGTGCGCTCAAAGAGAAACGCGGGAGTATGCAACGGAATGCCGAGCAACGCGGATTCTTCTTCATTGGTGACGGTGGGCTCGATCGTCTGGGTACCGGAGCCGATCACGACCCCGTAGCGTTCCTCGAGCAGCTCGTAGAAGGAGCGATTGTCAAAGTCCGGTTTGGAGATTCCCGGAACAAGGGACTCGGGCACGTGCAGCACCTCGAGCGCCATCGTCTGGCCATCGGCAAGCCGCAGCCGCTGCACCCGCACCACGCGGGCCTCCGGCGAAACCTGCAGCCGGCGCGCCAGCCTGGCCCCGGCGCTGATCACGGTCAGGTCGAGGGTGCGGCTTGAGGGAACCATGCCGCGCCGGCGCATGTCCTCGGTAAACGAAGTCAGGGTCAGCGGCTGGGCGATCTTCGGCTCGGTGACATAGGTACCGCTCCCGTGCCGCCGGGTGAGATGTCCATCACGGACCAGCTGATCGATCGCCGCCCGAACGGTCAGGCGAGACACCCCAAGCTCCTCGCTCAGCTGCCGTTCCGAGGGGATGGCGTCGCCGACCTCGAGCGTCTCGATCAGGTCGAGGACGCGTTCCCGGCTGGTGTCCTGTTTTCCCATCTCACCTTCAAGTGGTATAGACCTCTTTTCCGAAGCCGAGGAGCATCAAAGCACGTTATGTGCCGCTTGTCAATACCAGTTGGAAACTCCACCGGACGTCGTCTATACCACTGGCTGTATCGCCCGAGATGCCAGGGAGCGCTCCGAGTGCGGTTCAGGAGTCCGCGCGGCTGCGCAGGAAGACTTCGGTCGCCGCGACGATCTTCTCGGTTCGACTGTTGGGGATATGGATCCGCACGCCCGGATGGGCCGCCGTGCCGAAATCCCACCCCTCGACGTAGCGGTCGCGAATCTCAGCGATGGTCTTCAGCGCCACCGTGCTGGACCCGTTCGTCATCCAGACCGTGGGTTCTCGGCCGGTGGCATAGCCGAGCCCGATCACGGTGCCGCTGTCGCGAAAGAAGCGCAGGTCTTTGAGGGCGGCGCCCGCCGGCACCAGGTCGTTGGCGCTCTCGGCGATCTGTTGCAGCGTCGGCATCTGCCCCTGCGCCAGGGTGGTGCGGAGCTGCATCCGCGATTTCAAGTGCTGGGCCCGTTCGCGCCGTTTCTGTTCGCTGGCGACTTGCTGAATTTGCAGCCGCAGGCGTCCAAGCGCCTCCTCGAGCGGCGCCATCTCGGCCATGAGCTCACGGACGCGCGCGGCAAGTTCTTCGTCCGTTGCTTGATCCAGCGCCTTGTGTTCGGCCATCGCCATACAATTATTCGCCAGCGTGTCCGTCGCCCAGGCATCCACCAGCCAGGTCAAAAATCAGCTCGGCGCGCGCATCGATGCGCTGCGTCCCGAACTGGAACGCATCAGTCGCGACATCTACAGCCATCCAGAGATCGCCTACGAAGAGCGCCAGGCGGTCGGCTGGCTCACCGAGTTCCTGCGCAAGCACGACTTCAGCGTCGAGGTTGGCGTCGCCGATACCCCGACGGCCTTCGTGGCGACGCGCCGCAATGGCACCGGTCCGACGGTGGCATTTCTCGCGGAGTACGACGCCTTGCGTGGGCTCGGTCACGGCTGCGGCCACAACCTGATCGCGATGGCCTCGACCGGAGCCGGCATCGCGCTCGCCGAGGCGCTCGATCGATTCCAGGGCCGCGTCCAGGTGATCGGCACGCCAGCCGAGGAAGGCGGCGGCGGCAAGATCCGGCTGATCCGCGCCGGCATCTTCCAGGAAGTCGATGCGGCGATGATGTTTCATCCCGACAGCCGGACCCAGGTGCTGCACTGGGCGCTCGCCGTCACCCACATGCACTTCGAGTTCACCGGGCGCGCGGCGCACGCCTCGGGCGATCCCGAGCAAGGCATCAACGCGCTCGACGCCTTCGTGCTTGCCTACAACGGCATCAGCATGCTGCGCCAGCACATCAAGGAAGGGTCGCGCCTGCATGGCTTCCTGATCGAGGGCGGCACCGCGCCGAACATCGTGCCGGAGCGGACTCGAGGCGAGTTCCTGGTCCGCGCCCGCGACGAGGCGTACATGCAGGAGCTCGTCCAGAAGGTCAAGAACATTTTCCAGGCTGCAGCCCTGGCGACGGGCTGCAGTGTCAAGCTCACCTTCGATGAGGACCCCTACACGGATTTACGGAACAATGGCGTACTGGCCAAACTCTTCCGCGAAAACCTGCAGCGGCTCGGGGTCGACGCGGTCGACGGGGTGCCCTGGGCGAACGCCGGCTCGACCGACATGGGAAACGTCAGCCATGTCGTGCCCGCGATCCATCCGACGCTCGCGATCGCGCCGACCGAGGTGCCGGGCCATTCGCAAGCGTTTCTCGAAGCCTCCGGCTCGCTGCGTGGCTACCAGGCGATGATCGATGCCGCCAAGGCGCTCGCCATGACGGGGGCCGATCTGCTCGGCGATCCGTCGCTCGTCGAGCAAGCCAAGGCCGAATTCCGCCACACCTGACATAGGTCGAGCACGCTTCTCGATCTTTGGAGTGACATGCGGACTGGGGCTTGGTGATTGCGGAGACCTATGTACAACTAGAGCTTCGCACGGGACCATAGCCCGAAAACTCCGTCCCGTTAAGTAACTCGCCGTCGCCCTCTCTAATGCGATGCCCACGCTAACTGGGGACAATACGCACGGCTCCCATCTAACGCGCCCGAGACCCAGCGCCCGTACGCGGGACTGTCGTCACTTTTGACTACATACAAAACCACGCGACGGTCACAGTTTGTGCAGGCCGCCGCGTTGGCGTTGCGACAGGACTAACCCCCAAGCGAGCCTGTGTCGCCCGGATTGCACTGCGTTACAAGCGACCACCAATGTCCTCGCCCATGCAGCGAGGGCGGCCATGACCTTCGTTGACAACCAAAAAAGACTCCCAACCTCGGCCCCGTGCTCTATCGCGTCGACTTCCGGGGCAGACGGTTAACGTCGATCAGCGGTTCGGGGTAGCGGTCGTATAACCGATCGCTACCCCAACTACCCGGCTAGTTGAAAATCAATTGGACACCACCCATAGCATTCAAAGCAGCGGTTATATCGGTGTAATACTCGGTCGTTCCAGTGCCGCCCGTAATAAGCCCGTACGCTGTTAACCCACCGAAACCGTCATCTTTGAAGACCGGCCCACCGCTGTCGCCGTATTGGCCAAGTATCGACCCGTTGCTTGACGTCACATACTCCAGGTAGCAATCGGTATTGCCACCTATAACCTGACATTGGTTGGTAGCTTGGACAACGGCGTGGCAGTTTTCAGCGGTGACTGATCCGTCGAAGCACACTGTCAACCCGACGAAGCTCGTCCCTGTCCCGCTTGGCTTTGTGACGCCGGTCGGCGGATTAGGACCGCGCCAGACAAAGTCAGAGATGGAGGTTCCCACGGTCGTAGCATCCATGAATTCGGCATCGGCAGCATCGGTGCTAAATGACCTCCGATTGACCTTCCCTAAGTTGCCTGAATAGTGCAGGCCACCACTATCCTTATAGCCTTGGAGCACCACTGTCCCTGATGGATAGCAGTGCCCAGCGGTAAGAAAGCCGCGATGCGAACTGTTACTGGTGTCGTAGGCAGCAAAGCCAGAAGTGCAGGGGTTGCCTGGTGAGTCAGTTAGGTGATCGCTGCCGTAATACGGTTGGCTGTCAAGGTATCGGCTCTGCGCTTGAGCACGCGGTTGTTTTACTAGAGTGGCCATTCCGTGGAAGGCTTTCGCTGCGTCCCTTTGTGCTACACCGCTCACTGAGGTAAGTCCGATCCTAATCGTGTGCCTCTGTGGATCAATGCCCCACCCGACCAGGTCCTGTTTTACGTCAGAGATCCATGGTTCGGCGGTCGCGATGCTAGCCATTTCCCGGTTCAGCGTCGCGAGGCTCACGCCGTCGGCCGCACTTTGGACGAGCCACATCTTTGGTCGACTAATTCGCAAAGGATCATTAGAAGTGCCAACAATCCTTTGCTCGCTACGCGCTCTGGCTCGCCTCGACGCATCGACCGTTCCCGCAGCGAAACTGACATACAGCACATCAGTAGTCGGATCGCCCCATAGGCCCGCGTAGACGTCCGGATACTTTTCAACAATTCCGGCGAGTTCTCCCGCTTGAAGATCAGAAAGCCGGTTGGTCCGATCGCTCGCAAGTGCTCCTGGCATTGGCCCCACTAATGACAGAACGGTGGCTACGAGCGCAATCTGAGTTCCACAGCGCAGCACCTTGGATATTCTTGCCATCCCCAAACCTCTTAAGAGAAACCGATCAATAACGGGCGTTAAGTACCGCTGGTCACCACCTCCGCAACAACAAATTGGCTACTTGTGACTGGACAGCCTGGCCACCTCACGGCAGTGTCCGGCGCAAGGCCCCCGCGTAACACGACGTATTCGCCGGCAGTTGCCGCGAGGTGGCCTTGTCCATCCAATACGGCGAGTGGGCTTGCGGTAGCGTAGAAGTTGTCGGGCCATATGAGCACCTGTTGCTCTTGGCCGGTCCCAAGCCAAAAGCAAGCTCGACCGCTTGGACTCGTCGTCCCGCCAAGTACGCCCTCGGCGCCGCTATCGAACCCGAGCCCCGGCACTGCGGAATGTGCTGTGGGCAGGCGGTAATGGCGCATCTGGTGCGACCCATTTCCCAAAACACCTATGAAGGCGAACAGCAGTGTGGCCGCAGCCAGAAGCGACCAGAGTGCAAGGCGAGAAGCCCGTCCGCCTGTTGTCATTGAGCGGTGCCGAAGAGGCGGATTCGACTCCCACGAAATGCCGACTTTCAACATAATCAAGGCTATTCAAGTTGAGGCCCTCAATTGGCACTACTCAGTCACAATTCGGCACCGAATTGTGACTGGTTGAGTTGTCGCCGACTTTAAGACAGCCTAAACGGGACGGCCCGTGCCAGTCAACCACGATGACTCGGCGTGACGACCCGGACGAAAATTTTTACGGACAGAAGATTGTGCGACTGGATGGTACTAGCAGCTGTACTCCGAGCTTACGGCTCGATTTACTGTAGCCAACCAAACAGACTCGTTAGCACACAATCGACCTGTTGGGAATATATGGAAGGTCAAACTCGGACGTGAATTTTATTGCTGCCCAATTTGTGACAGCGGGTCGCGCCATCGGGTGAATTCGGCGGGCTGCTTCAAGTTCAAATCTCATGACATGTGAGGCGAAAGAGCCGCCGCGAACATGTTCGGCGCAAGAACACGATGGAAAATCCCCACAGCAACAGCCAATGAGCCCGACCGCCGGTCGTCTTCCGCACGCCTAGGCAGGTTCGGAGCCAAACCATAGTCGGACCGTAATCTACAAACGATGATCGACGAGCGCTACCGCGAGGACCGCGAACGCCGCCGCCTCGGCAGTCTCACCGTCTACTCCGGACCAACGCACTCAGGAAAGACGAAGAAGCTCGAGGCCGATGTCGAGCGCGCGCAGCGGCAGGGACGGCAGACGCAGCGATTGGCGGCGATCGACGATGCGAATCAGCTGATCGATCAGGTCGATCCTGCGACCGAGCTGGTTGCGGTCGATGGCGCGCAGCAGTACGACGACCGATTGATTCCGGTTCTCGACGCGCTGGCCACGGTGCACCGGGTCGATGTCGTGGTGGCAGGCTGGGAACTCGACGTCGAGGCGCAACCCGCCGGACCGATGCCGTCATTGCTGTGCACGGCGGACTTCGCGTTGAAGCTGGATGACGGGGTCTGCGCCCAGCCCGGCTGCCGCAACCTGGCCAGCCGGACGCAGCAGTTTCGGCCGATCAATGGGACGCCGCAGCGGTTTCTGCCGGTTTGCCGCCGGCATCACACGCCCGCGCCGCGCGAGCCGAGCTTCCAGGAAATCTGGTTCGACGAGCCATCGGGCAGCCTCGACCTGATCAGCGGCTGCATGTTCAGCGGCAAGACTCAGGAACTGATCCGCCGTCTCGACCAGGCGCGCTACGCCGGCCAGGCGGCTCAGGCGTTCAAGCCGGCGCTCGATGATCGCTATGCGATTGAAGCCGTCGCATCGCACCGGCAAATCCGCTTTCCCGCGATCGCGGTCCCCGACGTCGAAGCGATTGGTGCACAGTTGGAAGACGACACGCGCGTCATCGGCATCGACGAGGCGCAGTTTTTCGATGATGCGCTGGTCGCGCTGGTCGAGGATCTCGCCAACCGCGGCCGTCACGTCATCGTCGCCGGCCTTGACCTCGACTTTCTGGCGCGCCCGTTCGGCCCCATGCCGCTGCTGGCCGCCTACGCCGATCGGCTGACCAAGCTGCAGGCGTCCTGTCAGTACCCGGGCTGCGGCTCGCGACAGGCAACGCGAACGCAGCGGCTGGTCGACGGCGCGCCGGCCGCCTCCGACGCGCCGCTGGTCGTGGTCGGAGGCGCGGCCAGTTACCAGGCGCGCTGCCGCCACCATCACAGGATCGGCGCCGCCGCTGTGCCCGAGCCAGCCGACGTTCCGGTCGAGGAGTCAGCCGAGCTCTAAGCCGCGCAGCCGTGCGTTGCCGATCAAGAGGCTGAGCGCGGCAGCCGCCGCCGTGGCGCCGACGGCGATCAGCATCGCGCCGAGCCAGGTCGTTACCACCGGGAAGCGTGTGATGCTCGCGATCGCGAGCGAGATGCCGAACAGCGCCGCAGTGCCGATGCTGACGATGCCGAAGGCGAACATCCCGAGAAAAAGTCCGGCGGGGTGCATCATCCGGCGGGCATCGGTCCAGTCGAAGCGGGCGAACATCGCCCCAAGGCCGACCATGATGCCGGTCACGCCCGCGGAAAGGGCGACGGCGGCGATGACGGCGGCCACAGCCCAGCCAAGACCCGGACGGATCACCGCTTCGGCGACGAGCGTCACGATGCCGATCACCGCGGCAGTGGGGATCGCCGTCGACCAGCATTTCGCCTCGAGCAGGCTCAGCGTGGTATTCGGCGATGCCGCGAAGATCCAGATGCTCTTGCCCTCGAGGCTGACGGCCGTCAAGCCCAGCGAGAGAGCCAGGGAGAACAGCAGGATCCAGGCGGGCACCAGCCCGAGGGTGGCGGCAACCGGCCCCTGGCCAAGCTGCTGGACGGCATCGAGGGTCCTCGGAAATCGGAGCCCGAAAATCAGGACGAGAAACACGACCGGCATCACAAAGCGCACCAGCTGGGCAAGGTCCCGGGTTCGCATGCGCCAGTCTTTGACGACGATGCCGGCTTCCACCGGGCCAAGCAGCGCGAGACGCCGGCCCGGGGCACGGCGAGTCACCTGCCGCGGAGCGTGCCGTCTCGGGCGCACCGCCTGAACCCAACCGGCCAGATACAGCCGGCCGCTCAGCATGGCACCGCCGGCGAAGAGGAGGGCCGACACGACCAGCAGCAGGCTCATCCATTCGACCGCCGCCAGCCAGTTGCTACTGAGGATCGCCGCGCCGGCTCGCCCAGCCCAACCGGAGGGCAGCCAGGGGGACGAGGCGGCGGGGATATCCGGCAGCGTCGGGCGGAAGCGCGGTCGCTGTCCGGGGCCCGGGGCGCGCAACGCCGGGTTGACGAGGAAGTTGAGCAGGTTGATCCCCACCGCCAGCCCGACGCCAAGCAAGGTGAGCAGCTCGCGGCCCCGACCGGCCGGAATCACGCGAACCAACAGCAGGCTCAGCAGTGAGATCAGCACCACGATGTAGACCGGATAGAGCAAGTAGACAAGCGCGAAGCCCAGCGGAATCAGCGGGTCGTGGCTGGCCAGGGCGAGCACGATCAGCGCGGGAGCGGTGAAGAGCAGGCCAAGCAACATCAGCCGGATGACCTGGACGACCATGCGGCCGCCGAGGATGCTTTCCACGCGGCGCGGCGCGACCAGCAGCAGATCAAGATCAGGGTTCAGTAACAAGGCGTTGAGGCTGAAGACGAGGCTGCTGAAGACCAGCACGCCGGTGTAGGCGAAAAACCCGAGGCTCAAGAGCGAGACCAGGTTGACCGAGGCACCAAACCGACTGGCCGCGCGGACCAGCAGGAGGGTGATGAACGCCTCCCAGATCCAGGCGAGCAGGATGAGGGCGGCTCCGCCGATGGTGGCGGCGATCCGGCCGGCCTGCCGGCTGCGCACCGTTTGGTTGAGAAACATCTGCAGCTGGGCTCGCCAGAGCAGCCAGCCCACCGTAAGCGCGTCGACGATCCCCGCCATCAACCCTCGAGACCCCGGAGCACGGCGCCGACGTCTTCCTCATGGCTGCCGGTGAGCTCGAGAAAGATCTGTTCGAGTGACTGGCCGTCCTGCCCCACCATGTGGCGCAGCTCCTGCAGGCTGCCCATGGCGAGCAGCCGCCCGTGGTCGATGATGCCCATCCGGGTGCACATCCGCTCGGCGATCTCCAGGATGTGGGTCGACAAGAAGACGGTCTTGCCCTCCTTGCAGAAGTCCTGCAGGATGTCCTTCATCTGGCGGGCGCTCAGCGGGTCGAGGCCGACGGTCGGCTCGTCGAGGAAGAGGACCTGGGGATCGTGCAGCAGCGCCGCCGTCAGCGAGACCTTCTGCCGCATGCCACGCGAGTAGGAAGACAGAAAGTCATTCGCGCGGTCGGCCAGGCCGAAAAAGCGCAGCAGGGTTTCGATCCGCCGGTCTCGAAGCCGCGGCTCGACGTGATAAAGGTCGCCCGAGAACTCGAGGAACTCGCGCGCGCTCAGCTTGTCGTAAAGCGTGGCGGCATCCGGGACATAGCCGATCCGCGCCTTGGCCTGCTCGGGATTGACCAGGATGTCGATGCCGGCGATGCGGGCCGTGCCGGAGGTCGGCCGGAGCAGCCCGACCAGCATCTTGATGGTGGTGGTCTTGCCGGCGCCGTTGGGTCCGAGGAAGCCGAAGAGTTCGCCCGGGCCCACCTCCAGGTCGAGGTCCTCGACCGCCGTCAGGCTGCCGTACCGCTTGGTCAGGAGCCTGGTCGAGAGCACCAGGACCAGTGTAGGGGCCGCGCGGCGGCCGGCCGCCCCTAGGATATGCCGTCAGGAGGGCTGGCTCGCTGAATACGGCCTGAATTCGGCGTAGGGCAGGGCGCAACGGACAGGTTTTAGGCTGTTACGACGTTGTTGCCTCGAAGGTCAATCCACGCCTTTTTGGCCGGGACAGCATGATGGAGGTAGAACCGCAAGAGGGTGAGCTCGGCGTCCTGGCCGGCAGTCCGGAATTCGCCCGGATGGTCGACCGGTTCCACGCCTCGACGGGCCTCAAGCTCCAGGTCTTCGACCTCGACGCCCACCCGCTGACCGCGGTCGAGGATTACCCCCGTTACTGCCGGCTGCTGCAGGAGCGCAAGGTCTGCCCGCTGTACTTCGACCCGAATTTCCTCAAGCGTGATGGGGAAACGATGGGCATCTGCAAATCCGGGGTCGGCCATTTCATCGCGCCCGTCCGGAACGAGAAGCAGGCTCAGCTTGGGGCCGTGATCTCGCCCGCCGTCAAGTTCGCCACCAACTCGGTCGAGGAGCTGGCCGATTTCGCCTTCCAGCTCAAGATCTTCCCCGACGACTTGATCCAGGCGGCCGACGCGGTCCAGGAGCAGGACAGCGAGAAGCTGCTGGGCGCCGGCGAGCTGGTGTCGGTGGGCCTCGGGCTGCTGGCCGAGATGCAGGCGAAGGAGCGGGTTGGGCACGCGCTGCGCCGGCTGCAGTCGGAGATCGCCGAGTCGAACTCGCAGATGCTCTCTCAGCACATCGTCGACGCCGTGCTCTATCTCTCAAGGGCCGACTATGGCCTGGTCTTGATGCTCGACGACAACGGGTCGGACCTGGCGTCGGCGTTCGACCAGCCGCAGCCCGACCCGCTGATGGGCGCGAAGCGCCGGCTGGTCGAGGGCATCGCCGAGTGGGTCAAGCATGCCGACCGCAGCGTGACGGTCCCCGATATTTCGAAGAGTGCCTGGTGCCGCTATCTGACGGAGGACGCCGTCAAGGTGGGGAGCATCGTCGGCGCGCCAATCCCGGACCAGCGCAACCAGTCGAGCCTGGGCGCGATCGTGGTCGGCTTCGAGCAGCCGCGGGATGACCTGGACGAGATCCTGGCCGCGCTGGAGAGCTTCGTCTCCGAAGGGCTCTATGCGCTGGTGATGGGCCGCAAGCTAATCCAGGCCGAGCAGATGGCGCTGCTGGACGGGCAGTCGGGCGCCTACAGCGCGCGCTACCTGGAGGAGTTGCTCGACAACGAGCTCAGCCGTGCCTCGCGCTACAACCACGACCTGGCGATGGTGGTGTTCGAGATCGAGGCCTTCGAGGTGCTGCGCGGCAAGTACGGCGAGGAGGGGCTGGCGCGCATCCTGCGCGAGTTCGTCGCGGTCATCCGCGCCAAGACCCGGCGCGTCAACACGCTCTGCCGCATCCACGATGGGCAGTTCTGCCTCGTGATCCCCGAGGCCGACCGCGCCGTCGCGGTCCGACAGGCGGACCGGTTGCGTCCTGCGCTTGAAGGCCATCCCTACGCGGCGACGACCAACGGCGAGATCGTTCGACTGGCGGTCGATACCGGCGTCGCCGTCAGCGAGCGGGGCAAGGACGACCGCCTGGCGCTGATCGGGCAGGGATTGCAGAGCCTGGAACAGGCTCGCACCGAGCGCCGCCTGCAGAGCTTCAAGCCCTGACCTGATTCCCGCAGGGCAGCTTCTGGGTTACGGTGAGGCTGACCCGATCATTCCCTCCCTTGTAGGGAGGGTGGGAGGCGGTCTTTGAAAATCATCGTCGCCGGCGGCTCGGGATACGTCGGGCGCCGCCTCGTGCAGCGCCTGCGAGACGCGGGACACCACGCCATCATCCTGACCCGCTCGCCCCGCGTGGCATCGAACCCGATCGTCGGCGCCGTCAGCTGGGATGCGAAGACGGCTGCCGGACCCTGGCTCAGCGAGCTCAGCGGTGCGGACGCCATCGTCAACCTCGCGGGTAGCAGCATCGGCGGCGGCCGCTGGACGCACAAGCGCATGGCCGATATCCTCGGGAGTCGCCTATCGGCAACCGGAGCGCTGGTCGACGCACTGCGAAGGACGCCGCCCGAGCGGCGTCCACGAGTGCTCGTCAGTGCGTCCGGGATCGACTTCTACGGCGATCGCGGCGATGACGTGGTGAGCGAAGGCGACCGGGCTGGTGATTCGTTTCTCGCTCGCGTCTGCGAGCAGTGGGAGGCCGCGGCGGAGGCGGCGACGCCGCTTGGCGTGCGCGTCGTTCGGCTACGAACCGCGCTGGTATTTGGTCGCGGCGCCGCGGCGTTTCGGCTGATGGTCCTTCCGTTTCGGTTGTTCGTTGGCGGCCCGCTGGGTAACGGCCGTCAGTGGTTCAACTGGATCCACATCGAGGATCTGCTCGCGCTCTACGAGCGTGGCTTGATGGATGCCAGCCTGCGCGGTCCGTTTAACGCGCTGGCTCCCGACGTGCGCCGGCAGCGTGACGTCGCCAAGGCCATCGGCCAGGTGATGCACCGACCGTCCGTCGTTCCGGCACCGGCTCTCATGCTTCGATTGGCGCTCGGCCGGCAGGCCGACCTTCTCCTGCACGGGCGCAAGACAACACCCGCGCGAGCGCAGGCCGCTGGTTTTACGTTTACCTACGGCGATCTGCCGGCGGCGCTTCAGAACACCCTTCGCTGATCGTCGATCGGCTGGTTAGTGCTGCGAGAGCGCGGCGAGACCCGCGTTGGCGACCTCGAGGTCCTGTTCCGGCCGTCCGCCGCTTACGCCGATCGCGCCCATCAGCCGGCCGTCCCGCATGATCAAAACCGAGCCGAGTCCCGGCACCAGCGGGCGCCGCGCGAGCGAAGAGGCAGCCGCGAAGAATCCGGGTCGCTTCTCGTAGTTATCGGCGAGCACATCGCCGGGACGCCCCATCACCGCGGCGCCTGCCGCCTTGGCCTCGGCGATCTGCGGACTCAGCGCGGGCGCGCCGTCCATACGGCTGAGCTCGATGAGATAGCCGCCTTCGTCGACGATTGCGACGCTGACGCGAATTGCCAGCGAGCCGGCCTGCTTTAACGCCGCCTCGACGCAGGAACGCGCCTCGGCCTGGCTGAGTGCCACCTTCGCAGTATCGCTCTGGCGCCATGGTATTGGCCTTGACAAACATACAGATTTGTGTAATGATGCGCGGCGTTGTTGGCATCGATCGCAGTCGAGGAGTCGTGCATGCGCCCATCGATGAAGCTCGCGCTGATCGGCGGCGAAGTGACGCTGCTGGCCGCGTTCACCGGCGTTGGCATTCACCTCGCGATGCAGCCCCACCGCGTCGCGTTTCGCCCGCCGCCGCTGGTCATTCCTCGGTTGAATCCACCGCCGCTGCTTCGGGCAACAAGCACACCAACGCCGGCACCGGCGCCAGCGGTGAATGCGCCGACGCCGACTGCGACGCCATTCGCGCCCGCGCTCTTCGCGCGTTTTGGGGAGCAGGATCGCAACCTGCTCGTCCAGCAATGGCAGATCCTGCAACAGCTGACCACGGCGGTCGAGCGCTACGTGGAGGCTCGGCTCACCGAACAGATGGAGCGGCGCTGATGGATCAGCTCAAGCACTTGATCGAGGTCTGGACCGGCTACGCACAGGGGCTGACCGGCAGCATCGGTGCCCTGGCTTTTGTCTGCGCCTTCATCTGGAAGATGGTCGCGATCGAACCGCGCAGCGTCATGGAAGCAAAGCGCTGGATCGGGCGCATCGTGTTCGGAACGCTCGGCGTCGAGATGGCCGGCTTGCTCGTGCGGGTCCTGGTGGATTCGGTCAATCACTAACCGGCTTGAAGAACTGGGATCACCCGAGACGACGTGCTAGAGATCTTCACCGGTCTCGTGACCGGGTTTTTCAACCAACTGATCACCGACGTCCAGCAATCGATCGCCGGCTCGGTCGAGACCTACCTGCTGAGTACGCACGATTTGTCCTCGATGCAGCCGCGACCGTTGACCGAGGAACCGGCGCTCCAGGCGATGTTCCATCTGATGCTGGCGATGAGCGACCTGCTACTGGCGCTCGTCTTCATCTATTCGTTTTTTCGAAGCCAGTGGGAGCACACGTCCTTCCGCCCTCACTACACGCTGAAGGTGATGTTGCCGCGCGCCATGGCGGCGATCGTCATGGCGCACTTCGCCCTGCTCTTTGGCCAGATGGCGATCGACCTGAACAACGCGATGATCCACGCGGTCTGGACCCAGCCGTTTCCTGGGGGGCCGCCCACCCTACCCTGGGTGTTCGCGCTTCAGAACGGCTTCGGCCAGCCGCTGTTCGAGGTCCTGGTGAGGATAGCCATCGCGGTCATGCTCGTGATCGTCGCCTTCACCTACGTCGTTCGCTTCGCGCTCCTCGCCATCCTGCTGGCGGTTTCGCCTCTGGCCGCGCTCTGCATGATCCTTCCCGAGACCAAGCTCTACGCGCGGTCCTGGCTGCGCCTTTTTCTCCTCACCGTCTTTATGCAGTTCGGCCAGGTGGTCGTGCTGCGGCTGGCCAGTCTGTTTGCCGATCAAATCGGGCCGCGCCCGCTTGAGGCGCTCTATGCCATCGCCGTGCTCTACCTCATGATCAAGGTCCCCGGGCTGATGAACGCCTCAGCCCACCTCGAGCTCAAGGCGGAGCACCTCGGCGAAGGGATGGTCAAGAAGGCCGTCAAGGGCGCGATGGGAACGGCCAGGGCGGCGCGGGCCTCATGACGCTAATCGGCGGCGGACACCTGGCACTCTTTGCCTGGTCCTGGCGTCGGCCCCTCTTAGCCATAGGCGTCGCTCTGCTGTCGGTGCCGATCGTGCTCGCGGCCTTGGTCGTGCATGCCCAGCAGGGAGCGGTCGGGACGCTGGTGATGCCGGTCTCGAGTGCCACGCTGACCCAGCGGTTTGGTTGCACCGCGCTGGCGATCGAGCCCTGGTCCGCAGAATGCCCGATGCATCACTTCCACAGCGGCGTCGACCTGGCTGCGCCACTCGACACGCGCATCTACGCCGCGACCGCCGGCCGCGTGACATTAGCGCGCGAGCGCGGAGGCTACGGGCTGTACATCATCGTGGTTCGCGACCCTCGGCTGAGCACGCTGTACGGGCATCTCGACCTGCCGCTCGTGCAGCCTGGCGATGCGGTGGCAGCCGGACAGCCCATCGCCCTCATGGGATCGACGGGAAACAGCACCGGACCTCACCTCCACTTCGAGGTGCGCATCGCAGGGGTTCCCGTCGATCCCCTCCCGCTGCTCGGATGGAAAGGAGGTGGTCGCTAGCGACGTTGCTCGCTCTCCCGGACTGGGAGAGGGCGCTGGGCATTGGCAATACAACCCGTGGAGGGAACGAGATGGTCAATCGCGTGATTCTGGTCGGCCGGCTCACTCGCGACCCGGAGATCGTGGTCAGTCCAAAAGGCTTGACGATTGCCAAGCTGCGGCTGGCCACCAATAGTTTTTCGAAAGACGACGACGGCAACCGCCAGGAGGAGGTGCAATATCACTCGCTGGTCGCCTTCGACCGCCTGGCCGGCATCTGCCAGCAGTTTCTCGTGCGCGGCAAGCTGATCTACGTGGAAGGACGGCTGCGCAGCCACGAGTGGGATGGCAAGGACGGACTGCGCCGCTACACCACCGAGGTTGTCATCGACCAGATGAAGATGCTGGGACCGAAGCCAGAAAACGCCGTCGAGAATGGACAGCCGATTGCCGAGCCCGCACCCGCGGCCTGAGGAGGGAGGACGATGATCCCCGAACCGCATCCTTATGACCCCGATGATCCAAGCTACGACGACTTTGGCATCGGCGACCTGGGTCTGCAGCTTCCGGACGGAGCCGGCCGCGCTGACCGCATCGACCCTCTTGACCCGAACGAGTATTGACCCGACACGGCGAAAATCAGCTCGAACGTTCGGCCAGCTACACGACGGAGATAGGTTGGCGCCGGTGGTTCTGGATCGCCTCGCCAACGAGGTAGAGGGAGCCGCAAACGAGCACGATGCCGTCGGCTCCCACTCGCTGGCGGGCCCGTTCAAGCGCTCCGGCAACCGACGTTGCGACCTCGGAGTCAGCACCGAACATGTCATGTAAATCGTTGGGCTTGGCCGCCCGGTGCCAATCGATTGGGCTGAAAATTACCCATGCGCCGCTTCGCCTCAGCAGGTTCAGCATTGAGGCCAGGTCCTTGTCCCGCATCGCGCCAAAGACGATCGCAAGCCTGCGGCCGTTCGCGAGCGACCCAATTGCGTCGAGAGTCCGTTCCAAGCCGGCCGGATTGTGGGCACCGTCGACTACGACCGGCGGATGCCGATCGATCAGCTCAAGGCGGCCGGGCCACCGCGTGCGGGCCAGCCCGTCGCGAAGGGCGCCGTCAGCGACCTCCCATCCCCGGGCGCGCAGCCCATCGATCGCCGCGACCGCGAGCGCGGCATTCTCGGCCTGATGCATGCCGAGCAGCGGCACGCGCAGGTCCCGATAGATCCCTGCCGGCGTCGTGACGGTCGCCTCAACGCCGGCCCATCCTTTATTGACGGCGGAGACGGAGAGCTCGCTTCCAAGGCGCATCAGAGGGACAGCCTGTGCGCGAGCGGCTTCTTCGATGACCCCGAGGGCTGGCGGCCGGGCCGCCGTGATGGCGATGCTGTCGGGCTTCAGAATGCCGGCCTTCTCCGCAGCGATGGCCTCGAGTGTTGCGCCCAGATGTTGCGTGTGGTCGAGCGCAATATTGGTGATGACCTCCACACCGAGGTCGAGAACGTTGGTGGAGTCCAGGCGGCCGCCGAGGCCGACTTCACAGACAAGCAGGTCGATACCGGCGCGCGCGAAGTAGTAGAGCGCGGCGGTCGTGAGGATCTCGAATTCTGTCGGGGGACCGAGATCGGCCGCAACCTTATTAATGGATGACTGGAGTTCGGTGAGGAGGGTTGCGAAATCCGCCTCGGCGATTGGGCGCTGGTCGACCTGGATCCGCTCGGTATACGAACTGAGGTGCGGTTTGGGCATCAGGCCGACGCGATAGCCTGCCGCCTGGAGCATGCTCGCCGTCATCGCACAAACCGAGCCCTTGCCATTGGTGCCGGCGACGTGGACGCCCTGGAAGAGCTCATGCGGATCGCCGATGGCATGCAGCAGTGCTCGAGTTCGCTCGAGTCCGAGCTTGATGCCGAAGCGGCCTAGCGAAGTGAGGTAGTCGAGCGCCTGCGGATAGGTCACGCCTGGCCGAGGTGCTGGCGGTAGGCGCGGTAGGTATTGACGAGCAGCATGGCAATCGTCATTGGCCCTACACCGCCAGGCACTGGCGTAAGGGCTGCGGCAATCGGGTCGACGCTGGGGCGATCGACGTCCCCGAGGAGTTTGCCGGTTTGCGGATCGCGCGTGATGCCGACGTCGATGACGACCGCGCCTTGTTTGACGTGTTTGGTTTTGATCAGGCCCGGTTTGCCGGTCGCGGCGATCAAGATGTCGGCAGTCTTGGTGATGGTGCTGAGGTTCGCGGTTTGTGAGTGCCCGATGGTGACGGTCGCGTGGTTTTGAAGCAGCAGGAGAGCCAGGGGACGACCAACGAGGCGTGACCGCCCGACGATCACGGCGTGTTTCCCGGTGACGTCGATTTGCTCGCGGCGCAGAAGTTCGAGGACGCCGAGCGGCGTGGCGGGAATGAAAGTGGGGTTACCCTGCGCCAGGCGGCCGGCGTTGTACGGATGCAGGCCGTCGACATCTTTATGGGGGGGAACTTGCTCGAGGGCCTGGTCGGCGTTGAGCCCGGTGGGCAGCGGCATCTGGACAAGGATGCCGTCGACAGTGGAGTCGGCAGCGAGATGATTGATGCAGTCGCGCAGCTCTTGTTGGGTGATGTCATGCAGGTGTTGGATGGTTGATTTGAAGCCGACTTCTTCGGCGGCCTTGTGCTTACCGCGGACGTAGGTCGTCGAAGCCGGATCGTCGCCGACTTGGATGACCGTGATGCCCGGCGGGCGTTGGCCCGGATGCGCGGCGACGGCACGCTGCAGTTCCTCGCGAATCACGCGCGCGTGGACGCGCCCGTCGATCAATCGGGCTGGCACGCGGTTGAGTCTACTGAGGCAGCTTCGCGGGTTTCGGCGTCTCGACCGGCCTGGTGATTTCAACGGAGAACGCCGCGAGGTGTGCAATGGGCGGGCGTTTGGTCACACGGACGGTGACCCGCGCTACGCCGAACTGTCTGAGGATCTCGCTCGCAATTCGTTCCGCCACCGTTTCCAGAAGGTTGGCGGGTTTACCCTCGAGAACGTGTCGGGCGATTCGTTCGATGAGCGGATAGCTGACGGTGTCTGTCAGTTGGTCGGTAGTAGCAGCGGCCCGGGTGTCGAGGTGGACCTCGATGTCGGCAGTGAACGTCTGGCCGAGTTTGCGTTCCGCCGGGTTGTTGCCGTGGTAGCCGTAGGCAGTCAGGCCCGCAAGGATGAGCTTGCCGGTTGATTGGGCTGCATGCGTCGGAGCGGGCGACGCGTCCGCCCGTGTCGGACTAGACCTTTTTGTAGGCATGTCTTGACAAATATACCCCGACGTGTAATGATGCCGAAATGAACGTAGAGGTTCGGGCGACCGGGCTTCGGGCGATGCGCGAGAAAAAAGGGCTGACGCAGCGCGAGCTCGCGCACCACCTCGGCATCAGCCAGAACTATATTCCGGCGCTGGAGTCCGGAGCGCGCCGTCCTGGACCGAAACTGCGGCAGGCGTTGATGAAGTTCTTCAACGCGAATTTCGAAGACCTCTTCGAGGTTGTCATGGTGAACCCGGAGAGTTCGAGTGAGCAGGTTCTCGAGCCCCGCGACGAACGACGCGCGGGCTGATCGAAAAGGGGGGTGATCAGAGGATTCACTGAGTGACGCGGGTCACGCGAATGGCTGGATAGAATAGCCGGTGCGCCTGCATAGCTCAGTTGGTAGAGCAGCTGACTCTTAATCAGTTGGTCCCGGGTTCGAATCCTGGTGCAGGCACCAATTCCCCGCCCGGCTGGAGGGTCACTGCGCAAAAACAAGACAGCGCAGTACTTGCATCGATAGTCCCAGCGATACCGAACTAACTACGTCGCGCTGGCCGTTCATGACGACCTGAAGGGGGTCAGGTAAATGCGCGGAGTTCGGATTCCACAGGGACTTAACGGCGAAGACCAGTTCGTGCTCGGGCTGTCGGTCACGCGACTCGCCGCCTTACTGCTGGGCTTGCTGGCAGCTTACACCATCCTTCACCTGAGCCTGCCCGCCCCCGTCCAGTTGATAGGTGCGGGACTTGCTGCGCTGATTGGGGCCGCGATCGCCTGGGTCAGGCCCGAAGGCCGATCACTGATCCACTGGATGACTGCGGCCATCGAATACTACGTGGCTACTAACCAGGGCACCGGTCCCGCTCAGGTGATAACGGCGGTTCAGCAGGCGCCGACCGTCGCTCCGGCCCCTCCCCGAAAACCGAAATTTCAGGTGCTGGGGAATAGGATCCACCCAGACGATCAATCGTCGCCCATTGACCGCGCCCAGAGTAGTGAGGCGCGCAGGGTATCGCCAAACGCCATCAACTTTCTGGCCAATGAGCCTAACGACGACGTCATTGAGCTGCCTGATGACTCGCCTTTGGCAACCCCTACGGGTTCCACGACGCAGACGCTCCAGACCTCGACGCCCGCCCCTGTGTATCTCGGCGGAACACAGATCATAACCTTCTTCTCGACCAAGGGCGGAACCGGCCGCACCACGCTGGCCACCGAGGTTGCCTGTCTCCTCGCCATGAAAGGCGCATACCGGGAAGCCCCCGGTGGCCTGGTGCAACCGTTGCGCGTCGCGCTCGTTGACTTCGATCTCGGCTCTGCCAATGTATCGGCTCGAATTGGAATGGCGCAGCCAACCCTCCTAGATTTCCTGTGCGACTCCAGCGTGCAGGCGCCCGACCCGCTGGATTTTCTGATCCGCCATCCCAACACTGGCCTAGATGTGCTACTCGGCCCCTCAAAGTGTCTCACCGGTGATCGTGCCGAGCTCATGGGGGTTAGCCAGGCGGCTCACGTCCTTAGCAGCTTGAAAGGAGCCGGGTATCACTTCGTCATCCTCGACATCGCATCGGGCCTGGGCGACCTTGAGACCTATCTGCTCGAGGCTGCGACCAGGGTGTTTTGTGTCGTAACCCCAACGGCGGGTTCGATCCAATCCCTCTATCGAGGCGTCGAAGCGCTCCGTCGACTCGGGCTCGGCTCGAAGCTGTCCTATGTCGCCAACAAAATGCGCGGTCACCTCAGCCTCGACGAAACATTGAGCGACCTCAACGGCAGACTCGCCGCATCCGTGCCTTACGATCCGGCCTTCGATTCTGCTGAAAACGACCACCGGCCGCTGGCCGTTCAGCACGCCAACGCTGCGGTTCGCGCACTTTTACAGCTCGCGGCCTCGGCGTACCCTGCCCTTGAGCTTCCTGCCAGCGAGCCTAGCGGCTTCTCACCGCTTGCCTGGCTGAGTCGGCGCCGCCGTGCTGGCTAACGTCGCAGAGCTCCCGGCCGTGAACGACGGCCAAGCGCTGCGCAACTATGTCCGAGCGCAGCTCGCGCTGGAAGTTGATCCCGACGTCATCAACCCTTTTTCAAAGCATCCAAATCGTCTCCAAATCCTACGGGACCGAATTCGAGCGGCGGTTATTCAACGAAATGTTGTTCCAACCCGCGAGGTGCTGGACGGCCTCTTCGATGAAATCGTCGGCCTCGGGCCCCTCGAACCGCTGATGGCTGATCCGACGGTCACCGACATCCTGGTCAATCGCTTTGATGAGATCTACGTCGAACGCAGCGGACGCCTGGAGCCGGTCGGACATGCCTTCCGGGATCAGGCTCAACTCGAACAGGTCATCCAGAAGATCGTCGCGCTGGTTGGCCGTGAGATCAATCTCGACAAACCGCTTGTCGATGCGCGCATGGTCGACGGCAGCCGCGCTAACGCGGTTTACGCGCCAGTTGGAGGGCCCACCCTCTGCATCCGCAAGTTCAACCGACTGCGCCTGGCGCTCTTGAGCGATCCGCGTCATCCGGAATTGCCGAGCTGGGCCGGCACCGCGGGACTTTCGGTGGAAATGGGCACCTTCCTCGAGGCGATGGCCGTTGCGCGAGCCAACATTCTGATCGCCGGTTCCACCGGCTCCGGCAAGAGCACCCTGTTGCGGTCCATCGTCAGCGCCTTTCCGGAAGAGGAACGGGTGATCACCATCGAGGACACTGCCGAACTCGAGCTCGACAACCCGCACTGGGTCAAGCTCGAGTGCGTCCATTCAGGCGACCTTGGCGGGCGGACGACGCAGGAGCGCCGGCTGGATGTGGCAGACCTGGTACAGAACGCGCTCCGGATGCGGCCGGACCGCCTGATCATCGGAGAGATCCGGCACAGCAAGGAAGCCTATTACGCCCTCGAGGCGCTCAATACCGGTCACGACGGCTCCGCGACCACCATCCATGCCAGCAGCTGCGAGGACGCGCTCGCTCGGCTGGAACTGTTGATCAGTCAAGACTTCGCGCAGCTTTCGCCGGCCGAAATCCGCGGCTATGTCGCACGTGTCTTCGACCTGGTGGTGTTCGTCAGCCGGCTCCGCAACGGACGACGTTACGTCCTTGAAATCGCTGAACTAGGCGGCGTAGGCGCAAACGATCGCTATCTCCTGTCCCCGGTTTTTACCGCTGATGTCGCGACGGGGAGCAACGGGATCACGGTCAACTTCTCCAATCAAAGCGATTACCGACCTGGTCCGCGGCTGATGCGAAAACTCGAGCTGCAGGGCATGCGATGGATCTCCTAGCCAGTCTCCTTGTCTCGATCGCGATGCTCAGTCTCGGGCTGGCGCTGCGCCGATCCCAGCGCCAGTACGAGATCAGCGTCTTTGCTCGCCTGGCTGACAACGCGGCGCATCAATATGCGGCGGCTCGACTTGGCAGTGACGCACGACCCTATCTCTACCTGCGGATCATTGCTCCGCCAGCGCTGTTTGCCCTGGGTTGGATTGAATCGCCAGTGCTGGCTGCTGCAGGTGCCGCGGCAGGCCTCTTCTTGCCGCGTGCCTACCTGACGTGGCTCGTGCATGCGCAGGCGAGCAAGAGCGAAGCGGAGGCAGGACGCCTTCTTCAGTCTCTGATCACTGGGCTTGCCGCCGGCGGAACGTATCTCGACGCCTTGCGTGAGGCGCGTCTGCGCTGTGAGGATGCATGGCTTTCAGAGGACCTGGACTTGATTATTCAGCGTTTCCTTCTCGATGCCCCGCTGCATCAAACCATCGAAGAAGTGCGAGGCCGGACCAGGACCCGGAATTTAGGGCTGATCTGGGACACGTTGGCGATCTGCACCGCAAACCATCTTCCGACCCAAAAGGCTCGCGCGTTGCTTACCGATCTTTCGGGCACTGTGCACTTCAACGTGCAGATTGCTAACGAGGTACGGGCCAGATCCGCTGGACAGCGTGCGCAGATCTGGTTGCTGGCCGTAATCGTGCCGGGCATGTTCCTCTACTTGCGCTGGGTCAGTCCCGACTTGCTCACGATTCTGGATGACACCATGGTTGGCCGCTTTTTCCTGTTTCCACTTTCGGTGGCCCTTGAAATTGGCGGCGTGCTGCTAAGTCTGCGAATTGCACGGGTGCAGGCGTGACCCTGGGAGCGATATGCGTCGCGGTCGCCTGCTTTGCGGCGCTAACCGGAGTACTCGCAACCTCTCCAGCTCGTCGGTTCGCGGGAAGGGATCTCATCCGCACCAGCACGCTATCGCCGGTCGAGTGGCGGATGCACCAGCAGGCTCGGGCCACCTGGTATCAGCGCTGGCTCCGGCCGTTCATCCTCATCTGTGCTCGCCGTCTGCATCTGCGGCCCATTCGGCTTGACCCCATGTTCCTGACGCAAGCGGGGCTGGAGCGCGACGAGTTTGACGCCACCGAACTGCGCACCATTCGGTTGATGGGCGCGGCGACGGGCGGTGCCATTGGCCTCCTCCTTGGAGCGATCGCGGGAGTCTTCGCCATAATTCCACTCCTCGCGTGGATCGGCTGGGTCGCCCCGCTGCGCTTGCTGGCTGGCCGACGCCACCGCCGCCAGGCATTAGTGCTCAGCGAGCTTCCACAGTTCGTGAGCATGGTGCGCGCCTTCCTCGCGTGCGGCATGTCGCTGGAGCAGACGCTGCACATCCTTACGCAACACAAGCCGAATGCCAGCCCTCTCACACAGGAAATCCGCCACGCCCTCGGCCAATACGGGCTTGGGCTGAGTATCGAGCGTGCGCTCGAGGAGGTCGGACCCCGCACCGGCGTCGATGACCTGCAGATGTTCGTCACTGCGTTGAATCAAAACAAGCGTGCCGGTAGTGGCCTCGATACCGTCCTTCGCGACCTCGAGCTGATGATTCGAATGAATCAGCGGAATCGAATGACCGCCCAAGCCGCCGCAGTTAATACCAAGCTCCTTGGCGTGCTCGCGGGCGTTTATCTCCCGGAGTTCGCCATCTTGATCGTCATTCCGCTCTTTTGGGGAATCATGCAGCGTGCTTTCGGATGAGTAAGGGAAGTCAACAGATTCACGACAGGAGGGCAACACATGAATCGCTGGAAACGCGCGCAGTCAACACTGGAATGGGTGATTGGAGCGGCGATCATTCTTGGGACATTGGTGGTTGGCATCATTGCCTGGAACAACGGGCTCGTGGCCAAGATGGGCCAGATGGTGCAGCGCCTTACTCAGACGTCCTGAAGCCGCGCCGGCGGCTCGAGCGAGGTCAGGAAACCCTGCAGGCCATCTTCGTGGTGGCCTTCGTCCTGCTGCCCGTCCTGTTCGGAATCGTCGAGATGGGCAGCCTGATCCACGTGTGGATCGGCCAGCAGTCTGCCGCAGCCATTGGGGCTCGGGTCGCCGCCGAACGGGGAGAGGACGACGCGATCGTTCGGGACCGTGTTGCCAGCGAATTACGAGCCGCGGGGCTGGACCCGGCAAACGTTCAGGTGACCGTGACCCCGGCGTACGTCCGCTGGGGCCAGCCGATCAGCGTCCGGCTGATCAGCCGCCGCCATGTCGGCATTCCGTTCCTGTTTGCTCGCGACCTTACCCTGAGCTCGGTCTACATCGGGCGCGGCGAGGTCAACCATTGAACGCGCCGGCCCAACGTGGCCAAAGCGTTCTCTACGCGGTCCTCTGCTTTCCCGTCCTGCTGTTGATCTTCGCCTTTGCCATTGACCTTGGCCTGCTGCAGCTCGACAACCTCCGGTTGCGCTACGCGCTCAGCCTGGCCACGGTGACGGCGGCGACCAGCGTCGACCAGACCTTCTACAGCACCACCGGCCATCTGCGACTCGATCCCGCTACGGCGATTCCCGCCGCTCGGCGCTCGCTCTACGAGAACCTCGCCGGCCTTCAGGAAGCGATCGATGCGAACACGCTCGCTGCGAATGCTGAGATCACCATCATCAACCAGGTGCCGGCGCGGGACCCGTTCACCGGCTCGATCCTCGACCGACCCGCGATTTGTGCTCGACTCCGCGTCCCGCATCGGTTCGCCATGCTGGGCTGGATCGGCCTCTCGCAGGTCGAAACCACTATTACCGCCGACGCCGAGATTCGCACATGAGGCCGGGCGCGGTTTTCAAGAACGTGCTCGCCCTCGCCCTGAGCGTCGCGTTCGTCCTCGTTTCATCGACCAGCGGCCAAACCGCGAGCTCGCCACCAGTAACCGTCGTGGTGGACGCTGTCTCGGGGTACGCGGGTCATGCCTTCGTCTTCGCTGACGTAAAAGCCGGGAGCGGCACGGTTCCCGCACCCACCGGAAGCTGGCATCAATCGCCCTACTACGCGGACTGGATCCGCGTACCCATCGGCGGCCCGAGCTGTCCGTGGATTTGGGCAGCGTACGTGTACAGCCGCGCCACCAATCAGCAAATCAACCCGACGCCGCCCAATGCCCCGACTCCCAATTTCGGAACGACGACCTTGGTTTGTGCCAGCCCGAATCGATCCCCTGTCGACAGCACACCGGCCCCCGAGGCAAGCGCGCGGCTGGATCTCGATCTCAACGTCACGGTCTCGCCGCTCAATCCCTTCGCTGGTTCGACCAGTACCGTTTCCGCCACGCTCAGCAGCGCGTTTTCCAGTGACCTCAACCTGTACCTGAACATGGCGATTCGCGACTGGTCCGTCAATCGGTGGACCGTCGATTTCGGCGATGGACAGTCGACAACCGTACCCGGAAACGGGTCGAAATCCCTCAGAGCCCCTCACGTCTATCAGACAGCCGGCCAATTCGACGCGCGCGTCGTGGCTTCGATATCTGGCCAAGCACAGGCTGCGATCTATGACAGCTACGGCTACCCGCAAGTCGTCGACCGCCCATTCACGGTCGAAATCGGAAACGATGCGCAATCGATGACTCGTCCGGCTTCGGTCGTTCGATACCTGGCGCCCAACGTCCAACTGCTGGTCGTGCCCAGCCTCGGCCCGAGCCCTTCGCCTCTCACTGCCGGTTTTCGTCGTATCGACGCCCTACGTGGCGCCCTGACGCTGATCGGGATTCGCGTCTCGATCATCCAGGAGGGCGTCATGACAATCAACGGCAGAAAGGCAGGGCTTGGGACCTCCACCTTGCTGGCCTGGCGGCTGGATGGAATGCCTTCCGATGCGCCCGCCGGCGCGGGCACCATTCCCGGCACCATCCATCCGTCAACGGACGTCATGGCGTTACAGTGGAACACGCCGGACGCCGTCGGACCCGGGGGCAATCAGACCTATCAGGTTCCTGTCACGCTTTACGTGAGGACGCGTTTTCCGAACGGCCACATCGGCAACTACGTGATCCCATCGACATTTTCCGTCTCGGTGAATTTCGCCGCCGATAGCGGCTAGGAGGGGCTATGAGGCGAACCATTTATCTGTCGATCTTCGTCGTGCTTTCGGCCGCGGCGGGACTCTTCTACTACAACCACACCCGCGAAACAACGGCGCTGGTGGCGACGCGCGATCTGATCGTCGGCTCAACGATCCAGGACGCCGATGTCAGCATCCGGCAGGTGAACCCCGCATCGGTCGGAAACCAGGTTCTACGCTCGGCCGACCAGGCGATCGGCCAGCTCGTTGCCTATCCGATCCTGGCTGGCGATTTCATCGACGCGCGCCAGGTCGGGCCGACCAAGAACGCCCGACTGGTCGCCGGAGGGATTCAGCTTCCGCCGGGATACCGCATAATCGGCGTCCCGGTCACGCCGGCGACCGCCGTGGGAGGGACGCTCAAGGGCGGTGATACCGTCGATGTGTTGGCGGTCGCAAATGCCACGAAAGGAACGCCGATCGACGAGCCGGCGCCGCCGCCTGTTCTCCTGGGCAAAGACGTGACCGTGATCGGGCTGCGGACTGATCAAGGAACGCCCGTTGACCCAACTGACCATGGGCTCGTGGCCGGCACCAGCCGTCCGTCGACGGTCCTATTGGCGATTCCGCAGATCGATGAAGCGACCTATTCAGCGGCGATCGCCAACTCGACCTTCGTGCTGACCCTGAGCACCGACTGAGCTGCCGGTGCCACCTCTTTTGAACCGCTCGCCGTTTGGCAGCGAAGTTTCCGCGATCCGCGGCAGCACGCTCCTGCTCGAAACCGGCGCCCCCCGCGCAATCATCGCCACCTCCTCGTTGAACTTTTCGGGACTGGCACCCGAGCAACAGCTCGCGGCCGAGCAAGGCTTTCGTGACCTCGTCAATGGCCAGAGCGGGCCCTTCCAGCTATACCTTCGCATCAGGCGTCGGCGTGGAGGCACTCCGGATGAACCGCTCGAACAGGCGTTTCCCAACCAGCGCGATTACCTGGCGGCGCTGACCCGCAGCTTCATCAACACCCACCTCGAGGAGACCCCGGTATTCGACCGTGCGGCGTTCGTGGTGCTCAGCGGATTCGACGGTGGGCGTCCGCTGCTGCGCAGCTGGCGCTTCCATTTCGACCGAAACTCGAGCGACCCAGTATCGGTGGCAACCGATGCCGGTCAATCCCTCGGATCGCGTGCAACGGCGCTCGTCGAGCAGTTGAGGCGGATCGGGATTAAGGGCCAAGTTCTCCAGGACGAGGCGCTACAGCAATTCATTGGTGATCTTTATCGACCCGGCGAAAGCGCCGACACGGCGCATTCCGGCTTTATCCACCGCCGGGATCGGGTCGAGATTCGCGGCCGCCCGTACGTGTCCTTCGTGGTCAACCGGTATCCAGGCGAGGAGATCGAATCGGGCTGGCTCCTGCCCCTGCTCAGTTTCAGGGGCGAGCTTCATATCGGCATCCACATCGTTCCTCTGGACACCGATCGGATGATCAGCCTGCTCCAGCATCGGATCCGCGACCTGCGTGCCGACGAGATGGTCGACCAGGAGTCTGGCGCCGTCGGCAGGGCGTCGCTCGGAACGCTGCCCGACGCGCTCACCATGCATCAGGCTCTGGCGAGAAACGAAGAAAAAGTCTTCGCGGTCAGCTTTTATCTAACGCTTGGCGCTGACAACCCAGTGGAGTTGCAAACCAGTACCGAGGCACTGCGCGCTATCTGCCGCCGGATGATGCTGCACACGGTGAGTCCGTACTTCGAAATGCGCCAGGCGCTTCAATCCTCCTGGCCTTTGGGCACCGATCTGCTGGGTCGAGAGCATATCCTGCAAACGAGCGCCCTCCTCACGATGTTTCCCTGGCTGCAGGATGACCTCGATGACGGAGAAGGTCATTACTGGGGATACAACAAGGAAACCGGTGGACTCTGCGTCTTCGATCCTTTCGATGAAGGCCGATTTCCCAATGCCAACATCGCGGTTCTGGCGCATTCCGGGGCGGGCAAGAGTTACGCGGCCGCTTCAGTTGTCCTCAACGGCTTCACCCGAGGTGTCGGGGCGGTTCTGCTCGACCCTGAAGCCGAGTACGGCCGGCTGGTCCATCGCCTCGGCGGCACGTACGTCAACCTCGCAACCGGATCCGGCCATGCGATCAATGTCCTCGATCCCCTGGTTTTCTCGGCCGGCGCTGACGAACCCTCAGACCAGCTGAGCGATGTGCTCGATTTCATCAGCTTGATCTGCGGCCACCTTGACGAAGTCGAGCGAGCCCAACTGGAAATGGTGATTCGCAGGGTGGTAGGCGAAGAGTCGTCGCCCGTGCTGGCCAACGTTTGGGAACGTCTTGATCGAGCGGAACACGGTTCTCGTGTCAGCACGATTCTCGCCCGTTGGGCAAGCGGCGATCTCGGACGGCTTTTCAGCGCGCCAACGAACCTGGATCTGGCCAGTTCCGTCGTGGGGTTCAATCTCCGAGACATGAGCGATGAATTGATCGCTCCCGCCTATCTGGTGCTGGCCAACTGGCTCTGGATGATGCTTCGGCGGGATCGACGCCCGCGGCATCTCTTGATCGACGAGGCCGGACTGCTTCTCGAGCACGAGCCGATTCGCCGGTTTCTGATCCGATTGGCCCGTCGGATTCGCAAGTACGGAGGCAGCTTGATCCTCGTCAGCCAGAACCCTGGCGACTTTTTCGACACAAAAGACGGCGCCGTGCTCGCGACCAACCCCAGCATCCTCCTCCTCGGATCGCAAAAGCATTCGGAAGCGCTGAAACTGCAAAAGGCATACAGCCTCACCGAGCGCCAGGTCAACTACCTGGAAACCGCTCAACGCGGCGATTTTCTGCTGGTCGCGGGCCTAAACCGTGTACCGGTGCATATCATGGCGCCCCCATGGATGGATGAAATGATCGTGGCCTCGCGGGGTCATTGATCTCGGGCGCTTATTGATTTTTACCGTCTGACCGCTAATAATTGACCCCTGAATTGGCCTGACCGTCACCGGTCGTTGAACAAGCGGCTGGCTGCGCCTGGGGAGCGCAAAGGGGAAAGACGCTGCAGGACCTCACCGATCGTCGCAACGACGAGGCCCGCGAGATTCGCGACTTGCTGGCCGCCAAGCTCAAGATGCATCCCATCTGGCTGGGCGGCCTCGACACCCAGGCGGCGCGCCATATCTACCTCTTCATCCAATCGCTCGAGGGTCGCAAGCCGTTCGGCCGCGTCCGCCGCCAGCGGGCGCCGAACCTGACGCTAGACTGACGCCGATCTGGAACTGACGCCCACGGCCGATCAGGCGGCCGGCACCTTCAGCCTTCGGGCCGGCGACCAGCCCCTGGTCTGCAACGCGGCCTGTGCCGTGAAGCTCAACGGCCAGTGGTTTGTCAGCACGCAGGCACCTCGAGCTCATCAGGATCCCCTGGCGCTGCAGTGGGCGGCCGGCTCGGCGGCAGCGGTGGCGCGGCTGATCCCGCATGAAGGCGGCGTGGTCATCGAGTGCGAGTTGACCAATGCCAGCTCCGACCCGGTGACCTTCAATGGCTGGCGTCCCTTAATGGTCGAGGGCGGTGACGCCGCGCTTTGCGTCGGGACCGAGCCCTGGCGAGCCAGCGTCCTCATCAATGGCTATCAGTCGTGGGACTACGCCGGTATCCATCCCCTCGACGAAGCCATCAAGGAAGGTGGCGATCGACCGCCGGCCACCTCCTGGTGGACCGCCGCCATCTGCGAGGAGCGCGCGATGTTCGTGGCCCAGGTGCTCAAGGCCAGCCGCTTCGCCACCGTCTTCCGCTGGCACTACCACCGCGACGAGCACCTTGGCGACGGGCTGCCGACGGAGATCCGCACTTTTGTCGCTGAGCAGCACGGCTCACCGCTCTCGCAGCCCGAGCAACGCAGCGGCCTGCCCGAAGAGCTGCAACTGTCCGTCCCGCCGGGCGATGGCCTGGTGTCAGATCCGCTGCTGCTGCTTTACGGCGATGACGGTACCGCTGCGCTGCGACGCGCGCTCGCCGCCGCCGGGAACGCCGCCGCTGCTGCGACCTTCGAGACGGTGCCGCGCGGCTGGTGCAGCTGGTATCACCTCGGCCTGGCGGTCACCGAGGAGGACATCGGCCGCCACGCCGCCTTCCTCGCGAAGCGGATTCCCGAGCTGGCACGAAGCACGACGGGTTCCTACCGGCCCGTTATCCAGCTCGACGACGGCTGGATGCCGCGCTGGCAGCAGTGGGGCAACTGGACGGTCAACGAGGTCTTCGGTCATGGGCTGCGGGCGCTCACGGGGAAGATCCACCGCCACCGATTCGAGGCGGGCATCTGGCTGGCGCCCTTTCATGTCGCGGCCGAGACCACCCTGGCGTCGGACCATCGGGACTGGCTGCTCAAGGCGAAGGACGGCTCGCCGCTGGTCGACCCGCGCCTGAGCAAGGCCTATCACCTGCTCGACGCCACCCATCCGGAGGTTCAGCGCTTCCTGCGCGACCTATTCACCAGTCTTCGGCGCGACGGTTTTACCTATTTCAAGCTCGACTTTCTCTACGGCGCCGCCTACGAAGCCGGCCGCCACGATCCCGGTGTCACGGGGACGCAGGCGCTTAGGCTCGGCCTCAAGCACATTGCCGACGCCATCAATCCGCCGGGCAAGCCGGCACGATCGTTCATCCTCGCCTGTGGGGCCCCGCTGATGCCGGTCGTCGGGCTGGTGCACGGCGCCCGCATCGGTGGCGACGTCGGCGCCCCGACGCTGCACGAGGACAAGGCCGGCCCACCCTATCTCGGCTTCCCGCTCATCCTCTCGATGGCACGCAATCAGGCGGCCCGGCTCTACTTCGACCGGACTCTCTTCGCGGTCGATGCCGACGTCGTGATGGCCGCCTCGCCGCAACTCACCGTCGACGAGGTCCAGGTGATGATCACGGTCGCCGCCCTCTCGGGGGGTGTCTACATGCTGAGTGACAACCTCGAGACGCTGCCGGCCGAACGGTTGACGTTGCTGCGGAACGCCAACGTCCTGGGGCTGGTCGGTGGTCCCGCGGCCGAGCCGGTTCATCTCTTCAGCGCTCCGGAACGCGAGGCGCAGGACCACTGGTTTTCCTCGCCCGCCGAGCTCCCACCCCTCTGGGTGCGGCCGGAGCCTGAGGGCGGGGCCATCGTCGCCGTCTACAACTGGGGCGACAGCGAGCGGCCCTATCGCCTGCTTTTCAGCGAGGCGATCGGTTCGGGGGGCAGCTTCGCCATCAAGGACCTCTGGTCGAGCCGGCGAGGTGGCCGAAGCCTGGGCGTCAAGACGGATTCCATTCGCCTCATGCTGCCGCCGCATAGCGTCCGACTACTTAAAATGGAGCCGGCCGCCGCGCCTCCGCGGCGCTGACTTTCTCTCTCAATCATGCGGCGCGTCCTCTTTTACCGCCTTTTCGAAGTCGAGCCTGCCCGGCTGGCCGAACTGGAGCGCGACGCCCGCGCGTTCTCCCGGGCGCGCGGCTGGCGTGGCGACGCCTTCTGGCTGGCCACCGAGCACACCAAGGACCTGTTCGCGATGGAATATTTCCGGCACGCCCGCAACGAAGAAGGTCCAACCCTTTCCGCCGCTGGCTTCCTGCGCATGCTCGGCGACGAGACGGATGCGATCGCGACCCTTTATTTCCTCAACGACGCGGCGCAACGCTTCCACGCGCGCGCCACGCTGCTCGACGAGGAGAATCCGATCGCCAAGCTTCGCCGCCTCGAGATCCGCCAGGGACGGCTGCCCTCGGGCTCGCCCATCGAAGACGTCCTCGCCGCCCGGCCGGTGATCAAGAAGATGGAAGGCGAGCCGATCACGTTTTATCCACCCACCTATCGGCCGAACGCCTACTTCCGCCGCGACAAGCCGGGGATGTGGGGTTTCAGCCTCAAAGGCATCCGCGACTTTGCGCCCTCCTTCCTCGAGGCCGAGGCGGAGGCGCTGCGCATCTATCGGGGATTCCGCCGCCTGAACCCGTGAACGAGACGAGTTTCACGCTGGCGCGCGACGGCGTGGACCTGTTTGTTCGCCGATGGGATGATCCGGGCGTCGAACGTCGCTGGACCTTCGTCATCGTTCATGGGCACGGCGAGCACGGGGGACGGTATGCGGGATTTGCCGATTGGTTCAGCCCACTGGGCGCCACCCTCTACGCAATGGACCACCGCGGCCACGGCAAGAGCGGCGGCCAGCGCGGCCACGCCGACAGCCTGCCGAGCTTGCTCGACGATATCGATGCTGTGGTCCAGCGCGCCGCCGCCGAAAGCGGGCGGCCGGTCGTGCTGGTCGGCCACTCACTGGGCGGGCTGCTCGCCATCGCCTATGCCCTGGATCGCGGCGCGAACCTCGACCGCGCAATCTTCTCCGCGCCGGCGTTGCGACTGCGGGTCGCGGTGCCAGGCTGGAAGAGGGCCGCGGCAGGATTCCTGCCGAAAGTCGCGCCTCGACTGAGCCTGTCGAACGAGATCGATGCCAGCGACCTCAGCCATGACGTGGCCATCGTTGATGCCTATCGCGCCGATCCGCTGGTCCACAACCGCATCACCGCCGGCATGTATGCCGCCACCGTCGCGCAGGGCGAGTCGCTGATCCGCCGGGCTCCGGAGCTTCAGGTTCCATTCTTGCTCCTGCATGGCCGCGACGACCGCATCGTCGACCCCGCCGGCAGCCAGCAGTTCTTTCGGCGCGCCACGGCGCCGGAGCGGGCCTTCTGCCTCTATCCCGGCATGTATCACGAGATCTTCAACGAGCTCGACCGTGAACGCGTCTTTGCGGACATCGAGAGCTGGCTCACCGGTGAAACCGATGCCCAGTTGAGCGGCTGGAATCCCCCGCCTTGAGCCGCTGATGCGCGCCGTCATTCAACGCGTCACCGAAGCCTCGGTCAACTGGGACGGTGGCGAGCGCCGGATCGGCGCCGGCTACTGCATCCTTCTCGGTGTCGCCCAATCCGACCATGAGCGCGACGCCGATTATCTAGCCGACAAGATCCTCAAGCTGCGCGTCTTCAGCGACGCCGCCGGCAAGTTCAACCTGAGCGCGCTCGACGTCAAGGCCGACTTCCTGGTCATCTCCCAGTTCACACTCTTCGCCGACGCGCGTGGGCAGAACCGGCCGAGTTTTCTCCAGGCGGCGCGCCCGGAGCTCGGTCGTCCGATGCTGGAGCGATTCCTCGAGCGTCTGCGCGCCAGCGGGCTTCATGTTGAGACCGGCTCGTTCGGGGCCCAGATGCTGGTCCGGATCAGCAACGATGGGCCGGTCACGATCGTGCTCAGCACCGACCCGTGGGAGCCACGCATCGGCTAGCCCCGAGCGTACGGTCGCCAGAACCAGACAAATACGCCGCCCGCCGTAGCTTGGTGTGAATTGGTTGTGCCCGAGCGTTGAAGCCGCGCCACGAGGCGCTGGCGAAGCGTGACGTTAGCTTCGCCGCAATGTTGCGATCGTCAGCGGTGGCTAGGCTGGGAATCGAGGCGAAATCGAGATGGTCAGCACGATGACGAACCGGCTGCTGGCGGTCGTCATTGCCATGGCACTGAGCAGCGGCATCGCCGCCCACGCCGCCCAGTCGCCGCAACGGCCAATCGCTCCAATCACGCTGACCTCGGCCAGCAGCCTGCCGACGACACTGCAGACGGCCGCGGCGCACATCGGCGAAACCGCGACTGGCACCTTCGACCCGAGCGCCGCGATTCGCGACGCCTACCAGCGCGACCATGTCGCGCTCGAGCGCCTTCGGCAGCAGGCGTCGGCTCTGAACCGCAGCGCCCATCCCGCCTTCAACCAGTACATCGATGACCAGGAGTCAGCCCTCGATGAGACAGAGCACAGCGCCCTTGCGACCGTCCGTCCCTCGGCGCCGACCGCGATCGCCGCAATGGACCAGCTCGTCGCGGCAGCACAGGGTCAGCTGACGCAGGACCTATCGCAAGCCGGTGCCTCCAAGCAGACCGGTGCCGGCTCGAGCAGCCAGGCAAAAAATCATCAGACCGGCGCCAGCCACTAACCGCGAGACCGCTGCCTGCATAGGGCGATGCCCTGAGCGCAACCTGATCGCGAGGTAGCTCACGGTAAAAACGGGGATCCGGAAGAAGATAGAAACAAGCGTCCTTGCGGCGCAAGGTACTACTCCGAGTTGTCACAACAGCCCTGCTAACCCGCTGGTTTTCGAATTTGAGCTGGTGTATCCTACCGGCGCTTGAAGCGGTCGCTCGCCGTTCTGCTGATACTGCTCCCGGTCGTGGCCGCCTGCTCGGCGCCGACCAGTGGTCCGACCGGCGCCAGTCCGATTGCCGTCCTGGCGGCGACCCCCTCCCATGCCCCAACATCGAGTCCCACCCCGGCGCCACCCCTCAGCCTGACCAGCATCTTCGGCGACATCAAGCCGGACCTTTCCCACTACGACCCCTCGAAACTGCGGGTCATCGTCGCGACCGGCGACGTGATTCCGGCGCGTGACGTCAACTATGAAGTCCTGCTCCATCACGACTTCGTCTATCCCTGGCGGCAGACCGCCGACTACCTGAAGAGCGGCGACCTGCTCTTCATCAATCTCGAGTCCCCGCTGCTCAAGACTTGCCCGGTGGTTCGCACCGGCTTCAAATTCTGCGGCGATGCGCGCTCGATCGCCGGCCTCGACTATGCCGGGGTCAACGTCGCCAACCTGGCGAACAACCACCTCACCAATTACGGTCCAGCCGGCACCAGCGAAACCCAGATCCTGCTCGCCAAGCACGGCATCGGCGTTTCAGGACTCGGCACCTATGAGATCCGCGACATTCGCGGCGTCAAGTTTGCCTTCCTCGGCTTCAATGGGGTCGGTGCGCGCGTCGACCGCGCAGAGATGAAGCGCGAGATCGACCTGGTGCGGCCGCAGGCAGACGTTGTCGTCGTCCAATTCCACTGGGGTAAGGAGTACGAGCTGATGCCGCAATCGGCCGCGGGCATCGCCCCCGACAACCCGCGGGACCTAGGCCATCTCGCGATCGACGACGGCGCCGACCTGGTGATCGGCAACCATCCTCACTGGGTGCAGCCGGTCGAGATCTACAAGGGCAAGCTCATCACCTACGCCCACGGAAACTTCATCTTCGACCAGATGTGGTCCCAGGAAACCCGGGAAGGCGTGGTCGGCCGCTACACCTTCTATGGCACCCAGCTGATCCGCGTCGACTATCGCCCGCTCGTGATCGACAACTACGCGCAGCCGCGCTGGCTCGATCCCACCTCTGGTGAAGGCAAGGCCATCCTCGATCGCATGACTACCGCGTCGTACCAGCTCGCGGCCGGCTGACCTCGGGAACCGCCGCCGTCGTAAACGATTCGACGGGGACCGATCCCTCGCGGTAGACGGCGAGATACCGCTCCGCCATGTTTCTCGGACCAAAACGCTCGCGGGCAACCTCGGCGCAACGCGCCCGGTCGATCTGATCCAGGTGCTTCGCCGCCTCGATCAGCCCATCGATGTCTTCGGC
This sequence comes from Candidatus Dormiibacterota bacterium, assembly GCA_036782775.1. Lineage (GTDB taxonomy): Bacteria > Chloroflexota > Dormibacteria > CF-121 > CF-121 > CF-13. The sequence continues at coordinate 47,038 of DAIPYJ010000004.1, read as the reverse complement.
GAGGAATCCCGTCACCCCATGCTCGATCAGCTCAGGCGTCGAGCCGGTGCGCAACGCGAGCACCGGCGTTCCCCAAACCATGCACTCGACCATGGCCAGGCCAAAGGGCTCCGACCACTGCAAGGGGAAGATGCCGGCCGCCGCGCGGGAGATGAGCCGCGTCTTCTGGGCGCCAGCTACGTTCGGGTAGTACTCGACCGCCGGGCCCAGGTGCGGCTCGACTTCCTCTTCGAAGTAGCGCTCGCCTTCCCCGCTTCGTTCCACTTTGCCGGCCAGGATCAGCTTGCGCCCCAGCTGCCGCGCCAGGCGGATGGCGAGGTGCTGCCCCTTGTCCGCCGTGATTCGCGCCACCTCGACCAGGTAACGCTCGTGCGTCGGCGCTGGGCGAGCGGCTGGGATCTCGACGGCGTTGTGGACGATGCCCGCCAGCCGCAGCCCGGGAGCGCTCGCCGCCTGGCTCAGGCTGATGGCACAGATCCGCACCCGGTCCATGACCTCTGTGTAGTAGGCGCATAGCGGGTCGCGCAGCTCTCCATGAATCGTGTGCACGACCACCGGCGCGACCCCCGAGTGCAGCGCGAGGAGCGTGCCCTCGAATCCCGAATGATCGTGGAGCACGTCGTAGCGCTCGCCTTCCAGGGCGGCATAGACGCGGGCCAGATAGGTGGAGAGCCGCGCCGCCTGGTCCGGTCCGCCCAGATCGCGGCTCCAATCCCCGTCGGCCAGGCCGGTGACGCCTGGCGCCGAGCCCTCGGCGCCAAAGACGGTAACGTCATGCCCCATCCGGCGCAGCTCCGAATGCAGCAGGTGGACGACGAGCTCCGTGCCGCCATACCCTCTCGGCGGGAGCGGATACCAGGGCGGCGCGACGACCGCGATACGCAGCGGATCGCCCGGCACCTTCACCTCCTCGGCCTTCGTGGTCAGCCGTCCGCCCGGACGAATGATAGCGATTGAGTCCGACACCGGGTACGCTAAACGTGATACCGAGAGCGTGCAGAACAACCCCTCTTCGCAAGTGTCGTTTTTGCTGAGTCTGTGGCGGTAAAGTTGTCACGATGACCGCGCTCCGCGTCGTGCAGGTCGCTGTCAGCCTCAGCTTCCTCGCGCTTGGCATCTACACGGTCGTCGACTGGCTCCGTCACCGCGAGCGGAGCCGCGGCTACCTGGCGCTGGCCCTGGGGACGTTGGGGCTGACCAGCATCCTCGGACAGATCAACCTGCTGACCAGCGGTGGTGTCAGGCTTGCGCTCGCCGACCTGAGCCTGGTCCTCTTCATGATCTCCGGCTTCGCCCTGCTCCTCTTCCGGGACAGCTTCATTCCGCTCTCCCGCGAGATCCGCATCGGCGCGGCCGCCGCCTGCCTGCTGTCAATCGGCTTCTACTTTGCCGTCGGCTACCCGGCCTCCGGGTCAGACGCCCACCCGAAGGCGATTCAGTCGGTGGCTGTCATCACGCTCATCCTGGTCTGGTCGGCGTGCGTGCTCGAGCCGGTTGTCCGCTTCTGGCTTGCCTCTCGGCGACAGCCGGCGGTGCAACGCGCCCGACTCCGTGCCCTCGGCGGTGGCTATGCCGCGATCGTGCTCATCCTGCTCATCGCCGGCTTTGGCGGAGCGGCGGTGAACAGCGTGACCGCGATGTGGCTCTTCGAGATCGTTGCCATCATCTCGCTGCCGCTGTTGCTCGTCGGCTTCTCCCCTCCACGCTGGGTGCGGCGACTCTGGCGCGAGTCCGAGGTCGATCGGCTCCGCGACGCGATCCATGACCTCGTCCTCTTCAGCCCGGACCGGCCGACGCTGGCCCGCCGCTCCGTTGGCTGGGCGCTCCGCCTGGTCGGCGCCGACTGCGGGGCGATCGTCGACGCCGATGGTCAGGTGCTGGCGGTTGAAGGCATGAGCGCCGAGACGGCTCGGGAACTGGGCGCCCGGGTGGACCGCACGGGCCGGGCCCAGCTGCTGACGACGCCCGGTTCCGTACGCGGCAATGCCATCGTCATCCCGCTTCAAGTTGACCAGGGCGTCGGAGCGATGGTCGTCATCTCCGGCCCCTTCACGCCGTTTTTCGGAACAGAAGAAGTCGGCCAGCTTGGCGCCTATTCGGTCAACGTCGTCGCGGCCCTCGATCGCGCCCGAGTCACCGAGCGGCTCAACGCACTCGACAAGATGAAATCGCAGTTTCTCAACCTGGCCTCGCACGAGCTGCGCAGCCCGCTGGGCGTGATCAATGGATACCTGTCGATGCTCGAGCAAGGCGCCCTGGGCCAGCTGAAGGAAGCCGGCGTGCGCGCCGTCGAGGTGCTCAAGGCAAAGACGCTGGAGATGAACCTCCTGGTTGCCCAGATGTTGGACGCCGCGCGCCTCGAAGAAGGAAAACTGGCGCTCAAGCGTGAGCACGTCGACCTGCGCGAAATCGCGAACTCCGCCATCCAGGTCGTCCGGCCAACCTCGGAGGCAGGCCATCACATCACACTGGAGACGCCACCCGATGAGGTTCCGGTGTTCGGCGATAGCGAGCGCCTGCTGACCATCGTCACCAACCTGCTGGAGAACGCGGTCAAATACTCACCCAACGGCGGCTCGGTCCAGTGCGTGGTTGGGAGCGCGAACGGCACGGCGACGGTCAGCGTGATCGACGCGGGCGTGGGGATCGCCGCCGACGACGTGCCGCGTCTCTTCAACCGGTTCGAGCGCCTGCACAACCCGCTGACCAGCCATGTCGGCGGCACGGGACTCGGCCTCTATCTTTCGCGCGAGCTCGCGCGGCAACATGGCGGCGACATCGAGGTCGAGTCCGTCCCAGGCACCGGCAGTACGTTCACCCTGGCGTTGCCGATTACACGGCCGCTGACCGAGGCCGAGGAGTACCAGGCACCGCTGCCCCCCAAGCCGGTGCCGGTGGCGCCGCGGTTGAAGGTGCTCACGCCCGACGCCGACGAATCGCAGCTCGCCTAGGCGTTCGCAGTTTTGCGCAGCTGGTCGAGTGTCGAGCGCATCTGATTGAGATGGAATCGGTCGTGGCCGGCCAGCATGCGGAAGAGCAAGTCGAAGCTCTCCGGACCGCGTTCGGCATGCATCCCAACCCGCTGGCGCTCTGTCGCTGAGCTCCGCCGCCAGAGCGCAACGTCGGCCTGTCGCAAGGCACTGAACAGCGCGATCAAGTCATCGGGCAAGTCCTCGTTGTGCCGCAGCCGCGTGACCCATTGGTCCTGGTCATAGCCGATCAGCTCCGGCGCGTTCTGGCTCAGCATCCAGCGATAACGGGCGGCGCCGACCAGCTCGGCGTCGACCAGATGTCCGACGAGCTCGAGCACCGACCATTCGTCCGCCCCTGGCCGCCGGCGCAAATCATCACCCGCCTCGTCGATCATTTCTCGCACCCGAGACACCGTCTGCGTCTGCACCTCGGCTGGGTCATCGTTTCCCAGCAGGCTCAGCAGCATTTGCTGATAGGCGGACGCCTCGGCGACCGGATCGGGTGACGGGCGGACCGGCATCAGCTGCCCGGCTGGCGTGCCGAAGCCGCGAGCGTTTCCGGGCTGGTCAACACGCGCCGAATCCGGGCCGCCACCCCGGGCGGATCGAGCTCGAGTTGCTTGAGCAGTTCGATCTGCGTCCCCTGTTCGATGAAGGCGTCGGGGAGGCCGATGACGGTGACGGGGATCGCGAGCGGCGCCAGGACCTCGGTCACCGATGAGCCGAAGCCGCCGGTCATCACGTTGTCCTCGAGGGTCAAGACGGCCGGATGCCGTCGTGCCCAGCTTTCGAGCCGTGGGTCGAGCGGCTTGACATAGCGCGCGTTGACCACCGTCAATGGCAGACCGTCGCCATCGAGCAGCGCCGCGGCTTCGGTCGCGACCGCGACCATCTTCCCGGTCGCCAGCAGCAGCCCGGCGCTTCCCTGCCGCATCACCTGCCATTCCCCTGTCGGCAACACCTGGATCGGCTGCGGCTCGATTTCCGGTGCGGCTCCCTTGGGAAAGCGGATCGCGAACGGCCCTTCCTCCTCGCGGGCGACCGCCGTGTGGAGCAGATCGCGCAACTCCTGAGGACCGCTCGCCGCCGCCAGCGTCAGGCCGGGCATGGCGCGCAGAAACGTGAGATCGAAAATGCCGTGGTGTGAGGGACCGTCGTCGCCGGTGATCCCGGCCCGGTCGAGCACGAAGGTGACCGGCAGCCGGTGCAGGCAGACGTCCATCATCACCTGGTCGAGCGCGCGCTGCAGAAAGGTCGAATAGATGACGACCACCGGCCGCAGTCCTGCCATCGCCAGGCCCGCGGCAAACGTGACGGCATGTTGCTCGGCGATGCCGACGTCGTAGAAGCGGTCGGGGAACCGTTCGGCAAACTCCGTCAGGCCGGCGCTGCTGCCCATCGCTGCCGTGATGGCGACGATTCGCGGATCGCGCTCGGCCTCTTCAACCAGCGCTTCGCCAAAGACATCGGTATAGGATCGCTTGCGGCTGAGCGGCTGGGCGGTGAGCACGTCGAAGGCGCTGACGCCATGCAGGTGATCGATCTCATCCGCCTCGGCGGGGCCGTAGCCGTGGCCTTTGCTGGTGATGACGTGCACCACGACCGGTCCGCCGAGCCGGCTGACCTGGGCCAGCGTCCGCTCGACATCCTCGATCTTGTGGCCGTCGATCGGGCCGGAGTACTTGATGCCGAGATACTCGAAGAACGTTCGCGGGGAAACCAGCTCCTTGAGGCCTTCCTTGACCCGGCGAACAGCCTCGGCGGCCTTGTCACCGGCCGGCACGGTGCGCAGCACCCGGTCCACCCTGCTCTTCGTGCGGTGGTAGCTGGGGTTGAGAACTGTGAGCTGCTGGGCCAGGTGCTGTGCCAGGCCACCGATTGTCGGCGCGTAAGAGCGGCCGTTGTCATTGACCACGATGATCACCGGGCTCTTACGATGCCCGATGTTGTTGAGCGCCTCGTACGCCATGCCGCCGGTCAGCGCGCCGTCGCCGACGACGACCACCACCCGGCCGCCGTCGCCCTGGCGCTGCAAGGCCTCACCCATGCCCGCGGCATAGCTGAGCCCGGTGGAGGCATGGCTGTTCTCGATGAAGTCGTGGGCGCTCTCGGTGCGGTTGGGGTAGCCGCTCATGCCGCCCAGCTTGCGGAGCCGCGCGAAGCCGTCCCGCGGCCGGGTCAGCAGCTTGTGGACGTAGGCCTGGTGGCCGGTGTCCCAGAGGATGCGGTCGCGAGGGCTGTCGAAAACGCGATGGAGCGCGAGGGTTAGCTCGACCACGCCCAGGTTCGGACCGAGATGGCCGCCGGTCTTGGAGACGGTCGCCACCAGGAACTGGCGAATCTCGTCGGCGAGCGCATGCAGCTGCGCGTCATCGAGGGCGCGCAGATCAGCCGGAGTCTTGATCTGGTCGAGTAAGGGCGTGCTGGGAAGCTGATCCATCCTGCCGGTTCCGAGTCTACCGGTCGGTATCCCCGGACGCGATGAGAAACGGATGAGGGGGGCGGTTGGTTTCACCCTTGCCGCTGGCGCGGCACCGATCTACACTCGGGAAGAGGAGGAGATTGCCTTATGGAGACGCCACTGACCCCGCTCGAATTCATGCGACGGACGCGGCGGCTACACCCCCAACGGGAGGCCGTCGTCGACGGCGAGCTTCGCCTCACCTACGAGCAGTTTTTCGACCGCTGCGATCGGTGGTCGACCGCGCTTCAGCGCCTCGGTGTCCGGCAGGGCGATCGCGTCGCCTACATCGCGCCCAATGTGCACCAACAGCTGGAGTCGTTCTATGCGGTCCCGCAGATCGGCGCCGTCCTGGTGCCGATCAACTTCCGCCTGACGGCCGACGACTTCGCCTACATCATCGAGCACTCGGGCGCGACCGTCGTGTGCGCCTGCGCGGAATACTTCGATGCCGTCGATGGCGTGCGCGACCGGATTCCGGGGGTGAAGCATTTCGTCGCGCTGACCGGCCGGCGTGATGGCTGGCTCGATTACGAAACGATGCTGACTGCGCAGGCCCCGGACGTGCGCCGGCCGGAAATCGACGAGCTCGACCTGCTGACGATCAATTACACCAGCGGTACCACGGCCCGGCCCAAGGGCGTGATGATCACGCATCGCAACGCCTACATGAACGTGGTCGGCACGCTGATCCACTTGCACCTTGGCGTCGGCGATCGTTATCTGTGGACGCTGCCGATGTTCCACGCAAACGGCTGGACCTTCGTCTGGGTGGTGACTGCCGTCGGCGCAACGCATATCTGTCTGCCGAAGTTCGATCCGGCCGCCGTGTTTCGACTGATCCGTGAGGAAAGGGTCAGCTGGCTGTGCGCCGCGCCCACCGTCCTCATCGGTCTCGCCAATGCACCTGCCGAGGCGCGCAGAGACGTCCCGCGCGGCGTGCATGTCGTGACTGCCGGCGCGCCGCCGGCCGCCGCCACCATCCAGCGGCTCGAAGGCGAACTGGGCTGGGAGGTCACGCAGGTCTACGGCCTGACGGAAACCTCGCCGTTCATTACGGTATGCGACCCCATCCCGGAGCACGCCTCGCTTTCTCCTGAGGAGCGCGCTACCATCAAGGCGCGCCAGGGCGTCGAGCTGATCACCTCGGGCGAACTCCTCGTCGTGGACACTGAGACCGGAGAGGAAGTGCCGCACGACGGCGAGAGCATCGGCGAGATCGTCGTCCGCGGCAACGTCGTCCTCAAGGGCTACTACAACGATCCGGAGGCGACGGCCAAGGCGATCAAGGACGGCTGGTTTCACAGCGGTGATGCGGCCGTGGTGCATTCGGATGGCTACGTCGAGATTCGCGACCGCATCAAGGACGTGATCATCAGCGGCGGCGAGAACATCTCGAGCATCGAAGTGGAGGGCTGCTTACTGCGGCATCCCGCGGTCCAGGAGGTCGCGGTCGTCGGCCTGCCGCATGAAAAATGGGGTGAGGCACCCTGCGCCTTCGTGGTACTCAAAGCGGGTCAGCACACCAGCGAAGACGAGTTGCGGCAGTTTGCCCGCGAGCGGCTTGCCCACTTCAAGGTGCCGCAATCGTTCACCTTCGTGGACGAGCTGCCCAAGACGGCGACCGGCAAGATTCAGAAATTCGTTCTACGAGGAAAGGTCCCGGCGATCGTCCGTCAGTAACGCGTCATCCGCATGAACTAGGGATGGACGAGGCTCCAGCCGCTGTAGTTGCCTTTGGTTTGCCCCGCGGCGCTGTCGTTGTGAAAGAAGTAGAGCGGTAGACCTTTGTAGGTGACCTGCAACGAGCCGTCGTCCCGCGTGATGGTCGCGAGCGGTCCCGTGACGCCGGCTCCGCCTGTCGGTGTCTGCCCGGCCGGGACCGTCAACGCCGGCCAGATGGTGAGGCACTGCCCGCTGCAGCGGCTAACGCCCGGACTGTCGCTGTTGAAGGTATAGAGCGTGTGACCGTTGGACGCGGCAACCAGCAGCATACCCATCGTGCCCATCTGCTGCGCCATCACGACAGGTGCCGCTGCCGAGGCTGTGGCGGTCGGCGTCGGGGACGGCGTCGCCGCCGCGGTTGGCGATGGAGTCGCCGAGGCGCTCGCGGCCGGGCCTGCGGCCTGACCGCCGCAGCTGGCGAGCATCAGCAGGGTGCCGACCCCGAGCACGCCGTTGCGCAGGTTTTCAAGGAGCCTCGGCATCGATTCGCCGCTTGGAAATCTCATCACGATCTCCTACGGGCTGCGGTTACTTAGACGGCGAAGACCTCGACCTGGCCGTCCTGCACTCGAACCTGAAGCGGCGGCAAGGCCGGCAGCGGCGCGCTGTACTCATTGCTTGGCTGGCCGTCCGTTGCAAAGGTTGCGCCGTGGCACGGACACTCGAACTGATTGCGGAACTTGCTGAAGTTGAGGATGCAACCCATGTGGGTGCAGACCGCCGAGATGCCTTTCACAGAATCACCATTGCGAATCAAGAAGCCCTCGATTGCTCCCGTTCGAAACGCGATCGGCGTCCCGTCCGGCAGGTCGGCCAGCGCCTTGACCGGTTGCCACGATCCTTTCCAGTTCCCGCTGGTCTGGACCAGGGCCGTGCTGCTGAGCTTGGATGGCTCCTGTATCAGCCGATCTACGCCAATCGTGGCGGCGATGCCCGCCGCGAGACCTGCCGCCCCGCTCAGCAGTAGGGAGCGGCGGCTTGGACGCGAGACGACCTGCCGAGGCGGCGACTGCTCGCTGATCCATTCGGGGATCGACGCCTGCATCCGCTCGAGGAACTCCTTCGAAGGCAGGCCGGCGCCCGGCTTAGCGGCGCGCAGCATGGCCGCCGTCTGGCGCGCACGTAGCGCGTCTTCGTCTGGCAGCGGCGTCCGCTCAGGCTTGCGGTCCTGTAGCAGGTCTTCGACGTACTGGTCGAGCTTTTCCGGATCGTCGTTCATGACGTCCTCCCTCGTTCACGGCCGGCGCGGTTCAGGGCGCGAAACTGCAGCACCTTGACGTTGGTTTCAGTGAGGTCCAATTCCTGGGCGGTCTCCCGTACGGAGTATCCCTTGAGGAAGCGCAGCTCGAGGACGCGCCGGTAGCTCTCGGGAAGCGTGGCCATCAGTGCATCGACCCGCTGCACGGCTTCCGGATTCTCACGAGGCGCGGCCGGCCTGGTGACATCGTCCTCCAGCTCGGAAAGATCTTCCGCATAGTACTGCCGCCAATGATCGGCGAGGGTCGTCTGCGCCACCCGGTAGAGCCAACTGCGGAGCTCTGGGACCGAGACGTCGCTTCGCATGCCGTTGATCGCCTTGGTGAAGACCTGCGCCGTGAGGTCCTCGGTGTCCGGGCGGTTGCCGACTCGGCTGTAGATGTACTGGTAGATGGCTGTGACATGCGTCTGGTACGCCCAGGTCAGGTGGTCCTGGTCCTGGCTCTCCTGCGGCGGACGAAGCGGAACGACTCTCCCGGAAGCGACCGAGGGGCCGATCGTCGAAGGGTCCTCGCGCATCGCTTCCGCTGTTATATACCCGGCTGGGTTACGGGGGGTAGCGGGGTTTAAGGCTGGGAATACTTCCTATGGAGACGGCCTTGGATACTATGGGAGCTTCGCCAGGAATGGATAACGATCGGCACTACGACATTGCGATCGTCGGCGGTGGCCCCGCCGGCCTCACCGCCGCTCTTTACGCCGGCCGGGCGCGGGTCAAAACCGTTCTGCTCGAGCGCGGCGCCCCGGGCGGCCAGTTGCTCAACACCGAGGCGATCGAGGACTACCCCGGTTTCGACCACATCACCGGCCCGGAGCTGGCGCAGCGCATGGCCGACCAGGCGGAAAAGTTCGGTGTCTCGCTACAAACGGCGAACGTGACCGCCATCCGGCGGGAAGGGTCCCGCAAGCTGATTCAAACCGACGATGGTTCCTACCTCGCCGACTACGTCATTCTCACCGCCGGCGGCGAGCCGAAGAAGCTCGGCATCCCGGGCGAGAAGGAGTACCAGGGCCGTGGCGTCTCGCAATGCGCGGTCTGCGACGGCGCTTTCTTCAAGGAAGAAGAGGTCGCGGTCATCGGCGGTGGTGATGCCGCACTGGAAGAGGGCGTCTTCCTCACCCGCTACGCGAAGAAGGTCTACCTTATCCATCGACGAAACGAGTTCCGCGCCCAGGCGATCCTGGTGGAGGCGGCGAAGAACAATCCCAAGGTCGAGCTGATTCTGAACACGGTCGTGACCGAGATTCGCGGGCAAGACGAGCAGGTGCAGGAGATCGTCCTCAAGGATGTGACCTCGGGCGCGACCCGGACCCTCAAGGTGACGGGGGTCTTTGTCTTCATCGGCTTCCAGCCGAACGTCCAGTTCTTCGATCATCACGACCACCTCGAGCACGACCCGCAAGGCTTCCTCGTCACGGATTCGACGATGCAGACCAGCCTCCCCGGGCTGTACGCCGCTGGTGACGTTCGTGCCCAGCTGACGCGGCAGATCACCACCGCCGTCGGCGATGCGACCACGGCAGCGATCGACGCGGTGAAGAAATTGGAAGCCCGGAAGCACGAGCCTACGCCGGTCCCGGTCGATCTCTACGGTCCAACCCGTCCCGACCTCGTCGGCGGGTAAACGGGGCCGCCTCCGGGCGGCGATCGGTGTCGTTTTCCTCGCGGCGCTAGGCCTGCGGCTGTGGGGCATCAACTTCGGGCTGCCCGCGCTTTACCGTCCCGATGAGGACGTCACCGTGGGCCGCGCCATGGGAATTCTGCACGGCATCCTCAACCCGCACTTCGCCGACTGGCCACACCTTTACTTCTATCTGTCGGCGGCGTGGCTCGCGCCGTTTCATCTCGTGGGCCTCGTCTCGGATCAAGCGTCCGGCTACCTGGGCGTGCGCGCCCTTGACGCGATTCTCGGCAGTCTCATCGTCCTGGTCGTTTTCGAATTCGGGCGTCGTGCCTACGGCAGCCTGGCCGGTCTGTTTGGCGCCGTCGGCGTCGCCGTTGCGTTTCTCCAGGTTCGCGATAGCCACTTCGCCACCCTGGATGTCCCCCTCAGCCTCGCCGTCATCACCGGCCTCTACGTCGCCTACCGCACGATGACGCTACGCGGCATGCGTCCGCTGCTCCTGAACGGCGTGATCCTCGGCATCGCCGCCAGCCTCAAGTACAACGGCGGCCTGCTGATCTCGGGGATGGTTGCTGCCCAGGTGCTCGGGGCACGCTTGCACGAGACACCGTTCGCAATCGTGGTTCGGCGCCTAGCGATCATCGCGCTGATCGGTGTCGCGACCTTGCTGGTGACCTCACCGTTCCTGCTCTTCGACCCGGGCACGACCCAGCACGGAATCGGCTACATCTTTCAGCATCTGGCGAAGTCGACGGCGCCGTCGATCGGCTGGGTCGAGCTCAGCCGCGCGCTCTGGTCAGGTCTCGATCCCGCGCTCTTCATCATTGCCCTAATCGGCGTTGCGTACGCCATCTATCGCCGTCGGCCCGCCGATTGGATCCTCCTGGTCTTCGTCGCCGTCTACTTCGTGCTCATCGGTGCGGGCGGCTCGGTCTTCTTCCGCTATGCCGATCCGCTCATTCCACCCGTGCTCTTACTCGGGGGACGCGTCGTTGCAGACCTCGTCGAAGCCGCCAAACCAGGGCAGACCCGCTGGCTGGCAATCGGCGCCGCGTTCATTCTCATCGCTATTCCCGCGCTTACCCATGACGTGCAGTACGACCTGCTCATCCAGCAGACCGACACCCGCACCCTGGCCTACGACTGGCTGGCGCAACATGTCCCGACCGGGAGCCGAGCCGCCGTCCCCTACATGGCCGGTCCAGCGCACGACCAGGCCATGATCGCCAGCGGTGAGCACAGCCACGGGGCAACCGACCCATACGTCGCGAGCTTCCTCGACAGCCGGCTCGAGACGCAGTACCGCATCATGGAGCTGACCTCGGACGACCTGCAATGGACGTCGCTCACGCCCCTGACCACGCAGGGCGTGCAATACGTTGTCGTCGGCTACGAGACGCCTGGCACCGGCTGTCGCGTCGAGAGCCCGCTCGAACGCCTGCTGAGGGCGCGAGCCCACTTGGTCGCCAGCTTCTCGCCGACGACCGGCTGTCCCAGCAGCGTCTTCGACCCCATCGATACCTACTATGTGCCCTTGGCGGGCTATGCCGGATGGGTCAGGCCGGGCCCTCCGATCCGGATCTATCAGCTCGCACAATGATCAGCCAGCATGAGAGTTTTGTAAGTACATATCGTCTCGAGGCTCGTCGGTCCCTCTGTTGGTTGGCTTGGGATGGCAGCGATTGGGCTTTCGCTTACCAGCTTCGTGCCCAGCCGCCCGGTCGCCGAGGGCACGATTCATGGGCATGTGACCGTATCAATTTGCTTGGGGCCCTCATTTCCCAGGAGTTTTCCTTGGACTCTGCTTGGGAGTCAGTGCGGTTTGCGTCGGCGCGCTCATCGCAATACCGCTATTCGGTTTGTGCCGGTCGACACAGGCCCAGCAATAACCGTATTCACCGCCAGCGATGCCACGTACAGCGCGCGGGTGGCTCCCGGAACGTACACCGTCGAGGTGAAGTTTCCTCCCCTAAGCGGGCGGACAGAGGTCACGGTCGGGCCAGGCGAGACCACGACCGCTGACTTGAATTCTGTCATCCGTGGGGGTTAATAGCTTCAGGTACTTGGCTGCCGGGAAAAGTGGCCTCTATAGTGGAAATACGGTGAATCTGATCGCGTTGATCAAGGAACGGGCGAAGTATTACAAATGCCTCGCCTGCTCGCAGGCGCTCGCCGATTGCGACGTCAAGCTGCTCAACGAGGCCGATGCCCATTGCACCGTCGAAGTCACCTGTGCCAACTGCGGCGTGAGCTTCGTGGCGGTGCTCTTGCTCAAGAGAGCCAAGCATCCAGACGGCCTGCCCAATGCGGCCGCGGAAGGTCCGATCACCAGCGACGAGATGCTCGATGTGCACGAGCACATGAAGCATTTCAACGGCTCCTTCAAAGAGCTCGTCCGCTGGCGCACGTCGCGCTCGCGCGCCGTCTAGGCCAGCAGCGCGCGTTTCGAACGCTGGTCGCTCCGGCGAACCCAACTTAGAATGATGCCCGTGGTCTACCTCGATCATTCCGCGACCACGCCCCTGGATCCCGAGGTGCTCGAGGCGATGATGCCGTACCTGACGAGTGAGTTTGGCAACGCCTCGAGCGTGTACGGCCTCGGGCAGCGCGCCCGGATGGCGATCGACGACGCCCGTGACCAGGTGGCCGCTTTCTACGGCGTCGCCGCCAAGGAAGTCGTGTTCACCTCCGGCGGGACGGAGGGCGATAACTTCGCGCTGCGGGGCATCGCGTCGCGCAACGCCGAGCGCGGCAAGCATCTCGTCATCTCCGCCATCGAGCATGATGCGGTGCTGCGATCCGCCGACATGCTCGAGCGCGATGGCTTCGAGGTGACACGCCTACCAGTCGATCGCCACGGTGTGGCCCAGCCAGAAACGCTCCGCGGTGCGCTCCGCCCCGGCACCACCCTCGTCAGCGTCATGCATGCCAACAACGAGATCGGGACGATCGAGCCGATCCGTGAGCTGGTCGAGGTGACCAGAGCGCATAGCTCGGCCTACTTTCACACCGATGCCGTCCAATCGACGGGCAAGATTCCCACCAATCTCGACGAGCTCGGCATCGACCTCCTCTCGATGTCCGCGCACAAGCTGCACGGGCCGAAGGGTGTCGGCTGTTTAATCGTGCGCAGTGGAGTCCGCATCGAGCCGCAGATCCACGGCGGTGGACACGAGCGCAATCGACGCGCCGGTACCGAGAACGTCGCTGGAATCGTCGGGCTCGCTGCCGCGCTTCGCATCGCGCAGCGCGACATGGAAACGAACACGACCCACCTGATCAGGCTCCGCGACCGCTTGATCGACGGCATCCTCGACCGGATTCCTGGAACGGTGCTGACCGGTCATCCCGTCATGCGCTTACCACACCATGCCAGCTTTCTCTTCGACGGCATCGAAGGCGAGTCGCTGCTGCTGCAGCTCGACATGGATGGCATCGCCGCATCGTCGGGATCGGCGTGCACCTCGGGATCGCTCGAAGCCAGCCACGTCATCCTTGCACTCGGCTACCCACGGGAACGCGCGCTAGGGAGCTTGCGCTTGTCGCTTGGGAAAGGCAACAGTGAAGCCGACGTCGACCTGGTGCTCGAACGCCTGCCCGGGATGGTCAGTCGGCTGCGCGCCATGACCCCGATCTCCGCCGCCTGAGGGCGCGATGCCCGAGAAGTTCTACAGCGTCGCGGAGGCGAACGCGCTGCTGCCACAGGTGCGCGCCGTGGTCGAGCGCATCCGAGAGACCCAGGTCGCACTCGCGCAAGACAAGACGGTGGCGAAGGTGCGCGAGAAGGCTGCGCAGAATGGCGGAGGCCAGCCGAACCGCCACCTCGCCGAGATGACGCGAGCGCTCGAACAGGATCTCAACCAGCTCCAACAGTGGGGCATCGTGCTCCGTGATCCCAGCATCGGGCTGATCGACTTCTTCCACCAGCGTGAAGGCGAGACCGTCTTTCTCTGCTGGAAGCTCGGCGAGCCTGCGGTCGAATGGTGGCATCCCGTCGAGACCGGCATCGCCGGACGGCAGCGACTCTAGCCGCGAAAGATCAGGCCAACGATAAAGAGCACGGCGATCAGCGAGCTGATCACCAGCGCGATGATTCCGAGCAGACGGGCGGTCCGCGCGCGATCAGCACCCTGCACCTTGTCCGGTTGGCGGCGAATCGCCGAGAGTGCGCGATTGGCGAAGACGATCGCGAGGACGGAGGTTGGAATGCTGATCAGCGGAAACCAGACGAAGATCAGCGAGGTGATGCCCCAGAGCATCGCCCGGCCGGCGCTCGCATGCACCGGGCGAAACGGGGTCACGCCTTCGCGCTGGGCCAGCAGGTCCAGCGCCGCCAATGGGCCGGCCGACGCCACGATCTCCGGCAGCGCGACCCGGAGTGCTGGTTCGGCGCTTTTGGCAAGGGCTTCCCGTCGGTATGTCGGCAGGCTCTCGCGACGCGCCGCATAGGCGACCACCAGCCGCCGCAGGGCCGGATCGAGTGGCCGTTCAACGCCAGGCGCCAAGGTCGTAGCTGCTGACGGCGTTTCGGATGGCACCGGCGTCGACCAGATCGATGGAGCTAGCGTGGTTGGTTCAGTGGCTCCCTTCGCGCTCTCGCTGCTCAAGTCATAGAGATTGACTCGCTCGCGGTCTCGCACAACCAGCGTCCCGGCGGCGAAGTCCCCCAGTCGCTTGGCGCGGCGGTTGACGAACATCGTCACGATCCCGATGGCGTAGAGCAGCGGAAGAAAGTCGACGATTCGAACCAGGTTGCGGATCGCCGCCTGCCCGATTGTGATCGGTTGCCCCTGGTCACCCACCACACGCAAGCGGACGGCGCGCTTGCCCACGGTCTGACCGTTCATTGCTGCTTCGCTGACCAAGAAATATCCGGCGAGCAGGATGAAGGTGAGGATGATCTCGACCAGCGCCGCCAGCTGCCCGGAGCTGAAGAGCCCGCCCAGGGATGCGGCCAGGATGGTGATCACGATCTGGATGGCGGTGATGGCGATGACGTCGAGGATCTGGGCCAGGAAGCGGCTCCCAATGCCGGCGATCTCGTATTGAAAGGCCACCCGCTCGGGCGTCGAGACGACGAGATCGTCTGACTCCGGCGGCTGCATGCCCCGCAGTGTAGCGACGGATTCGGCATCATGAGCGGATGCGCGCCGACGAGTTCGTCACCCGCCGCCGGGCCGAGTGGGACCGCCTCGAGAAGCTGCTTTCGCGCGCTGGGACGAGCCGGCTTGGTGGGTTACGCCCCACCGAGGTCCTATCGCTGGCTGGGCTGTACCGCCGAGCCACGGCTGACCTGGCACGGGCCCGGCGCGATTGGCCGTATGAACCTGTGGCTGGATATCTGAACGGGCTGGTCGCGCGCGGCCACGCGGCGGTCTACCGGGGCGGCGGCAATGCGCTCGAACGAATCGCCCGTTTCTACCGTTACACCCTGCCGCAGACATACCGCGCCTCCGCCCGTTATCTGATCGCCTCGGCTCTCTTGCTCTTTGGCCCAGCGGTGCTCGCCTTCATCGCGATCACGCTGGACCCGTCGCTCGCCTACGCGCTCGTCCCTGCGCAGTTGGTGCAACTGATCCACAACCACCAGCTCTGGACCCAGATCCCAGCGGAAGACAGGCCGCTGATGTCCGGCGTGATCATGACGAACAACATCGGCGTTTCGATCCTCGCGTTTGCCTTTGGCATCCTGCTGGCTCTTCCAACCATCTACGTGCTGATCACCAACGGCATCCAGCTCGGCGCGCTGCTCGGCCTGACCAACGCCTTCGGGATCGCGCCCGGCTTGATCGACTTCGTGATCGGGCACGGCGTCATCGAGCTCTCCGTCGTGGTGGCGGCCGGCGCCTCGGGCCTGATGCTCGGCTGGGCGCTGCTACAGCCCGGCCCCTACCGCCGTCGCGATGCCCTGGTGCTCGCCGCGCGCAAGGCCGTGATCATCCTCGGCGGCATGGCGCCGATGCTGGTCATCGCCGGCATCATCGAAGGTAACCTCAGCCCCTCGAACGCGCCGACGGCACTCAAAGTTATCGTCGGCCTCGGCACAGGCGTCCTGCTCTATAGCTATTTACTGTTCAGCGGTCGCGCTAGTACCCCAGCGGATAAAACACCTGACTGAGGAGCTGCTCGGCGCTGCCATCTTTGGAGATGCGCCAGAGCTGGTCCAGGTCACTGGTTGACGGTTTGGTGGCAATCGCAAGCAGCATGTCATCGCCGTTTGGCTGCGGCATCGCGAAGGCGGGTTCGCTCCCATCAGTTCCGGCGGCGCCCGGCAAACGCCAGAGCACGCGTCCCGACGGTAGATCGATGAGATCGAACTCGTTGTGATTCTTCATCGGTACCTGGGGCCCGGTCAATATTCGTCTTCCATCCCAGGAGAATGTCAGCACGCGTTGATTCACGAGCCGCGTGACAACCCCTCCGTCGGAGGTCCGGCGAATGGTCGTGACCCACGTGGGCGCCCCCTGGTCCACTGCATTTGGGGCCGCGGTCGTTTCGACTAAGAAGGCGCCGTCCGGAGAGGCGCTAACGATTGATGAGCTGTCAGGGGAATAGGATCGCTGCATTACGACCTGACCGCTGCTGAGACGGACCACCTCAACCTCGAGGGCCTGACCGCCCATCGGACTGTGATGGACGAGCACAGCCCGGTCATGGAGAACGCTACAAGCAGCGACCATCGCGTTAAAGGTCCAAGGAAGGGTGAGTATCTTCCTGAATGGGCCTTGCGGTGGCCCCACCAAGAGCGTCATGGCATTTCCCCCCGGTGGTCCCACTGCGCACAAGGAGCGGTCGTCGGCGGCGAATGCCAGGTCGTAGTAGCCGTCCAACTGGGCCATCACATTGCCTCCGGCGTCCAGCACGGTTCCGCCGCTGGCGAGAAGGGACCCACCCGGCGACTGGCGCAGGTACCCAGGTACGTATGCCGTCCCCACGAGGTTGCCGTTCCAGTCGATTGCCATCAGCCGGCGCAGAAAGGCTGGGTCGCCGATCGCGGTTGTGCCATACCAAATCACCGGCACGCCGGTTGGTGGACGGCCCGCTTCGGTCTGAAAGCGCCAGGTCCGGTTGACCTTTGGTTTTCCTGGTCCGTAATCGAGGCTGACGGTGGCCTCATACCAGGACAGCGGCGCCAGTCCCTGGTAGGCGATCGACCAGGTTGAGCCATTCCACTGGCCCGGCGCCATGGTGCCGCTCGGTGGTGTGAGAGTTACCTTCGGCTCGAGGCTCGGGCGACGACCGAAGGTGATCTGCAAGTCGCCGTGGCGAAAGGCGATCAGCTGCCCGTCAGCGGGCACCAGGTCGGTCACGGTCGGGTAGCCCTCTGTCGTGAACGACCATTGATGCGTGTAATGCCCGACGTCCTTGAGTCCGCTGCGGTAGTCGGCCTGGAGCGTGACGGTGTACCGGGTCGCGGGCTCGAGCCCGTGATACGGCGCCACCAGCGCGCCCGACGACCAGTTTTGCTCGTCGATATGGCCGTCCTTGGGCTCCAGCGTGAGCACCGGCTTGCTGGTAGGCGGCCTTCCGAAATTCACGTAGAACGCGCCATCAACCGGCGCGGCAGTGGCATTCTCCCCCGGGTCGGTTTGGCGAATCGTCGGCGTCGCAGCAGCGAGCGCGGTCCAGTGCATGTAGGCGTACAAGCCGACCGCCGCCAGCACCGCAGCGCCGCCGGCGAAACCGAGGAAGATTTTCTTGCGACCAACCGACTCGTCGCTCTGCCGCTCCTCGACGACGTCGACGACCTGTTGGTGCAAGTCAGCTGGTACCGGCTGCGGCGAAACCGCAACTTCAGCTTCTTGATCGCTGTCGTGGGCGGTCTTGATCCGGGCATAGAGCTTTCGGCGCAGGTCATCTGCGGTGGTCGTCGGGAAATGTCGCGCCACGTCGCCGAATGCATGGAGGACGAGGGCCTTGGCCAGTTCGGGGTCGTTGGCTCGGGCGAGCGCCAGGCCATAGACGTCTGCCTCGAGCTCGCCAACCAGCTGATCAATCTGTTTGCGGTCGAGCGTCTTCATCCGCTGGAAGAAGAACGGGGCCCCGCGCCGGAAGTTACCGAATTACAGCAGAGCCCGCTCTTTCAGCTCGAGATAGCGCTCGACCAGTGTCGGGCTGAGACGCCCGGCTTCGACATCCAGCCCCAGCACGCCTCCCTGGCGAAGCTGTTCGAAGCTGGCGCGCCTCGCCGCGAGCAGTTCCTCGGCGGCTGCCCACTCATAGGCACGTTCAACCTGCGTGATCGGCGCATCCCGCGCCGCGAGCACCTCCGGATCGGACATGGCGACCACCATCACCAGATGCCGGCGGCTCAATCGGATCGCGTGACCGACGAGATCCCGGCTGGCCTCCGGATCGAGGACGTCGGTCAAGACCACGACCAGCGAGCGGCGCGCCACCCGCAAGGCCAGGTAAGAGAACGCCTCGGCAAAGTCGGGCTCGCTGTACTCGGCCCTCACGTCGTACAGCACCTTGTTGATGGCGCTAACCTGGGCCGGGCCGCGTTGCGGGGCGAGAAAGCGCCGCACCACCTCGCTGAACGCCATCACGCCGACGCGATCGCCCTGGGTCTGCGCCACCCACGCGAGCAGGAGCGCCGCGTTCACCGAATGGTCGAGCTTGGTGAGTAACCCGGCCGGCGCCGTCATCAACCGGCCGCAGTCGAGGGCGATGATCGCCTGCTGGCCGCGTTCCGCTTCGACCTCCATCGTCACCGGATTGTCCCGGCGGGCGGTCGCTTTCCAGCTGATGCGCCGGAAGTCGTCTCCGGGGAGGTATTCGCGAAGGCCGGCGAACGCCGTGGTGGCACCGGGAGGGCGCGCCCGGCGCAGGCCGGCCGCGATTCGCATGCCGCGGCGAAGCATCAGATCGTAACGCTTGACCGCTAGAACGTCCGCATAGACGGCGGCGGTCTCGTCCGCCTTGATTCGCACCTGTCGCAGCGTCCACCCGCCCGGGCGCCAGCAGCGGACGTCGACCGGACCGAACCGGTATTGACCGCGGTGCGCAGGCTCGACTCGGTACTCGACCGTCAGCAGGCCTTCCGCATCGAAGCGCCCGGCGACAGTGCGCCGGTCCGGGCGTAGTTCGCGCGGCACGTGATCAGCGACCTCAGCAGGAAGACCCGCGGCCCGGGGGTGCGCCACTAGCACCTGCACCGCTTGCACCTCGCCCAACGAAAACGGCTCCGGTAGCACGCGGCTGGCGGCAAAGCCGGCACGCGGCGGCAGCCGCATCGCGTCCGCAACAGCAAACCCCATCAGGACCGCGTAGTAGCCGAGCACCAGCGCGATGAAGACCGGGTGCACGATGATCAGGACGATCAAGGGCGTTCCCAGCAGCAGCGCGGTGATCAGCCGGCGCTGAGGGATGAGCGTCATGGGGGCTGCCTCAGCGCGGCGGCGTCACGCGCGCGATCACGCCGTCGAGCAGACTGTCCGCCGTCTGGCCTGCAACCTCGGCCTCCGGGCGCAGGAGCAGCCGATGGCGAAAAGTGGGACGGAGCAGCGATTTGACGTCGTCCGGCGTGACGTAATCGCGTCCCTCGAAGGCGGCCGCCGCCTTGGCGGCGAGCAACAGCAAAACCTCGGCGCGCGGGCTCGCCCCCAGGATCAGCTCGCCTGCCTGGCGGGTGGCGACCGCCAGCTCAATGATGTAGCGGCGAATTTTCTCTTCAACCGTTACTTTCCGAGCTTCCTCGCAACACTCGGCGATCGCCGTCGCATCGAGCACCGGTTCGACGCCGGCCTTCGCCGGATCGCGCAGCTCGATTCCTTTATCCCACCGGCCGAGCATCTCGAGCTCCTGCTCCGGCTTCGGATAGCTCATAAACGCCTTGAAGAGAAACCGGTCTTGCTGCGCTTCCGGGAGCGGGAAAGTGCCCTCGTATTCGATCGGGTTTTGCGTCGCCAGCACGATGAAGGGGTCGGGCAACGGCTGCTGCTGGCCCTCGAGGCTGACGCCGCGCTCTTCCATCGCCTCGAGCAAGGCGGCCTGCACCTTGGCGGGGGCACGATTGATTTCGTCGGCCAGCAGCACATTCGTAAAGACCGGGCCCTGACGGATGCGGAAGGCGCGAGTCTGCAAGTCATAGATCGACGTGCCCACGATGTCCGCCGGCATCAGGTCTGGCGTGAACTGAATGCGGCCGTACTTGAGGCTGAGCAGCCGCGCGACGGTTTTTGCCAGCAGGGTCTTCGCCACGCCAGGGACACCCTCGATCAGGACGTGGCCCTGCGCAATCAACGCCAGCGCGCAGAGGCGTATCGCGTCCTCTTGACCGACCACGGCCTTGCCGGCCTCGCCGCGGAAACGAGCGTAGAACTCGGTGGCGGTCACGGTCGAACCTCGGTAACGCCGGGCGGGTAGGCAAGTTGATGCAGCCGGCGCGCGACCCCGAGGACGTCTGTTTCAGAGGCTGGCGCTTGCTGGAGATTGGCCTCGATGCTTTTCAGTTCGCGTCCGACCGCGGGATCGCGTTGCGCGAGCGCGTCGCTTACCAATGCGGGCGGGGTGTCGCGGCTGAGTCCGATTCGCTCCGCCAGACTTCGCCGTGTCGCCGATAACAACGTGTCGAGTGTGATGGCGCGCGTGCCGGTGCGATGCAAGAGGCTGCCGACCGCCGCGGCGTATTCGGCGCTGGACCGATCGGCTTTGGTCTCGAGCGGAATCGGGGGCCCAAAGGCGCGGCCGCGCAGCGCCAGTCCGGCAAAGATCACCAGTACCGCAAGCGTAAGCGCGGCGCCCCACGGGGTGGTGATCCACGCCACCGCCAGCGACGCGCCGGCGGCCGCGCCGTGGTGGAACTCGTCGAAGAGGACCGGGCCTCCGCCGGGCGTCATTGCCAGGAGATCGGCGGCGAAGCGCCAGTTATCGGCAAGCGCCAAATAGCCATTGCAGAGAATCAGGGGGTCGCTCAGCGCAATCAGCACGCCCGAGCCAATGGCGGCGCGCAGAGCGAGGACGTCGCCGTTCTTGTTTCGAATCAGCGGGACCTGTGTGGGCGTGGCGCGAAACGCGGTTGCCGAGGTCGCGCCCGAAACAGTGTTGACGCCGGCCATG
>DAIPYJ010000004.1:22589-25927 GCA_036782775.1 Candidatus Dormiibacterota bacterium | reverse complement strand
ATGATCGGAGCCGCGGCACGCCCCCCGCCGGCGACGGTTGAGCCTGTGCGATGGAGGTTGAACTGGAGATCCAGCTCCGGATCGCCATTCTCGGCGGCGTAGACGAGCACATTGCCCGCTGAAACCCACACCTGCAATTGCTGCGCCTCACTGAGCGCATATCCGTTCACGGGGGTGAACACGAAGAGCAGCGCGTGGGACGCTGGCAGCGAGAAGCTCCCCTCTACGGTGCCGGTCGAATGCCCGAGGGCCTGCCCGTAATAGTGGAGCGCAGAGGAGCCGTTGCCGGCGTCGCTGGCCGAGCTGTGCTCCGGCGAATCGTTGGAGGCAGTCCCGCGCAGCGTCACGATAATCCCGATCAGCGCAATCAGCGCGCCGAACGCCAGCCAGCGCCGCGGACTCACGCGGCCTTGCTCCGAAACGAGTCGGCGACTCGCGATGCACTGGCAAACGCCGTGTGGTCGGCGGCACGCTGGCCGTAGCTCGTCTCCTCGAACAGCCGGAGCAGTGACTGCAAGGCGTCCGGGTTGTCCGAGCGCGAGAAGAGCTCGCGGACCGTGTACGGACTTTGGTCCCAGGCACGCTCGCCATTGAGCCGCACCGCGACAGCGCCGGCCAGCGCGCGAATCGCACCGGCGTAATCGCCCGCGGCGGCAAGCCGATCGGCGCGCGCAAAGAAGTCCATCGACGGCGGCCTGGCTGCCGCTCGCACTCCTTGCGCCTGACGGCCGCCACGGGTGATCGCCGTCCGCAGGGGCCAGAGGATGATCAGGAGGATCAGGGTGACCGCGAACGCGAACCAGAACCAGACGGGAATGTTGAGCTGGAGGTTTCCGACACCCAACCATCGAAGAAACCTGGCAATCGCGTTGAGGACAGCGCCGACGATGCGCTCGAGAAGGCTGGGACCGGTGGTCATGCCCGCGTACCGCGGCATGGCGAGAACATCATGAAGCTGGCGCTGGGCGGCAGCGGGATCGGGCGTATCCACCTCTTGCTGCAGGGCGCGCGAGAGCGCCTGCAGCCGCTGGTCGGCATCGCCTAGCCGCGGTGTAGGCGCCTGTAGATCGGCGAGGATCTCCGACTGCCGCGGACCGGGCAGCGCTTGCAGGACCTGAATCGCCTGGTCGACCGAGGGCCGATCGCCCTTCTCGGCAAACTGCACCAACGACAGCGCGCGATGCACGGCCGTGCCGTAATCGTCGAGCGAGCTCTGCGCGTGGACCGATTTGACGGTGAGGACGATCGCCGCCATGACGAGTCCCGCAGCGAGCCGCCGGAGAGTAAGCAGGACTATGCGGGTGCGGGGCCCGGGCTGGTCTGCCGGGCTAGCTGATCGAGATCGAGGCCCTCCTTGCGGACCCGAAGATCGAAATAGAGCAAGACCACGCCGATCGCCACCAGCGGCGAGACCACTGCCTGAAGCAAGGTCGAGCCGGTCGCACCGACCGCAGTTCCAATGTCGCCGCTGAGGAGCCCGCTCACGATCAGGTTCCACAACACGCCGAGGGCTCCGCCAATGATGCTCTGCATGATCGAAAGGATCAGCAGAATCCCAACCACCCGCCACCAGCTACCGCCGACCAGGTCCCAACTGCGGCGCATGCCCTTGATCGGTCCTGTGTCCTCGGCCATCATGGCGGCCACAGTCAACGACCACCGAATGGCGCAATAGATCAGCGCGACGAACGAGACGATGAAGTACAGCGCGATGACGAAGCCCGCCCGTTGCACCGCGACGATGAACACCAGCGCCGTCAGGATTCCCCAACCGACCAGCAACCCAAAGAACACACCGATCAGCCCCAGCAGCGGCAGGTACCGCGCAAGGGTTTCGCGAATGACACCGCCGATGGTCGCCAACCGGCCCTGGGCGACATCAGTCACTGCCCTGTAGACGGCACCAACGCTGAATGGCAGAAAGACCAGCTCACCGATTCCGCCCAGGACGAGCAATCCAGCGAGCCGGCTGAGCTCGGAACTGGTCAGCGTCGGGTTCGTCCCTCCGGTCGTCAGGAGGTTGCTGTAGCTGTTGAAGGTGAACTTGTACAGCCCGGTAACCAGGGTCCATACCAGCGTGGGCAGCACGACGATGAGGGAGATGGCGACGATCAGGACGAAATGCCGGCGGTAAAGGCGGAAGAGCTCATCCAGGAGCTCGGGCAGCGGCATTGGCCGGAAGCGGACGGGCGCCGGGCTCTCGGCCACGGCCACATATTGCGGGAAGCCTGAGGCGCGTGTCTAGTTGTTTTCGCTCAATTCGAGCACGAGCAGCTCCCGCCACAGGCGCAGCCGCCCGCGGAGGAAGTCGATGCGGTGTCTCCGCTCCCCGTCACGGCGAACATCGAGAACATCGCCTTGGTATTGGTGCCCTCGCAATCGGGACAGACCTGCCGCTGGTCGCGGCTGGCGTAGCTGCCGAAAACCTCGAAGGTGTGGCGGCAGCTGAGGCAGGAGAACTCGTAGATCGGCACGGCCATATTGTAAGGTCGTGAGCCCGCCACTACGGCGGTACGCGGAGCTGCTGCTCGATTGGAACCGAACGGTCAACCTGACGGGGGCGCGAACCTTGCCGGAGATCGAGGCGCAGATTGCGGACGCCAACGTCCTCCTGGGCGTCGATTGGGCGGCGGTTGCAACCGTCATCGACATCGGCAGCGGTGGCGGCCTTCCCGCCATCCCGCTGGCGTTGGCTCTCCCGGCGGTGCGCTTCACCTTGCTTGAGGCCAACGCCCGGAAGTGCGCCTTCCTCGAGCACGTAGCCGGCTCCCTTCAGCTTCGTAATGTTCGGGTCCTCCAGGGCCGGGCGGAGGAACTGGCCCATCGGGCTGAGCTTCGGGAGCACTTCGACCGGGCGATCTCACGGGCGGCGGCGCGCCCTGGGGTACTGCTGGAGCTTGCCCTTCCCTTCGTTAAACCCGGGGGAGAGCTCATTGCCCAGGTCACGAGCGCCGATCCACACCCGTTGCGGGCAGCCGCGGCCAAGCTTGGCGGCGGCGAACCTCGGCTGGAACATTCAGCCGCTCAGCACGGCGCCCTGCTCGTCGTCCGCAAAACGGGCACGACACCAATCGACTTCCCGCGTCGCGTCGGCGTTCCGGGACGTAAGCCGCTCGCGTAACTCCGCGACGCACAAGGGCGTTGCAAGCTTATGAGGTCGGCTCTCCGCCTAATTCCCCTGATGGCTATCGGCGCAATAGCGGCCTTCCTACTGGCTGGTCCGCTGTTCTCTCTCTACAAGTCCAACGCCGGGGCGAGCCGATCTCAACCGCGTTCGTGGAGAGTGCGGTCAACGAGATCGTGGCCAGGCGCATGAACAAGAAGCAGCAGATGCGCTG
>DAIPYJ010000004.1:0-22579 GCA_036782775.1 Candidatus Dormiibacterota bacterium | reverse complement strand
TACAAGTCCAACGCCGTGGCGAGCCGATCTCAACCCTCTCCCCGAGCGACGATCGACCCGCACGCCTCCCCGACGAGCTGCCCGGCGTCCCTGCAGATGCCCAAGACGCCACCAACCGTTTCGACCCAAACGCCGACGCTGCCCTTCCCCGTGTGGGTGAATGATCCGCTGGGCGCGAACCTTCGTACCTCAGCCAACGCCTCGAGCGCGCGCATTACAACGCTCAACCAGGGGACGCAGGCGAACGCCGACGCCCAGCAGCGGAACGCTGGCGGTGATCTCTGGTATCACGTGAGCGTTGGGACGACGCGTGGCTGGGTGCGCTCGGACCTGGTCGCGACTACTGCGCTGCACGCCGCCAATGGGCCGGGTTGGAGCCTGATGCTGCCCCAGGGATACGCGTCGACGCCCAGTTCCGACCCGTCGTTGACCAACGTGCTGACAACGGGCGATGATCTCCCGTTCCTGATCGTTCAAACAACGAACGCGAGCACGTTGACGGTCCAGCTGCCCGGTATTCTTCGGGCCGACCTGGCGCCAATCTCGGATCATGTCGCGACCATCCAGGTCTGGAACTACACCGTCAACGAACAGGTCTCACGCGTCGCGCTCGACACCTGCAAGGTGATGTCAGCCTGGGCGCGGGCCGACCAGGGCTGGCCGTACGAGACGTCGGTCTACATTCACACCAGCGGCCGGAATTACGAGTTCACCTTCTTCACGCCCGATGCCAACAGCGCCCTGGCTGCCCAGGTGCTCAACAGCGTCGCGCTTAGTTAATCGCGCTCGGTCGAAACGCCGCGGATTGCATCTTCCGCAGCCGCCCGCTCGTCCCAAGGCTCCTTGCCGCGACCGATAAGGATGCTGCGCTCGTGACCCTTGCCCGCCAGCAAGATCGTGTCACCCGGTCTGGCGCGGCGGACGGCATGCGCGATCCCTTGACGACGGTCTTCAATGCGGGCGTAGTTTGGGCCCTCTGACCAACCGACTTCCTCCGCTCCCGCTGCAATCTCGTTAAGGATCGCCATCGCGTTCTCCTCACGGGGATCCTCGTTGGTGAAAACGGCATAGTCGCTGAGCCGTGCGGCGATTTCCCCCATCCAGGGCCGCTTCTCGCGGTCGCGGTCGCCGGCGCTGCCAAAGACGGCGATCAGCTTGCCGCGCGTAATCGGGCGCAGTTCCCGCAAGACTTTTTCCAGGCTCTGTGGCGTATGGGCGTAATCGATGATGACGCTAAAGGCCTGGCCGAGGTCGACCCGCTCCATCCTTCCGCTGATCCCTTCGAATCGCTCGAGCCCCTTGCGGACCTCTTCGAGGCTGAGCCCTATGGCGATACCCGCGGACGCGGCGGCCAGCGCGTTCGAGGCGTTCCACCGTCCGTTCAGCTTGAGACTTACGGCCAGCGGACCCAGCGGTGTGGCCGCTTGAATCTGGAGACCTTGCGAGCTTGCCTCTACCTTGTCGGCTTTTAGGTCTGCCTCCATTAGGATGCCGTAGCTGATCCGCCGTGGGATCGGACGCTCGACCAGGTACGCATAGCTCGGATCGTCTCGGTTCAGCACGGCCGTCTTTTCAACTCCCTTGGCAGCACTCTCCCTTGTGAGGTCGATCAACGATGCCTTCGCCTCTCGGTAGGCCTCGATCGTGCCGTGAAAGTCGAGATGCTCGTGCGCGATGTTGGTGAAGACGGCGACGTCGTAGTCGACGCCTACCACTCGTTGCAACGCCAGCCCGTGGGAGCTGGTCTCGATCACCACGTGGGTTATGCCGGCATCGTGCATTCGCGCCAGTTGCTGCTGGATCTCGAGCGCTTCGAGTGTGGTCTGACGCGTGTCGTTGAGGTCGACCGTGTCGCCCAGGCGGATGTCCACGGTGCTCATCGATCCGGCCTTCTTTCCTGCTGCACCCAGCATCTGCTGCATCATCGTCGTGGTCGTCGTCTTGCCGTCGGTTCCAGTGATGCCGATCACGGTCATCGCACGGCTGGGATGCCCATACCAAGTGCTCGACATCAGGGCAAGTGCCCGGCGCGTGTCATCGACCACGACCTGCGGCCAGGCGGTCCCGACCGGATGCTGAACGATGGCCGCGACCGCGCCATCGCGCAGCGCCGTCTCGACATACCGATGGCCATCCGTGTGCGTGCCAGGGACGGCGACGAAGCAATCGCCCGGCTTGAGACGACGCGAGTCATAGCAGAGGCCGGTGACCTCAGGGTCGGTTTCCGATTGCTCGAGGACGGAAACGCCCTCGAGCAGCTGGCTCAATCGCATAGCGGCCATTCGAAAGGACATGATGCTACGCTCAGCCCGATGGCCGCCACGATGGGCGTCACCCGCATTGGCCAGCGGGATTTCGCGTGGGGCTCCCGCACCTACGTGATGGGCATTCTCAACGTCACCCCCGACTCATTTTCCGGTGACGGGGTCACAAATTCGGATCGAGCCGTCGCCCAGGCGCTCCGAATGGAATCCGACGGTGCGGACCTGATCGACGTCGGCGGCGAATCAACGCGGCCCGAAACGTGGTACGGCAGCGGGCTGCCGCTCGACGAAGAGCTGGACAGGGTCTTGCCTGTGGTGGAGCGCCTCGCCTCGGTCGTATCGATCCCGATCTCGATCGATACTTACAAGGCCGAGGTGGCCGATCGCGCGGTCGCTGCTGGCGCCGCCCTCATCAACGACGTCTGGGCGCTGCAGCGCGACCCGGCGATGGGGTCCGTAGTCGCCCGCCGTGGTGTGCCGGTGGTGCTGATGCACAACAACCCCGGCGGACTCTACGACGACCTGATGGGCGACATCTGCGGCTCGCTCGGCGGCAGCCTCGGTATCGCATTCAGGGCAGCGATCGCGGACAGCCAGATCATCCTCGATCCTGGTATCGGATTTGGGAAGACTCCAAAGGAAAACATCGAGATCATCCGACGACTGCCCGAACTGCGTCAGCTCGGCTATCCCGTTCTAGTCGGACCCTCCCGCAAATCGTTCATCGGCAAGACGCTCGACCTGCCGGTCGATGAGCGGCTCGAAGGAACCGCGGCAGCGGTGACGCTGGCGATTTCGAAAGGCGCCGATATTGTCCGCGTGCACGACGTCAAAGCCATGGTCCGGGTTGCCCGGATGGCGGATGCGATCGTCAGGGGATGACGACGGTGTGGCTGGCGCTCGGCAGCAACCTTGGTGATCGCCAACGCTACCTTGCCAGCGCGCGCGCATCCCTCGCCGAGTCGGGAGTTCGTGTCATCCGCGCCTCTCGCGTCGCTGAGACGGCGCCCGTCGGGATCCTCGACCAACCGGCGTTTCTCAACCAGGTGTTGGAAGCTCAAACGGACCTGGAGCCCCGACCGCTACTTGAAACCGCCAAGCGGATCGAGCAACAACTCGGGCGCCAGCCGCGGCAGCGCTGGGGCCCTCGCGAGATCGACATCGACATCCTGCGCTACGACGAGCGCCAGGTCGACGAACCGGGTCTGCACATCCCGCATCCCGAGCTCGAGCATCGCCCCTTCTTGCTCGAGCTACTGAACGAGATCGAGTCGTTGTGAGCGAGCCGCTGCGAGTCGCGTGGCTGGGACATCAAAGCGGTCGAGCCGGCGATGGCCTGCTGACATATTCCAGGGAGATGGTCGCCGGTCTGCGCGCTCGTGGCGTGAAGGTCTTCTTCGTCCACCATGGAACCCTTCCCGCCGCGACCGACGACAGCCTCACGCTGCGATCGCTCACGACCAGCCATCGCTACACCATCTCTTCGCCGCGCACCAAGCGCCTGATCACGGAACTGCTGCGCCGAGAACACATCGAGCTGGTCCACGTTTCCCTCAGCTTTTCGACGCTGATCGACTTCGGTCTGCCCGATCTCTGCCACGAACTGGGACTGCCCGTAGTTGCGACTTTCCACGTCCCATACGATTCGCGCTTCTCGCTCTGGCAGGGCATCAGCGCGGCCCTCTACCGCCTCTATGCGCAGTCGCTGGCGAGCTTCGACCGCGTCATCATCTTTTCGGATCAGCAGAAGGCGCTGCTCGAGAATTACGGAGTCCCGGCGAACACCGTCACGGTGATCCCGAACGGCGTCGACGTCGAGAAATACACGCCGGGCCCGTCGAGGTACAAGCAAACGGTTGAGGCCGATGTCCTGATCGGTTATCTGGGCCGGGTGGATCCCGAAAAGAATGTCGACATCCTGGCCCGAGTGTTTCAGGAAGTTGATCAACCGGACGAGGTCAAGCTTGTGGTCATCGGGGGTGGGAGCGAGCGGCGGCGACTCGAGCGTCGCTATCGCAGCAGCCGCATCATCTTTACCGGCCAGGTCATGGATGAAGCCGAACGGATCAGCATGTTGCGGGCGATGGATGTCTTTGTGCTGCCATCGCTCGTCGAAGGGCTATCGCTCTCACTCCTGGAAGCCATGGCCTGCGGCATTGCGCCCGTCGCGACCGATGTGGGCTCGGATGGAGAGGCACTGCGAGGCGCCGGCCTTCTCGTCGATCCCCGCGATCTCGACGGGCAGCTTCGCCTCGCCTTGCGAACCCTCCTGGACTTCCCAGAATTTCGGCTCGAGCTCGGCCGCTTGGCGCGCAGCCGCGCGGTCGAGCGATATAGCCTAACCCGCAACCTGGACCGGCTACTTGCCCTCTACCAGGAACTCCGGCCGGCCGTCGGGACGTCTGCTGCGTCCTAGCTGAGTTGAGCCTCGCTAGACCAGTTTTCCGGCGCTGGTGAAGCGATAGCCGATACCCGGCACTGCCAGGATGAAGAAGGGGTGCGACGGATCCTGCTCGATCTTCCGCCGCAGGTTGCGGATGTGGACGTCGATGACGCGCGTCTCGATCGGGTACTCGTAGCCCCAAACGTGATTGAGGATCTTCTCCCGCGATAAGACCTTGCCGGCGTTCGATGCGAGGAAGGCAAGCAGGTCGAACTCGGTGTGAGTCAGCATCACCTCGCTCGAGTCGTGAAACACCCGCCGCTCGTTGAGGTCGATGACGAGGTCTTTGAATTCCAGGCGGCCCTGGTTGACCGCTTCCTCTTCCTGGCGCGCCTTGCGCAGATGCGCCGCGATCCTGGCCAGCAATTCGCGCGTCCGAAACGGCTTGGTGATGTAGTCGTCGGCGCCGATCTCGAGGCCGACGACGACATCGATCTCTTCGGTCTTCGCCGAGAGAATGATGATCGGGAGTCGCAGGCCGGCCTTCCGGATATCGCGGCAGACATCGAACCCGGAGACGTCGGGCAGCATGATGTCGAGCAAAATCAGGTCCGGCTTGTTGAGCTCGATGCGCCGCATTGCCTCGCCGCCCGTCTCCGCTTCCACCACTTCATAGCCTTCTTTCTCGAGGGCAAGGTGAATCGCTTTACGAATCATGGCCTCGTCGTCGACGATCAGGATCTTTTTCGCGGGAGGCATCGATTACCGGGCGGCGACCGCGAGGCGAGGACGTGGACGCGGCTTGGCGCGCTGCATGGCGTCCGCGCGGGGCAGCGTCACGATAAACGAGGAGCCCTTTCCGTACTCGCTCCTGACCTCGACCTGACCACCGAGCATCGAGACCAGGCTGCGCACGATGTAGAGACCCAACCCGGTTCCGGGCGTACGGCGAACGGCGGGATCATCGGCACGGTAGAACTTCTCGAAAAGGCGCGGCACGTGCTCCTCGCGAATTCCGACCCCTTGGTCCGAGACCTCGAACCGCACTGTCGATTGATCGCTGCGCGCAGTCAGCGTAATTTGGGTCCCCGGCTCGGAATATTTTATGGCATTGGTGACCAGGTTTACGAGAATCTGGTGAAGTTTTCGGGCCTCGCCCATGACCGCCGGCACCCGGTCTGGGATCCGGCACTTGAGGACGCGCCCTTGCAGCATCGGACGAACCTCATCGGCGACGTACTGCACCACGGCCGCGACATCGACCGGCGAGAAGTCCACCGACACGCGCCCGGAGTCGATCCGGCTGACCGCCATGATGTCGCCGATCAGGCGCTCCATCCGATCCGCCTGGCCGTGAAGGTCCTGCAGCAGCTCGCGGCGCTGCGCTTCACTCAGGTCGAAGTCCAAGAGCAGCTCGCTCAGGCCCTTTAGCGTCGTCAGCGGCGTCTTCAACTCGTGAGAAGCCGCCAGCATCAAGGCATCGCGTGCCTCGATCGTCTCCAGCTCCGGCGTGACGTCGTGGATGCTGATGACGGCACCGTCCGGCGTTTTCCCCTTCGACCGCAAAGGAGCGACCGAATAGGAGACGCGCACCGGATCATCACTGGTGCGCAGCCGAAAGAGATAGGCGAAGTGCGTGTCGACGCCAGTCCCAAAGCGCAGCGCCCGCCGCAGCGCGCCGTTGGGCGCGCAGAGGTTGACGCCGCTTTCGGTCCGGACCTCGAGGATATCGGCCGCCGGCCGGCCGACCGCATCCCCCCGAGCCCAACCGGTCATCCGCTCCGCGACCGGGTTCAAGGACAGCACCGTGGCTTGCCGATCAACGAGGATCAGCGCCTGGGGAAACTGTTCAAACGCCTGCTCGGAGAGGGTTTTGTCCCTCGCCATGTCACCGCAGTATAGGTCGGCGCAGGCGGCCCTTCAATTGCTGGAGCCGGCCTTCCAGCGCCAAACGCCCCGGTCGGAAGACGCGCTCGTAGAGCCCGATGTAGCGGACCGTTTCTCCGCCGAAGCCGGTCTTGAAGCGGTAGAGCCCAAACCAGGGATGGTCGGGGGCGGGCTCCTCGGGAACGCCCCACCAGTCGTAGGTGTCGCAGTCGAGGGCGCGGAAGTCCAGCATCGCCTGCCAGTGCAGGAGATAGTTCGGCATCAGCTCCCGCTTGTGGTCGGTTGAGCCGCCGAACAGGTAGTAGGCCGTGCGACCGAAGCGGAAGACCATGATGCCGGCGAGCACATCGCCCTCGTGCTCCGCGAGATAGAGGCGAACCGAGTCGTCGGACCCGAAGAAGTCGATTGCCGACTGGTAATAGGCGGGACCAGGAAGGTGAATCCCTTGCCTGCGGGCCGTGTCCGTGGCCAGCCGGGCGAAGGTGTCAACCTCCTTGCTGGCCCGAACCGTGACGCCCTTTCGCTCGGCCAGGTTCAGGTTGTACCGGGTCTTCGGTTTGAAGCCGGCTTTCAGCGCCTCGGGCTCGCGGTCGATGGCCAGTAGCTGCGTCGCCTGCGGTTGGGTCGGCTTCCCGGGGCGGTAGCCTCGCCCCTCGAAGAAGGCCGGCCATTCATCGCCGACGCGGTCATTGGGCTCGACCCGCATCACGATCCCACCGCCGCTCCGGGCCCGCCGCTCGAGCTCGTCGAGCACGGGCAGGCGCGCCGGCTCGGCGACGGCCGGGCCACGTGGCACGTAGTAGGTGGCGCCGCCCGGCATCAGCGTGGTGGTTCGCTGCAGCGAGCAGAGGCCGCTGCGGCCGTCCTCCACCAGCAGGCGCTCGACGCTCCAGCCGAAGCGAGCCTGCAGCTCACCCCAGCGCCAGCTCTGCAGCAGGTTGCCTTCGGGCTGCTGCGCGAGCAAGGCGTCCCAGGCCTGCGCGCCGACGCTATGGCCGTGGGTGACCCGTAAGTCAGACAAACTCGGGTTGCCCGGCCCGGGCGAAGCGCTCGGCCAGGCGCACGGTGATCGCCGCCGCGCGGTTGACGGGAAGGTCATACAGGCCGATGAAGCGCACCATCTCGCCGTTGAAACGCGACTTGAACACGAAGTACCCATAGCCCCGCTCACCAGGCGCGGGCTTTAGCGGCACGCCCCACATGTCGTAGCGCGTGCAGCCACGGCGCTGCGCGTCCTCGATCGCCCGCCAGTGGAGCAGATATCCCGGCTTGAGGTCTTTGGCGCTGGTGCGTGTCCCGCCGAAGAGATAGACGAGCGTTCGACCGTAAAAGAACATCACGGCGCCCGCCAGCAGCTCCTCCTCGCGGCGCGCCAGGTAGACGCTGACCTGGCCGCGCTCGCGAAAGAGCGAGAGCAGGTCCTGGTAGTAGGCAAGCGCCCGGATCGCGAAGTGCTCCCGCTCAGCCGTTTCGCGCAGCAAGCCGTAGAACGCCTCCATCGCCGCCGAGGCGTGCGAGGCCTCGACCGTAACGCCGGCACGGGCTCCGGCGCGAATGTTGCGCCGGGTCGACTCCTTGAGCCGCATCAGCGCCTCGTCGCCGCCGCTGATATCGACCACCATGGTCGCCTGATGCTGGATCGGGTGCCGGCTCGGCATCGCGCCGGTCGCTTCCAATGCCTGGCGCTCTGACGGCGTCGTCCATTCCGGATCGACTTTGAGAACGGTGCCGCCGTCCGAGCCCAGCCGCGCGCGGAGCGCCTGCCAGAAGGCGGGCCATCGCTCCAGCCGGCCATCGAGGACCGGCCCACGCGGCGCGTAATGGAGGGCGAGGCCCCCGGGCAGGCTCCGACGCAGGACGGAGGCTGCCGCGACCGGCTGTCCGCCCTCGTTCCACAAGTACCGAGTGGCCCGCCATCCGTGTCGCGACTTGAGGCTGCCCCAGGCCCAGGACTGCAGCAGGGATCCGTCGCTGGCCTGCGAGACGAAGGCGTCCCAGGCGGACGCATCCTCGCAGGTCGTCAATTCGGGCATGCGATTCTCAGCTTAGCGTCGGGCCGCTGCCGATGCGGTCTCGGTCAATCCTTGACAAACCCGCCATCGTATTTGGCCTGTGCTAGCATTGGCTGGAAATCTCGCGGTGGTGGGAGGCCTTTTTTGAGCATCGAGCAGGCCCCAAGGCTTCTCGACTACAAGGGATCGCTGGATCAGACGCCGCTGCTCTCGCTCTTGCAGTCGATGCAGGCCCAACGGGCGACCGGCACCCTTCAGGTTCGAAAGGCCGGTGACTCCTTCTCGCTCTTCTTTTTGTTTGGGCACCTGTTTCATGCCTACGGGAACGGCACCCAGGGCGAGGATGCCGTCTTCGAGCCCCTCACCTGGCGCCAGGGCGACTACACCTTCGACCCGAAGTCCAAGCTGCCTACCGAAGAAACCATCACCGCTCCCACCGCGGACATCCTGGCCGAAGCCAAACGGCGCGGTGTTCCGGGGTCCGATAACGGGACCGGCAGCCGGCCCGCCGCAGCCGCTCCGCCACCACCTCCTGCCCCAGCACCGCCGCCAGTCAGCGAGCGGACGGTGGTGAGCGCGCAGCAGCCCGCTCCGTCGACAGCACCCGTGCCCGAGGAGGGACCACCGGCAACCGAGCTCTACCCACTCCCGGTTGGGAAGCTCGTCTACGAGTCGCTGAAGACCGCCTTCGTGGACTTTCCGAAACTGCTGCGCTCGCTGAGCGCCGATCGGTTGACCGGCTACCTGCGTTTGAGCGGCCAGGCGTCGCGCGGCATGATCCTCTTCTACCAGGGCAGCCTGATCGAGAGCTTCTACGACGGCGGCGCCGTGGTTACCACCGGCCGCACCGCCTTCTCGCTCTTCAAAAACGACGTCGACCGGGGCGAGGGCAGCATGGACGTCATCGAGCTGTCGTCCGAGGTCGTCACCGCGATCTATCAGCTGCTCACCGCGCCCACCATCCTGCAGGGCCTGCTGGCGCGCTTCGTCGACGTCCGCGCGCTGCTCGAGTACCTGCAGGAGGAGCGTATTCACGGCAGCCTGCTGGTCCGCGCGCCCGACGAGATGGGCATCATTCTCTTGCGCGACGGCCAGCTGCTGGGTGCCTTCACCCGTGGTCAGCCGCAGCTGGTCAGCGACCCCGAGATCGTGACCCGGCTTTGTGCCGAGTCCAAGACGCGCATCGAAGTGAAGGCCGTCGCCGACCTCGAGGAACCCGCCTCGGTGAGTCTCGAAGAGATGCTCTCCACGACGCCCTCGGTCGCCGCCACCGTCTACCGGCCGGCTCCACCGACGGCGCCGGCGCCAAGCCCGGTCGCTCCTGCGGCATCCTCACGGCCGGCGGCGCAGAGTTATCCGGCACCCGTGCCGGCGGCGCCACCCCCGCCCTCAGCCGCCGAGCCGGACGTCGACTGGAACTCGCTGATGAGCCAGCTGAACCAGATGGCGGACAACGCGCTCCAGAATCGCGCCAAGAAGGTCAAGGAGATGCTCGCCTCGACCGAGCACAACCTTGATGCGCTCGACCGGACGATCGACCGCATCTCGCAGACCTCGATCATGTTCGTCGACCCCGCCAGGCTCACCAATCTCGCCAACGAGATGCGGCAGCTGGTCGAAGAACAGCGCTAACTCCGATCTAATCTCGCTTTCCTAGACTCAGCCCATGCGGCGTGCCGTCCTCCTTCTCATGGCTGTGCTCACGCCCTCGCTCGCCGCTTGCGCGCTCAATCCCCCGCGAATCGTCAGCATCATTCCCAACCGTGAGGTGACCGATGTCGCGACCAACCAGACGATCAGCATCACCTTCGACCGGCCGATGAATCACGACTCGGTCGAGCAGCGCTTCTCCTTGTCGCCGGAGGTCACCGGCTGCCGCAACCCGCGCAACTGCCGCTTTGCCTGGAGTGGCAATACCTTCCTATTCGTCCATCCCAGCGCCAATTTCGCCCTCTCCACCGAGTACACGGTCTCGATGCATGCCGGCTACGCCGATGCCAGCGGTCAGCAAAACTCGCTGGAGCACGTCTGGCACTTCACGACCGAAAAGCCGCCGGCCCTGACCTCGGTTGATCCGGCGGATGCGAGCACGGGCGTGGCCCCAGATCGGAACCTAGTCTTGAGCTTCAACCGCGCGATGCGAGCCGACTCGATGCAAAACGCGGTCCAACTCAACCCAAGCACGCCGTTCTTGCTGCGCCCGCGGCCGGGCGGCGACGGTACCCAGTTCGCGATCGTCCCGACCGCCGTGCTTCAACCCAACCAGGCATACACGATCACGGTCGGCCACCCGATCGACGTCCACGGCAACCCGATCAGCGAGAACCTTCAGATCCATTTCAAGACCGGCAACCTGAGCCTGGCGCGAAAGATCGGATACCTGGTCGCCGAGCGTGGCCAGCCGGCCTTCGCGATTGGCATCGTCGACCCCCATGCCGATCCCTTTTTGCAGCGATCGACGCCCAAGCAGATCTACGCGCTCGGCGCGCAGAGCCAGCTCAGCGACAGCCTGCTCGGCTTCGATTGGTCGCCCGATGGCCTGCGGCTGGCGGTCATCGACGCGCCGCGCGACAGCACAACCGGCCCGATCCAGATCGTCGACGTGGCCAGCGGGACCGCAATCCGCCCGGGGATCAGCGGCTCGGCGGTCGCCTGGGCAGCGGACGGCGCCATCGTCTACCTCGATGCCGGCGTCCTGCACCGCTTCAACCCCACGACCCTGGCGGATGTCGCCCTGACCGATCCGGCGGATGGGGAGGTCGTGCCGCCGATCGCGCTCAGCCCCGACGGGAAGTCGGTCGCCTATAGCACCATCGACGCCACCGCCGTCATGCACCTGTGGATCATGAACATGGACCTGCGTACCCGCTATCGACCGCCGGGCCTCGAGGATCCGGCGAACGAGCCCGCCTGGTCGCCGAATGGAAGCCGCCTCGCCTTCCGCCGGGTGACCAGGACCGGTCCGGAGCTCTGGGTGTACGACCTCAGTGCAGCCGGGAGTGGCGCCTACCGGCGGCTCGCCGCCCTCGACATCACGGGCTGCGCCTGGCTGAACGACAACAGCACGCTGATCGCGGCAACCGGAGCTGGTGCGGCGGCCAGTCTTTACCGGATCAACGTCTTCTCTGCGGGCGAAGTGGGCGGCGTGGTCAAGGTCACCGGCAGCAAGGAGGCGCCAAACGGTTCCTCGCCGAGCATCCCGGCCTACGACCGGCGCATCGCCTTCGCCGCTGACCTAGACGGGCTGCCACAGATCTTCGTCATGAACGGCGACGGCTCACGGCCACAGCAACTGACGCTCTGGGACTCGGACTACCCGTTTACCGGCAGCGTCCCCAACTGGACGCCGACCGGTTAGGCAGCCTGGGGCAACGCATCCTCGGCACCGGTTTCGATGAAGCGCGGCTTGAGGTAATTCGCCCTGAAGTAGGCACGAACCCCCACCGTCAGCAGCATCGTCAGCGCCATCAGCAGGGCCGACGACCAGAAGGGCATCGCCATGCCGTGCCCATACATCCAGCCGCCGATGGGATAGGCGGCGATCACGGCGGCACTCGTGGACAGGGCGAAGAAGCCGTAGCCACGCGCCATGGCGTGATCCGGCAGCACTTCCCCGATCACCGCGGTCATGACCTGGCGGAAGGACCAGAAGCCACCGCGCAGGAAGAAGGCCAGGGCCAGAATCGGCAGCGCGCGCGAGGACAGGAGCAGAACGGCCGAGAGAACGTAGGCGGCCTCGAAGACGAGGACGATCGCGACGCTGCCCAGGCTTTTTCGGAGCCGCCCGAGCCACAGCCCGATCGCGACCGACCCCAGGTAGAGGCAGCCCATCAGCATGCCGACCCAGGCGTTGCTGACGCCGGCAACCTCACGGGCGTAGAGGGCGGTGAAGCTCCAGGGGATGAAGATCACGACCGTGGCCACCGTGAAGAGGCCGAGCATCACGCGATAGGCCGGAAACTGGAACAGGTCGCGGTAACGCACGGCGGTGACCGTCGGTTTGGGCTGCGCCTTCGGCGGCAGGAAGGCGACGCAGACGGTGGCGAGGACGTAGAAGGCGAACGACATCCAGAAGGTCGTGCTGAGCGGCGCCACCTGGGCCAGCCAGCCGGTCAGGACGCTGGAGGCGATGAGGCCGATCGAGTAAGCCGAGAGCACGGTGGTCATCACCAGCGCGATGCGGTCGCGGGCGACCCCCGTCGAAAGATAGACGCTGATCGCCGGCGCGTTGATGGTCGAGGCCTGGAAGAAGAACAGCCCGACCGCGGTCCAGGTCCAGTGAGGAGCGATGGCGTAGAAGAGTGGTGCGGGGATCGCGAGCGCCCAGCCGGCGATGATCGTCTTACGCAGGTCCCGCTCGGCAAGCGGCGTCCCGGGCAGCATCACCAGCGTGCCGATCACCATGCCGAAGCCGGCCAGCAGCCCGATCTCGAAGGCGCTGGCTCCCAGCTGGTGCTGGTAGATCGCACCAAAGGCGACAAAGGGGCCGCCGCCGAGACCGGAGAGCAGGTGGGCGCAGAAGAGGAGCCAGCCGCCGCGGCCGATGCGCACGCGCGTCTCGGGCCGGTGCCCGCCAGCCGGTTGAGGGCGCGGCTGATGGAAGCGGGCAGGCAGCACAACGGTATATCGGGCGGCTCGAATGGACCATTCGAGCTAGCCGGCGACGAAGCCGTTACGCCGCGACCGGTTCCTGCAGGCTGATCCGGCGATGCAGCCGAGCCAGCGGTCGCGGCGCCCACCAGTTGACGTTGCCCAGCAGCCGCATCACCGCCGGCACGATCAAGGCGCGCACCAGCGTGGCGTCGACAACGACGGCGATCGCCAACCCGAGTCCGATCGACTTGATCAGGACGACGTCCGCCAGGCCGAAGGCGAGGAAGACGGCAACCATGATGGCGGCCGCTCCGGTGATCAGCCGGCCGCTTCGCTCGAGGCCCTCGGCGACCGCCGCCGTGGTATCCCCGGTGCGCCGGTACTCCTCCTGGATGCGGCTGATGAGCAGCACCTCGTAGTCCATCGACAGCCCGAAGACGATGCAAAAGAGCAGGACCGGCACCGATGGATCGAGCGGCGCCGGGGTGAAATTCAGCAGGTTGCTGAGATGGCCCTGCTGGAAAATCCAGACCAGCGCGCCGAAGGAGGCGCCAATGGAGACCACGTTCATCACCACCGCCTTGAGAGGCAGGACGAGCGAGCCAGTCAGCAGGAAAAGGACGATGTAGGTCACCAGCATGACGTAGCCGACCGCCCACGGGATGTGCTGCAGGATGAAATCGGTGAAGTCGATCGAGAAGGCGGCGACCAGCCGGGTGCTTCCGGTTGGCGGCGGAATAGTCCGCAGGGAATGCACGATGGCGCGCGCGCCGTCGCTCTCCTGGCCGAGCTGTGTCACCACCGAGAGTACGACGATATTGGGGCCAACGCTCGAGTGGACCAGTGACTGCACGCGCGCCGGTTGCTCGGCGGCGGGCTGCGTCAGCAACGCCTGGTATTGCTCGCGGCTGAGGCTGCTGTCGAAGGAGACGACGCTTTCCACGCCAACCACGTTCGGGATCTGCTTCAGCCGCTGGGCGTAGTCATAGAGGTCGCCGACGCGGCTCGTCGTCAGCGGATGGCCGTCCGCATAGTTGACGACGACGCTGAAATAGGTCTGGCCCTGGCCGGGAAACTTCTGCAGTAGGTCATAGCCGATCCGGGATTGGGCGCTGGGCGGTAGCATCCCGACGTCGCCATTCGCGATCCGGATGTTGATGAAGGGCGAGGCAAGCACGGCGAGCAGCGCGAGCACCGGAACCAGGACGAACCAGGGGCGGCGCATGACCCGCATCGCCAGCCCGTGCCAGAATCCCCGCCCGCCGGCGCGCTGCGGCAGCGGAAGGCGCAACCAGTTGACGCGATGACCGAGCAGCGCCAGCAGCGAGGCCAGAAACGTCAGCGCATAGAGCACGGCGATCGCGACCACCATCGCGCCGGCTGCGCCCATCGAGGCGAGGAAGGATCCCTGGAAGAGCAGCATGGCGCTCAGCCCGATCGCGACCGTGATCCCGGAGAAGAAGACCGCACGTCCGGAGGTGCCGATCGCGGTGATCAGCGACGCTTCGACGCTGCGTCCGCGACGCAGCTCCTCCCGAAAACGGTTGACGATGAACAGTGAGTAGTCGATCGCAACGCCGAGTCCGATCAGGGTCACGATGTTGGTGGCGTAGGTCGAAACGTCGGTCCACCGCGCGAGCAGTCCAACTGCCGCGAGGCCTCCAACCACCGCCAGGCCGCCGACTCCCAGCGGAAGCAGCATGCTGATCACGGTCGCGAAGACCAGCAGCAGCAACGGGACGATCAGGATCAGCGAGACCGTCTCGGCACGGTGCAGGTCGCCCTGCAGATAGGTGTCGAAGTCATGGCCGACCGCGACATTGCCGGTGCCGTAGACGAGCAGGTGGTCGGAATGCACCTGGTCGCGCAACTGCGGGTAATCCATGCGGCCGGAGGCATAGTCCTCTTTGAGGTTGACCTGGGCTCCGGCGTGGTGGCCGTCGGTTGAGATCAGCGCTTGCGCCAGGTCGGGCTGGCCGTCATACGGCGTATCGACGCTCTTGACGCGAGGATCCGACCGCAGCGGCTGCAAGGCCTGCTCGACCGCCTGCTTGAACGCTGGGTCGGTGGCCGACATGCTGCTGCTCCCGAAGATCAGGATGAAGGACGATCCTGCGCCGCTCCGCGGCAGTTGGTTGGACATCTGGTGGAGCGCCCGACCCGACTCGGTGTTTTCGCCACCGCTGTTCTTCAGCTGCCCGCCGGCCTGGAACGCAGCGATCGAGCCGATTAGAAGGAGCGCCGAACCGAGCAGGACGATCCAGCGAAAGCGATAGACGATGTGTCCCCACCAGGCAAACATGTCAGTCCTCCTCGCGGAACTGGGACCGGCCTGCGGTCACGCCCGCCAGCGCAATCGCCATCTCGCCGAGCGCATCAATGGCGGCGTCCGAATTGAAGTCGGGATCCATCAGCTTCTGCAGGTAGATGCCGTGAAGGCTTCCCCATACGGCAGCGGCGATCGCATCCGCCGGCGCCTCGGGGCGGGCGCGGGTGCCCGCCATCACGCCTCTAACCAGCCGCGCGATGAAGTCGCGGCGCTCGTCGATGAAGGCCCGGACCGCAGCCGCAATCTTGGGATTGTGGAGGCCGACGCCGAACATGTCGAAGGTGAGCTGAAACACACCGGGATAGGTGCGAAGCTCCTGCTTGGCGAGTTCCAGACCGGTGCGGGCTAGCTCCAGCGGATCGGCGTCTTCCGCAAGCGGACCGTCTTTGGTGATGCCCGCCGCTTCCCAGGCATCGATCGCAGGCCGGCAGCCATATTCGATCGCGGCGACCAGCAGGTCTTCCTTGGTCTGAAAGTAGTAATGCGCCAGCCCAGGCGCCAATCCCGCTTCGGCAGCGATGTCCTTCATCGAGGTGTCGTGGTAGCCCTGACGGACCAAGGTGCGATACGCCGCCTCCACGATGCGCTCCTTCGTCTGATCCGCCACGCTACCCTCCTAGATTGAACGGCCAATCAAGATGATTGGCTATTCAATCAAACCTTCTCGGCGATGTCAAGGCGGGATCTCAGGCAGTTGCCGCCGGGGGCAACGCCGCCGTGCGCGGAGCCACGTACTCCTCGA
This sequence comes from Candidatus Dormiibacterota bacterium, assembly GCA_036782775.1. Lineage (GTDB taxonomy): Bacteria > Chloroflexota > Dormibacteria > CF-121 > CF-121 > CF-13. The sequence goes on along the minus strand of DAIPYJ010000004.1, from coordinate 6,369 downwards.
GCAAGCGGTCGACGGTCGACTGCCAGGTGAACTGCGACGCGACCAGGCGGCTGCGCCGGCTGAAGCACTGGCGCAGGTCTTCATCGACCAGCAACCGGCTGATTCGCTCGGCGTACTGCGCTGGATCATGGGAGGTGAGGGTGTAGCCGGTCAGACCATCTTTGACGATGGTTGGAATCCCACCAACGCGGGCGGCCACCACCGGCGTCCCGCAGGCGGCAGCTTCGAGCGCGACCAGCCCGAAGGACTCGCTGTAGGACGGCACGACGCAAACCGAGGCCAGGCCGAGATAGCGTGCCAGCACCGGCTGCGGCAGGGAGCCAAGGAAGTGAACCCGATCCGTTAATCCGAGCGCGGCGGTGAGCGCCTGAAGCCTGCGACGCTCGCCGCCCGACTGGATGCTCTCGGCTGCCCCGTTTTGGCTGTCGTCGCCAATCAGCAGCAGGATGGGTTGGGGGCGCATCCCGTCGTTGGGAAGCATGGAAAGCGCCCGGATCACGATCTCGGCGCCCTTCAGGCGTTCGAGACGGCCGGCGAAGACCAGCACCGGTTCGTCGCCCAATCCCAGCGACCGGCGGAGGTCTTCGGCGGGGCCGGGACGAAAGATCGCCGGATCCACACCCGGAGCCACCACGCTCACCCGGCTCCGTGCCGCCCCGTAAAGCCGGACAAGATCCTCGGCCTCCTGGGCGCTCGAGGCGATCAGCCGGTCGGCGTCGCGCACGACGGCCTGCTCGACGGTGATCCGGTATTCGGGTTCGATCGACGCGCCTTCCGCCGCACGCTCGTTCTTGACGCGAGCCAGGGTGTGAAAGGTGTGAAACCAGGGAAGCTGCCACTCGTCGCGCAGCCGCGCCCCAACCCACCCGGAGAGCCAGTAGTGCGAGTGGACCAGGCTGAAGGTGAGGCGGCGGCGCCGGCGCTCCTTGGCAACGGCGTCGGTGAACGCCGGCAGCAGGTCGAAGAGGCGCGCTCGGTCCAGCTCCTCTAACGGCCCGACCGCGAGCCGGGTCACCCAGCTGCGCTCAGCGAGCCGGATTCGGTCGTCGCCGTCGCTACCGACCCGGCGGGTAAAGACCTCCGTCGGGATGCCGCGTCGGCTCAGCTCCTGGCAGACCTCCCGCAGGTACACGTTCATCCCGCCGTTTTCACCCGCCCCCAGGGCGGCGATCGGCGAGGCGTGAACGCTGACGATGGCGAGCGGTTTCACGAAATCTCCCTTCCTGTGGACTCCGTCACTCCATGGTCGCGGTTCGATCGGGACGGGGTCAACTCCAAATCAGCATCGGCTGTGCTAGGGTGGTGCAAATTTTGTAGCCATTACGGCCTGAGTCCAAACCCACGATCAAGCAGCAGTCCGTCAATCCGCTGAAGCGCTTCCGGCTCCCCTTCCTGATTCTCACGCTGGTCTTCTGCTACGGCGTGATCGGCTACATGGTCCTGCTGGGCTGGAACTTCATCGACTCGCTCTTCATGGTGGTCACCTCAGTGACCACTGTCGGCTATGAGGAAGTGCATCCGCTGGGCGAAGGTGGCCGCATCTTCACCATGACGCTGATCGTGAGCGGAGTGGGCACCATGCTCTACACGCTCGCCACCTTTGGCGAGCTGGTGGTCGAAGGCGATCTCGCCCGCTACGCTAGGATGCGCGCCATGGAGCGGCGGATCGCGGCGCTGCGGGACCACTTCGTCGTCTGCGGTTACGGCCGGATGGGGATGCGCATCGCTCAGGAATTTCAGGCGCTCGGCACCCCCTTCGTCATCGTGGAGAACAACCCTGACCCGCTGGAACGGCTGCGCGGCACTGACCTGCTCTACGTCGAAGGCGATGCCGCCTCCGACGACTCGTTGCTGAAAGCGGGTATCCTCCGCGCTAAGGGCCTCGTCTCCGCCGTCGACTCCGACGAGCGCAACGTCTTCATCACGCTCACCGCTCGGGCGCTCAACCCGGCGATCTTCATCGTGGCGCGATCCTCCTACCCGGATTCAGTGGAGAAGCTCCGGCGCGCCGGCGCCAACCAGGTGGTGTCGCCGTATTTGATGGGCGCGCACCGGATGGCCGCACTGGCGGTCCGGCCGGTCGCCGTCGACGTTCTCGACACCGTACTCAACGGCGAGAGCATCGACCTGGTCGTCGAAGAGTTCCTGGTGCCGACCGGTTCGAGGGTACTGGGCCAGACGCTAGCCGACTCCGGCATCCGGGAGGCCGGCGCCAACGTGCTCGCCATCCGCAAGCGCAGCGGGCAGCTGCGCATCAACCCGCCCGACTCCCAGATCCTGGAGAGCGACGACCTGCTGGTCGCAATTGGAACCCGCCAGCAGATGAGCGCCGCCGAACGGCTCCTCTAACGGCCCGTCGCCTTCTCTTTCTCTTTTCGGATACCGGTGCCGGACACCGGGCGGCAGCGGAAGCAGTCGCCGCAGCCCTCCACCGTCGCGATCCGAACAAATTCGAGATCGAGCTGTTCGACCCGATGGCCGACCAGCGTGTGGTTGCCGGTCGCCTCACCGCGCTCTATGGCCCAGTCACGCGGCGGGCGCCGTGGATTTGGGCCGCGGCCTATCACGCGACCAACTGGCAACCCACCGTCCGGCTGATCCAGCACGGGATCGGCCGCGGGCTGAGGCGGAAGATGCGCCCGGCGCTGAACCCTGCACCCTCGCTGGTCGCGAGCTTTCATCCACTGCTCAATCACGTGGCGGTCGAAGTCATGCCGGCGGGCGTGCCACGCGTCACCGTGATCACCGACTGGATCGACTTCCACCAGGCATGGACGGACCTCAAGGCGGACCTGATCATCTGTCCGTCGGAGGCGGCTTACGAACTCTGCCGGCGGCGTGGCATTCCAGCCAGCCGGCTCCTGCGCGCGGGCTTGCCGATTCACCCGCGCTTCCAGGACGCGATCAAGCAGTTCAGCGACAAAGGCTCGATGCGGCTGCGCCTCAAGCTGCGGCCCCACGCCGCCACCGTGCTGCTCGCTGGGGGAGGCGATGGCACGGAGCCGCTGCGAAAATACGCCGCGGCGCTCGCCCGCTCGCCGCTCGACATCCAGGTGCTGGCGGTCTGCGGCCGGAATCAGCGGCTCGCGGAGCAGATCCGGCGCGACAACCACGCGGGCGTCCATGTCTTTGGATTCGTGGACAACATGCCGGAACTCCTGCTCGCCGCCGATCTGCTCGCGACCAGGGCCGGTCCAGGGATGATCGCCGAAGGCCTGGCCTGCGGCTGCCCGCTGCTGCTGACCGGCTATCTGCCGGGGCAGGAGGAGGGGAACGTCAAGGAGGTGCTCACTCGGGGGCTCGGCGATTTCGTGCCGCGCCCGAGCGAGCTGGTCGGAACCGTTGAGCGCTGGTTTTCCAGGCCGGCGAGTGAAAGGCACGCCGACAGCGAGAAGGCGCGGGCCGCCGCAGACCCCGGGGCGGCCTTTACGATCGCCGACGCGCTGGTGCGCCTGGCGGTCTGACGCAGCGCCCTAGACGGCGGAACTGGGACAGAGCATCCGGAAGTCGCATCCTGCACATTTCATGCGATCCGGTTTCGCCGGAAAGCGCTCGGCGCGAATGCCCTCGGCTACCGTGAGAATCGTCTGCCGGTCTTCGTCGAGCCGTTCCGCTGACTTGTCGACCGTGACCCGCTGGCTGGTCTCGAGGTAGTAATAGGAAAGGCTGAGCGGGTCGAAGCGAAAGACCTCGCGGGCGGCGAGGGCGTACACGCCCAGCTGCAAGTCGCGCTGGAGCTCGGCGGCGCGCTTCGCGGATCCGGTTTTATAGTCGATCAGCTCGTAGCCCCCGTCGGCATGCCGGTCGACGCGGTCGATGCGTCCGGTCAGTCGCAGGCCGTCGACTCGCAAACTGAAGGGCTGCTCGAGCAGGAGCGGTTTGCTCAGGTCACCGGCGTCATAGGCCCGGCGGAGATATTCGCGTCCGAGGTCCTGCAGTGATGGTGCCTGCTCCGGCGCGCAGAACCGCTCGCGCGTCCAGGCAGCGACGTAGGCGGCGTCCACCATTTCCCACGTCAGCGGCCGGTCTCGCTCGATGCTGCCCAGCGCGTCCTTGAGCGCCTCGTGGAGAATGCGTCCGAACTGCATTTGGGGCCGCGGCCGGGTCGGCAGGCGGAAGACGAACCGGTACTGATACATCTGCGGGCAGCGCAGGTAGGTGTCGACCTGCGTGTACGAAAGCGCCGCGATCGGCGGCGCGTCATCGAGGGGCAGCTCGACCTGGCGCGCGACCTCGACCAGCCCGACGCTGTCGGCGATCAGGATTGATGAAGCGCTCAGCTCACGGGCCTCGTCACCGCGGATCGGTGCCAGGAAGCGTGACGGCCGCCAATCCTTGACGCCCTCATAGCGCGCCGCCAAGGTGCAGACGACTTCCTCGCGCGCGCGAGTAATGGCAACGTAAGCCAAGCGCCGTTCTTCCGCCAGGTGCAGTTCGGCCGCGGGCAGCTCCTCTTTGATGAGCTCGTTGGGCAAAGTCAGACCCTCGCTCTTGCGGCTAGCCGGAAACCGCCCTTCGACCAGGTGAGGGATGATGACGAGCCCGAACTCGAGTCCCTTCGCCTGGTGCACGGTCATGAGATGGACGGCGTTGACGGTGTCGTCGAGCGGGGCGATCTCTTCATCGGCCTGGGCGGCGTCGGTCGCATCGAGGTGTTTCAGATAGGCGGCCAGATGATGGTCCGGGTGCTCATCGCAGAACGCGCTGATGAGCTCGCTGAGCTTCTGCACGTTGGCACTCACCTGGAGTTGCTCGATCGATCCTTGGAAGCGGTCCCAATCCAGGTAGCGCGTCTGCTCCATCAGCTGGTAAAAGAGCTCGTCGACGCCAAGCCTGAGCGCGAGCCCGGTGAAGATGCGGAGGTCCTCGGTCAGGCGGCGTGCGCCGTCGTCCTCGGACTCCTCGAGCAGGTCGAAGAACCGGCGTCCGGTGTCGCGCGCGCGCTGGGCCCAGCGGCCGGCCTGAATCGGGTCCACTGCGTAGCGGGGCAGGCTGAGCAACCGCATCAAGCACACGGTGTCGTCGGGGTTCGCGATCGCGCGCAGGTAGGCGAGGCAATCCTTGACTTCAGCCTGCTGATAAAAGCCGCGCCCGCCGCTGACCTGATAGGCGACGCCCAGCCGCTGCAGCGCGCGGGCGAAGCTGTGCAGGTGGCCGTTGGCGCGGACCAGAACGGCGATGGCATTGGGACGATGACGGTTCTCGTCGATGGCGCGCTTGATATAGGCGGCAACGGCGGCCGCCTCTTCGGCAAGGCCGGTGGCGCTGATGACATTAACCGGCGCACCTTCGCCGCGGGTCGCCATCAATTGCTTCGCGAGGCGGTCGGGGTCGGAGGCGATCAGCCGTGCTGCGGCTCGAAGGATCGGACCGCGGCTGCGGAAGTTCTCCTCCAGGTGGACAACGGCGGCGAAGGGAAAGACGCGACGAAAGCGCTCGAGGTTGGCGACCGACGCGCCCCGGAACTTGTAGATGCTCTGGTCATCGTCGCCGACCACGGCGAGATTCTGATCGGAGCCCGCCAGCAGCTCGAGCAAGCGGCTCTGCGCGAAGTTGGTGTCCTGGAATTCGTCCACCATGATGTACGCGAAACGCTCTGCCTGGCGGCGCCGGACAGCGGGTTCATCCGTGAGGAGGCGCACGCTGTAGAAGATGGTGTCGTCGAAGTCGAGCCGCTCCTCGACGAGCATGCGCTGCTGGTAATCCGCATAAACGGTGGCCGCTTCTTGCTGCGCGGCGACGAGAGGGTCGTCACCAGCGTCGGTCGCCGAGGCCCAGGCGACGAACTCCTGTGGAGCCACCAGTTCCTGCTTCGCCCGCTCGACCAGCGTCAACAGCTCCCGGACATGCTCATAGGGACGCTGCGGATGGAAGAGGCGAGGCGGCCGAAGCGCGAGCAAGGTGTCGCGCATCAGCTCCCATTTATGGACCTCGGAGACGATGCGAAATCCCTTCGGAATGCCGCAGAGCCAGCCCTCGTCTTGCAGCAGCCGCTGCGCAAAGGCGTGATAGGTCATGACAAATCGCTCGCCGGTCGGGAGGTCGTCCTGCTGCTCGACCCGGTCGAGGATTTCGCGCGCCGCCTTCTCGGTAAACGTGAGTAAGAGGATGTGTTCGGCGGCGATGCCGGCCTGCCGCAGGCGGCGGTAGCGCTCGACCAGTACCCGGGTCTTGCCCGTGCCGGCACCGGCAACGATCAGGAGCGGACCCTGCTGGTGGTCGACCGCACGCTGCTGCGAGGCGGTGAGACCAAGCGCGGCCAGCACCGGCGGGCCGGCGGTGCGCGGGCTCATCGCCGAGGATCGCCCTGCCGGAAGCGGATCTCCCGGACGACCGGAGCGCCGATCAGCTGGTTGAGCCGCTGCAGCA
>DAIPYJ010000003.1:0-104037 GCA_036782775.1 Candidatus Dormiibacterota bacterium | reverse complement strand
GGTGTCTAGGGCCGACCGGCCCGGGCCGTTCGAGCGGGACCGCTGCCTCTGGCCGCCGTGCGGCGGGGGTCAGAGGTGAGCCTCGTTGCCCATGGCGTCGTAGGCGCGCCCCTATCCTGGTGCACCGCTACCCTTGGACACGCTGATTCTGTATAGAGGGATGATGTAGTGACGTCACCGCGCCGAGTGGTGGTGATGGGGGTTGCTGGCTCCGGAAAGTCGACGGTGGCGCGCCTTCTCGCCCAGCGCTACGCAGCCCGGTTCCTCGAGGGCGATGACTTTCATCCGGCCTCCAACGTGGCCAAGATGGCGGCCGGACATCCGCTCACCGATGACGACCGGTGGCCGTGGTTGGCGGCGCTGTGTGAGGCCATGCAGGCAGAGCAGGACGTGGTTGTGACCTGCTCTGCCCTCGAGCGTCGATACCGCGACGCTCTACGAGTCGTTGAATACCTGTGCTTCGTCTACCTGGTTGTCTCGCCTGAGGTGGCAGCGCGCCGTATGGCGGCGCGTCATGGGCACTTCATGGGCCAGTCCATGGTGGCGAGTCAATTCGAGGCACTGGAGGTACCGGGGCCCGACGAGACCGATGTGGCCGCCGTAGACGCCGAACAGGACGTCCCTTCGGTCGTCGACGATGCCGGGCGGGGCCTGGAGATGCTCTGGTCGCGCCCGATGCCACCTGCCGGAAACCCCCCGAGCAAGTCGGCTGCCGACCATCAGGGCTCACACCCTGAGTCCGGCTAGCTTGAAGAGGCGTCCTGCCTGCTGGTGCCGGGCGGGGAACATCGGGGGGTCGATGTGGGGGAGTGGTGCCTGAAGAGCACGCCGCGCCCGCTGCGGCACGGCCTGGTGGCGCTGTTGACCCTCGCGGTGGTGCTCGCCGGGTGTAGCTCGGCGTCGAGCAACTCGCTCCCGGCACCGAGGGGTTTGCCCGCCTTCTACGCAGTTCCCCGGCCGCTGCCGTCGGCTCCGGGCACCCTGGTCAAGTCTCAGCGCATGGCCGTCTCGGGCGTGCACGGGACCGTCTACCGGGTCATGTACCTCTCGGAAACCGTACGGGGAGCACCCGTGGCCGTGACCGGGATCGTGGTCGTACCGGTCGGGCAGCCGCCCGCCGGCGGCTTCCCCGTCGTCACCTGGGGACACGGGACCAACGGCATGGCAGACGTCTGCGCCCCCTCGCTCGACCCTTCCTCGTCGGTTCCGCTCGCCAACGTGCTCCTCGACCGGGGATGGGAGATCGCGGCGAGCGACTACCAGGGCGAAGGAACCCCTGGTCTGCTCCCGTATCTCGTCGGGGTGAGCGCGGCCCGTAACACCATCGACATCGTCCGGGCCGCCCGCCATCTGGCCGCTGCCCAGGCATCGTCGCGTTACGTCGTCTGGGGCCACTCCGAGGGTGGCCAGACCGCCATGTTCGCCCTCCACATCGCCGCCGCGTATGCGCCTGAGCTCCAGCTCCAGGGGGTCGTAGCCGGTGCACCCCCGTCGCAGCTCGGTGCGATCTATCTGTTCCTCGAGAACAGCCCATTTCGCTACTACCTGTTCATGGCGGCTGCCGGGTTCCACGTTGCCTACGGCGACAAGTCGGCGCCACTGGCGGCGGTACTGACACCGCAAGCGATCCGCCTTTTGCCCCTGCTCGACCAGGGATGCTCCGGATACGTGGCCAACAAGCTGTCGGGGTACTCGCTTTCGCAATTGGTGAAGATGGACCCGTTCACAGTGCCCGCTTGGCGGAGCTTGATCGCCGCCAACGACCCTGAGTCGTTCTCCTCCGCGTCGCCCACGCCCCTCCTCATGATCCAAGGCGGCTCCGACGAGCAGATCCCGGTCGTGTCCACGGCGCTCTTGGCCCAGCACCTGTGCGGCTTGGGGCAGGATCTCGAGCGCTGGGTCTACCCTGGCCAGAGCCACGCCGGCGTCATCGTGCCGTCCATGTCCGACATGGTCCACTGGATCGCCGACCGCTTCGCCGGCGATCCCAATCCCGACCCCTATCAACCGAGCGGCCTGGCCGGCGTCCAGACGACGACGTGCCCGAGCTGACCGGCGCGTGGGATTCTGCGGTCGGGCAAGCTGACGACATGGACGACAGGCAGGCTTCGCCCCATCACCCCGCAACCGCCTCCCACAGCCGCGAGGAGTTCGATACCTCCTACCTGGGTGTCCCGCCCTGGGACATCGACCGGCCCCAGCCCCCCTTCGAGAGGCTGGCGGCGTCGGGCGCGCTCACCGGCAAGGTGCTCGACGTCGGTTGCGGCACCGGCGAACACGCCCTACTGGCTGCCACGACCGGGTTGGAAGCCGTGGGCGTCGACACCGCCCCGAGAGCCATCGAGCGTGCCAGGAAGAAGGCGCAAGAGCGGCGTGTACCGGCCCGGTTCCAGGTCTGGGATGCGCTCGAGCTGCCCGAGCTCGGTGAACGGTTCGACACCGTCCTCGATTGCGGCCTGTTCCACGTGTTCGGCGACGAGGACCGCCGTCGGTTCGTTGCCAGCCTCGCTGCTGTCGTGCCGTCAGGGGGCCGCTACTTCATGCTGTGCTTCAGTGACCGTCAGCCTGGCGACTGGGGACCTCGCCGGGTGAGCCAAGCGGAGATCCGAGACGCCTTCTCGGAGGTCTGGCGGGTCGACGCCATCGAGCCCGCCGTCATCGACATCACCATCGACCCGGACGGCGCCCATGCCTGGCTGGCGTCCATCACCCGGAGCTGACCGCCCTGTCGTCGTGATCGCCCACGAACCGGGGCAGCCCGCCGGGCGCTGAGCCGTCCCTGGAACTTGACGGGAATCGGTCTCCGTGCCACGTTCGGCACCGTCGGCGGGTGCACGACAGCGCAGGCGGCGCTGTCAGTACGGCGGAGGTGGGTCATGGGGCGGATGTGGCGGTGGCTGGCGATGAGTGCAGCTGCATCGATCCTTCTCGGTGTGCTCTTCGGAGGTTCGCCCCCCGCCCGCGTCGCCGTCACCCAGAGCCAGGCGTGTGCCACCTCGCGGCCGGCCGTCGCCTTCACCGGCAGCGGCGCCGTCGTACCGGCCCGATCCACCGTCGTGCCGTGTCTCGGCACCACCGGGTACGGCGGCGCCGAGACCCGGGTGGTCGTGACCGCCGACGGCACCATTGTGTACGAACCGGCCATCGTCACCCCCGGCCTGGCCGGGACCGCCTACGGCGCCGGCCTGCCCGGCCCGCATCTCAGCACGCAGGTCAGTCCCGGTGGCTTGGCGGTGAGCAGCGATCAAGGTGGCACGTGGCGCTTCGACGAACCGGCCGGACAGACCTGGGTGCCCCAGGACGACCAGCTCTACGCCGACCCCACCACGGGATGGCTCTACTACTACGCGCTGAGCCCGGATCCCGTGCCCCAGTCGGGCACTCCGCTCCAGGACCAGCTACCAGCGGGCTACGCCCAGCTCATGGCCAGCCCCGACGACGGACAGCACTGGTACCACACCGCCCTCCCCGGTTACGTCGAGTCGGAGAACCCTCGCTTCACCTCGGCCCCCGCAAGGCCGGTCTCGAACGCGCCCGGCGCTGACGTCGTGTACTGGTGCGGGAACAACATGCTGTTCACCCCGAGCTACCGCGCCTGCTACCGCTCCATCGACGGCGGGGTCAGCTGGTCGTTCGCCTCGATCTTGTTCTCGTCGCCGGTGCCCCAGCACAGCCAGTGCGGCACCAACGGCGAGACCTTCAATGCCGGCGACGGCAACTACCCCGAAGGTGCCCCCGACGGCTCGTTGTACGTGCTCGTCAGCTGCGGGTCCCGGACGTTCTTGGCCCGAAGCACCGACGAAGGTTCCAGCTGGCCCATCGTGACCAACTCCGGGGGCGTGCCCCAAACGGTGCCGGACGACGGGGAATTGCGAGTGGACCCCGCCGGGAACCTCTATCTGGTCGCTCAGAACGGCGACGCCCTCGACCTGTGGACCAGTGTCGACCACGGTGCCACCTGGTCGGGGCCGCAGGACATGACCGTCCCCGGCTCGAAGAACCTGTTGCAGTGGTTCGTGGCCGAGCGGGGGATCGGCGAAGTGGCGGTGTCGTATCTGGCTGACACGGCGTCCGGGGTCGGCTACGACGGATACCTGAGCGTGACCCAGGACGCCTTGGCCGCGCAGCCGACGTTCGTGGGAACCACACTGGACGACCCCGCCACACCGGTATATGCGGGAAGCCCGCCCCAGGCCCGTGACGACTTCCTCGGAGTCGACATCGGGCCCGATGGCGTCCCCTGGGCGTCCTTCTACGGCTCGTGCACCTCGAACGACACCGATCCCGCTTGCGCGGGACAGTCGGGGGACCCAGAGGCGAACAGAGCGTTCATCGGCCACCTGAGCGGCCTGGGCCCGCTCCCGGTTCAGGCCGGGGTGGTCCCATGAGCGACCTCTAGCTCGACGACGATCTCCAGGGAGGGGCACCTCGCCGACGGTGCGTGCCGATTCGACGTGGCATCCTCAGACCGTCCGCAGGGCCTCGGTGGGGGACAACCGCGCCGCCCGTAGGGCGGGGAACAGCCCGGCCACGATGCCGATGGCGAGGGCGGCGCCCAGGCCGCCGGCCCAGGCCACCGCCGGAACGACGATCGACCAGCCCTTGATGGTGGCGTAGATGGCCGTGGAGAGCGCTCCTGCCCCTATCCCCACGGCGCCCCCGAGCACCGACAACATGGCCGCCTCGGCCAGGAATTGGGTGCGGATGTGGCCGCGGGTGGCGCCCAGCGCTCGCCGCAGCCCGATCTCCGAACGCCGCTCCAGCACCGAGATGACCATGATGTTGGCCACACCCACGGCACCCACCAGAAGGGCCACCGCACCGAGGCCGAGGAACAACCCGTTGAGGGCGCTCTGTGCATCGGCTCGCGCCACCAGGGTGTCCGAAGGATGGCTCACGTTCACGTCGGTCGGGGTCTCGGGATTGGCCGTCTCGGCCAGCACGGCGTGGACGGAGTTCACCTGGCTCGTCTCCGCCCGCACGTAGATGGTGGAGGGATGGTCGTCGAACTGCAGGTACTTCACCGCAGCTGGGAAGCCCACGAGCACCGAAGAGTCCAAGTTGGGGGCGAGTACCGCCGGCGACAGGATGCCCGTCACGTAGAACCACTGGCCGCCCAGCCAGATGCGCTCACCGGGGTACACGGCGTCGATGCCGAGCGTCTGAGCGGCGGTCGCCCCCAGCACGCACACGGGCTGGCTGGACGTGGCGGCGTTGAGATAGGTGCCGTGCACCACCGCCGCCCCGACGGCGCGCAGTAGTCCCAGGCTGGCAGCCTCGACGCCGAGCCCGGCCGTGTTGATGCTGGGGATCAAGCGGCTGCGGTACACGTTGCCGGTGACATCGCCGGTGTACTCGACCTGGGTGACGGGGCCGATCCGGGCGATCATGCCGGGAGCCTGCGTCGAGAGCTCGGCCGTCTTGCCGAAGAAGGTCTGCCCGTTGGTGACGACCAGCAGGTTGGTACCCAAGCGGTCGATCTCGTCGAGCAGCCCTGCCTGGGACGAGGAGGACAGCCCGAGCACGGCCACGATCGAAGCCACCCCGATGGCGATGCCCACTGCCGACAACGTGGCGCGCAGTTTGCGGGTCCGAAGGCCGATGGCGGCTACCCGCAGCAGGTCGCGCGGTCGCAACCTCCCGACGGCGAGAGACCGGGGCTCGGTCATCCACGCGGCGCCGAAGACAGGCCGAAGGCGACCGGAGCAGTTGCCACTCTCGCGCCAGTGTCGGACACAATGCGCCCGTCGAGCATCTCCACCTGACGAGGCAGGCGCGAGGCGATGCTCCGGTCATGGGTGATCACGACGACGGTGGTGCCGTCCTCCTCGTTGAGCTCTTCCAGCAAGGAGATGATGGCGTCCCCGGTGACGGAGTCGAGGTTCCCGGTGGGCTCGTCGGCCAGCACGATGGCCGGACGCCCGAGAAGGGCCCGGGCGATGGCGACCCTCTGGCGCTCACCACCGGAGATTCGGCTCGGGAAGAAGCCGGCGCGATGGGCGAGCCCCACTCGCGCCAATGCCTGGGCTGCGGCGTGACGCCGGTTTGACGTCGCCACCCCGGCGTAGAGCAGCCCGTCGGCGACGTTCTCGAGCACGGTCTCGTGCTCGGCCAGGTGGTAACTCTGGAAGACGAAGCCGATGCGTGTGGCGCGCAGCGCCGCCAGGTCGCGTTCCGACATCGCATCCACGTCGACCCCGGTGATCGTCACCCTGCCGGCGGTGGGGCGGTCCAGGGTTCCCGTAACGTGCAGCAGCGTGCTCTTGCCCGATCCCGACGGGCCGAGCACGGCCATGAGCTCGCCCGCCTCGACGATCAGGCTCACCCGGTCGAGGGCCACCACAGGGGGCTCGGCGTCGTAGACCTTCACGACGGAGTCGAGCTCGAGGACGATCTCGCTCATGACGACGGCTGGACCACGCGCATCCCGGGGACGAGCCCAGCGCCGGACACCTGCACGAGGCCGTCAGAGTCGTCGAACAGACCCGTGGTGACGGCGACCAGGTAGTGCGGTCCGTGGGCCGGCACCACTTCCAGGGCGTATCCCCCGCTCGCCAGCGCCAGCAGCGTGTTCACCGGGACGACCAGCGCGTTGTCGACGCTGCTGTTCGTGATCGACACCTCGACCGGCGCCTGGTCGTAGGAGCCGGTGGCGCTCGGGTTCGAGGGCGTGACGTACACCGTGACGGTCGGGGCCGAGTTGTTTCCGTTGTTGCCGGAAGAAGAGGAGGCGACGGTGCCGATTTCGGACACCACACCGGGCGTCGTGGTGTTGTTCGGGAGAGTGATCGTCACCGGGTCGCCGACCTTCACGTCGGCCTGGAGGCTTGCGTCGAGGGCGATCGTGACCACCCGGCTCGTCGAGGTGGCGGTCATGACCGACTGCCCGGGCTGGGCCGGGCCCCCCAGGGTGCCCGTCACCGTGGTGACCCGGGCAGCGGAGGGGAGGAAGACCGCCTGCCCGAGTCCCAGGGTGCCCGACTGCGTCACGCCGAGGTGCTTCTGAAGCGCCTCGAGCGCCGTCTTGGTGGCGGCACTGAACTCGTCTGACGTCGGGCTCAGCTGGGAGGAGCTGGCATAGCCGAGGGCGACGAGAGCGGCGTTCAGCTCTTCGACGTCCGGTCCGGTCACGTCCGACGCCGAGGCTCCCTCGGACAGGGTCCGGTAGGCGGGCGTCGTGCCGTACAGCAGCACGACCGGGGCCCCGTTCACCTCGTAGAGAACTTGCCCCTCGCCGACCACGGCGCCCCCGGCGGGCAGATCGGTGAGGGTCCCCTGAGCCTGGTTCACGACGCTGTAGGAGCCGGCGTAGCCGAGAGTGGCGTTGACCTGGGTCTGCTGTGACAAGGATCGCCGAACCACCGTGGCGACGGACGTGGCCAGGTGATTGGAGGACGATGCGGCTTTCGAGTGGAACGGGTCGAGGGCGGTGACGACTGCGCCGGCGGCCACGACGACAACCGCAGCCGCTACCACCACACGTCGCCGGTGCCGGCGGACGCGGTCGGTGCGCTCGAGGCCGACCCCCCCGGCACGAGCGCCGTCCGGGGCGAGGGAAGGGCCGCTCGTCACGCCCTGAGCAGGAGCCTCGATGGTCACCCCGGGCGAACGAGGAGAATCGTGCTCGCTCATCCGATCACCTGTGCTGAGCCCGAACTGCCACTCGGACCGGACTGAGTGGTGCCGCCCTTGGGGCCTCCCGCGGGAAGGTGCATGTACTTGCTGCAGGCGTTCTGGGCGCTCTGGTACTGCGGATCGTTGGGGTCGAGGCCCGACCCCGGCCCGCCACCGGACAGAGAGATGCCGAACCCGTTCGCAGTGTTGTGGAACTGGGGGTCGGGGAAGTTCGTGACCCCGTGGGCCCGCATGCACTGAGCGAACTTGAGGGCGTCTTGCTCCATCTGGTGGGCCTGTTGCTGGCTGGGAGCGGCATGCTTCGGTTGCAGCGACTGGCACGCTTGCTGAGCGGCCTGGAACTGCGGGTTGTTCGGGTCCAGGTCGCTTCCCGGCCCGCCCTGTAGGGCTATCTGCCCTTGGCCGTTGGGGTCGGGGAAGTCGGTGATCCCGTGCGCCCGCATGCACTGCGAGTAGGCGAGGGGGCTGGCGCCGTGCGAGCTGCCCGACGTCGACGAGTGCGACGCTCCCGACGCCGAAGTCCCCAGGCTGGCCACGCCCGGCCCACTCGTGCCGCCACAGGCTGCCGCCAGCACGGCGACGGCGGCGAGCGGAGCGATCACCGGGCCCCAACGAACTCGTTTCACCTGCGTGCCTCCCATCGAGACGGCTCGTGTCGAGTTGTACGCCTGGACGCGTTGCGGCCCGGTTACAGCGCATCTCGGTGTCCTGCAACCTCTTTGCAACCTTCGCTGGGGCATCCTGGAGTGGTGCGTGTCCTCGTGGTGGAGGACGACGAGACGATGGCCGACGCCATCGCCATCGGCGTCCGCCGCACCGGCGTGGCTGTGGACGTGGCCCTCGACGGGCGCCGCGGTCTGGACCAGGCCCTCGTCAACGACTACGACGTGATCGTCCTCGACAGAGACCTGCCCGGTCTCCACGGGGACCGGGTGTGCCAGGAGATCGTCCGGGCCGGACGCCGGGCTCGCATCATCATGCTCACGGCCTCCTCGACCATCGAAAATCGGGTGGACGGGCTGGGGCTGGGTGCCGACGACTACCTCACGAAGCCCTTCGCCTTTGCCGAGTTGGTGGCGCGCATCGGGGCCCTGGCTCGCCGGTCACACCCTCTCGCCCCGCCCGTGCTCGTCGCCGGGGACGTGCGGGTCGACTGCGCCCACCGGCACGCCAGCCGCGCCGGCGCTCACCTCGAGCTCGGACCCAAGGAATTCGGCGTCCTCGAGGTGCTGGTGGCGGCGCAGGGGCGTGTCGTCTCCGCCGAGGAGCTGCTCGAGCGGGTGTGGGACGAAGAGTCGGATCCCTTCACGACAGCAGTCAAGGTGACGATGAGCCGGTTGCGTTCGAAGCTCGGTGACCCACCGGTTATCGAGACGGTCCGAGGGGCCGGCTACCGACTCGACTGGAGCGAAGAGCCATGAGAAGACGGATCGCCAATCTCCGAGGGCCGCGCTGGACAGTGCGGCTCCGTCTCACCCTGTTGTACTGCGCATTGTTCGTGGTGTCCGGAGCGGCGCTGCTTACCGTCACCTACGTGCTCGTGGACCGCGCCACTTCGGGTGCCGTCTTCGTGAAGGGCAAGCACGGGGCCACAGTCACGATCACTTCCGGCGCCGTCGTTGCCACAGGCGCGGGCGCCGGCACCTTCGCGGTGCAAGGGTCCGCTCAGGGCCAAGGCGTCCCGGTATCGAGGATCGGCACAACCGTCAACAACAGCGCCAAAGTTCCCGTCCCGATCCCCGGAGTGCCTCCGGGTCAGTTCCCGACCCCGAAGCAGGCTGAGGCCCAGTTGGCCATCCTCCGAGATGCAGCCAACCGGCAGCACGCCAATGAGATGCATCAGTTGCTGATCTTCTCGGGCCTGGCGCTTGCCGGCGTGGCGCTTCTGTCGGTGCTCCTCGGTTGGGTGGTGGCCGGACGGGCCCTGCGGCAGGTCAAGGTGATCACGAGCCGGGCCCGGGCGATCTCGTCCACCAACCTGCACGAGCGGATCGGCCTCGTGGGTGCGGACGACGAGCTCAAGGAGGTGGGGGACACCTTCGATGAGCTCCTCGACCGCCTGGAGAAGTCCTTCTGCGCTCAGCGACAGTTCGTGGCCAACGCCTCTCACGAGCTGCGCACGCCTCTGGCCCGCCAGCGCACCCTTCTCGAAGTCGCCCTCAACGATCCCCGGAGCGATTTCGACGCCTTGAGCGGCGCCTGCCGCCAGGTGCTCGCTGCCGGGGAAGAGCAGGAGTCGGTCATCGAGTCCCTGCTCACCTTGGCCGTCTCCGAGCGCGGCCTGGAACGCCGGTCACCCGTCGACCTGGGCGCCGTGGCGCAACGGGTGACCGAATCCAAGACGGCGGAGATGTCGCGGGCGCGACTGCACCTGACGTCGTCTTTCGGCCCCGCCTCGATGCTCGGCAGCGCGCAGCTCGTCGAGCGCCTCGTGGCCAACTTGGTCGACAACGCCATCCGCTATAACGTCGCTGAGGGTTGGGTGCATGTCTCGACGTCTACGGCCGACGGCGGAGCTCGCCTCAGTGTGGCCAACTCCGGCCCTGTCGTTCCGTTCGGTGACGTCGACAGACTGGCCGAGCCGTTCGAGCGCTTGGGCGAGCCCCGGTCCGCCGACGGCACCGGGCACGGGCTGGGGCTGTCGATCGTGGCAGCCATCGCCAGCGCCCACGGCGCGCCGTTCGAGTTGTGTGCACTCGCGGAGGGAGGGCTGGAGGTCAGGGTCACCTTCCCTGTCGCGCCCGAGCATGCGCCTTCGTCTCCTACGGCGCCGAAGGCGTTCCTCAGCCCGGTGCACGCATGATCCACAAGCAGGGACGCCAGCCCGCGCCAAGCTAGGCCATGAGCGCATCGAGGACCATGTCGGTGCGCAGCCTGGTCCGAGTTACCGGGACTCTGGGACAGGCGCTGCAGGCCTTCTTCTCGGGGGCATGACCAAATTGGAGACCGCACCAGCCACGATCAGCCAGCCCCAGAAGTTGCCAAGAGTGACCAACGGTGGCTTCCCCGAACCCACTGGGACCTTGGCCAGCACCGTCGCCTGACCACCCCGCGGAAAGACGGCACTTGCCACGATCCGTCCGTATGGGTCGATGACGACTGAGTCGTATGAGAACTCACCCTTGACGATGGTGAGGCGGTTTTCGATGGCCCGAAAGACAAGGGGCCCGTAGTGCTTTGGGGCAATGCCCTGCCAGTCCCAGGTGGGCACGGCCAGCATCTGGGCTCCGTGGGCGGCGGCGCTCCGGGCCGTGTCGGTGAAATCACCATCGAAGCAGATCATCGTGGCCAATCGTCCGAAGGGGGTTCGGTACACGGGCATCGTCCCGGCGTCCACGCTCGTCTGGTCGTCGCCGAACATGATTGCTGGGTGTTGTTTCCCATAGACACCGAGGTATCGGCCTGAGGGTGCGATTACTGTCGCATCGTTGTGCTGACCGCCGGCGGTCACGAACTTGTAACCGATAACTAAGTAGATGTGGCTTTCCCGGGCAAGAGTCGACAACTCAGAGCCGACCGGCGTGCCCTGCGGTTGGGACCAGAGGGTGCCCTCCTGCCAAACCACGAGCTTCGCCCCCTTCGAAGCGGCCAGGCGAGTACGGGCCATGTCCCGTCGGAAGTCCGCTGCGCCTGGTGTGTGGATGCCAGGCTGGATTGCCGCGACCTTGACCGTCGGGGGGTCGGATCGGAATAGAAGCACGCTGCTTGATCCCCACAGCGCAACGAGCACCGCGCTGGCGAGGCCCGAGACGATAAACACGCGGGTGGAGATGAGCCGGCGCGGTTGTCTGCGCAGTCGGTCCAAGACGACGAGCAGGCCCAAGGCGATTGTCCAGTTGACGACGAAGATCAGCAGGTTGAGAGCGCTTGTGCCCACCACGCTCACGGGCTGGAGCAGCCGCGGCTCATGGTAAAGGGCGTAGGCCACATATCCCTGGGTACCGAGGGCGGGCGCGAAGCCCCGGAGGAACTCCACCGCCGCCCATGTGAGCGGTCCGGTGACGACGAAGCGGACGTAGCCGCTGGCCTCTTGCATCGGACGGTCGGCTATGGCGCCCACGCCGGCGAGGAGTCCCACTACCGCCGGGATCCACACCCCCCAGGCGGCGAAGTTGCCGCTCACGACTCCGTGGAGATATCCGGCGTAGTAGCCGCCGATGCCGATGCCGAATGCCACCCAGCCCCAGCGCTTCGGCAGCACATGGTGCTGCGCGACGAGCATGGGCACCCAGGCCACGAAGACGAGCGGCCACAGGCCGTACGGCGGAGACGCCCAGGTCCCGAGGAGGGCGCTCAGGACAGCCAAGGCGATGCCCAAGGCCAGCCTCGGGCCTTGCCGCTGGCGAGACGACTGTGAGCCCGCTGCCGAAGAGGTGATGGCCTGAGGGTGCTCCGCCAGTACGGTTGCCATCTCCCCCCTCCTTCTTACAGTAACTGTAAGTATGCCTGATCGAAGCCGACTTGTCTACAGTGGCTGTAAAAAACTGGGGGGAGGCCATGGGGCGCAGGCAGGAGCGAAAAGACCAGCTCCGCCACGACATTCGGGAGACAGCCCTGCGCCTGTTCCACGAGCGGGGCTTCGACGAGACCCGGGTCCACGATGTGATCGAGGTCGTCGGGATCAGCGAGAAGACCTTCTTCAACTACTTCCCGAGCAAGCTGGCCTTGCTCGAGACGACCTCATCCGAGATCATCGCCGCCTACCGAGCGCTCCTCGAGCATGAGCTGTCCGACCCTGGCCGGACGGTGCGTGCTCGTCTGACCGAGATCACCGAACTATGGGCGGAGAGCTTTGCCGCCGACCAGGAGTTCTTGGCCGTCGTCGTCACCAGGACGTCGGCTTTTTTCGGCGAATCGGGGTCGATGCATGACGAGCAGCGAGCGACCCAGCTGCTTCTCGCCGAGCTGTTCCGGCAGGGCCAGCAGACAGAGGAAGTCCGTGTCGACGCGGACCCTGTCCAGCTTGCCGAAGTGCTCAGCGCGGTGCTGCTCTTGACTACGGTCAATTGGCTCGATCGGTGGTGGCGCACCGACAGGGAGCCCTTACGCGATCGCCTTCTCAAGGCAGTCGAAGTGGTCCTGCGGGGAGCGCTTGCTGAAGCTGTCTGAGCCGGAACTCACGCCCTGCCCGTCCCTCGGCGTCGCCGCTTCACCACGGCGAAGCGGGTTCGACTCCAAACACCGAAGCGGCAAGCCGCCACCGAAGTTGATGACAACGAGTTTCTGGTCATCGAATCCCCAATGCCGTTCCTCGCTGGCGCGTGGTACCGCTCCTAGGCGAACACAAGTTCGGTCACGTCCTAAGAGACCTCCAAGGCCCCAAACCACAGTTTGGTGAGGACCTCGGCCGACCTCTCCGCGCTGGGGACACCTCCGGACGGTGGATCGAACACGTACGTCACGTAACAATACCGATCGACCATGCCGGCGAGCGCTCTTGCTGTCATGGCGGGATCCACGTCCTTCCTGATCAGACCGCTGCGCCTCGCTCGACGAATCTCGTTTTCGACCGCAGTGGTGAAGCGGCGGCCCACGGCTCGGCGCAAGGAAGCCAGGTCCGGTTCCACCTGGCAAACCTCTTCCCAGACGGCGGCGAGCGACCTTGACTCGCGGTAGGCAGCAACGAAGTTGAGGATGACACGGTACAAGCCGGTAAAGCCCTCCTCGGCACGCCAAATCGGATCGGTCCTCCCTAACATCGTGTTCACTCCGGTCCGCAGCAGTGCAGCCACAAGATCGGAACGATCAAGAAAGTACTGGTACACGGTCCCGAGACTGACCCCCGCCGCCTTGGCAATGTCCGGCATCGAGGTACCCACGTAGCCCTGAGTAGAGAAGAGCTCCTGGGCTACCTCCAGGATATGGGCGCGCGTGTGCTTCGCCTTGGTGCCAAGGGGCATCACGCGGTCACCTTGGCGGCGCACCGCGTGCTGCTCGAACACAGCATCGATGGCCTCAGGGCCGGCGTTGCCTTCAACCATTGTCCGCTCCGGACGGTGCTAGCTCGAAACCTCCCGGACCCGGCTCCGAGGCCCGCCCGAGAAAGATCTGATTGACCCATCAGATCTGAGGTGATATTACTCTCAGATACACCCACGGCGTGACTGACAGGGTGGCGAAAGGGGCGGGGCCTCGGATGGCACAGCCGTCCGGGGGACGTGACACAGGCGGGTTGCCACGTTATCCACACCTCGCGTCTGTTCGCGGTGTCGCACCTCAGGCGAGATGCGGGATGTTCAAGGAGGCGGGATGGCGATCCCTTTGGCGGTGGACTCCCGAGAAGGTCGTGTGGAACCGGGCCGAACGGCGCCTTTCACTGAGGGACCTTCTCCGCATGCGTACTGTGAGGTCTCGATATATCAATTAGGGGTTGGACACTCACCGCGGTTGCGGGGGCAAGACGAAGAACACGTTCAAATCCTCGCGGCGATCGACGGGCCGCTCCCTCCCATCCTTGTTCAAAAGAACACGATGCGAGTCGTGGACGGCATGCATCGCCTCAGTGCAGCCCGGATGCGCGGCCAGCGTACGATCGGTGTCCACTTTTTTGAAGGGCCTGATCAGGATGCCTTTGTCGAAGCAGTTCGCGCAAATACTACGCACGGGAAACCGCTCACCGTTGCTGAGCGGGAGGCAGCGGCATCACGGATCCTCGAGACCCACAAGGACTGGTCCGACCGCGCGATCGCAGAAGCGTGCGGTCTTTCACCCAAGACGCTCGCGAAACTACGATCGCGCTCCCAAAATTCTGTTTCGGACGCAACTAGGGTGGGTCGTGATGGACGCGTCCGGCCCCTTAACCCAATCGACGGGCGCAAACGAGTTCTAGAGGCACTGGCGGATCGCCCAGAGGCACCCCTGCGGGAGATCGGCCGGTTGGCCGGGGTGTCGCCGGGGACAGTTCGTAGCGTCCGAAGCCAGCTGCGCAACGGCTTAGACCCGATCGCCGTCCGTCAACGCCAAACGTCGTGTTCAACCTCGGTGTCTGGGTCGGAGTCGGGTCATGCGGACAATGCCTTTGCTTCGAGTCCGGAGGGAGTCAAGCTCGTCAACTGGTTGCAAGAAAAGGACATCGCCGATGACGACTGGCAGGGATTTGTGCGCGCAGTCCCCTTGACCAGGGTTTACGATATTGCGCGGAAGGCTCGCGCTATATCTCAATCATGGTCGCGATTTGCCGCCGCCCTCGATGCGAGGGCTGGCTCGGGGCGCGCGACTGACTAATTTCCACAGTAGGACGACGTCTTGGTCTCTCGCCACGGAGTGTGTAGTCCCCGTTCCGGGGGATCGCCCAGGGTCGGCTCAGTCGCCAGGCTGCGTCCTAAGTCGGCTCCGCCGCCCCCAGAGCCTGTTCCCTGAACGCAGCTCACGAGATTGTGCCTCATCATCGCCTTGAATTGCCCACGTTGCGGGAGATGGAGGTCTCCTCCTGGTCCATTCCACGGCCTCCTCAAGCTGAGCCGAGAGGGCGAGCAGGCTGGACTCCTCCCAAGGACCAGCTACTAGCTGCACCCCGATTGGTATCCCGGTTGGCGTCAGGTGGATCGGAAGTGAGATGGCGGGCTGCCCCGTCACGTTGAAGATCGAGGTCAGAACGGCCATCTGCAAGACCTCGAGCGATGGGCCGCCAGCTGCCTCGTGGACCGACCGGAGCACATCGCCCGCCGGCGGCGGTTCGATGGTCATGGTAGGGGTGAGCAGCACATCGAAGTCCCGCCCCCACCTGGCGACGATGTCCCGGCTCAGTCGCTGGAGACGATGCACCGAGCCGACGTAGCCAAGGCTGTCTACAGTTTGGGCGGCCGTCCGGTTGCCGCGGATGTGGGGCTCGGTGCGCGGCCAATCGATGTCGTCGTAGTCGGCCAGACTAGCGTTGACGACGTTCAGGAAGGCGGGGACGAAGTCGTCGGGTACGCTCAGATGTACGGGCTCTATGTGATGGCCGATTTGCTCCAAGGTGCTCGCAGCTGTCCTCGTCGCATCTGTGCACGCCGTGTCGACGGGCAGCCCGAAGGGAACCTCTTCCATCACGCCTACCCGCAGTCGCCCCGGGTCCGTTCCCACTTCCTCGAGGAAGGGACGCCGGGGTGGCGGGGCGTTGTACCACTGCGCCCGATCGGGACCGCTGATCACATCGAGAACGGCAGCCGTGTCAGCCACATCCCTCGTAACCACCCCTTCAACGGCTCCACCCTCCCATCTCGTGTAGAGAGAGGGGACCCGGCCCCGGCTCACCTTCAGACCCACCAACCCACAGCACGAGGCAGGGATCCGGATGGATCCGCCAGCGTCGTTGGCGTGTGCGACTGGGAACATCCCGGACGCGACGGCTACGGCAGCCCCTCCGCTGGATCCGCCTGGGGTCCGCCTCGTGTCCCACGGGTTTAGCGTCACGCCATAGCGGCTGTTCTCTGCCACGGTGATGGGCCCGAACTCTGGGGTGTTCGTGCGAGCCGTGAGGATAAAGCCCGCTCTAGCCAGCGCTTCGATGACGAGCTCGCTCTCGGCCGACAACCCTGGGGGGGCGCCCCACGAGCCGTAGGTCACCGGCCATCCGGCCACCGGCGTCAGGTCCTTGATGGGGACTGGAACCCCATGGAAGAGCGGGAGCGCACTGCCGCGGGCGACGGCGTCCGCTGCCGCCCTGGCCCTCTCGATGGCCTGCTCGTCGTTGCGCCAGATCACGGCGTTGAGCAAGCCGTTCACCGCATCGACTCGCGAGAGGCAGGATTCGACCACCTCCACGGGGCTCAGCTCCTTCCCCCGGATTGCTCTAGCAAGAGCCAGGGCGCTGGGAAGCTCGATCATCGAGCCATTGTGGCGCAGTCGCCGTCAGTTCGCCGGCGGTGATCGATGGTGCCAGGACTGACCCAGGTTGCCGCTGTGCCAGGCAGTCGAATTCCTGGGAACGTCGAGGCCTGCCTGTGCTCGCAGAGGGGATCAGCGCTGGTCGTCGTGCGGTTTCCACGCCGGTGAGCGCACCGGCGTGCCGCCTCACCGGCCGGCAGAGGCTGGCTGTCGGGTCCCGTGCCATCCCTCTCCTTGGTTGCCGCCTGTCGGCCTTGAGGCGAGCGAGGGCAGAGACCATTTCCAACACCGGCCGTGCCGTACCTGAACGCAAACCTCGCGCCAATCGAGTCACCACTGAACGGGCGCAAGTTGTGACGGACCGGAAGCACCGGGCTTCAGTTCCGTCTTAGCTAGGAACGGCGTGTTCCGATTTCGAATATAGCGTTCGGCGGCACTTGGGCTTGTCATTCGGATGGAGGCGGACGTCGTGCAAACCCAGGAGATGGACCAATTACATCCACCCCTCGGACAGACAGTAGCCATAAACGATCTTGTTGCGGGGAATTCGGCGCGACTCGAACAACTTGACCCAGAGCACGTCCGCGTGCTCGCTGAACGATTTGACGCCTTGCCGCCGATCCTCGTACACGCTGAGACAAATACCATCATTGATGGATTTCATCGAGTTCACGCAGCACGTATGGCTGGGCACAAGTTCATCGGTGCACGGCTGTTCCACGGTACCGATAGTGATGCCTTCGTGGAGTCCGTCAGGATGAATATCACCCATGGTAAGCCGTTGACGCTGGCTGAACGACAACGAGCTGCAACTCGAATTCTCCAGCTCCACCCAGAATGGGCCGACAAGAGGATCTCGGAAATTTGTGGTTTGGCACCGCGCACGGTCGCAACAGCCCGAGCGAGCACATTGAGCGTAGAGAAGCAGCCGCTCGGACGTCTTGGGCGAGATGGGAGATGGCGGCCTCTGGACCCGTCACAAGCCCGAGTGCGGGTGGCCGAGATCCTTCGGTCCAACCCCCACGCAAGCCTCAGGGAAGTCGCAGCCATGGCCAAAACCTCCCAGGCAACTGTGTTGGATGTTCGCCGGAGGATCGAAAGGGGAGAGTCTCCCGCCATAGAGCGAACGATGACGAGTCAGAAGGTCGAACCATCCGAATCTGTGCACGGTTCGACCAGACCAGCACCGGCCTCTCGCAAAGAGGGATCGGACTTCGTCACGCAGGAGGCGTTCCGGCGCTCGCCGAACCTGGAATCTTTTGCGCGGTGGTTTGATCAGCACGACGTCAACCTCAACGATGTCGTGCGATTCGCGGGCGAGGTGCCCGTCGGTCGAATTTATGAGGTCATCGATGAATCCCGGCGACGTCAAACAGTGTGGGACGAGTTCGTAAGACTTCTAGAAGGCCGTACACGAGCGACTGCCGCCGGCTAGAGGTACAGAGATGCCATCTTCGCAGCGTCGCCGCGTGGCAGTCACCGGGCTAGGCGCTATTAGCCCGGCGGGAAGTACTCTCGATCAACTCTGGAGTGCTGTACACCAAGCGCACTCCAAAGCGGCACAGATCACGGCTTTCGACGCGAGCGACTTGCCGGTGCGATTTGCCTGCGAGGTCCCTGGGGAGATCGATACCCATCCTCTGATCTCTGACAAGGAATCCCGAAGACTCGATCGGTTTGCGAAGTTTGCGGTGTTGAGCGCCATGTTGGCTTACGAGGACGCAGGCGGCCCGGCAATGAACTCGCCTCGAGCCGCCGTCGTAGCCGGGGCCGGCAGTGGCGGTGCGCTGACCAATTCCAAGCAACTCAAGAGCTTTTTCGACAAGGGCGCTCCTGGCGTCCATCCCCTCACGATTCCGATGGCTATGGCCAACGCTGCCGCAGCAGAAATCGCAATACGCCTGGGTTGTCAGGGGCCCAACCTCTGCATTGCTACCGCGTGCGCAAGTGGCGGCAATGCGCTGGGTGAAGGCTTACGTCTGATTCGTGATGGATCAGCGGACATGGTGCTGGCCGGTGCTTCCGAAGCGAGCGTCACCCCCTTCAGCATGGCAGCATTCGCCAACCTGAAAGCCCTATCTGCTCGGAACGAGGAGCCGGGTTTAGCATCTCGTCCCTTCGACATCGCACGCGATGGCTTCGTGATGGGTGAGGGAGGTGCCTTCTGCGTACTTGAAGAGTATTCATTAGCGGAGGAGCGAGGCGCCAGGATATACGGTGAGTTCCTCGGTTACGGGAGAAACTGTGATGCGTACCACGTGGTCATGCCTTCTCCTGGTGGTGCAAGGGCTGCTGAGTGTATGCACCTTGCTCTGGCCGACGCGAACATGCCAACGTCGGCGATAGCACAGATAAACGCGCATGGCACCTCCACGCCACTCAACGATGCGGCAGAAGCGTCGGCGATTCGCGAGGTCTTCGGCTCAACGCCACCTCCCGTAACCGCGACAAAGGGTGTGTTGGGTCACATGGTGGCGGCGGCCGGAGCCATTGAATTTGTCGTGTCATGTCTATCTCTCGCACACCAGCTGGTTCCTCCCACTGCCAACTTTCTCGTCGGAGACGACGATCATCCTCTGCCGATCGTCACGGCACCTCTTCCGATGGGAGACGGAGCAATCATCTCCAACTCGTTCGGTTTCGGAGGCCACAACGCCGCCCTTGTGGTGGGGCCTCCGGCTGAGAAGTGACACACGGAGGCCGACGTGGTACTAGCGCCAAAGTCTGATCCGGCTGCCACCAGGCGTCATATTCGGAATCTACTCTTCGAGAGGCTCGGCACGATGGATCTAGCCGATGACGACCGCCTTACCGATTATGGGTTGGATTCCCTCGACATCATCGTGATGGTCGGGCAGTTGGAAGATCAGTTCAACGTCGCATTCCCTGAAGAGGCGATCTTTCGTGAGGAGATGTGGAGCATTCGAGAGCTCGAACGTATCGTGACTGAGGCCCGAACCAATCGTGTCGCATCGGCCGACTCCAGTGTCTAAAGCTCGTTCGGTCGAGCCCCTTTCCGTGACGGGCTTAGGCGCGACAACCCCGTTAGGAAATGGAGTACCGAACTTCTGGCAGGGCCTCTTTACGGCTGGTGCGTGCTTCATGGCTCCGCCGCATTTCCAATTGGTCAACACCGAGAGCGCCTCGCCGGTGGGTCTTGTCCCTCAATCAAGGGAAGATCGAATCGGGGCTGTCGATCGAACTGCCGAGCTTGCGTGTCTTGCAGCCAGCGAAGCCCTGCGGGACGGATTGTCTGGAGAGCGAAGCGCGATTGGATACATCGTTGGAACGACGCAGAGCGCTCCGACACTCGGCAGCGCTCAAGAAGGTCCGACAAACGGTGCCCGTACCGACGACGCCCGGCTCCCCGCGGACATAACGTCGCAATTCGAGTCACGCATGGGATTGCCGTCGGGAACCGTCAGCATGGTGACGACGGCGTCCGCTTCAGGTGCTGTGGCAATCCGATTGGCAGCGGACTTGGTCAGGGCCGGCACCACTGAGGCTGCGATGGGCATCGGAGCTGACAACATTGCAGAACTCGCCTATGCCGGGTTGGCCTCGCTGAGAGTTCTAGGAAAGCGAGGCTGCCTTCCCTTCCGGAGAGATCGCTCGGGTATAGCGATCTCCGAAGCGGCAGGGGCCATCCTCGTCGAACCTCTGTCCACGGCGAATGCCGCCGAAGATTCTCGCCCGCACGCCCTACTGCTCGGTTCCGGAGTAGCCAGTTCGGGTCTTAGCTCAGTCCGTCTGGACTCGAATGCAATCACAACTGCCATATGGACTGCTCTCGACGAAGCGGGTTGTAATGCTTCCGACGTCGGAATGATCAACACTCACGCTACCGGTACGGTCCAAGGAGATACCGCGGAGCTTTCGTCGTTGCGCACCGTATTCGGGCACCAACTGAAGTCGATCGCAATAACCAGTTGGAAGGCACAAACGGGTCATTGCCAGGGAGCTGCTGGAGCACTGGAGGCGCTTGGGACCGTGCTTGCAGTAAAAACCGGCGTTATACCTCCGACGCAAGGTCTCGAGGACGTCGATCCTGAATTCGCCGATGTCGATCTCACACCAGAGCCGCGAGAATGGGGTGACGCCAGTCGAGTCGGCATGTCCATTTCCTGCGGCTTCGGCGGCACTGCGGCAGCGCTGGTCTTCGCCAGCGCCGGAGGACGGGTGTGATGGACAGTCCTCGATCTTGTATCACCGGTGTGGGCTTATGCCAACGTGCGCTGACGGCATCTCAGTCGGTGTCGTCGGACGGGCAACACCTTTACGATGCCGCTCGCGAGATCGTGGCCTGCGTCGTGGAGGCGGCGACGGATGCGGTCACGATGTCGGGACTGCCTCTGGATGACCGTACCTATGCGGAGACTTGGCTTTCGACCTTTTATGGTACAGGACACGTCGCTGAATACTACGCAGCAAAGCTGCAAACCTCTTCACCCACCGCCCTAAATCCACGGGCGTTCCCTCTCTTCTGCCTCAACGCGGTGGCTGCCACTGTGAGCGCCTCGTTAGACCTGACCGGCGGCGCCTTCACGATGATAGGTCTCGACGCGCACGCGTCAGCCCTCGGGGGTGCGCTCCGGTCGTTGCGTCTTCATCACCACTCTGTGGCACTTTACGGGGCCTTCGACTGGCCATCTTCAGAGATCGCCCAAGACCTTGCAAACCGAGGTGTGACAACCGTGCCTTGGTATGGAGCCGCTGCACTATTCGTTTTGGAACCGGAGATGTCCGCTGAACGCCGTGGTGTGCCGATACTCGGCGATGTCGAATCCCTCCGAAGGCTCCCACAGGCGGATCCAGGCCGACGGCTTGTGCCGGGGTTAGCGGGCCTAACGGCGTACGCCAAGGAGCTGCTGGAAGCGAGCCGGACCCATGAGCCTGAGTCCCTGGTGGTGACGTCATGACACACAGCGCTTCATCAGTTAAAAGCAATCCCGATCTCGCACCCCTCTTGGAGCAGTGGTCCCAACGACGGCGTGCCGCGGCAGTGGTCGCTGACGACGGCGTACTTGAGTATGGCGATGTCCTCGACATCCTCCGACAAGCGCCACGAGGGGGTCAGTCAGGCTACGGCGATGGCGCCAAAGGCCTTGTAGTTAGCAATTCTGTGACGAGCGTCTGCGGCCTGCTCTCTGCCGTCGCTAGTGGGAAACCGACTCTAGTGTTGGATCACAGCTCGCCGCAGCCGGAGCAGGAGCGGCTTCAGAACACGGTACGCAGCGTGTCCTCCACCTTGTTGGCGGGGCCCCATCGTTCGTCGTTGCTCTTTGCCACGTCCGGAGTGACAGGGATTCCCCGTGTCGTCGTCAGATCCGTCGAAGGCATTCTCGCCAATGCCCGTGCATTTGCCAGCGCTGCGGAATACTCGCAGGACGACGCCATCTTGGCCACGACACCGCTCGCTCATGTGTACAGCTTCGGTGTCGCCCTGATGGCAGGTCTTTCGGTGGGAGCGACCGTCTTCCTCGCCCCCCTTCCAATAACTCCCGGGAGACTTCGTGATGTCGTTACTCGGGAGCGCATCACAGTCCTCCAGTCGGTGCCATTCCTATACCGATGGTATCTGCGCGCTATCGACAGGCGCACGACGCTGCGCCTGGCGATCTCGGCTGGAGAACCGCTGCCTCGAGAACTACAAGATGCCTGGTCGCACCGCGCCGGCCTCCCCCTCAGTGACCATTATGGGTGCACTGAGGCTGGCATTGTGACCTTGAACCGGCATGGTACGAATGCTGGTGTTGGGCGGCCCGTTCCCGGCATGGAAATCGTTATCGATGGGCCGGACTCGGCCGGTGTGGGCGATGTGATTGTTGAAAGTAGCTATGGGATCGGAAGGTACGTGGAGGATCTCCAAGCTACCTGCGCACCGAGCTACATGTTCGAGCACCGCAGTGGTGATCGTGGGCACGTCACAACAGACGGCTCTCTGATTTTGACAGGCCGGCGCAGCACAATCGTGAATATCGCCGGCCGCAAAGTGGACCCTATCGAAGTGGAAAATGTACTTAGCAGCTATCCAGGCATCTCTGAGTGCGCTGTCGTCGGCCGTCCAGCTGCTCATACAGGGAACGAGCTGGTGGCGTTTGTTGTCTCGTCCCGAGAAATTGAGTGGCCGCACGTCCGATCGTTTCTTGCGGACCGCATCTCGGGATACAAGATTCCCAAGTGCGTATTGGCGCGGGCGAGTCTGCCGAGAACTGCCTCCGGAAAGCTGGAGCGGGGACAGTTGGTACTTGATGCGGTCGCAGAGGCAAGCGGTCCTCCGGCAAGGGACGAGGTTGGTGCCCGATGACTACTGTGGCAGTAGCCGCCAAGGGACTACCCACTGATATACACGACCACGGCATCTCATGTGATTCGAACTGTGTCCGTGAGCGCCGTCCTCTCTCCGTCTGGCAGCGGGTGTTGTTGGATACCGACGGAACCGTCACGCACCTGCTTGAGCTGTACGCCAACGAGCCGATCGTCATCGAGCGCGTTATGCCGGTATTCCCGACGGATACGCAGGTTCCTCACAGTGCAGACAGTGGAACGCGCGCGGTGCAACTCACCGGCCAGCGTTCCAAAAGGATCTTTGTATATGCGGAGTCCCGCATTGACTACGACAAGCTTGATCCACGTCTACGCGATGCACTCACGGGCACGGACGAGCCGATAGGGCGGCTTCTCGCGCGGTGGAGGACGGAGACTTATCGGGAGATCGAGAAAATCTGGTGTGAGCCATTGGCGCCCCTATCGCACATTTTTCCTGAGAGCGACGATGCCTGCCTGCTGGCGCGTTCCTACAGGATCGTGAGCCGGGGCGAGGCCATTATGCGGATCTACGAGCGCTTCCCCTGCACCTTGTTTTCTTTGCCCTCACCTGAAACCAATTGGGGTCGAAAATGATACTGAGTGACAAGATTGTCCTGGTAACGGGCGTCCTCGATACCTCCTCCATAGCCTATCGAGTCGCCGAACTCGCGCAGGAAGAGGGTGCCGAAGTCATTCTCACCTCATTCGGTCGCGCTTGGCGGCTGACAACTCGGGTCGCGTCCCGACTGCCGAAACCTGCCGAAGTACTTGAATTCGACGCAGCCGACCCCTCTCATCCCGCAGCCCTGCTCGAGGAGCTTCAAAGCCGCTGCGATCACCTAGATGCGGTACTCCACTCTATGGCTTACGGCCCACCCGACTGCTTCGCGCCTTCGATGCTTACGGCGACATGGGCGGACGTGTCGGTGGCGCTCAACGTCTCCGCTTACTCGCTGAGTGCCCTTGCGTCGGCGACCGTGCCCTTGATGCGCGACGGGGGCGGCAGCATTGTCGGATTGGATTTCGATGCGAGTAAAGCATGGCCCATATACAATTGGATGGGCGTGTCCAAGGCGGCACTGGAGTCGACGGCCCGATACCTGGCACGGGAACTCGGTAGGTGCGGGATCCGCGTCAATCTCGTTGCATCTGGTCCATTGAAGACGTTCTCCGCTCGTGCCATGAGCTCGGCTGCGGGCCTGTCAGAGTTATGGAGCAATAGAGCGCCTCTGGGTTGGTCTGTCGAGAACTCGGCACCTGTGGCGCGGGCGTGTGTTGCGCTCATGTCGGACTGGTTCCCGGCGACAACGGGTGAGATCATCCACGTTGACGGCGGCTTCAATGGGCAGGCTGTCTAATGACGACGACCCAAAGCAGCACTTCGCCTGTCACGGCGTCGACCGCGACGCAGGATCCCGCGGTGCCCTCCACTTACTCGAGCATCCTCGCCGCCGCGAGAGGCCTTCGAGATCCAATCCGGAGCCTCGCAGAGCGAATCGAGTCCGATAGGCGCCTGCCGGGCGACTTGGTGGCCAAGCTCCGGGGTGCAGGTGCGTTTCGCATGGCGATGCCGACGTCGTGGGGCGGACCGCAACTCACGTCCTCTGAACAAATACGCATCATCGAAGAGTATTCCAAGGCGAGCGCTTCAGTCGGCTGGTGTGTGATGATCGGTGCCGACTCGGGACTGTACTCGGCGTGGCTGGACGACGAAGTGGCGCGGGACATGTATCGAGCGCTCGACGTGATCCAAGCAGGCTGGGTCTATCCCTCAGGCAAGGCGGTCGCTGTCGATAACGGATACGCGGTTTCGGGGCACTGGACGTTCGGAAGTGGCAGCCAGCACTGTGATTGGCTTGCCGCTGGCTGTTGGGTTTATAGAAACACTGCCGATGCCGAGGCCGGTCGTCCGTCTGGGCAGTGGCGGGTAATGCTGGCTCGGCGAGAAGAGTATGAGATCCAGGACACATGGTATTCGACCGGCCTACGAGGCACCGGAAGCACCGACTACTCGTGCCACCAGCTCTTCGTCCCGACGGAACACACCTTTAGCTTCCTCGAACCGACTCGGCGGCCAGGGACCCTATACGCAGCCAATGACACGTTCTTGCGCAAGATGGCAGGGATTCCGCTAGGGCTCGCCCGTGCTGCACTCGATGACGCCACCGAACTGCTTAACGCGAAGGTGGACCGTGTGATGGGTGTTCCATATCGGGAGATGCCTCGAATTCATGCCGTAGTTGCCGAAGCTGAGTGCAGACTTGGTTCTGCTAGAGCATTCGTCTTCGAGTCCATAGAAGAGCTGTGGACATGCCTGCAAAACGGTGCTGTGCCCGACAAACATCAGCGCGCTCGTGTATGGCTGGCTCGAACCAATGCATTCCTCACTGCTCGATGGATCGCGCGAGCGATGTACGACGCGATAGGAGGATCGGCCGTCTACGAGCAGACACTCGCATTTGGCCGGTATCTGCGTGACGCAGAGACAATGTGTCAGCACGTATGTGGGCAGACCAAGGGTTTCGAGCTAGTGGGCGCCATGCTGTTCGATCCCGAAGGAGGGTCGCCACAGCCGTTCCTCAACGCCACGCCCCGTTCCCTCGCCACGCAGAGGCAGCCGGAGTGACGTTGCAGATACTCACCGCTTATCTCCTAAGCGATCCTAGAGCGATGCCACCGTAAGGGAGTGATGTTCTGAGACAGGTTGGTGAGTGTCGAACACAGATCAGGCGCATCAGGATCGTCCGGTCCAAAGGTGCAAGTCGGCCCGTCAAATCAGCAGCAGTTCCGCACTGCATCATGCAGGTGTGACGAGTCAGGCGACTTTGCTGATTTCAAGTTAGTCGCCAGTTTAACCATGCGTCTTTTGTTATTCACAGTAGATATAGATACGCCTACGGATGACGGTCGATAACGCGAGCGGATTGGCAACGCCGGCTCTCGTCTAGGGATGAGCCAACTGTCAGTTCTCTGCACGGCAAGGTGGGGTTACGGAAGGTGGGCGGATGTCAATATACGCAACGTATGCTCGCAATTCAGAGCTAAGCGACGAACAGCTCGTGTCCGGATTTCACGCCGGTGAGAGCGGATGTCTCGATGAACTTCTCGTTAGGTACAGGCTGAGTGCTCGGGCAAGAGCACGGACATACTTTGTCCGGGGAGGGGATGCCGACGACATCGAGCAGGAGGGGCTTATCGGCCTCTACAAGGCCGTGCGTGACTACCGGCCAGAGCACGACGTCTCGTTTCGGACGTTTGCCGAGCTGTGCATCACGCGGCACGTGCTCAGTGCAGTGCAGTCTGCGGGCTCGCGAAAGCACCAGCCGCTGAACTCGTACGTGTCGCTTTCATCTTCAGACATGCACAGCGATCATTTTGAATGTCGAAGTCGGGACGCTTCGACAAAGGCACTGTCGGCGGATCCCTCTCAGTACATTGTGGAGAAGGAACGTGTCTTCTCGTTGTGGGAATGTATTACGCAAGCGCTATCAGCGATGGAGATCAAGATCTTCCAGCTCTACCAGGATGGCAAATCGTACCAAGAGATAGGTGAGCAGCTGGGGTACCAAGTAAAAGCGATTGACAACGCGCTGCAGCGCATAAAGAAGAAGCTATCTGCAATTAGACCAAGCATCGCAGAATTGCAGTGATAAACGGTGAGGACGAGGCTGCGCCATGAGCAGAGCAAGTTGTCGTCTAAGCCAGGCCAGCTCGCCCTGTCGGGGGACCCGAATACGGTGGATGTTTGGATTTCGCAAGTTCGACCGATAGCAGCAGAAGAGGTTCCAAACCTCGAGGGACTCCCGCCGTCTGTGAATGGCGTCCATGCGCAGAAGCTGCGCGGCTCAAGTCGACGACTACAGCACGTTGCCTGTCGTGTGGCTGTGCGGACGATCGTCGGAGCATATCTGTCGGTTGAGCCAGCGTCAGTGGAGCTGACAGTACGGTGTCAGCATTGTGGAAAGTTGCATGGTAAGCCCCGCCTCGTAGCAGCCGGCGGGCTCGACTTCAGTATCAGTCACACCCACGAAGGGTGGTCGGCACTTGCTGTGGCCGTTGATCGGGAGGTCGGCGTCGACATAGAGACGGGTACGCGTGTCGCTGACATCGCAGGGCTGGAAGGAGGGGTGTTAGCTCCAGAAGAGCGAGGCGGCCTTGTAAGGTCGGCTCGTCACTTGCTTAAAGTGTGGACACGTAAGGAAGCGCTTCTCAAGGCAACCGGACACGGCCTGGCCGTCCCACCGGCATCGGTTTGCTTACAAGAACGTCGAACGGGAGTATGGCAAGTCGCGCGCGCAGCGCACCTGGCAGACCCGAGTCGCTGGACCATAATCGACCTCAGGTTGCCAGCCGGCATTGTCGGGGCTATCGCCGTTTGTGGTGGTAGCAGTCGACCCGTCGTCCGCTCGCTACAAGAATGGCGCCGCCTGGACGACGGAACCTCACGCAAGAAGGGAGATCTCCTTCCCGAGCTCTTAGGCCTGGTCCCCTTCACGCCTGGGCGACAAGAGGTGGGGTTGCCGATTCGCAGGTGGCGATCGTGAAGATCTGGAACGATCCGTACTTCGCCGAGAGACTCATGGACGGGTCGTTGGGGCTGTACCGAGAGCCGGCGAAACGTGGGGGCGTACGGCTTCGACGACAAGACCAGCAGGATCACCCTCAGCCTTCACGGCCCATCAAGCCCTCGCGGGCCCGTGACCCCAGGGCCACAAGCGGCCAAGGTACGGCTGATCACCTCGCCTGAGCTGGCTGACCACCTGCAAATTTGACCACGACGAGCTCGAGGTGATTGAGGCGCGCGTAGAGCGCTGCCTCTTGCGGCTTTCTGACCTCGCCTCGGACGAGGCGTCCTCGGCAGCGTGGCGCAAAGAACCGCGTGCAACGACGTTCAACCGGAGAGTTGTCGTCGGTCGAGTATCGCCCTGAGCCGCCTTGGCGTTATACATGAATGCTAATCCTAAGCTGCGCGTGTTCCCAACGTCGTAGCCGCGCGAAGCTCGCGTCCGCCCGTCCACCGGCCAGTGGTGTTGAGCCGTAGGACGCGGACCACTGAAAGCAAAAGATAGGTGTTGCCGCCCGTCAAAGCGGGCGGCCGTGGAGACGGCACGGTTCAGGTAAGCACGAGAGGAACTCGATACCAGTCGGTTCCGGACTCCAGCGGCTTGCTGATATTGCTGATGATCGGGCTGGCCGCCGAGGCCGCGAGATTGCTGCAGCGTGGAGTACGAAATTCGCACCGGGTTCAGCCGCATCGAGTTGGAAGGACGCCATGACGGACTTGGCGACAAACGCCGCCATCGAGAGGCCGGTGCTTGGGCACGAAAATGGTGGACGCGTGAGGGGCATCTGGTATCACCGGCAGGGTAAAGAAGATATGGAGGGGACCAGAAGCAGCCCGAGACCCAGTCGGGCGGGGAAATGACACAAGTACAGGGAGCGCGACTGGGCACTCACCCGACCATCGGCCCGTCCAAGAAGCACATACTCTATCTCGATCGTGACGCAGTCAGCATGGCGTTACGTCATGTTGATGCGATTCAGATCGTGCAGTCGGTCCTCGAGGCGCACAGCCGAAAGCAGACCCACCTCCCAGCGGAAGCGTATCTCGGTTGGCTAAATGGGCAGGGTGAATGGGTCCGAAGTCTCAACATGCCCGGCGCGGTGGTTGGAGCACAGCTGCGGGCAGGCACCAAGATCATTAATGCCAACCCCAGCAACTTGCGCCGTGGCCTCCCGCGGGCCGACGGAATCTTAGCCCTGTTTTGCGCAGAAAGCGGGCAGATTCAGTGTCTAATGCAGGGTGCACAGATCTCAAGCTTGAGGACGGCCGCCGTATCGGTCGTCGCAACCCGCGCTCTGTCCGACACCCCGCCGCAGAGGCTGGCGTTACTGGGTGCAGGCGTACAGGCTCAAGCGCACGCTGAAGCCTTTCTATCCGAGTTCAAATCATCCCTATGTGAGGTCGCGGTCTACGACACTGAGCGAGCAAGGACTCGTTCCTTGTGCGCCGCTTTGTCAGCAAACGACAATTCTGGCTGCCAAGTCCGAGCGGCATCATCGGCGCAGGATGCCTGTTATGGCGCAGATGTCATC
Organism: Candidatus Dormiibacterota bacterium; assembly: GCA_036782775.1. Taxonomy (GTDB): domain Bacteria; phylum Chloroflexota; class Dormibacteria; order CF-121; family CF-121; genus CF-13. The sequence goes on along the minus strand of DAIPYJ010000003.1, from coordinate 75,189 downwards.
GTACCCGTCACTACCACTACCGTTGAGTACTTGCAGATCGACTGGCTCCAAGCTGGATCGCTTGTTGTCAATGTCTCCCTATCAGATCTCACCCCAGAGTCTTTCCTCGTCTGCGACAGGGTCTTTGTCGATGACTGGGAGCTGGTCGCTGCCGACAGACGCCGTACGCTTGGGAGACTGATCGGTGAGGGCCACGTCGTTCCACCGTCACCGACAGGACCTTCGGGACCAGGAGATCCGAGATCCATCGACGGGGAATTGGGCGATGTCCTTACCGGCGCCGTAGTAGGGCGGACAGCCGCCGACCAAAGGATCATCGTCAATCCTTTTGGCCTGTCAATCGAGGATGTATCAGTCGGCTACGAGGTGATGGTAGCTGCGATCGAACACGGACTGGGCATAGGCCTGCCACGATAACCAGATTTCAGAACGCCGTGGAACGACCTATTCCGCGTAACGCTTCAGGGCAAGAAGATCGTGTCATAATTCCTGCCCGTATCCGGGCAGAGACACACAACGTCTTTCGCTGTCGGATTGTCCGTCAAATACTGGTTGCATGCGCCCAGGACCGCTCCGCTCGACCCTCCCACCATTATCCCGGTTGCGGCGGCCAGGGAGCGACAGCTCTCCAGCGCGATGTCGTCTCTGACGAACACGACTTCATCGACCAACGGAGAGACAGAAAACTCCGGCACTCGGCTGGAACCGATGCCCGTCAACTTGCGCGGAGCGGGTTCTTGGCCAAAGATCGCCGACCCGACCGCGTCAACCGCCACGATGCGGGTGTGAGGGCTGTTGGCACGAAGAAAGCGCCCGATCCCGGCGAGCGTGCCACAAGTTGAGACGGCGATGAACACCGCATCCAACGCACCACGAGTCTGACTCAGGATTTCGGGCCCGGTAGCCTGGAAATGAGCATCGGGGTTCGCTTCGTTCGCGTACTGGTTCATCCACAGGTACTTGGAACTGGACGCTACATGTTCGTTGACCCGCTGAAGCCTTGACAGCAGGTAGCCTCCGGCCCCATCGCCCTGGTCCACCAGGTCGAGACATGCACCCAGCATCTCCATCTTCCGGACGTTCAACCACGATGTTTTGGGGTCGATCACCGCACAAAAGCGGTAGCCGCGTGACCGTCCCAGCAGTGCAAGGGCGACCCCCAGGTTTCCGGACGTCGACTCGAGGATGATCGAACCTTGTGTGAGTTGACCGGCGCGTTCTGCCGACGCCAACAGGCTCAATGCCGTCCGATCTTTGATCGACCCACCCGGATTGAAGCCCTCTAGCTTGAGCTGGACCCTTCGTGGCTGCGCGTCGACCACCATGTCAACACCGACGAGAGGAGTACTGCCTATTTGCCTAGACAGCTCAGAGAACGATGGTACGCGGCCCTCAAGTATCCATTGGCCGTCGGCCAGTGGATAGAGACTCTCCAAGTGTGAGAAGGCGGATCGTTCGGAGGGAGAGAAGCTGCGAAAGACTGCAGCATCATTGGCGACATGGCTCGGGAATGACAGGAGGCCGAACACCACGTAGGTACTCTTCCTTCGACCCGAGGAATCTCCTTCACTCTGGACAAAGCGACAAGGAAATGAGGTTCTGGAAATGAAACCAGCCCAGGGTGGCGTCGGGCCGCATGCGCGTCTCACCAGTACGAAAGAGACCAGCAAGGCAGGAAGCACAGAACCATCGCCAGAATCCAAGGGTCATAGAAGGATCCGATCGACGTGAGGATCCCGAGCAAGGCTCTAAACCAAACAGAACAACCCGTAAGGACCGCCTACAATGAGCATGCCGCCCCTCGACACTCTGCTTGTGGAGCTTGAAAACCTCGCTGGCGTTACTAGCGGTATCGATCCCGACCGACCGGTCGGTGAGCTCGAGATCGAGTCCATCGACCTCCTTGAATGGCTCTTTGTGCTTAGAGACGAATACGGGATCGAAGTCGACGAGTCAAAGTTCGAATCCTTCGATGAGTCAGTCACAATCCGCCAGGTCTACGAGAAAATCGCAGAGCAGTCAGTAAACGCCTGAATACCAAGCCTTCCAACCCCGCGCCCATGACCGTCGATACGATGCCATCGCTTTCGGCACCGCCTGAAGTTCGGATGCAATCGCGAGTTTTGACAGAATCCGAGCTAGAGCGCTACGCCGCCGCAACGGACGATCGCGTTCGACGGTGTGAAGGGCGGGCGGCGATGCCACCGCTATACGGATTCTGCCTGGCGATGAAGGCGATCGAACACCAAATCCTGAGCCTCGTCGGAACAGACAACGTCGGACCGGTCGTGCATCTGAGTGAGGCCAATCGGAGGCACGGTATCGCTGGAGCGGGGGATACCTTGTTGGCAAGCTCTCGGGTCCTCGAGGTAGTGCCTATGGCCGGCCGTGGAACCATAGCCACTTTGGGCAGCGAGATCCGTCGTTCTGATGAGCTCGTAATCGGCACTGAGTCACGCCTGCTACTCGCCGGCATCACACTTGATCGGTATTCGGCATGCAGTGGAGCTCGGAAGCAAGAGCGAAATTCTCATCGCACCAAGCCGAGCGCCGCACCGGCCCTGATATGTGCGGAAAGGACTTTTGCCGGCGATCAAGCGCAACGATATGCGGAAGCTTCAGGAGATCAGAACGCGATCCACCTGGACGAATCAGCCGCTAGAGCCGCCGGATTCGATGGCGTAATCCTGCATGGAATGTGCGTCATGGCGGCCGCGTGGAGCTCAGCGGTGCAATACATTGCCGGAGGCGATGATGCGCGAATCGGTGAAATAAGTGCACGCTTTGTACGCCCGGTAAAGCCCGGCGAGCGCGTCAAAACGGAGTTCCGACGGTTGGCAGGTGACGGCCCGGACACGTCCTACCTCATGGAGATGCGCGGTGAGAATGGTGTTGTCATCAAAGGTGGAGTGGTCGAAATAACTCCCAGCGGCGAACACAAAGCCAGCTGCTGACGAGGGAGGTCTGTGTCGGTGAACGTCCAAAGCACAAAAGTCGGCGTACGAAACGGTTGGCGAGAGACAGATGTTCCCAGAATCGGCGTTGACATCGTCGATCTCGCTCGCATCGAGCAGGTGGTGCGGAGGTGGGGCCCTCGATTCGAAGAGCGCGTGCTCGGCGAGAACGAAGCCAAGTGGTGTCGAGGGAACTACACCGCAGTAGCCGCGTGCTTCGCGGTAAAGGAAGCGGCCATTAAAGCGATCGGTTTCCGGCCCCGTGGATTCCGCTGGTCGCGATTTGAGTTGCTTGAGGAAGCGGATGCGACTCCTGCGGATCCAAATGGGGCGGCAATAGCGAAGGCGCTCACTCGAGAAGCAGCAGGCAACCCCGTGCACTGCGGACGTTGGGCCTTCGACATGGCAGAGATGGGACCGGCAATCTGGGCTCAAAACGGACATTGTCTGATAGCCGTTGCAGCGTTCGACAACATCATTGGCCAATGATCGCCTTTCTCCTTCCCGGGCAGGGAACGCAGAAGCCAGGAATGGGCCGGCAGATGTGGGGCCAATATGGAAGTGCACGCGCCGCCTTCCGGGAAGCTTCTGAGATCCTCGGACGTGATGTTGAGAAACTCTGCTTCTCGACTGATATGGAGACGCTGACACGTACTGAGAACGCTCAGGTCGCGATATCGGCGGTAAACATGGTGGCCTTGCGTGTCCTGGCCGAAATCGGGGTTGCGGCCGAAGTCGTTGCGGGGCATAGCGTCGGGGAGTTGGCGGCCCTATTCGCATCGGGCGCCATCTCGGCCGAAGCCTTCCTGCGTCTGGCGGTGTTCCGCGGCGAAGTGATGAGCCAAGTGCGAACGGCGGGAGCGATGTATTCGGTAATTGGCTTGTCCAGTTCAGAGCTACAAGCAGTGTGCAATGGTGCGACTCCCGGACCGGTGGTCATCGGTTTAGAGAACGCGCCCGACATGCTGGTCATATCGGGCGAGCGAGCTGCTACGAAGCGATGCGCAGAACGTGCAATCGAGTTGGGTGCGAAAAGAGTTAGCCAGCTCCAGGTCAGCCAGGCCTTTCACTCCCCGCTCATGAACGGGGCTCAACGCATATGGAGCCAGGAGCTCGAGCGAACAATCGTCTCCACGCCCGCCCTACCGATCGTGTTGAACGTGAGCGCTCGCGCTACGACTGATATCACCGAGATCCGCGCTGGGGTGGTGAAGCAGTTGACTTCAACCGTGAAGTGGAAAGACTGCATGCGCACTCTGGCAGAGATGGGCGTCTCGATCGGTATCGAGGCCGGCGCATCCAAGACGCTCGGACACTTTGCTCGGAGGAGCATGCCAGACGCAAAGATGTATTCACTCGAATCCGCCACCCAGCACCGCGAATTGGCGTCCCTCGTGGCTCAGGTCGTATGAGCGCCATGCGGGTCTTCAGCTCCGAGCAGGTCGCACTTGTAACAGGAGGCGGTAGAGGAATCGGGCGCGCCGTTGCGTTCGAATTGGCCCGGTCCGGCGCGAGCGTTGCGATTACTTGGGTAAACAATGAGCTCGCAGCGAAAGAGGTTGTAGCCGAGCTGGAATCAGAGGGCCACGTGGCCGCGATGTATTACGCCGATATTGGCGACGAGAGCTCCGTCCGATCCCTCTTTCAGCGTCTCCGGAGCGAGTTCGGCCGGCTGGACATTCTGGTCAACAACGCTGGCATAACTGCTGACGGGCTCTTGATGCTTATGAGCACTGCAAAATGGCAGCGTGTCCTCAGGACGAATCTTGACGGCGCTTTCTTGGTTACGCGCGAGGCGATGCGCCTTATGGCGAGGGCACGCACTGGGACCATCGTCAACGTCGCATCAGTAAGTGGTATCGCGGGCGTGCCAGGTCAGGCGAACTACTCGGCCGCAAAGGCAGGAGTCATAGCCCTCACCAAGGCCATTGCTCGGGAAGGGGCTGGCTACGGGATCCGCGTCAATGCGGTCGCGCCCGGTCTCATCGACACGGAAATGCTCGCCTCCATCCCGGAAGCCATTAGGTCGTTGTACGTAGAGTCCGTTCCGATGAAGCGAATAGGAACAGCAGATGAGGTGGCCCACGCGGTGGCGTTCCTTGCTTCGGACCGGGCTTCATATATTACGGGCCAGACGCTGATTATCGATGGAGGAATGGTGGCACACTGATGGAGAGCGAAATCGACAGGCTGAAGGTTGTCGCTCGTGAGCGCATCGATCGCTGTGCAAGAGTTCGTGAGGTACTAGTCGAGCGCTTACAACTACCGATCGACCCAGATTGGCTGACCGATGACCAGCCACTCTTTGGACGAGGCATCGAATTAGACAGTGTCGATGCGCTCGAGATTGCCCTAGCGCTCGATGCCGAGTTCGGTGTGGCAATTTCGGATGAGGACCCGTCCATATTTGGTTCGGTCGCGAGGCTCGCCTTGTTCATCGAAGAGGAATGGGCGGCGACGGATTTGCGCCCAGTGCAGCCATCGCACGAGCGGGAGACGATTGCTCAATGAGTGGAGCGAGCGCACTGATTGACGAGTACCCAGACGAGGTTCTCTGGGCGCAACCAGAGGGGGTGGAGGCGCGACTTCCCTGGACGATGCGCACATTTGAAGAGGAATACGACGCACTTCGCCAGCATGCGGCCCTCTTTGATCTCTCATACCTCACAACGGTCGAGCTGACCGGAAATGACGCGGCAGATCTACTGCAGTATGCCTGTGCCCGAGATGTCTCCTACTTGCTTCCCGAGAAAGTGCTCATCTCTGCAGTACTTGGGCCTTCCGGACAGGTCCGCGATGTCGTACTGATTCGCAAGTCCGATGCGGGGTTTCTGCTGGAGTCAAGCATTGGGTGTGGTAGTGCCCTTCTGGGCCACCTGGTCGAAGTAGGAGGGCGGCTAGAAGACTTGGTCGTACTCCGAGAGGAAGCGCTGCTTGGCGTGGAGGGCCCATTCGCCTGGAAATGTATCGCCGAAGTATTGGGACCGTTGGCTGGAAGCCTGCCATTTCAAGCGAGTTGTTCCGTATCGTGGAAGGGCTGTGACGTGCAGGTGGTGCGATGTGGATCGACCGCCGAATATGGATTTCGTGTTCGTGCCAGCGACACCATCTCGGCAGAACTGTGGCGCACGATCTCGAAGCTCGCTGTGCCAGCTGGATATCGGGCGCTTGAGTTAGCACAGCTCGAGGCTCGTCATCCCACGCCGCACAGAGAATGCTCGGCAGGTGAATCTGTGACCGAATGCGGGTTCAACTGGCTCGTCGAACCGTTTAAGCCCGATTATTGCGGCAGGGACGCCATGCAAGAAGCGTGTATTCAAGGACGTCAGGCGAGAACGATCGGTGTCTCGTGGAAGGAGAACGAGTCAGTCCCGCCGGGCGCACGAGTGGTTGTCGGTGGCATGCATGAAATCGGATCCATCATATGGTCCGAGTTCTCACCCGGCCGTCAGGAGATGATAGGCCTGGCCCGAGTCGATGCCCAGTGGGCTGCCGCCGGATTGGCATGTCAGGTGGAGAATGAGGGTGGGCTTGCAGAGGCCCAAACAGAAGCGGCTCCATACGTGGTACCCCGCTCGTGGAGTACGCCGATTTCCTAGGCAAGGAACATGCAAATGTCAGAAGTCGTTGTGACGGGAATCGGCGTTGTGTGTGCTGGCGGCACATCAACCGAGGAGTACTGGCGATCTCTTTGCTCCGGTGCTACTGCCATCGGACCGGTTACGGAGATCGACAAACGCTGGTTGGGGAACGTGCTCGGGGGAGAAGTCAAAGATCTCAACATCCTCGTAAAGGGGCTGCCGTTTGACGCCTCCGCCTACAACCGGACGACTCAGTTGGCCTTGTTGGCTGCATCCGAGGCGTTGACTCAGGCGCGTCTGCTGGAAGCCCCTCGACCCATGAGCAGGGGCCGTATTGGAGTCGTATTGGGCACCTGTCAAGGCTCCATGCCCGATGTCGCTGGACAAGGACGAGGTGCGAGCCAGACCGCCATGCACGGTCCCGTAGACGCTGTAGCGACGGAGTTCGATCTCGGGGGTTACCGCGCGGCTATTTCCACAGCGTGTACTGCAAGCGCAAATGCAATCGCCATGGCACGCCACCTCCTCCTTCGGGAAGAGGTGGACGTCGTTCTCGCTGGCGGGGCGGATGCATTGAGCTTTTTCATCCTCGCGCTCTTCACCTCGTTGCTTTCGGTGGATTCGCAACCATGCTCGCCGTACGACCGGTCGGCTGGCCTAAACGTCGGCGACGGCGCTGCCATCCTTGTCATGGAGCGTAGTTGCGACGCCCAAAACCGGGGTGTCGATGCACTTGCCAAAATCGCTGGCGTGGGACGGTCGTCCGACGCGTATCATATGGCTGCCCCAGATCCAGCGGGCCGAGGAGCCCTCTCCGCGACGCAGCGCGCACTCGCGCAGGCAGGCTTGTCTGCTGCCGACGTTGATTACGTCAACGGTCATGGAACCGGTACATCGGCAAATGACAAGATGGAGCTGCGCGTTATGCGAACTCTGTTCGCATCAGATGCCACCCCCCCTCCAATCAGCAGTGTCAAAGGCCACATCGGTCATACACTTGGAGCAGCCGGCGCCATCGAAGCCGCCGCTTGCATACTTGCCATCCGCGATGGTGCAGTACCACCAACTGCCAATGTCGACCCGACAGGCCGCATCGCCGAGGGCGAGGTTGACATCGTCGCTGGATCGATGCGACAGGCGAAGGTCGACGTAGCGCTCTCTAACAATTTTGCATTTGGCGGCAGTAACACCTCAGTAGTTGTGGTGCGGCCGGACGTAGTGACGAGGGAAGTTACAAGGGTCAAGGAGCCTGCAGTGATAACCGGCGTTGGCGCCGTGAGCTGTCTTGGAATTGGCCTTGACCAGTGGCTGGAAGGCATTTCCAGCGGCCGCCCTGTCATTTCACCGTTTGAGTCATTTGACGTGTCCGGGCTCAGTTGTCGAGTCGGTGGTGAAGTCCCGACTCTCGACAATCTTGGACTGGCTCCCCCAGCAGTCTGGCGACGGATGGACGCGCTGGGACGCTTGTGCTTGGCCAGCACGGATCAGGCACTCCATGATGCCGGCTTGACGGCTAGCAGCCGCGAAGAGGAGATAGGAATCCTATTTGCCACAAGCGCTGGTTCGTTGGACACTTTCGAGAAATTCTGGCAGAGCGCCGAGGGAGGATGGAGCACCATTAATCCTCTGCTCGTGCCGCAGACGTCGCTGAATGCCGCGGCTGGTCAGGTCTCCATCGCCAGATGTCTGCGCGGCCCGACATCCACGATTACGACTGGGAATCTGTCAGGCGCCCTCGCCGTTGCAGAGGCAGTGAGGATGATCGAGCTCGGTGAATGCGAGCGGATCGTCGTGGTCAGCGGGGACCTAGTGATTCGCTCGACGATTCTCGGAGCAGAGGATGGAGGATGTGTCCTGTCTCCGTCGGGCGTCGTGCGCCCATTTGACGCCAGCGCGGACGGATCGGCCTTGAGCGCTTCGAGTGTCGCATTGTTGATCGAGTCTGCGAGCAGTGCCCGTCGTCGTCAGAGGAGGCCCCACTGTGAACTTGCTGGGTTCTCGATAGCCACCTCGGATGACACGTCGGAGGGACCCAAACTTCCATGGGTGGAGACGATGTGCTCTGCCCTGGATGAGGCAGGGGTTGCTGGGAATGCCGTCGACTATTGCGTGGCAGACGCTCCCGGAGTCCCCGATGTCGACCTCGAAGAGGCCATCGCGCTTCACGCAACCGTCGGCCCCGAAGTCATGGTAGGCGCGCCAAAGTCGATTGTGGGACATACGATGGCTAGCGATCTACTCACCGGTGCCGTTATGGGGATCCTGGCCATCGAGCACAGCATCGTGGCGCCAACCGTCGGTCTCGAAGCGCCAAGCGGGCCACGACTAAATCACGTGATCCGTCCACTTGATGGGGTGAGCGTCGGCTCTGTGCTCGTGAACAGTGCGGCTCTGAACGGCATGTCCGCGACCTTTGTGTTGAAAGCCGCAACGGAATGAATGGACTCATCGCCGGTGAAGAAATGTTCAACGACGAGCTCTCTCGCCCGTCCAAGGGGGAGAACCGGCGGGCCATTGCCGTTCGGGTTATCGACTATCCCGACCGCTTAGACCTCCCCGCTCTACTATCGCGACATCACGGAATCGGAGCGTTCACGAGTGCAGAGCGTCGGCTGTGTGCCAGTTCTGTCGGGGTTGAACGATGGGCAAGTAGGCTTTGTGCGAAGCTCGCCGTCCGAGAAATCTTGTCCGGAGCCTCCGAGCCTGGCTCAATCGCATTGAGCGACATCGAGTTGTTGCGTGGGGTGCACCCGGAGGGGGCCGAGCCGCAGCCTTCGTGTGCGTTGGGACATCCACCACTGCTAGTTCTCCATCGACGAGCAGCTGAACTCGCCCGAAATAAGAAGCTGAGTGTCTCGATCTCGCACTGCGCGACGGCTTCCGTCGCCATCGCCGTGGCTCATCAGCTCACGGTGCCAGACCCGCGTTAGACGATCGCTCTTCATACTCTCCGTGCAATTGGCGCTCTGTAGCTGCACTTACTGATACAGCACGAGCTCCTTCCGCTGCCAACGCCGTCGCGGCGTCGTCGATGGTGTTCAAGACCAGTGCGATTGAGACATGTGACTCGCCATCCCGATCTGGTCCTCCCGCTGCGATCATTGTCCACGACGCATTGATCTGCTTTGCACGTAGTGAAGAGTGACCCGCCATCGTGACGCTATTTGCTTGGTCGCGAAGGCGTGCCGGGCCTTGCATGGCATAGATGCCTCTGTCGAGAGGACCTGGCGCTGTCGCTGTCACCGGCTGCGAAGCCAATCGGCCGGACAACTGCACTTTGCGAGCAGCCAGATCGAGCGCGAAGGCGGGGCGCAAGGGAGACGAATGTGTCTGCCAGCGCAGGGCCATCGATATGGCCGGGATTGATTTATGAGCTAGGTAGGAGAGCAGGACGTTGGGACTGTGACAACATGAACACCCGGGCGACCCGGACAGGACGTGGCCCACCCAATCTCTTGTATCTACTGAACAGATGGATCGGAAGGTCCAAGGCCCGTGTCCAGCCCAGATGCTCTCACTCCAGGCATCCAGCGGTCCGACAAAGACCGGCCTTGCTCCTCCCACCCGCCAACTGCCGTCGCTCTGAGTGATGCGCCGTGGATAGGCCGACCGGAGCCACTCGGTACTTCCGAAGCGGAGACTAATGAGGCTGCCGGCGAACGAAGGGACGAGGCGTGCGTGAACCATGGCGGTTGAGATTTCGATTACGTCGTCATCGGAACGGCTCTGGCGAGAGGGCGTCGCCGGTAAGGGCGGCAACATGGCTGTCAACTCAGCCATTCCAGCGTCGATTCCCTTGCAAAGGCTCCCGGATCAATGGTCCCATCAAGGTCGACGATCAATGACCTTAATGGCAACTCCGTGGCCTGACCAGGGAGCAACGGTGGCACCGTGTAGATCGCAGAGGGGAACCACCGAAGGCCAAAGCGCACTTCCGTTGCTCCGGGCCATACCGATACAAGCCTTACGCGTCCGTTGAAGAGCGAAGCCCATGGACTCGAATACGCATCAGGGGAGTGGGGCAAGTCCGCTGAGGGGATGCCCTCCCAGTTGTGAAAGAGAAATGGGAACCCCTGGTAGACGAGCGGAGCAGCGAAAGTCCCGCTGGCCAAGGGTACAGTAAGCCATTGCTCGGCATCGTATGCCCACGGATATGTCCGAAGGCTCACGACCTCAGGCGCCTCCGTCGAATCAGCTCGGCGGACGACCCGTGATTCGATCACAATCGTGCTTCCAGCCGCCACGACGCGCCGTTGCACAAGGAGGCTAGCCAGATACTCCTTCGTATGCCGGCTTCGCACGAGGTCACCTCGAGCCCGATCGACCCATGTGGACGCGGAACTCTCATGAGCGAGACTTGCAGGCGATGATCCTTCGGGCAGGACCCTGATGGAGCGCTGAGCAGGTTTCTTGAACCCTCCCGGGAACGGTGGACCTACGTCCGGCCAAAGGTCCCGAACGAGAAGCTCGCCGCACGAGGTAGAGATATCAAGATGACCCGTGCTGGGATTCACAAGTAAGCGCAGCGTTCCTGTTTCGATCATGAAGGGGTCGTCGAAAACCTGTGCCGAGCGCCCCATCGTGGCGGCCCTACGCCCTTCGGCCTTTGCTTCGATCCATGTCACGAGCTCAACACACAGGGCCTCCGAGGGTATCTCAATTCGGATGACGATCTCCTGTCGCCCAGGACTCCGCGGCGCCATATGTAGAAATACTCCTTGTACAGCGGCGCCGCGCTTTACTTCGGATGACACCAGACATGAAGTGTCGTCGGAAAGGAAAGATGCAGCTATCACCACCTGCTCGTCGTGATCGCTGCCATTGTGCAATGTGTACTCGAGCAGGACCTCCTCCCCGACCGCCACACTCCGGTGACGCGGCTGAACATCCATCTGCCAGCGCCCTCCCGTGATGGCCGTTACCCTGCTAAGGGCTGTATCGACCAGGCACTCGAATCCGACATCCCAAGAGAGGTCGAGCCGGTAGCGCAGAACGGTGGCTTCTTTGTGGTGTTCCACGTCCAGGCCCCCGGGGTCATGACCGATCGGCGGAACTGTGAGCATCATGACCGTGAGGAGGTCACTCCCCAGGACCTCGTCGAGGTGAATTAGCTCAGCGTCACCGATACCGGCGCACATTGCGATGTAGCGAGCCACCGTGGGCAGGTAATTGTCGAAGGGGACCGTATCGTCAGAACAGGCCGGTCCCACCCGACGAAACCCGATCCGGCGGTAAAGGCGCAAGGCCGGGAGATTCTCAACGTCTACATGGGTATGGATTTTTGAAAAGCCACGTCCCACCGCAAACTTGGCCGCCTCGGCAAGTAGCAGCCCAGTGACTTGAGAAGCTCGAAAGCTCGGATGGATGACGAGGTCATCGACCCACAGCCCGTCTGGGTCGGCCGCTTTCTGACCGCCGACGAGCCGATATGACACCGTGCCGACAACCTGATCTCCCACTCTAGCTACGAAGAAGCCCACTAAGCCGAGCTCCTCGAAATTCTCGAGCAGTAGCTCCGGAGTTAGAGGCCTACCAAAGCCGGCAACACACCATTTACAGAGGGAGTACAGAGTGCACACGGCAGCGGCATCCTCCGTCTGAAAGGGCGCGACGCTTACCGTGGGGTGAGCTGCGGGTGCTAGGGCCACGGACAGGAGTTCTGCTCACGACCGACAAATCCCACCGATAATTGAACTTTGTGCTCCCGAGCCCGCGAGCGATCTGCACCAACGGCTTGCTCGGACGAGAAGGAAAATCACGCTGCGAAATGGAATAAGAGACCTCGATGGCGCTGACGTCCGATACGCGTTGACAGGGCTGCGAGCCGTGGCATCCAAGACCATCCAGGACGCGATCTCCCACCAGGCATCACTGGCACCCGGGGCCATTGCCGCAGTAGCTGGCACACAACAGGTGACCTATGCAGAGCTCGATGGGCGTGCCAACCGCCTAGCGTGGACGCTGATCGAAGCCGGCGTTCTCAGGGGAGACCACGTTGGCGTGATGTTAGATCGGTCCATCGAAGGGCTGGTCGCCAGCCTCGCCATCCTCAAAGCTGGTGCATCCTACGTTCCGATCGATCCGACATATCCCCGTAAACGGATCGAATATATCCTGGCCGATTCTCGACCCAAATTGGTCATTACTGCTGCCGACACCCTCAGGGACCTCCCGGCGCTCGTATATGCGTACACGATGGATGAGGCGATTTCCAAGGCCGCACCTACCGTCGAGCTCGAAGCTACCGACCTTGCGTACGTCCTCTACACGGCGGGGTCGACGGGCGAACCCAAAGGGGTGATGACCGAGCACCGTAGCCTGTGGAACTACCTCAACTGGGCAGCCGAGGCGTACTCCATGGCTGAAGGACATGGCGCCCTAGTTCAATCGTCCCTCTCGCTCGATTTCACAGTGACGACACTCTTTGGCCCCTTGCTTGTCGGCAAGACGGTATTCATACTTCCTGATGCCGAAGTCTCGTCATTCATCGACGAATTGCGACGCCGGCGCGACTTGTCGATCGTAAAGGTCTTACCATCCCTTCTCGATGTGTTGGCTCGTCATATGACTGCCTCGCAGCTCAGGGGAGCCACTCGATCCGTGGTGATCAGCGGGGGAACCGTCCATTCTCGGCAACTGCGTTGGTGGCAAGAGGCCGATCCGGGCACGAGGTTCTTCAACGAGTATGGGACTGCTGAAACGACCGTGGGCTGCTGTAGCTACGAAATCCCGTCGCCATGCCCCGAGGGGGCGATACCCATCGGAACTGCGATCTCAGGAGCACGGCTCTGCGTGCTGGACGATGAGGCGAGACCTGTCCGTCCAGGTACCGTAGGTGAGCTGTACATAGCTGGTGACTGTGTTAGCAAAGGGTATCTCAACGGAGATACCAGCTCCGCGCAAAGATTCCTCGCCGATCCAGCCTCTGCGTTGAGCAGGATGTACCGAAGCGGGGACTTGGTCCGCGCATCTCATGAAGGCGTCCTCGAATTCGTCGGGCGAACCGACAATCAAGTGACCGTGCGAGGCTATCGAATTGCGCTGGAAGAAGTTGAAAGCGTAATCCGCCAGCATCCAGAAGTGGAGGACGTGGTCGCCGCGGTAGATCAATCTGCCGGGCAAGAGCAGTTGATCGCATATGTGAGAGGCACGTCTTCTGAACCCGCTCTCCACGACTTTACGTCCCAATACTTGCCCGAGCATAGCGTTCCGAGCCTCTTCTTCGACCTGGACCCCCGACTGCTGAGCTCCAATGGCAAGGTCGATCGCTCCCTGATGCCCGATCCGACCACCGCACGACGCCTGGCATCCTCAGCACTCGTTGATCCAGAATCCGATTTGGAGAAGGTCATCGCATCCGTCTTTGCGGAGTTTCTTCTTGTCGACGAAGTGGGCGCAACAGACAACTTCCTGGATCTTGGCGGGGACTCGATCATCGCCGCTCTAGCAGTTGAGCGGCTGCGGGGGGATTACGGCATTACTATAACAATGGAAAGCTTTTTTGAAGAGCCGACAGTGAGAGGCCTCGCCGCTGCAGCCGCTGCGGCCCAATGAAGGCATCGTGGTGAACCCATTGCTCGTGGAGCATACCGATGCCGTGCAGGCTCTCCGTGACGAATCGAACGCGTTAGAGCTGACTGTCGGCTATCCAGTTGCCCCTCTATCCTTTGCTCAGGAGCAAGTTTGGTTCCTCCAGCGCTGCGATGAAACCAACCCGTTCTACAACCTGAGCGAAGCGCACTATATCAGCGGGCCTCTCGACGTGGATAAGGTCGAACGCGCCTTCGGTGAGGTCATCCTCAGGCACATAGCGTTTCGGACAAGGTTCCTCGAGATTGAAGGGCGCGCCTGGCAGATAGAGGGGCCGCCGGTGGCGCCAAATCTCGAATTTGACGACATCTCCGCCCTACCGTTGGGGGACCGTCAACGCTATCTCGATGCGGCTCTTGCTGAATTCTCGCGTGCGCCATTCGATTTGGAACAAGGACCACTGCACAGAGCAAAGCTGGTATGTCTGGACGAAGCCAATCACGTCTTTATCTTTGTCGCTCACCACTTGATAGTTGATGGGTGGTCGTTGGGAGTGATATACGACGAGCTTGGGAAGCTGTATGCCCAAGACGACGAACGGGAGCTGAACGAGCTCCCCGTTCCAAAGTCGGACCCGCATACCCAGGCCTGGCTCCAGCGTGAGCGGTGGCTGCGTGGCGAGATAGACGAAGACATTGCCAAAGCCGCGGAACGGCTGTCAGGCTTTGTTAGGACAGAGCTCCCTACCACCAGGGCGCGGCCAGCGGTGTTCTCGTACAAGGGAGCACGAGCAGTTCGACTGATCGATCGTCAGTTGTCGAACGAGCTGGTCGAGTTAGCCCGAAAAGAGCGCACGACTCCATTTATGCTCTTTGTATCGCTTTTTGCGATCGTCCTCCATCGATATAGCGGAGAAACTGACATTGTCTTTGGGATTCCCACATCTGGGCGCTCAACACGTGATCTTCACGGCGTTGTGGGGTTCTTCGCCAATACCGTCGCACTACGGGTCGATCTCTCCGGATCGCCTGATCTTAAGACGGTCGTACGCCGAGGCCGAAAGGCGACGCTCGAGGCGACGGTTACCTCGGATACACCCTTCGAAAAGGTAGTGGACGCCCTCAACCTGGATCGGGATCCCGGACGCAGTGCGATCTTCCAAAACATGCTCGTAATGCCGAACGGGCCGGCCACCGAGCTCCGACTCGGCGGCCTCTCCGTGCGTCCCATGAATGTGGAGACGGGCGGCGCGCAATTCGAGCTTACGTTGGATATTCGGAACACCCAAGATGGTTTCGTCCTGATGGCTGACTATGCGACCGACCTCTTTGACGAGTGGTTAGTAGATCGACTCCTTCAGCGGTTTGTACAACTCGCTCGTGGCGCCGTGAAAGATAGCTCGAGCCACATTTCTGAGATGACCATGATCTCTGACGACGATCTCGTAGCGTTAGCGAGCCTGAACGATACGAATCGCTCGTACCCTAGGACGGGAAACATTCCACGATTGATTGAAGAACGGGCTGCTACCTCACCCGACAGCGTGGCCGTTTGCGATACCAGTGCCGGGAGCCTGACTTATGGCGAGATCGAGGCGCGTGCCAGCCAACTTGCGCATTGGCTGCAACGACGAGGGGCGGGTCCCGGCCAGATCGTAGCGTTATCACTCAATCGAACCGTCGGTATCGTGCCCGCGATACTGGGAGCATGGAAGACGGGCTCGGCGTTTGTCTTCGTCGATCCGTGCGCTCCTGAAGCCCACCGCGCTCACCTCCTCGAGACGACTGAACCATGCGCAGTTGTGGATGAGCAAGTGATGTGCGATCCGGCTGTGGCATCGCACGACCGCGATTATGTAGGCCCGACGATCTCAGACGACATGGCGGCTTATATCTTCCATACGTCGGGATCGAGCGGGACGCCGAAAGGAGTCATAGGCCACCATGGAGGCCTCACTAATCGTCTCCTCTGGATGATCGAGGCATACTCCATGTCCAAAGGCGATGTGTCGATGGTGCTAGCCCCGTTGTCGTTCGATGTGTCGCTCTGGGAGATGCTCGCCGTCCTCATCGTCGGAGGGCGGTCCGTCATTTTCTCTGACGAAGTCATTCGAGACCCCAGGGCCATCGTCCAAGGAATCATCAAACACAACGTGTCCATTGCTGAGTTCGTACCTGTAACGCTGCAGTATTGCTTGGAAGAGCCAGCCATGCGTCTATGCGCGTCGTTGAAGCGGGCGCTATGCGGCAGTGAGACGATGCCCCCCGAGCTTCAACGGCGGTTCTACTCGTGCCTTCCTAACGCGCACCTCTACAACGTATTCGGTCCGACCGAGGCCACGATCGATTCCCTGTTTTGGCGGTGCGAAGCCTCGGCCGACGTCACGCGGGCTGTTCCCATTGGCCGACCAATTGCAAATACGTCGGTTCATATTTTGGATGATCACGGAAACTACGCTGGTATCGGCCGGCCGGGTGAGTTGTACATCGGTGGAATAGGGGTCGCGCTCGGCTACCACAAGTTGCCCAGCGAGACTGCAGAGAAGTTCGTATTCGATACAGCCGCTGGTGGGAAGCTGTATCGCACCGGTGATCGAGTAATGCTCCGACCGGATGGTGCCCTAGAGTTCCTAGGCCGGCTCGATCGGCAAGTGAAGCTGAAGGGCATGCGGATCGAACCTGGCGAGATTGAGGCTGTGCTCTCGAGCCATCCAGCCGTACGAAGTAGCGGAGTCCTTGTGGTTGAAGATGGGGCCCGAGGGAGGCAACTGGTAGCAGCCGTTGAAACGATGGAGCCGGTGACGCCCCAGGCCATCCGCGAGTATTTGCGTAGCACCCTCCCTCGGTACATGGTGCCTACGCGCGTGATTGTTCTCGAGAGACTTCCGCGAAACCGGAATGGCAAGGTCGACATTGGCGCACTGCGTAGGCTGGCGCAGTCGTGGGAAGAACCGCGGGATAGAGTCCAGGCACCCCAGGCTGTGGGGACTCATGCCGCACTAGCCAGCATATGGCAAGAAGTGCTCGGGTGCGGCGATATCGCGGCGGAAGACAACTTTTTCGATATCGGAGGAGACTCGATCCTCATTCTACAAGTGGTGGCGCGCGCCCGCCGTGTTGGTCTTCCCCTTAGCCCGAAGATGTGTTACCAGCATCAGACACTTGCGGAGCTTGGCTCCGCCATCGCAGGGACCGATGGGCAAGGCCTCCTCCAGGCCTCAAAATCGTCGGCGATTTCGCCAGCGAACTCTATTCGATCGATTCCTTTGACGCCCATCCAGAGCTGGTTCTTTGGGTCGAAGTTCAAGGAGCCCGACTATTACAACGACGCTGTGTACCTTCAGGTACGTCCGGGTGTCGAGCTGAATCGCCTGATCGAAAGCTTCAAAACTGTGTTCTCATTCCACGATGCATTCCGACTGCGTTTCGAAGAGAACGACGGGGTGTGGTCCCAGCGTTACGCTGATGATGTTCCGATGGCTGTCGAGCGAGTGGACCTCCGCGCTGTGTCTGCAGCAGAGCGGGAAGCAGTGCGCGCCCGATATCTCGACGAAGCGCACCGGAAGATGCGACTGAGCGAAGGGCCGACGGCTGCCTGCGTATATTTTCTGGAGCCAGACGGGCTGCTTCCGCACGTATTTGTTGTTGCGCACCACCTTGCGATTGATGCCGTGTCATGGCGGATCATTCTCGAAGACGTTCAAGACGTGTACCACAATCTGGTCGAGGACGGTGAGCCGCGACTCGTGAGAACTGCCTCGTTCGGGCAATGGGCTGAGGTTGTGACCACGGCGGCCGATCGACTGTCTTTGCGGGACGAACTTGATTTCTGGAGTGTCCAGACTGGCACTCACTTGCCCGTAGATTCCTCAGGTTGTGCGAATCTGGTAGGCAGGACGAGAGCAGTTCGTCGCATTCTCGATCGGAACACTACTCGACGACTGCTTACAGAGACCATGCGAACCCTAAGCGTAAGGTTCGGCGATATCCTCATTGCAGCTGCCCTCGAGAGCGTGCTCTCTTGGTCGGGTGGGACCGAACTCGGTGTGGAGCTGGAAGGCCATGGCCGTGAGGATCTCGAAGTGGCGATCGACACGTCGCGCACGGTCGGCTGGTTTACCTCTCTTTACCCTGTCCGTCTGCATCTCGATGCTCCCGAGCGCCGGTCTCCTGCACAGAAAGTTGCAGCCGTTCGAGAGCAATTGGCTTGCGTACCTCGTCGAGGCCTTAGCTACGGCGTGCTTCGTTATTGTGCTGGCGAACCGTGTGCCCAAAGCTTGAATGCAATGGCGCCACCGCAATTCCACTTCAATTATGCCGGTCAATTCGACAACTTGTTCGGGCGCCAGGCACTGTTCTCCATGCTTCCCGACGAACCAGGTCTGCTCCAGTCAGCGAGTGAAAGTCGTGGGCCACTCATCGAAGTGAACGCTTTCGTCCTCAACGGGTGTCTTTACTCGGATTGGACCTACTGCGTAGACATTCACAAGGCAGAGACGATAAAGGGGCTTGGAAATCGGTTCCTTTCGGAGCTCGAGGATATCGCGCGACGGACGTAGGCCTGGAGGCAGTGAGGTTGTCTGAGCGCAAAATGTGAGCAGCCCTTAGCTGCAAACTGAGTGCCATCCATCGGTCGGCTCCTGTCACCAAAAGGCATCTGCTCTGAGACGGGCATTCGTCTGCCCGCACGGACGAACCCCTGTAGGCGGTTCCTTACCGGCGCCGTCCCACGGCTGGTCCGATACGCGACCCGGGTCCTCGAGGACGACGGAGTGCCTGCAAGGAGGCAATGAAATGGGGCTGTAGGGCCACTTCTCTTCCTCGATCGCCGCTGCTCAAACGAGGCCTGCTGATCGACACCTGGTGCCCGGGAAGGGCTACCAGGCCTGACTCTCAGCTGTGACGAAAGACGGCTTGCTGCGAATGCAGCTTGGGCTCGGCCAGGGCGGTGGCGTGCCGCCTAGCCCGACTTCTTAGAGGAACTAACCGGCGCTTCCCAGAAGATTACAGAGGTCGCCATATGCCGAGTACGAGATGAGACGTGATGCGATCTGCACTATCCAAGGAAGAGACAAGGGGTGAACTAGCGTGACCGCCTCCCTTACAGCGCCGTCAAGACAAGAGATCGCAGGGTATATTCGGGCTAATAACCTCATGACCCACTCGGCTGACGCAACCATTCGGGTGGGGCTGATTCTCTTCGGCTGGGTTGGACTATTTTTCGTCGCTAGGTTTGTCAACAACCCCGGCTTTTGGGTCGCCACGTGGGTGGCGCAGGGCTTTCTCTTCGAAGGAATGAGTGGTGCCGCACACGAAGCAGGACATTGCAAGCTCTACAAGAGCCGCGGCGCAAATACAGCCACTGGATGGCTGACGAGCATTCCCCGTCTGCTGAACTATCCGGCGTACCAGCTGGCGCACATGGAACATCACAGGCACACGCACGACCCAGCCGCCGATTCGGAACCGCATTACAGCGTGATGGGTCTGCTGGATTACCTCGCCTACATGGCGTTCTCGGGGATCAGCTATACGATTATCCTCAACTGGCAAGGTGTTGTGGCGACGCTCGGTGTGGGCCCTAGCTGGTATACGACCCGGCGCCATCGCAGATTGGCGACCCTCGGGACAGTTGTGGTCGTCGTCGAACTCGCAGCGGTGTCCCTAGGTGCATGGTTTGCTCCGAGAACGCTTGTCACATTTTGGCTCATTCCCTTCTTGCTCTATAACTCAATCATTGCATCGCTGGTGACGAAGCCCGAGCACTTTGGGTGCGGGGATGGACCAGATAGCTCTTTGCAAACGACTCGGACGACGTACAGTAATCGGCTGTTTGCGTCCTTGTTATGGAACAATAATCTTCACACTGCGCATCACTTGGTCCCATCCCTTCCAGGAAATAGTCTGCCAAGACTGCAGGCGCTGATCGACCCGCATTGCCGACACAGGTCGAGGTCCTACACGAGGTGGCATTGGAAGACCTTCCTTCAGTGCATGAAGAATCCACGGGCCATGTCGGTGACCACGGTCAATTTGTGGGTGTCCTTCCGAAACCGACAGCGCAATTCAAAGCGCCTATTCGCTCGCCGCAGCCGAGCCCGCGAGGCTGCGTAAGTGATCAAGACCTCCGTGTCCCTCGGTGGTGTAGTGCACCTACCTCGTCTACCCAAGGCCGGATGGGTGCTCCTCACAGGTGTGCTTGCGCTGGCTATCTCAGGATGCGGGCAGGCGACCGGAAGGCAAGCCGCCCTGTCCACGATGCACCACGAAGGAGCTCCCTCGACTTCAACAACCAAGCCAGGTGACGGGTCCCCGGGTCCTGTGGCAGGTAGTTCAGTTACTACTCATCCTTCCGGTCCTTCGGCAGCCCTGACGCCCAGCACGACCCTCCCAACAGATGCGCCGGCCCGAGGAGAGGCTCCAACCGTGCCTGGGACCTACTCGTATCACCAGACAGGCAGTATGTCAGTCGGAGTGATGAGTCAGAGCTTCCCACCCACAGGCACGATTGTCATCGAGCCGCCTGCTTCATCTGGTGAAGGGGCGTGGACCCAGATGTGGCGAAGCTTTGCCAACACGGCGCAACCCTCGACCGATACGACGTACGCAATCAACTCAGCAGGTTTGTGGTTGGTTACTCAAGTGCAGCGGGAGACCTTCGGTGGCCAGACGGTGACGTACAACTGCACCTTCACGCCGCCCATCAAGGTTGCCAACCCGTCTCCGGCGACGGGTTATACGTTCTCCGGCACAGGCGATTGCGGATCGATGACGGCATCTATAACCGGACAGATTTCTGGCTTCCATCAGACGTCTTTTGGAGGAGGACTGACGACGGCATACGAAGTCGATACAACTGTTACCACACAAGGGAGTGTGAACTCTAAGACTGAAGAAACAGATTGGGTCGATCCTATGACCGGTATTGATCGATATCAGAGTATCAAGCAAAGCGGAACCTACAATTCGTTCTCGTTCAGCTCTAGCTTGACGAGAACGCTTGAATCTACGACTCCGTCATGACCGCCCAGACAGGCAGCGGCGGTAATCGAATGACTCCCGAGGCGAGCATCGGTGACTACACAGTCGAGCCAGAAAGAAGTCGCATCCGCATCAGGATGAAGCATATGTTCGGGCTGGGAACGGTGCTTGGGTCGATGAAAGTGAGCTCAGGCGTGATCAGCGTCACATCCCCGACTTCCGGTGAGGCGAAGGTAGCCATAGATGCTATGAGCTTTGAATCTGGTAACCGTTGGCGAGACAAGAGCGTGCGATCTGCAACGTTCCTCGATGCGGGTCGAGCACCAAGAATAGAATTTGATGGGTGGATGGCGAATGTCCCGGAGGGAAATGGCATTGTCGATGGCAGATTGTCTTTCAAGGGCGTGACCCGAGAGGTTTCGTTGAATGTTGACGCCATCGTCAACCATGATAGGAACCTTGAAGTTCAGGCGCACGTAGATCTAGACCGTAGAGAGTTCGGCTTGAACCGCTTGCGAGGTTTGGTAGGCACAAAGGCGACAATCATTGTCGAGCTATGCGCAGTTCAATCCGACGACTCGTAGACCGCCAGTCCGTGCCTGGGGGGTCTGCCTCATAGAGAGCAAGCCAACCTCTGCTCGTTGGTTGCTGGTCGAGCTGATGGGCCGGAAGTAAGAAGGGGCCTTCACAAGACCCGAAGTGCGCGAGAGAGGTGCTTCACTAGCTGCGCCTCGGCCCCGACGCGGCAAGCTCAAGGTTTGGCCACCTTTAGGAAATCCGCCACGAGTTCGGCTGTGGCGACCGGCCGCTCACTTACGAGGTCATGACCGGCGTCTTTCATCAAGACGAAGCGACTGTTCGGAACGCATTCCGCGAGTCGACGGCCGAGTTCAGGCCGGATCACCGAGTCTCTTGCTCCATGAATCACAAGGCACGGCGCAGAAATGTCGGCCAGGCGCTCCTCGTCCTCGTGAGAGAGCATGGCTTTCAGGAGCATGAGAGCGGAGCGGAGAGAAGCCGTGTTGTTCCACGAGATCGGACTACCGGTGGCGACCGAGTTGCCCCGTCGTTCGAAAGCGAGTTGATCACGACTTGACCCTGTCGTTGCTCGCTTGGGGTTCCTGGCCAAGGGAAGTCGAACGCCATCAATTCGGGGGGGTGAGGTGCTCATGAGCACCACGGTTTCGAAGAGAGCCGGCTGGGACCATGCCATTACCTGAGCCACCATGCCACCTAGCGAGTTCCCTATCACGGAAACCCGCTCGAGTTTCTGGGCCTTAATCAACTCCATGCAGTCTTGTGCAAGGTGCACCATCGTGATGTCCGATGGGCATGGGCCTGTGGAGTCCATCCCGCGGAGCGACATCCTGATGACTGTGAATTCGCGGGCGAGACGATCGATGAAGAACCGAGGCCATTCGTGGCGAGATCGCATCCACCCGTTGATGAGAATGACAGGCTTCCCGTGGCCCTCCATATCGATAGCCGAAGTATGGGCCATCGAGCGACGACCAAGGAATGTCGATGCCGAGTGCGAAGTAAACAGAGGTGAGGACATCATCTTCTAAGCGTTCTGACTCCATACGTAGGCTTCCTCCGGGGGCGACCCGATGGTCTGAAGGGCTCTGAGTGCGATGACGACTGCTCCACCAGAGCCAACGGGAACCGTCGTTGATTCAAGGCTAGGCGAACTGGACGGAGCGCCAGAATCTGGCACAGTAACGCCGCCCGTCTCCGGAGAGCACCTAGCCGTCGATACCTACCTCGTCGTGAGTCCTGCCGACGGACGATTTGTTCCAACTATGGATCCCGACGCGGGGGATAAGCGCGGACAATTCGTCGACCAAGGTCAGGTGATTGGTTTTGTAGCCGGAATCCCCGTGCGTTCTATGTTCGACGGGTGGTGCATGGAAATCGTAGTGCCCCGAGGTAAACGAGTCACTAAGGGTCAACGTCTCGCTTGGCTCGTCAGAGACGCACCCGAAGATATCAAACGCCATTTGGCGGCCAACGCGCTACGGACTAAGCCTCGGGACGGACGCGCTGCACGCTGACATTATCGCAAGGTCGTACCCGCATGAGACGGTCCAATGGAAACCGCTGGCCTACGGATCGGCTAGTGGATGCCCGGTAACCAGCATCTCCCACCAATGCGAGGTCATTGACAGATGGAAGCGGTTGTGAAAGAACGTGGGCGGGCGGCGTCCCCCGCCGGAGCCGAATACCCGGCGCGTTACCAACTCCCGGAGATTGAGTCCCAGCGCGACCAGGTAGTTGGGCCGCTATCGCTCGGTCAGGAGCGACTATGGTTCCTCGACGCTCTTCATGGGCCGAACGCGGCACACGATTCAGCCATAGCGTTTGAACTTGTAGGCGTATTGAACCTGGGAGCCCTGGCCGAGGCAGTCCGGCGCCTCTCACGACGCCATCCGGCGCTTCGTACCGTAGTCACATCAGGCAGAACGCCCAAGCAAGAAATTCGGGCCCACGCTCCGGAGTTGTTGACCATACATGAGGTTGAGGCGAACGGGGCGGCTCTTTCAGAGATGGTTGGCGAGGTGCGATCCCGCCATCCCGCTCTAAGGACGAAGACGGGCCGCCTTGTCGCCTTCGATCTTCTTAGGCTAGACGAGGAGCGGCACGCTCTAATTCTGTCATTGGATGGGTGCGTATCTGACGAACGCTCGCTGGCGATCATTGTTGACGATCTAGGACGGGAGTACAAGGCGATACTCAACGGGCAAAGTAGCGACGCCCAGGAGTTGGCTAGCTATATAGACTTTACGCACTGGCAGCATTCTTTGCTCGAGCGGGGCCTCCTTGACAAGCAGCTGGCTTATTGGGAGGAAAAACTCTCGGATTTTCCGTCGTGCGTCGATATCCCGACAGACTATCCACGCCCAGTCGTCGCATCCTATTCTGCGGAGACTATCAATTTCGCCGTTCCTCGAGGAACGTGCCGCCGCTTACGGCAATGGGCCGTCGAGCAGGACAGCACTGCCCGTGTCGTGGTGCTTACCGCCTTCGCAATATTGCTAAGTCGTTACGCGTCGGCTGATGACGTTGTCATCGGGGTACCCGATGTCGGCAGGTATGGAGAGGCTTTAGAGGGAATCGTCGGGCGCTTCGAGAACAGTTTGGTTCTACGTGTGAAAGTGGATGAGAGGCTGTCCTTTCAGAGTCTTCTACAACGCGTACACGAGACATGGCACGAGGCGCAGGAGAACCGGCACGTACCCTTCGAGTACCTCCTCAAGCGGCTTGGGCCGGTCCGCAGCCTTGGCCACGCGCCCGTATTCCAAATCATGCTCGACTATCAGAATTCCGAGCCGATCAAGTTGGAGATGCCCGGCATTGCCTCCTCGGAGATACCTATGTTTCGGAACGCTTCGGAGTGCGACGTAACGGTGAAATTTGCGCAGAGGCAAGGCTGCATTGTCGGAGAACTGACATTTCGGACGGACCTGTTCGCGCAGAAGACAATGGAGAAATTGGTCGCTGACTTCATCCGCCTCCTGGACATGCTCATTTGCTTCCCGGAAAGACCCATTGCCTTGGCGGAACCGGTCGCACCCGAAAACGTTGACGAAAAGGTCGCGAGAGGACCGCAGCTGAGCGGACCAGGCTTGCCTCTTGCCGACAGGCAACTTCGGGTGTGGGCGCGCAGGGAGCCCGATCGGATAGCAGTTCGTTGTGGAGGAAAAGCGGTTTCGTACGCTGAGCTAGAGCAGCGGGTCGACATGGGCGCCAGAGCGCTTTGCGCGGCCGGGGCAGGTCAGGGGGCCCGCATAGGAGTTGCCGTCGAGCGGTCGATCGAGCTGATCGCGACAATTCTTTCCGTCATGAGAGCGGGAGCAACGTATGTGCCGCTCGACCCGCGGTATCCGATAGATCGGTTGCGCTTCATCGCTGAAGACGCTGAACTTGCGATCGGGGTCTCGGATGGAACCGAGAGTGGCGAATTTCTGCAGAATGCCATGCCGCATGCGGTGTGGCTCAAGGCTGGCGATCTGGCGATCGATACCAGCCCAAATGTGCCCACTGCGTGGCAAGAACCGCGTTCGGATCTGGACGCGTACCTGATCTACACATCGGGATCGACGGGTCTGCCAAAAGGCGTCGCCGTAACCAGGAGCGCTCTGGCCAATTTCCTGGACTCAATGCAGAAAACGCCAGGAATGAGCCGTAGCGACCGGCTACTCGCAGTCACCACGCATGCGTTCGATATCTCCATCTTGGAACTGCTTCTACCGATAGTCGTTGGGGCAGAAGTAGTCATCGCGACCGATGCTGAAACGATTGATCCGCGTCGTGTGGAGGCACTCGTTCAAGAGAACCACATAACCATCATGCAGGCGACACCTACTACATGGCGCCTGCTCGAGGATATTGGGTGGAATCCGCCGTCACAGCTCCGCGTGCTCGCAGGTGGGGAAGCGGTTCCCGGCGATCTAGTACAGCGCCTCCTCAGCCACGTCGCCGAGGTGTGGAATATGTATGGCCCCACAGAGGCAACAATATGGACAGCGGCACGGCGCCTCGATGTCACAGAATCGGCTAAGAGAACCGATGCTGCTCGCATCGGGGGGGCCGTTCAGAACACGCAGCTTTACGTGCTTGATTCGCTTGGGCGCCTTGTAGCCGATGGTGTCCAAGGAGAACTTGCGATTGGCGGCCTGGGAGTCGCCCGTGGTTATTGGAAACGGCCGCGACAAACGGCTGAGCGATTCATACCCGACCCATTTAGCGATAGGCCAGGCGCAAGACTCTACCTTACTGGTGATCTTGTGCGAAGGCATGCGGATTCGACAATCGAGTTCTTGGGCCGCCTAGATCATCAGGTCAAGGTCAGAGGACACCGCATCGAACTGGGTGAAGTCGAATCGGCATTGCGGCACTGCAGGGGCGTGGCCGATGCGGCCGCAGTAGTAAGACGAGATGGCCCGTGGGCGGGCAAGCTTCTTGCTTACGTTGTTCGGTGCCCGGGCTCGGCGATGGTTGACATCCCGGCAGTCAAGCGTGAGCTCAAAGGCTCACTACCCAGTTACATGATGCCGTCGGCCATAATCGAGCTCGACATGTTTCCGCTTACAAATAATCTCAAAGTCGACCGAAATGCTCTGCCGGTGCCAGAAACACGTGGAAACCACGAATCTCGATTCGCAGGTGAGACGGAGGACTTGATACGAACACTGTGGGTTGGGTTGCTTGGGCATTCATGCTTTGGGCCGAGGGACTGCTTTTTCGATATTGGGGGCGACTCGTTCCTGGCTTTGCAAATGGCCGAGGACTTGAAAGGCCGGTTGATACCTAGCGTCGACGTCATCGACCTGTTCGAGCATGCATCTGTGCGGGAGCTAGCGACGTACATTGATGCAAAGGCGAGCCTAATCGGCGCTGATGCTCGCATGATCGAGGGGTGACACCCAAGCCGCTCGCCACAGCTTCGAGAAGCCGTCTGTCGGAAGAGTGTGATGACGTGGTCCACGTCACGATGGGAGGGGTGCGATGACTGATACCAAGGTTCCATCGACCGACGAGGAGTACGTGGTCGTGAAGAACCACGAGGGCCAGTACTCGGTCTGGCCCAGTTACCGTCCGCTGCCGCTGGGGTGGCGAGCTGAGGGGACTCAAGGAAGCCGTGAACTATGCCTCGATCGCATTGAGGAGATCTGGACCTGAATGGCGCCCTCGAGGCGCACGGTGACCTAACCCGCAGGCCGACCTGGAAAGCGACGACTGGACTCCGGCGGCCGCTGCTGACAGGGCCGGTCGCCGCGCCTGACCGGTATCTGATCGCGGCGGGCTCGAAGTCCTCATGTGTGCTGCGTCCGCCTGCGGGCTGGGCAGTGGTGGGAGTGGATACGAGGAAGAGCTCTAGGGTGCTCCCTGGGTGAGTCGTCTGGGGGTAGGAATTTCCAGGGCGGCGCCCGAACTTCTTTCCATGGGAGTCTGTCGCAACCTGATGAAGCTCGTCGGGTCCATCGCACTCGCAACCGGGCTCTTGGCGAGCGCGGTTCAGGTCGTTGCCACGCGCCCCGCTATGGGAGCAGGCCCCGATTCATTCACCGGAACATGTCAGTCGGTTGGAACTGTTGACCATTCGCCGCCTCTCGGCTCTCTCCTCACGCCGACGACGATTAGCGTCTCGACGATGGGCTCGTGCTTCGGCAGGCTGTCCCAACCCGGTAGGCGGGCGCAATTGATCCGAGCTCCTATGTCCTATACGGCCACAGGTGGCGGCCTGCTCTCCTGTTTGACCGGCAGTACGAGCGGCAACGCGACGTTGCAGTTCGCTGGTGACGCCTTTCCTATGACTTTCAGCGAGGTTCGGTTCCCAGGCGGCGGTGTCGTGAGCTTCGCTGGTTTGTATGGCGGGCGTGCGGAGGAGCTCGGTCTCGCCCAGCCAAGCACCACATACGTCCAAGCGTGCGCCACGAACTCCCTCTCCAGCGTGCCGACTCAACTGTTCCTCAGCAGCGTTAGCTTGCGAGCAGCGCCAAGATAGGCCGGCGAGGGCCCCCACCAAAATGACCGCTGTAATCGTGGAAG
The DNA here is from genome assembly GCA_036782775.1 of Candidatus Dormiibacterota bacterium. GTDB lineage: Bacteria > Chloroflexota > Dormibacteria > CF-121 > CF-121 > CF-13. The sequence continues at coordinate 47,592 of DAIPYJ010000003.1, read as the reverse complement.
GAATGTGCAAGTCCTACGGTGGAGTCGAGGCCCTCCGCGGAATCGACCTCCGGATTGAACAGGGTGAAGTCTTCGCCCTACTTGGGCCGAACGGCGCCGGAAAGACAACCACACTCGAGATACTCGAGGGTTACACCCATCGCGATGGAGGGTCCGTCTCGGTCCTCGGATTCGATCCGAACACGGAATCAGATCGGATTCGACCCAGGATAGGCATCGTTCTGCAATCCACCGGCATCGAGCCCTATCTGACCGTTTCGGAAATGCTCGAAATGTACGCGAGCTACTATCCAAAGCGGAAGAGTGTCGCCGAACTATTGCAACTGGTCGGTTTATCTGAGATGCGAGGCCAGCGCGTCTCTCGTCTGTCAGGTGGGCAGCAGCGACGTCTCGACATGGCCATTGGTCTCGCTGGCGACCCGGACCTGCTATTCCTCGATGAGCCAACCACAGGATTCGACCCTTCTGCGCGCCGTGAAGCGTGGGAGGTCGTAAGAAACCTGCGTGAACTCGGGAAGACGGTCCTGCTGACCACCCACTATATGGACGAGGCGCAGTATCTCGCCGACCGTGTTGCGGTCATTTCTAAAGGCCGTATTGTCGCCGCCGGAGACCCCTCTACTCTCGGAGGCCGAAGCGCGTCCGAAGCCCGGATTCTTTTGAGCCTTCCCTCTGGCACATGTCCGCCTGCTGGTCTGTGCGCGCAGAAGCGCAGGGACGGAGAGCTGGAATTCGTGCCCGGGAACCTCACAAAAACGATTCACGCGCTAAGTGCATGGGCGCTCGCGACAGGAGTGAGTCTTGACTCTCTGCGCGTCGTACGACCTTCGCTCGAAGACGTCTACCTAGAGCTGACAAGTGCGAACGCGACGACTAACGGATCTGGATCCACATGAACACGTTCAGGCTCGCGTTATCTCAGATTCGGTACCTCAACCGCTCTTATTGGCGCAACCCCATGGCCGCATTCTTCACCTTTGTGATGCCACTGATGTTCCTCGTAATCCTTGCCGCCATGTTAGGTCACTACCGTGTGCACGTTGGTAGCCGAGTGTTTGATCAGTCCACTTATTACGTGGGAATGATGGCCACCTGGGGTGTGATAAGCACCTGTTACAACAACATCGCGGTAGCAGTCGCAGCCCAGCGTCACTATGGCTTGCTCAAGCGGACACGAGGTACTCCTATGCCTCCAGTGGCTTACTTTGCTGCCAAGGTGATACACGCTGTCCTTATCGGTGGGCTGCTTGTCGTCATCACTGCTGCCTTTGGCAGCATTGCATACCATGCTTCGATTCCAAGTGGAGCAAACCTTCTTTCCTTTGCTGTCGCGTTCTGCGTCGGGGCTGCCTGTTTCAGTTCTCTTGCATTTGCAGTCACCGCCGTCATTCCGAATGCTGACGCGGCGCCTGCAGTCGTAGGCGCCACTATCTTCCCCCTTTTGTTCGCATCAGGTGTGTTCATCCCGCTCGGCAACAGCTCCCCTCCCTGGATCGTGTGGATCGCCAAGGTGTTTCCCGTGAGCCATTTCGGTACCAGTATGCAGGCAGCCTTCCTCGGGACAAGGTTCTATTGGTCAGACATCCTCATCCTTGCAATTTGGACCGTGGGAGGACTGATCGCGGCCACGAAATTCTTCAGATGGGAGCCACGTCGATGAGTCCACGCCTGAGGCCTGCGGAGACGATCGTTCACGCTACGAAATGACAGCGGACCGGAGTCTGCCCGCCGAGTGCCAGGTCAAAGTCCAGAAATCAAACGACGAAACGACTCAACCGCACCTAGAACGAGGACTAGAAGTTGTTGTGTATCGAATGAGGCGATCTCTGCGGCTCCAAGGAGCTCAAGTTCCAGAGGGATGAGCGCTGCCGACTGTAAGTCCCGGAGAAGGCTGTCGCTTCGCCCTACACTTAGTGTGGCGACCGTCATCTCGTGAACCTCTTCTGACGGGACCCAGTGGCTGGCGGCGATGATGTCAGGTATGGAACCGTGGGCGAGAACGTTCAGCCACGCCAACGGAGATACGGGCTGTCCGAAGGCGTCAAGGACGTTGGCCCAATGGCCTTCGAGAAATGCCTCGCACTCCTCAACCAGGTGCGCCCCATCAGTTGATGGGCCACCTACCTCCTTGCCGCCGTCGTACCGCCACATCGAGCACTCCATTTCGGCTCTATGACCCTTACAACCATCGCGTAGCCAAGGATGGTTCCCCAGGGTCGAAGGTCCTTTGCTCGACCGGTATGTGGCCCTCTCTCGGACTCAGTCGTCTCGACGGTTCGCGTCTTAGGCAGTCGGTAACTGGCTCTCGTTTCTGAAGTTCCACGACGGCCTCCCGGTAGGGCACTGATGCGACGTTGCGCCCCGACTCGGCACTGTGCCGCGGAGCGGCCGGGCCGGGTGGGAGACTCACGAGGTGATCCGGCTCATCGCCGCTATCGACTCCTGCCGGGGTCTCGCCACCGACCGCGGCATCCCGTGGCGTCTGCCCGGCGACTCGGTCTACTTCCGTGAGAAGACCGGCAAGGGTGTGATCGTGATGGGGCGGACCACGTACCTTGAGTTCGCCGCGCCGCTCGGGGACCGAGAGAACTACGTCCTCACCCATGCGACCAATGCGCTCCGGTCGGGATTTGTGACCGTGCCTCGCTTGGATGACGTCCTCGAGCGTTTTCCCGACGAGGACGTGTGGGTGATCGGAGGAGCGACCGTGTACGCGCTGGCGATCGACCTGGCCGACGAGCTGCTGCTCACGCAGGTGCACGGCGACTTCGGGTGCACGAAATTCTTCCCACCCTACGACGACTTCGCCCTGGTCGAGTTCTCAGCAGAGCATTCGGAGATCGATGTGAGCTACCGCTTCGAGCGCTGGACTCGCCGGACCACAGCAATGCCCAACCCTGGGGAGGCCGGGGTGGCCAAGACGACTCAGTCGGCGTCGGGGACGACAGCTCCCACCTGAGCCCCGCCGCGGGCGGGCCTCACCTCGGGCCCGCCCGAGGCACTGGCTGGTTGCGCCGGCGCCGCCATCGACGCGGCCGCTGCCCGCCTCGGCGCCAGGGTCTCGCCCCCGTCCACGCCGGCGGGGCCCTGCACGCCGGCAATGGCGTAGACGTCCTTGCCGTCCACTGTCTCGTCAGCGAGAAGGAGCTCGACGATCTTCCGGAGCTTGTCCCGGTTCTCCTCGAGGAGCTTCTTGGCCCGCTCCTCGGCTCGGCGTAGCAGGGCCGAGACCTCGGTGTCTATGGTGGCCTGGGTCCTTTCGGCAAAGGGGCGCGTGGAGAACCCCTGCCCGCCGGCGCCGAGGAACGCGGATCCTCCCTCGGGGTAGCCGACCGGTCCGAGCTCGCTCGACAACCCGAACTCCCGCACCATCTTCACGGCCAGATCGGTGGCCGAGGCAAGGTCGTTGGCCGCCCCGGTCGAGCCTTGGCCGAGCTCGACCAACTCGGCGGCACGTCCGCCCAGGCGAACCGCCAGTGCGTCGTGGAGATAGTCCTCGCCGTAGAGGTGCCGCTCCACCAACGGGAGCTGCTCGGTCACCCCGAGAGCTTGCCCGGCAGGCAGGATCGTGACCTTGGCCACCGGGTCGGCCTTGGGACTCAAGGCGGCGACCAGGGCGTGGCCTGCCTCGTGGACGGCGACGGCGTGCTTCTCGTCGGGAAGCAGCACGTTCGATCCTTCCCGCCGTCCGAGGATGATGCGGTCTCGCGCTTCGTCGAAGTCGCCTGGCAGGATGACACTGCGGTCCTGGCGGACGGCCACGATGGCAGCCTCGTTGGCCAGGTTGGCCAGATCCGCTCCCGAGAACCCGGGCGTGCCCCGGGCCACCACCCGCAAGTCGACGCTCTCGTCGAGGTGCTTGTCCTTGCAGTGCACGGTGAGGATGGCCACCCGCTCGTCGAGCGTGGGAAGTGGGATGGTCACCTGGCGGTCGAAGCGCCCCGGACGCAGCAGCGCCGGGTCGAGGATCTCGGGTCGGTTGGTGGCGGCGAGCACGACGATGCCCTCGGTCACGTCGAAGCCGTCCATCTCGGCCAACAGCTGATTGAGGGTCTGCTCGCGCTCGTCGTTGGAGACGACGGCTGTGCCGCCCCGCCGCTGTCCGATGGCGTCGATCTCGTCGACGAACACGATGGCGGGCGCCTGTTTGCGGGCCTCGCTGAACAGGTCCCGCACCCGGGCCGCACCCACCCCCACGAACAGCTCGACGAAGCTTGAGCCGGCCACGGAGAAGAACGGCACGCCGGCTTCGCCGGCCACGGCGCGAGCCAACAGGGTCTTGCCGGTCCCCGGAGGGCCCACCATCAGCACGCCGCGCGGCGCTACGGCGCCGGCCCGCTTGTAGCGGTCGGGCGACCGCAGGAACTCGACCACCTCGCGGATCTCGCTCTTGACCCCTTCGTAGCCGGCCACGTCGGCGAAGGTCGTCTTGGGCTGGTCGGCCGTAAAGACCTTGGCCCGCGACTTGCCCACCCCGAGGGCGCCCTGCAGGGCGCCGCCGCCGGCTCCCCGGGACATGCGGTACCAGAGGTAACCGAAGAAGGCGAAGGGCAAGAGCAGGATGATCCAGGTCAGCACCTCGGATCCGAACGAGCTCCCGGGCGGATTGGCCTGGATCTTCACGTTGTTGGCCTCGAGCGTGTTGAGCAGCGACGAGCCCGCCAGTGACAGCGGGATGACGGTCGTGTACTGCTTGCCGCTCTTCAAGGTTCCTTGGGCAGTGCCGTCGGAGTTGATCGTGACGGTCTTGATGTCCTTGGCCTTCGTGTCGTTGACGAACTGGGTGTAGTTCAAGCTGACGGGCTGGCTGACCCTGGTGGCGGGAAGGACGAGGTACAGCACCACGAAGAGCCCGATGGCGGCGAACCACAACCAGTGCCGCCACGCCGGCGGGGGAGGGGGGGCGGGGGGGGGCGGGCCGGTGGCGCCGGGGGGGGGGGGGGGGGGGGGGGGCGACCGGCTTGTCGCCCCGAGGAGGTGGGGAGGCGGTCTTGGACACGGGAACCTCCTTTTGCCGGGAGGTTAGAGGCTGGGCTCCGGCCGTGCCCCAGCACCCCTACAGCCCGTCGAGCAACCTCCGTACCGTGGTCGGGTCGTTGGCGGCGAACACCAGCCTCGTCCCTGTGGCCAGGTAGGCGAGCGTGATGTTGACCTCCGCCTCGCCGAGACGGCGGCTGAGCTCGGCGAGGACGCCGGGTCTGTCCTCGTCGACGTCGACCACGGCGACCTCCTGTTCCGAGGCCACCTCGATGGCGGCGTCGGCCAGGGCCCGAAACGCCCCTTCGTCGTCATCGACCAAGACGTGGATCTCTCCCATGCCTCCTCCGCCGATGACAGCGCAGAATCCGTCGATGTTGACGCCCCGATCGGCGAGCGCCTGCGCCACCCTGCCGAGCTCGCCGGGCTGGTCGGTCATGTAGATCGTGATGTCGGTGGCCACGTCCCCTCCCACCGGCACCTTAGGGGAAGGCCGTGCACATCGCCGCAACGCCGAAGCCCTCGTCGCTGGCGCGCTGGCGTGGGCCTCAGGTGAAGAGCCCGAATCTCTCGGGCAGACGGCGCCGCCCGGACAAGGCGGCGATGACGGGCACGGCCTCACCTCGCTGGCGAGCCAGCTCCGCCAGGACGGCGACGGTCGTGCCCGCCGACCGGGCCGGGACGTCGGCCGCCAAGCCGGCGGCGTCCGCCACATCGATGCCGTGCACGACCAGCTCCACCGTGCGCGTGCACAGATAGGTCGAGAAACCCACGGTCCCGAGTCGCGTCTCGAACACGGCGCTCTCCGGTGCTTGGCGAACGGCCATGGTCACCCGCTCGACCATCCCCGCCACCTCGGCGAGCAGGTCGTCACCCAGCCGCTCCGCCTCGGCCCTCCCACGCTCAGCGACGGCTCGGTGCAGCGACGGATTGTCATGGGCCGAGAGGAAGTAGCTTCCGGCGCTTGCGATGGGGTCCTCGTCGTGGACTTCGGTCTCCGCCGATACTCGGGCACGCAGGTATTCCTCCGTGGTCACAAGTGCCCGTCCACCGTGGGCGACGAGCTGCCTGAGGTTCCAATCACCCAAGCCGGGGCCGCCGAGCTGATCCATACGCAGACCCAGTACGAGACCTCCGAACCACTGGGCCGCTTCGGCGAACGTCTCCACGGCGTCCGGGCGGCTCGTCATGCCTGCCACGGGCAGGCAGCCTATGGAGCCAGGCGTTTCTCAGGAAGTCCACATGCTCTTCTCAGCCCGTACTGGGCCTCACGCTGCCACCATGGAACGGTGACGGAAGAACAGGAAACAACGGCCGAAAGCGGGAGCGACCCCGAGACTCCGGAACCGGCGCCCCCAGGGGAACCGTCGGCGGTGCCACCGACGGCGGAGGTGCCCGCTGCCGCACCCTATCCCCCTGGTTACACGCCGTACCCGCCTGGGTACGGAGCCGGCCCGTACCCCGGCTACGGGACCGCGCCTGGTCCCTACGCTGCGCCCGGATATGGGCCACCGCCCCCGCCCTACGGGCCACCGCCCCCGCCCTACGGGCCGCCACCCGGCTACGGGCCGCCACCCGGCTACGGGTATGCGCCACCGGGTTACTACCCGCCCCCGGCCGGTGTCGCCGGTCCCCAGGGGATGCCGGCCGGATACCCGCCCACCATGGCGCCGCCGATGCCTGCCGGCGCCGGGGGTGGTTGGGTGAGCCGGGTGGTGGACAGCGCCCTGGTGGCGTGGATCGTCGCCGCCGTGTTGGCGGCCACTGTCATCGGCTTGTCGGTCGGCCTGGCTACCTCGGGTTCTTCCAACGTGGCGCCCCTGTTGCCTCCGCAAGTGCGCCCCGTCTTGCCCTTCGGGCCCGGGGGATTCGGAGGGAATCCCTCCAAATTGGGCGCCGTGACCGGCACGGTGGCCAGCGTGGGGACCAACTCCTTCACCGTCACAACCGGCTCCGGGCAGACGGTGACGGTCGACGAGCAGTCGTCGACCGTCTACAGCAATGGTTCCGCGTCAGCGTCGGCGAGCGCAGTGACCCAAGGCGCCCACGTATTTGTGGAGGGCAACCGCAACGGCAACACCATCACCGCCACACGTGTCGTGATCCTCCCCTTCTGAGCAAGGGCCTCCAGAGCGAAATCAGCCCGAGGTCTTCGGAGGCTCGAGGGCGGCCGCGAACACGGCGAGGACGTCGTTGCCGTACGGGGCGGCGGTGTGGGTGCCGATCTGCACGATCGACATGAGCAGCGAGAGCGTGATTGCCACCAGGCCGTTGCCGACAGCCTCGGCGTCCACATCCGCTCGGACCTTGCCCACCATCTGCTCGCCCCGCAGGCGCTCGATGCAGGCCTTGCGCAGCTCGGCCAGGGCCGGGATCTCGAGCACCCGGTCCGTCACGTCGGGCTCCAACCCGGCGAGAAGCCGCCGGGCCAAGGGGTGCCGGTCCACGGCTTCGATCAGCGTGACGAGAAGGATCTGACGCCAGTCGGGGAGAGGCATGTCCCGCCACACCGACGACAGGCCCTCCTCGATGACAGCGGCGGCGTCCTCGTCCATGGCGGCCAGGAACAAGGCTTCCTTGTTGGGAAAGTAGGCGTAGGCGGTCGTGGCGCCCACCCCGGCGTCTCGGGCGATGTCGGCCACCGAAGTGGCCCGGAAACCCTCCCGGCCGAAGCGGGCGATGGCCGCCTCCAAGATGGCCAGCCGGGTCTGGGCCCCCTTGGTCATGGTCTCGACCTGCTCCTCCACGCCCCCCACGCTAGCATGGATTTGAGGATTTGATGGATTTCCTCAAATCCTCTAAATTGGGGGGGTGCCGGGGCGTCGAGAGCCCCGGCGAGCCCCGAGTCACGACAGGAGCGAGTCCATGACCCAGACCCAGACGAGTGACCCCGGCCGCACCATCACCACCAGGCGCATCTCGTTCGAGGCGATGCTCGAAGGACTGCCCCGCCACTACGCCCAGGACGGGGACCTGTTGTCGAGCCACATCCTGGCCGGGCTGTCGTCGGTCTTCCCCGACGGTGAGGACTTCTTCGTGCGTTCGGTGCGCCACTACCGCGACCAGATCACCGACCCGGTGCTCAAGCGGCAGGTAGCCGGGTTCATCGGCCAGGAGTCGGTCCACGGCCGAGAACACCGCGTCTTCAACGAGAAGCTGGACGAGCTCGGCTATCCGACCAAATTCGTAGAGCGCATCACCAAAGCGGGATTGGCCTTTCGATGGAAGTTCCTGCCGAAGAAGTCGAGCCTGGCCCTCACCGCCGCCCTCGAGCACTTCACCGCCACTCTGGCCGAGCTCGTCATGACCGACGAGGAGGTCCGCCAGGCCTTCGGCCATGACGCCGTCCGATACCTCTTCCTCTGGCACGCTCTCGAGGAGTCGGAGCACAAGGCCGTCGCCTTCGACGTGTACCGGGCCGTAGGAGGGACCGAGCGCATGCGCGTGTGGACGATGAAGATCACGAGGGTGCTGTTCCTGCTCGGCTCACTAGTGGAGTTGGTGGCCTCGCTGGCCATGGACCCCGCCACCTACCGACGGGGCAGGCTCCGCCAGAGCATCGCCGGCATCGGGCGCACGCCGCTTCTGAGCAAGAAACTCTGGGACCAGCTGTGCGAGTACGACCGACCCGGCTTCCACCCCAACGATCGCGACACCAGCCAGCTCATCGAGTATTGGCGGGGAGAGCTGTTCGGCGACGAGGGAGCCCTCAAGGACAAGCTCGCCGCCTCGGCCGCCTGAGCGACAAGGACCCGCGCTCGATGGAACACCTCGACGTCGCCATCGTGGGGGCAGGTCTGTCCGGCATCGGTGCCGGGCACTACATCCAGGACAAGTGTCCTTGGGCGACCTTCGCCATCTTCGAGGCCCGTGACACCATGGGTGGGACCTGGGACCTCTTCCGCTACCCGGGCATCCGCTCCGATTCCGACATGTACACCCTGGGCTATCGCTTCCGCCCCTGGACGAGCGACAAGGTCATCGCCGACGGGGCGTCGATCCTGGGCTACATCGAGGACACCGCCACCGAGTCGGGCCTCGACGACAAGATCCGCTTCCGTCACCGCATCGTCCGGGCCGAATGGTCGAGTGCCGACGCCCGATGGCTCGTCACCGTCCAGCGCGGTGACATCGGCGCCAGCGAACAGTTCACCTGCAGCTTCCTCTTCGCCTGCACGGGCTACTACCGCTACGACCAGGGATACCTGCCCGACTTCCCGGACATGGACCGATTCCAAGGCACGCTGGTGCACCCCCAGGCGTGGCCCGAGGCCCTTGACGTGTCCGGCAAACGGGTCGTGGTGATCGGCAGCGGCTCCACCGCCATCACCCTCGTCCCGGCCCTGGCCGAGAACGCCGGGCACGTCGTCATGCTCCAGCGTTCCCCCACTTACGTGGCGGCCGTGCCCGGGACGAACCCGGTGGCCCGTCTGCTGCGCCGCATTCTTCCCCGCCGTCTCGCCGGCGGGGCCATCCGCTGGTTCCACGCCCTGTTCACCCAGGGCTTCTACCAGGTGAGCCAGAGGCGGCCCGAGCTCGTGAAGCGGATCCTGCGCTCCGGCCTCCGCCGAGAGCTGCCCCCCGGATACGACATCGCCACGCACTTCACCCCCCGTTACAACCCCTGGGACGAACGTTTCTGCATCGCGCCGGACGGGGATCTGTTCGCCGCCATCCGCGAAGGCCGGGCATCGGTCGTCACCGACCGGATCGAGCGGTTCACCCCGACGGGCATCCGCCTCGAGTCCGGCGGCGAGCTGGAGGCGGACGTGATCGTCACCGCTACGGGATTGCAGCTCCAGTTCTTCGGTGGGGCGCAGATCACGGTGGACGGCGAAGATGTCGACCTGCCCGGCCGCATGGCCTACAAGGGCATGATGCTCGAGGGCGTGCCCAATTTCGCCATGTCCGTCGGCTACACCAACGCCTCGTGGACCCTCAAGTGCGACCTCACGTGCGACTACGTGTGCCGGCTGCTCAACCACATGCGCGCCGCCGGATGGCGTCAGTGCACTCCGGTCAACACCGACGATTCGGTGGTGCGGTCGCCGCTCCTGGGGCTGCACTCGGGATACATCCAGCGCTCCGCGCACCTCTTCCCCAAACAGGGTTCGAAGTTCCCGTGGCAGGTGCATCAGAGTTATCTCCGTGACTACCGAGCCTTGAAGCTGCACAACGTGGAGGACGACGCCATGGTCTTCTCGAACCCGCCCGCCGTCGCCACCCCCGAGCAGCGCCATCGCCAGACGCTGGCCGCACCGGCCCGGAGCTGAGCGGTGCGTCGTTTCGAGGGCAAGGTCGCCGCCGTGACGGGCGCCGCTTCGGGGATCGGCCGGGCCCTGGCTGTCGAGCTGGCCGGACGGGGTGCACATCTGTCGCTCGCCGACGTGGACGAGCTGGGTCTGGCGGAGACGGTCGGGCTCTGTGACGGCTTCGGGGTCAAGGTGACGTCGTCGAGAGTGGATGTCGGCGATCGCCTCGCCGTCGAGGCCTGGGCCGATCGCACCGTCGAGGAGCACGGGCGGGCCAACCTGGCCGTGAACAACGCCGGCGTGGCTCTGGTGGCAGGGGTCGAAGCCATGTCGGTGGAGGATCTCGAGTGGCTCATGGCGGTGGACTTCTGGGGGGTCGTGTACGGGACCAAGGCGTTCCTGCCCCACCTGCGTGCCGCCGGCGAGGGCCACATCGTCAACATCTCGAGCGTGTTCGGTCTGCTGAGTGTCCCGTCCCAGTCGGCCTACAACGCCGCCAAGTTCGCCGTGCGGGGATTCACCGACGCCCTGCGCATGGAGCTCGAGATCGAGCGGTCCGGCGTGTCGTGCACGACGGTGCACCCGGGGGGGATCAGGACCAACATCGCCCGCCACGCCCGTGTCGACGAGGAATCGGCCGCCATCGCCGGCGGGCGGGAGCGGCTCGTAAGGCGTTTCGAGAGATCGTCGTTCACGAGCCCCGAGAATGCCGCCCGCCAGATCCTGAAGGCGGTGGCCCGCGACCGGCGCCGGGTGCTCATCGGCCCGGACGCCAAGGTCATCGACCTGGTGTCGCGTCTGCCCGCCGGCTTCTACCAGCGGGTACTGGTGACAGGCGGCCGCCTCGCTCGCTGAGCAGGCCCTGTCTCAGCGCCGCCGGGGGCCGAGTCCGATGGCGCGTACCAAGCGGTTGATCTGGCGGTTCCCCTGGCGGTAGATGGCCCTTCTCACCTGGCGCTCCATCACGCCCTCAGCGCCCCCGCCCAGCCCGCCCCGGCGATAGCCGTGCTCGACCGCTTCGATGTTGCCCAGGTCGCGGGCCAGGCGGTACAGCTGCGAGCGGGTGGTGCTCACCGGGGCTGCTCCTTGCCGGCGCGGTCGGCCAGCACCACGGCCTCCACGATGGCACGCAGTTCGTCGGGGTCCTCGGTCCCCTCCATGGCGGCCAGATCGGCGGCGGATACCGCCGCACAGCCCAGGCCGGCGTCGTCGTGGGTTCGGCGCCACGCCATCCAGGCTTCACCGTCGGGGTCGCTCCCGTCCTCATCGACGGCGTTGACGAGGGCGATCAGCTCGATGAGCCCGTCCTCGTGCACGTCGTACTCGATGAAGAGCATCCTGTCCCTCCGCCGGCCCGTCCCCGTGTGCGTCAGTCTGGCAAGTCAGGCCGCCCACCGCGCCGCGTCGGCGGCCTTGAGCTCGAGGCCCAGCCCGGGCCGGTGCCGGTCAGGGACGAGGACGCCGCCAGGCTGAGGCTCGAGCACCCCGTCGAAGAGCATGCGTTCGATGCGCACGTGGTCGTGGAAGTACTCGAGATGGCGCAGGTGCCACACGGCCGTGCAGGCATGGGCGCTCACCTGAGGGGCGCAATGGGCGGACAGGTCGACACCGTGGGCGTCGCACAGCGCCGCCACCTTCAAGAACCCGGTGATGCCACCGCACCTCGTGACATCGGCCTGCAGGCAGTGCACCGCCTGCGCTTCGAGCATGCGCTCGAAGTAGCTCGGGGTGTAGCCGTACTCGCCGGCGGCGACGTCCATGCCGGCCGGTGCCCGCTGGCGGACCATGACCATACCGGCCACGTCGTCGGAGCTCACCGGCTCTTCGAGCCATCGCACCCCGAAGCCGCCGAACGTCTCGGCCCAGGCCAGGGCCTGGGCCCGCGTGTAGGCGCCGTTGGCGTCGACGAACAACTCGACGTCGTCGCCGATGGCCCGCCGGGCTGCCTCCACCCGGCGACGGTCGTCTTCGGGGTGGCGGCCGACCTTCATCTTGACCTGGCCCAGTCCATGTTCGACCCACCCGGACAGCTGGGCGCACAGCTCGGGGACGGTCAAGGAACAGAAGCCTCCGCTGCCGTAGAGGGGCGTGGCGTCACGAACCGTGTCGATGGCTGCCACGAGCGGCACCTCCAGCAGGCGCGCCTTCAGGTCCCACAGCGCCACGTCCACCGCCGAGATGGCGCCGGCCGCCACGCCGGGCCAGCCGATGTTCCTGACGGCGCCGACCATGGCGTCCCAGCTCGCCCCGACCGACAGCGCCGAGCCGCCCACGACATGGCCGGCCAGGGTGCTGTTCACGATGGCAGCCGCTGCCGGGTGGCCGTAGGTGTAACCGAGCCCCCACCGTCCCCCGCTCCCGGCCTCGACGATCACGACGGTCGTCGAGTCCCACTCGAGGGTCCCGTCGGACTCCGGCTCCTCGGTGGGGATGGTGAAGGCCCGCGCCCGGAGTTGCTCGACGGGCGGGTTCGGCGCCGCCATGTGTGAGTCTTACCCGCCGCTGGTGTTCGGCAAGACGGACGCGAAGCCGCCCGCCCCATACCAGCAGGGCGGGCGGCCCTTCAGTCGCCGGTCGGCGTCGGCGGGGCCGTCAGGAAGCGAGCAGCTGCTGTTGCTCGCGCTCCTCGGCCAAGGCGGCGGCGAGGACGTCGCTCACCTTCTCGGCCAGGGTGACCTCCATCTCGGCGCGCACGGCTTCTGGCACGTCTTCGAGGTCCGGCCCGTTGCGAAGGGGCAGGATCACGTGACGCAGCCCGGCCCGGTGGGCGGCCAAGACCTTCTGCTTGACCCCGCCGATGGGCAGCACCCGGCCCTGCAAGGTGACCTCGCCGGTCATCCCCACCACCGGCCGCACCGGGCGGCCGGTGAGCAGGCTCACCAGCGCGCTGACCATGGTCACGCCGGCAGATGGCCCGTCCTTGGGCACCGCTCCCGCCGGCACGTGCACGTGGAAGCGCTTGCCGGTGAAGGCGTCCGGCGCGATGCCGAGCTCCGCGGCGTGCGAGCGCACGTAGGACAGGGCGATCTCGGCTGACTCCTTCATGACGTCGCCGAGCTGCCCGGTGAGGGTCAGGCCCTCGGGGCCCTCCATGGTGGAAGCCTCGATGTAGAGCACGTCCCCACCGGTACCGGTCACCGCCAATCCGGTGGCCACGCCGGGCACGCTTGTCCGCTCGGCGGCCTCGACGAAGAACCGGGGCCTGCCCAACCAGGTGCGGACGTCGCCACTATCGACCACGACGGGTGCTTCGGTCTCGCCCGACGCCAGCTTGGTCGCCACCTTGCGGAGCAGCCGTCCGAGCTCGCGCTCGAGACTGCGCACTCCAGCCTCCCTCGTGTAGTCGGCGGACACGGCCCGAAGGGCGTCGTCGCTCACCTCGACCTCCTCCGCCTGCAACCCGGTGCGCTCCAGCTGACGGGGCAGCAGGTGGTGACGGGCGATGGCCAGCTTCTCGTCCTCGGTGTAGCCGTCGAGGCGGATGACCTCCATGCGGTCGAGCAGCGGCCCGGGGATGGTCTCGGCCACGTTGGCCGTGGCGATGAACAGCACCTTGGACAAGTCGAGCTCCACCTCGAGATAGTGGTCCCGGAAGGTGTGGTTCTGGGCGGGATCGAGCACCTCGAGCAGCGCCGAGGACGGATCGCCGCGCCAGTCGGCACCGAGCTTGTCCACCTCGTCCAGCACGACGACGGGGTTCATCGTCCCCGCCTCGCGCAGGGCCCGGGCGAGACGCCCCGGCTGGGCTCCCACGTAGGTGCGCCGGTGGCCGCGGATCTCGGCCTCGTCGTGCACGCCCCCGAGGGCCACACGCACGAACTTGCGACCGAGGGCGCGCGCCACCGACTCACCGAGGGAGGTCTTGCCCACCCCGGGAGGACCGACGAGAGCCAGGATGGCTCCCGAGCCGCGCCCGGTGACCTCGGCCAGGCCGCGTTGCGCCCGCAGAGCGCGCACAGCCAGGTGCTCGATGATGTGGGACTTCACCTCTTCGAGACCGTCGTGGTCCTCGTCGAGGACGACGGCGGCCGCCTTCAGGTCGAGCTGGTCCTCCGACTCCGCGCCCCAGGGCAGCTCGAGCACGGTGTCGATCCATGTACGGATCCACCCGTGTTCAGGGCTCTGCTCACTGGTGCGCTCGAGCTTGGTGATCTCGCGCTCGACGGCGGTGCGCACCGCGTCGGGCAGGTCGCGCCCGGCGAGCACCGAGCGGTAGTGCTCCGGCGTGCCCTCTTCGCCGTCGCCTCCATCGAGCTCGCCCAACTCCTTGCGGATGGCCTCGAGCTGGCGACGGAGCAGGAACTCGCGCTGGGTCTTCTCCATGCCCTCTTCGACGCTGGACTGGATCTGCTGGCGCAAGGTCAGATCGGCGAGGGTGTCGCGCGCCCATCCGAGCACGAGGCGCAACCGTTGTTCGACGTCGACCGTCTCGAGGACCTCGACCTTCTGGGCGAGCGACAGGTCGGGGGAGTACCCGGCCAGGTCGGCGATCTGCGAGGGATCGGAGACCTCGCGCAGGCGGGCTGCCATCTGACGGGCCCCGCGGGTCAACAGGATGTTCTCGAGCACGGCCCGGTACTCCCGGGCCAGCTCGTTCACGGCGGGCGACTCGGGACCCTCGGCCAGGGGGTCCACCTGCACCCACAGGGCCTGGTTGCTGCCGGGGACACCGGTGCCCACCGAGGCCCGCTCGAGGCCGTGGACGACCATGGCCTGGGGCCCGCCGGGCAGCGATCCCAGCTCCACGATCTCGGCCACCACGCCCACGGGCGAGTAGCGACCGTCGATGTGGGGCACGAGGACGATCCGGCCTCCCACCTGGCCGGCGGCCTCGGCGGCCGCCTGGGCCTCCTCGGTCTCGAGGGCCATGGTGAAGACCATGCCGGGCAGCACCACACCGGAGGTGAGGGGCAAGAGGGGCAGGGTGTCGGTGATCTGGGTCATCTGGTCTCCCGCGGGCCCGTCCCGGGCCTTCTAGGCAACTCGTTGACTGAACAACAACCCGGGGGGCGGATTCGTTCCCCGCCCCGGGCACAGCTCGGTTCTCCCTGGCGGGGGCGCCGCGGCCATACTCGGGGTCGGGCGGAAGGAGGGTCATGGCGGAGCTCGACGGGCGGGTGGCGGTGGTGACCGGGGCCAACTCCGGCATCGGCAAGGAGACGGCGCTCGGGCTGGCCCGGGCGGGGGCCACGGTGGTGCTGGCCTGCCGGGACACCGAGCGGGCAGGCACGGCAGCCGACGAGATCCGGGCCGCCGCCGGTACCGAGGACGTCCACGTCGTCGCCCTCGACCTCGCCGACCTGGACAGCGTGGTGGCCTGCGCCGTCGAGATCGCCGAACGCTTTGACCGCCTGGCCGTGCTCGTCAACAACGCCGGCGGCATCTGGTCCACCCGTCAGCTCACCGCCCAGGGCTTCGAGCAGACCTTCGGCGTGAACCACCTGGGCCACTTCCTCCTCAGCCGGATGCTGTTGCCCCGGCTCGTCGCCGGTGCGCCCAGCCGGGTGGTGAACGTGACGTCCTTCGGGCACCACTTCGCCCCCCTGGGCATGCGCTTCGACGACCTCCAGAGCGAGCGCCGTTACGTGTCGCTCGAGGTCTACGGCCGCTCCAAGCTCGCCAATCTGCTCTTCACGCGGGAGCTGGCGCACCGCTTGTCGGGCCGATCGGTCGACGTGAACGCCGCCCATCCAGGACCGGTGCGCAGCGGCTTCGGGATGGACGGCGACCTGGGTGGCATCCAGGGGTTGGGCAACAAGGTCGTGCGCCTGTTCGAGATCACCCCGGCGGCCGGGGCCCGCACATCGGTGTACCTGGCGACGTCCCCGGAGGTGCAGGGACGCTCCGGCGGGTACTGGGTCCGGTGCCGTCCCGGCCACATGTCACACCAGGCCCGTTCCGACGCCCAGGCCGCACGCCTGTGGGAGGTGAGCGAGCAGCTGCTGGCCGAGGCCGGCTTCACCGCCCCGCCGCTTCCCTGATGGCGCCGCGCCGGCGGCGTCAGCGGTTCCTGGCCAGGTCCTTGAAGGGCGTGCTGCGATCGTTGCTGGGCTCCTTGGGCAGGCCCAGCACGCGTTCACCGAGGATGTTGTGCTGGATCTCGTCGGTGCCGCCGTAGATGGAAGGCCCCTGGGTGAACAGCGCCAATTCGGTGACCACGGCGGCCATGGGCATGCGGGTGGCCTCTTCCAGACGTTTGCGCTCGTCCGGCGAATAGGCGTGCAGGGTGCCGTAGGGGCCGAGGATGCGCAGCCCCAGGTCACGCGACAGGCGGAGGATCTCGCTCATGGACAGCTTGGCCATGTTGCCGAGCCCCGGGATGTCCCCGCCGGTGGAGCGCAACGCCTTCTGGCGCAGGTTCATGAACCGGGCGATCTGGTTGAGCACGTGCAGGCGCACCAAGTCCTGACGCACGGTGGGGTCGGCGATCATGCCGTTGGCGCGGGCCAGCTCGGTGAGCACCTTCTCGGAGGCGCCCAGCATGGCGCCGGGCCCGGCCGGCCGCCGCTGCGATCCCCCCCGGACGAAGTCGCCGGCCCGTCTTTCGAGGTCGCCCGCCACCGTCCCCGGGGTGGCGGCGCCGCCCGCCGCCGACCCGCCGCCTGCCCCCAGCCCGGACCGCTCGTAGGCCAGCGTGGTGTTCGCCACCGCCCAGCCGTTGTTGAGGCCGCCGATGACGGCGTCGGCAGTGGCGCGGGCGTCGGTGATGAACACCTCGTTGAACAGCGCTCGGCCCGTCATCTCCTTGAGCGGCCGCACCTCGATGCCGGGCTGGTGCATGTCCAGGGCGAAGTAGGAGATGCCCTGGTGTTTGGGGACGTCGGGATCGGTGCGCGCCAGCAGCATGCCCAGGTCGGCCACCTGCCCGGCAGACGTCCACACCTTCTGGCCGTTGATCACCCACTCGTCGCCGTCGCGCTCGGCGCGCGTCTGCAACCCGGCCAGATCGGAGCCGGCGTTGGGCTCGCTGAACAACTGGCACCACGCCCGTTGCCCGGTGACGATGGCGCGGACGTAGCGCTCTTTCTGCTCGTCGTCCCCGTGGGTGGCGATGGTGGGCGCGGCGAGCAGCAGTCCCAGGCCCCCGGGGGCGCCGAGGGCGCCGAACTCGGCGATGGCCTGCTGGACACGCACGCCCTCTCCGCGTGACAGCCCTTTGCCATAGGTGTTCTCGGGGAGGGTGGGTGCCGACCATCCCGACGTGCCGAGCAGCTCCCACCACTCGCCCACGGTCAGGTCCGGGTCCCAGGTGTCGCTCAGCCAGCCCTTCACCTCGGCGGCGACGTCGTCGACGGTGCTCATGCGGTTCATTCTGGTCACAATTCGACCCATGCCCAAAAGAAGCGCCGGACTGCTCGTCCACCGCCGCCGCCCCGGCGGCCTGGAGGTCCTGCTCGTCCATCCCGGCGGCCCGATCTGGGCGTCCAAGGACGACGGGGCGTGGACGGTGCCGAAGGGCGAGTACCTCCCCGGCGAGGACCCGGCTTCGGTTGCCGACAGGGAGTTCGCCGAGGAGCTCGGTGTCGGGGCGCCGGCGGGGGAGCGCCGCGACCTGGGGGAGCTACGCCAGGCCGGCGGGAAGCTGACCAGGCTGTGGGCCCTCGAAGGTGACCTCGACGTGTCGATGGCCACCAGCAACACCTTCGAGATGGAGTGGCCCCCCCGGTCGGGGCGGCGGGGGGTGTTTCCCGAGGTGGACCGGGCCGGCTGGTACTCCGTGGAGGAAGCCCGGCGCAAGCTCCTGGCCAGCCTGGTGCCCTTCTTGGACCGGTTGCTCTCCGACGGCGCAACCACCGAGGCGGCCCCCTGACGGAGCTGGACCGGGTTCGGCGCCGCGCGGGGCGGGTACCTTCGAAGGCCGTGGGGCGGGAGGCGGGAGGGCTGGCTACGGTCGCCTATTTCTCCATGGAGGTCGCCCTCCAAGACGACATCCCCACTTACAGCGGGGGCCTGGGCGTCCTGGCCGGCGACCACCTGCGGGCGGCGGCCGACCTCGGCCTCGACATGGTGGGTGTGACCTTGCTGTACCGCCAGGGATATCTGGTGCAGCACCTGGCTGCCGACGGTTCGCAGAGCGAGGAGCCCGTCCAGTTCGCCCCCGAAGGCCTCCTCGAACCGGTGTCCGCCACGGTCACGGTGCCAATGGCGGGCGAGACGGTGGAGGTGGGCGCATGGCGGTATCTCGTGCGCGGCGAGCTGGGCCAGGTCCCCGTGTACCTGCTCGACACCGACCGGCCCGCCAACAGCGCCGCGGCCCGAGGCCTCACCGGGCGCCTGTACGGAGGCGACGACGAGTACCGCCTCGGTCAGGAGATCGTCCTCGGCATGGCCGGGCCCGCGCTGGCGGCCGAGCTCGGCCACGACGTCTCGACCTTCCACATGAACGAGGGGCATTCGGCCCTGCTCGGCTTGGCCCTCCTGCGCCAGCAGACCCCGCCACCGAGCCGCTCGGCGGCGTCTCGCCAGCGCGCCGTGGACGCCGTTCGGGAGCGTTGTGTGTTCACCACCCACACCCCTGTCCCCGCCGGCCACGACCGCTTCCCCCAGTCGTTGGTAGGGCGCCTGCTCGGACGGCAGGCCCTGGACGAGCTCGGCTCGCTCAGGGGCATCGCCGAGGGCGCGCTCGACATGACCCGGCTCGGCATCGGCTGTTCCCGGTCGGTCAACGCCGTGTCGCGCCGGCACGGGGAGGTGACACGGGCCATGTTCCCCGGGGTCCGGGTGGGCTCGGTCACGAACGGCGTGCACCTGGCGACATGGGCGGCTCCGGCCACCTCCCGGCTTCTCGACGCCCGCCTCCCGGGATGGCGACGGGCCAACGTCCTGCTCCGCCAGGCCAGTTCCGCCTTGCCCCTGGAGGAGCTGGCCGCTGCCCACGACGACTCCAAGCGGACACTGGTGGACGAGGTCACCGCCCGGAGCGGCCGCAAGCTCGACCCGGGAGCGTTCACCATCGGTGCCGCCCGGCGGGCGACGGCGTACAAACGCATGTCGCTGCTGTTCAGCGACCTCGATCGCCTGCGGTCCGTGGTCGAGCGGGTGGGGCCGGTCCAGGTGGTGCTGGCCGGCAAAGCGCATCCTCGGGACGAGAGCGGAAAGGACGTCATCCGCGCCCTGTTCCGTGCCGCAGATGCGTTGGGGAGGGCCGTGCCCGTCGTGTACCTGCCCGGCTACTCGATGGATCTGGCGCGGGTGCTCGTGGCGGGGGCCGACGTGTGGCTCAACACGCCGCTCCCGCCGCACGAGGCGTCAGGGACGAGCGGCATGAAGGCGGCGCTGAACGGCGTGCCCAGCCTGAGCCTTCTCGACGGTTGGTGGATCGAGGGGCATCTGGAGGGGGTGACGGGCTGGGCGCCACCGCAGCCGCCCGGCCACGGGGTCGGGGGCGATGGCGACGACGTCGCCGACGCCGAGGCGCTGTACGGCGTGCTCGAGGAGGAGGTGCTCCCGCTCTACTACCGGGACCAGGCGGCCTTCACCGAGGTACGCCGCAGCGCCATCGCCTACAACGCCTCGTACTTCTCCACCGAACGCATGGTGACGGAGTACGAGCGGCTCGTCTACGGCACCACCGACGGGCGCGACCGCTCGGCCTGATCAGAGCGCGGTGGCGACGATCGGTCACTCTCGCCGCGGGCGGGGCGCAACAGACCCGGGTAGTGGCGGGCGTCGAAGCCGCCGATGAAGGCCCGCACCGAGGTGGGCAGAGGCACACCCACGCGGTGGGTGTACAGCCGTCCCGGTGATCCGATCACCAGACGGTCGTGGAAGACGCGCACCCCCGACACGCGGGGATCGCCGGCCATCACGGCGCGGAAGTACACGGCCAGGGCACACTGTCGGGCGTCTGCCGGCTCCCCTCTCACGCCGGCCGACTCGAGCGAGTCGGCCACCGCCGCTGCATCGCTCCCGAGCGAACTCAGCAGCTGTGTCGAGTCCCGGGCCAACGCTCGGCGATCGTCTCGCCGAATGGGCCGCTGCCTGAAAGTGCGCCTGGTCATCGCCCACGACCTACCTGGGAGCTACGGCCTCCGGACCCCCACGGGCGACGATATCCCCTCGCCTTTCTCGGCGGAAGATGGAGGATCGCTCAGCCGAAGGTGTAGTGGTCCGCCGGGGACGGGGCGCTCGAGCCCGACTGGGCGGTGACCAGGACGTCCACGGTGCCCGCCCCGTGAGCGGGGGCGAGGGCCTGCAGGACGGCATCGGAGACGCGCACGAATTGAGCGGCCGGGACCTCACCGAAGGACACCGAACGGACCCCGCTCAGTCCGGAGCCGGAGATCGTCACCCAGGTGCCGCCCGCCGCCGGGCCGGTGTCGGGCGTGACGCCCGACACGCTGGGCCGCGGGGGCGAAGGCGCCGCCGTGGCGCCCAGGGAATTCGGGAGCTCGGTCGCCGGCCGCACGTTCTGGGCCGGGGCGTTGCTTGTTGTCCCGCCGGACGAGGCGGCGCTCCCTCCCGTTCCGGCCGAGTTCTGGGATCCCCCGCTTCGGTGCGTCAGCGCTCGTTGCGGAGCGGCCGTGTTGGAGCCGGACAAGCCGGCCGCCAGGCCGGCGCCGGCCAGGACGGCGAGCACCGCTGCGGCGGCCAGCACGAGCCTCGAGCGGTGCGGGCGGGGTTGCAGCGCCTTCTCGAGCCGTCCGCGCAGCTCCGGGTCGAGGGGGCGAGGAGCGTCCACGCCGTCGAGGGCGCCGGCCAGCGGGTCGGCCAGCGCGCCCTGGAGACGCTCGGCCAGGTCGGGGTCGAGGGGGCGGTGCCCGGCGCCGTCGGCTCCGACCAGTGCCTGCTCGAGTCGCTGGCGCAGCTCCATCGACAGGGGCCGGGGAGCGTCGACGCCGGCCATGAGCTCCTCGGTGGGATCAGGCACCGGGGGCCTCCAGTTCACGACGCAGCCCGTCGCGAGCGCGTTGCAGCAGTGACTGCACCTGCACCCGTGACCTGCCCAGCTCGTCGGCGATCTCCTCTACGGCCATCCCGTCCAGGTACTTGAGCACCAGCACCTGGCGGTGGGCGGCCGGCATGCGCCCCAGGGCGCGCACCACCTCGTCGCGTTGCTCGATGGCGTCTGCTTCCGGCACCGGAGCCAGGTCGGGCAGGGCCTGCAGTCCGTGGCGGGCGGCTTCGGCACGCCGTTCGGACTCGTAGTGGCGAGCCAGCCGCCGCCGGGCGATCACGCACATCCAGGTGGACAAGGAGGCCTCGCCCCGGTACGAGCCCGACGAGCGCACCGCCTCGAGCAAGGTCTCCTGGAGGAGGTCCTCGGCCGCCGCCTGGTTGCCGCCCACCCGGGCGTACAGAAATCCGTACACGACCGGTGCCACGTCGTCGAGCAAACGCCGAACCGCGCCGGGGTCGCTCCGGGCGACCCCGCGGAGCAGCTCGACGTCGCTCACGTGCGAGGGGTCCGTGCCAGGGTGGGAGCGCCCGGTCACCAAGGTCACGCCGCCGGGTTGAGAGCAGGAGCGGAGGCGGGAGCGGGATAGGGCATCCACACGAGTTGCGACAAGGTGGAGAGGTCGCTCACGAGGATGCCTGTCTCCGACACGGTGTAGAGCTTGTCGCCCACGACGAGCGCCCGCTCGATCGCCGGTCCCGGGGCGCCGGGCACGCCGGTGGTGCCCCCAGGGGCAGGAGGCTGGCTGAGCTGCCCTTGTCGCTGCAGGCCGCTGGTTGCTACGTGCCAGGCGATGGCGCCCACGAACGGGGCGGTGGTCGGCGCCACAGCCGGCTGTGCCGTCGCCGCTCCGGGTGGCACAAAGGCCGGCTCGGGAACGGGGACGGGCATCCCGTACTGGTCCACGGGAAGGACCACGAGACCCGCCGCCGCCCAGTACAGCAGGGCGTGGGGATCGCTCTGTGCGCCCGAGCTGGCGTTGGCGATGACGTCCTTGCCCACGAGCGTCGGGTTGGACGGGTTGGACACGTCGAAGAGAGACACCTGCAGACCGTCGTTGCGCAAGCTGCTGGTGACATCCTGGCCCACGCCCAGGAGCAGCCCGTCGCCGACCGGCTGCAAGAACGAGGAGTAGCCGGTGAGCGGCAACTGCCCGGCCATTTTGGGGTTGGCGGGGTCGTGCAGGTCCACCACGAACAGAGGGTCGGTCTGGTTGAAGGTGACCACGTAGCCGAGCGGGCCTTCGAAGCGCACCGCGTAGATCTTCTCGCCGGTGCCGAGCCCGGTGAGGCTCCCCACCACGGTGAGCGACCCGCCCTGCACGGAGAGCACGGTGATGCGGTTGTCCGACAGGGTCGACGGCGCCGTCCCTTCGCCGGGGGGAGGGGTGGCCTGGCCCACGGTGGTGGCCACCCTGAGGTCGCCCTGGTATTCGGACATGGCGTACTGCCCGATGAGCGAACCCGGCACGTCGCCCGACCCGACGTAGCTCGGAGCAGCGGGGTCGGACAGGTCGAACTTGTCGATGACGGTGTCGACCGCCGCCGGCTGGCCCCCCTGCATCGGTTGTGCCACCGGACCAGACGGCGTGGTGAACGCCACGTACAGCGCCGACGTGCTGGCGTACACGGTGTTGGCATCGCCGACCACCGTCACTTCGGTCCCGGGCTGGTCCGACGACGGGTCGATGGGGACCACGCCGATCGTGTCCACACCCGACGTGGTCACGGTGTGCATGGCCGACGTGCACGGTGCCACCGTGGTCGTGCCATCGGGCTCGCTTTTGACCGACGGCAGCCAATCGGATGGGCTCGAGGAGAGCACGGCGTTGCGGTTGGCCGTCGTGGCGGCAGCCACGGCGGCGGCGGAGCCGTTGGCGGGCGCCACGAAGGGCAGCGTCGGTGCCGACGACACCACCACCTCCACGATCCCGTTCAGGAGGCGGGCGTCGACCTCGCTGCCCTGGACGGAGAACGACCGTGCCACCGTCGGCTTGGAAGGATCGCTGAGGTCGACCACCACGACCTCGGTGGTGCCGCTCTGCATGCCGACCGGAACGACGTCGGGCTCGGCTCCGCCTCCCGACGTCCCGGTTCCGCTGGCAACCCCCGAAGGAAGGGCTCCACCGGAGGCCACGCCCGGCTGAGGCGGGGCAGTGGGCATCCCCATGGGCGGAGATGTGCCGCCTGAGGACGACACGGCGCCTCCGAGCACGACGGCGTCGTGACCCACCAGGAACAGCCCGTTTGCCTGGACTCGACCGGCGAGGTCGAACGAGCCCGCCAGATTCGGAGAGCCACCGACGTCGGCGACGTGCAGCGTGTCGGTGCCGCGTGCCAGGGAGACGAGCACGTGCCCGTCGGTCTTCGTGATGTCGGGCTCGTCCACGCCGGCCTCTTGGTCGTTGGTGGCGGAGAAGCCGCTTGCCGATCCACTCGACGTGGGAGACGCCCCCGGCCCTGCCGTCGAGCCTGTCGCCCCCGACCCTGCCGACCCTGCCGATCCCGACGGGGCGCCGGCCGCCGCCCGAGGCGCGGCGGCCACGGGGCCGTTGCGCACCGCCCCGAGGCGCGCCCCCGGCACCACAGAGACGGCGCCCCCGCCCGTCCCCCACGAGCCGGCGAGCCCGTCGGGCCCCACCATCGACAGCGCTTCCGAACGGAGCTGACCGAGCATCTCGGGACAGCTGGCGTAGGAGACGAGACGGAGCCCACTCACCGCGTTGCCGGCTGACCCCGCCCCATCGGGCACGTCGGGACCGGAGAGAACGGAGCCGGCCACAGCGCCGGCGCCGGCCAGCGCAGAGACGGCCAACCCGATCCCGAGCCCTGCGCGCCACGGTCCCATGTTCGGCCTCCTGCCCCCGGCTCAACCTGCGCCGACAGGGGATTGGTGCCGGAGGAAGCCGCCGATCAACCGGCCGAAGGGGATTTCCCCCGAGAAGCCCGACCCCCCCGGGGCGGCGCCGCCCCTTGACTTAAAGTTCACTTGAGCTTTTAGGCTGGTCAGTGCAGCTCGGGTGGGCCCGCCGGAGGGCGGGAACCGCTCTCCGAGCGACAGCAAGGAGGAAGCCATGGCCGTCGCCCTGATCACCGGCGCCTCACGCGGTTTCGGCAGGGCCCTCGCCCGGGAACTGGCCGGCGACGGCTGGGACCTGGTCGTCGACGCCCGACACCCCGAGCCTCTCGGGGAAGTCGCCGAGCTGCTGGAGGACGCCGGCGTGGCCGTGCGGGCCGTTCCGGGCGACGTGACCGACCGCGGCCACCGACTCGAGCTCGTGCGGGACGCCGAGGAGCTCGGCGGTCTCGACCTCCTCGTCAACAACGCCGGGACGCTCGGCCCGTCGCCCCTGCCCCGTCTCGAAGCACTCGATCCCGCCTCGCTGGCCGAGGTCATGGTGGCCAACGTCATCGCCCCGCTCGCCTTGGTGCAGCTGGCGCTCCCTCTGCTTCGACGGAGCCACGGCGTGGTGGTGGCGGTGACCTCCGACGCCGCCGTGGAGGCCTACGAAGGGTGGGGGGCCTACGGGGCGTCCAAGGCGGCCCTCGAGCAGCTCCACCATGTGCTGCAAGCCGAGGAACGGGATGTGCGGGTGGTGCGGTTCGACCCCGGTGACATGCGCACCGACATGCACCAGGCCGCCTTCCCCGGCGAAGACATCTCGGACCGGGCCGAGCCCGAAGTCGCCGCCGGTGTGTTGCGCCGCTTGCTCGCCGGCGAGGTGCACAGCGGGCGCTACCGGTCGGCGGAGCTGGTCGAGGCACCGGCGTGAGCGCCCTCGCCGCCGGGACCGAGCTGTCGCGGCTCTCCTTCGAGCTGCCCGCTGCCCTGGAAGCGGCCGAACCCCCCGAAGCCCGGGGCCTGACGCGTGACGCCGTGCGCATGTTGGTGAGCAGGGTCGGCACCGGCGAGGTGGTGCACAGCACGTTCTCGATGCTCCCGGCCTTCTTGGACGAGGGCGATCTGGCCGTGGTGAACACTTCGGGCACCATCCCTGCCGCCTTGGACGCCTCCACACCCGACGGCTCGCCGTTGGTGGTGCACCTCTCCACCTGGATCGACGGCCGTCGGTGGGTCGTGGAGCCTCGCCGCATCGCAGACGGATCGACCGAGCGCTGGAGCGGCCCGCCCCCGCCGCACCGCTTGACGCTGGCCGAAGGGGCGTCCTTGGCGCTCGAGTCCCCCTACGGGGCGGGAGGCCGGCTGTGGACCGCCGAGTTGCAGGTGCCCGGGCGCGCCCTCACCTGGTTGACGGTGCACGGGCGGCCGATCCGCTACCGGCACGTCCCCCGGCCCTGGCCCCTGTCGATGTACCAGAACGTGTACGTCACCGAGCCGGGGAGCGCCGAGATGCCCAGCGCCGGCAGGCCGTTCACGGCGGAGGTCGTCACCCGGCTCGTGGCCAAGGGCGTCGGGGTGGCGCCCGTCGTGCTGCACACCGGGGTGGCCTCCTTGGAGGCCGACGAGCTGCCCTACCCGGAGCGCCTACGGGTGCCGGCCCCCACTGCCGAGCGTATGAACGCCGCCCACAAGAGGGGACAGCGGGTCGTCGCCGTGGGGACCACGGTGGTGCGCGCCCTCGAGACGGCAGCCGGCCCCGGAGGCCGGGCCCGGGCCGTGGACGGCTGGACGGACGTCGTGGTCACCCCCGAGCGTGGCGTGGCCGTGGTCGACGGCCTGCTCACCGGTTGGCACGAGTCGGCGTCGTCGCACCTGCTGCTGCTCGAGACGATCGCCGGGCGCCGTCGCCTCGAGTCGTGGTACGCCGAGGCCATCGCCGAGGGCTACCTCTTCCACGAATTCGGCGACGTGCACCTGATCCTTCCCTGACGCGCTGAGCTCACCGCCGGCGCCGAGGGGTGCTCACCTCGCCCGCCCCGGTCGTGGCGATGGCCCGTCAGGGAGTCAGGTGGCCGACCAGGCGCTGGCCCATGTCGCGCACCATGTCGAAGGCACCGGCGACCACCCCCGTCAGCGCGTTGACGGGAGGCGTGTCGGGAGCACGCGGGTGCGGATGGGTGGGAGCGAGTGGTCTGGCCTTCTCGACGAGCTCGCCGATCTCGACGAGACGCCGTCTTCCCAGGGCCTCGCGCACGAACGGGAAGACGTCGGCCTCCTCCTCCTCGACGTGAAGGCGGACGTTGTCGATGAGCAACGACATCTTGGCGGCGAAGCGGTCGTCGTCCGGCGAGGACGACTGCAGTTCGGCGCACAGCCACTTGACGACATGATGCGCCTCGAGGCTGCGCAGCAGTTCCGCCCCGAGCTCGGGGACCTCGAGCTCGACCGCCGGGTAGAAGATCTGTTCCTCGAGAGCTGTGTGCGTGGCCAGCTCGCGCACCGCCGTCCTGGCGGCGCTCGATCTGGTGGCCTTGGCCCGGTCCGTCGTCGACTCGAAGGCACGGAATTGCTTCTCCACGCTCTTGTGATCGGCTTTGAGCAGAGTGATGGCGTCCACGTTCCCTCCTCGTCTGTCGTCGCGACCTACCGCGGGCGCGGACGGCACAAACGCCTTGGAACCCCGTCAATCCGGGTGGTCGAGACCGTAAATCGGCAACAGGGGTGTTTTTCCCACGATGTGCGGTGGGTAGGGTCCCCGGGCCGGGACGGATTATGTGCAACGTTTGAGAAAGGTAGGCGGGGTTGACCGTCGGTCAGCGGGGTGGGCCCGTGGCGAACACAGCTGGAGCTGGCGGCGGGCCCGGGCACGAGGTCGTGTCCGGATTTCGGCACGAGGCGTTCTTCTACGACTCTGCTGACGCCTTCCTCGCCACGACCACGGCCTTCGTCGAGGCCGGTCTGGATGCCGGCGAGCCGGTCATGGTCGCGCTGCCCCCCGAGAAGCTCGAGGTGCTGCGGCACCGGCTGGGCTGTGGCGCCAGCCAGGTGCGCATGGTGGACATGGCCCGCTTGGGACGCAACCCGGCCCGCATCATCCCGGCCTGGCGCCTCTTCGTGGACGACCACCGCGACAGCGTCGCCCTGCGTGGCATCGGCGAGCCCATCTGGACCGCCCGCACCCCCGACGAGCTGGCCGAGTGCCACCGTCACGAGGCTCTGCTCACCACCGCCTTCTCGGCGGGCCGGCCCTGGTGGCTCCTGTGCCCCTACGACACCGGCGTCCTGTCACGAGACGTGTTGGCCCAGGCGCGCCGCAGTCACCGGTTTGTGGACGAGGGCGGGCACAGCAGCCTGAGCCCGACATTCGACCCATCGCCGTCGGTGTTCGAGGGGACCCTGCCCGATCCCGGTCCCCTCGTGGGCGAGCAGTCCTTCGACGAAGGTTCCCTGCGAGGGTTGCGTGCTGTCGTGTCGGCATGGGCGGCCGAGGTGCTCCCTCCCGACCGCGCCGCCGATCTCGTGCTCGTCACCCACGAGGTGGCCTGCAACAGCATCCGCCACGGAGGCGGCGGCGGGACGGTGCGGTACTGGGTCGACGGCGAGGTGGCCGTGGTCGAAGTGCGCGACGAGGGTCGGTTGCAAGAGCCGCTCGCCGGGAGGGAGTTCCCGCCGGGCTACGCCGAAGCAGGACGAGGCCTGTGGCTCGCCAACCAGCTCTGTGACCTCGTGCAGCTGCGCTCGTCGCCGGATGGGACCTGCGTCCGTCTGCGCCTGTCCGTCTGACGCCCTCGAAGAACCTGCTCGGTGTTGTCCGTGCTGTGGGTCACGTGACCGTCGGCCCTGGTCGGTGCCGGCGTGGTCGTAGTGCACCTGGGGCGTTCCCAGAACTTTCAGTGAGGGTTGCGGCCCTTCCCAGGTAATCCCCAGCAGACCGGGGAACAGATGGCCCCATGTCGTTGGCTCCGGACGTTGTCGCGGCGCGCCCAGATGGCGTGTCGAGCGATGCCGGCCGGTCACCTTCCCACGCCAGGGCCCAACTCCACCGGCGTCGGTACATCCCGGCGTTCGACGGATTGCGTGCCGTGCTCGTCGGGGCCGTGCTCCTCTACCACCTGTCGGGGGCGATGTTGCCCACCGCCTCCGGGGAGGTGGCGGTCGTGTGCTTCTTCTCGCTGTCGGGATTCCTCATCACCTTCCTGCTCGCCGACGAGCACCGTCGACACGGCACGATCCGCTTGGGGGGCTTCTTCCGTCGCCGGGCCCTCCGCCTGGCGCCTGCCCTGGCAGCGCTGCTCGCCGTGTGGGCCGTGGTGGCACTCGTCTTCGGCCACGACACCTGGATCAGTGCGGTGCCCGGGGGCGGGCCCGGCGGTCGCATCGGGCCGCTGACAGTGGCCGAGACCGTGGGAGCAGCGGCCGCCTACGTCACCAATTGGCTGGACGCATTGGTGCAGTTCAACCTGTGGGCGGGGTACTCCCCGCTCGGGCACCTGTGGTCCTTGGCGGTGGAGGAGCAGTTCTACATCGTGTGGGCGCCGCTCGTGCTGCTCCTCATGAAGACCCGCCGGGCGGGGTGGTGGATCAGTGCCCTCGCCCTGGGATTCCTCCTCGAGCCGGCGCTCCTCTACAGCCAGGGGACGAACCGGGTGTACTTCGGCACCGACACCCGGATGAGCGCGTTGTTGGCGGGGGCCGCCGTGGCCTGGTGGTGGCGCTCCGGGCTGCTGGCTCGATGGGAGCGCTCAGCGGCGACCAGCCTCCTGGGGGGGATCTCGGTGCTGGGACTCGTCGTGGCGGGGGGGGGGTTCCGTCATCCCGACGTGGCGTGGAAGTGGGTGGGCGGGATGCTCCTGGCCTCGGTGTGCGGCGCCGGCGTGGTCGCCTATCTCGCCAACCGTCCCGACCACAGCCCCGTCGCCCGTGCCTTGTCGGGGTGCGCCATGGTCTGGCTGGGGCGGCGCTCCTATGCCGTCTACTTGTGGGGCTACGTCTTCAACACCTGGTTCCGCTCCCTCGGGGCCGCCTGCCCGCCCTTGACCCTCGTCTGCACGCTGGCCGTGGCGGACGCCTCCTACCGGTGGGTGGAGCAGCCGGCGCGCGCCTGGGCGCGACGACGGCCCCGCACGCGAGCCGCCACGCCACCGCCGACACCCGCTCCGGCCGGGCGCCCGGCTCCGCCTGAAGCGGTGGTACCGGCACCGGCGCTGGCCACGGTGGGTGCGGAGGGCGCCCGCTAACCTCGCTGGAGGCGGATCGAGAGGAGGCGGCGGTGGACGCAGATCTCGTCATCCGGGGTGGCACCGTGGTCGACGGCACCGGCGCGCCGGGCCGGAGGGCCGACGTGGCCGTGGGCGGCGGTCGGATCGTGGCCGTGGGAGAAGGCTTGCGCGCCAAGCGCGAGCTCCAGGCCGACGGGCACGTGGTGGCCCCGGGGTTCGTGGACATCCACACCCATTACGACGCCCAGGTGTTCTGGGACCCCTGGCTCACTCCGTCATCGCACCACGGGGTCACCTCCGTGGTGGCGGGGAACTGCGGGTTCTCCATCGCGCCGCTGCGGCGGCCGGACGTGTCCCTTCTGGCCCACACCCTCCAGCACGTCGAGGACATGAGCTTCGACACCTTGTCCGTGGGCGTGCCCTGGGACGAATTCGAGACTTTCGGGCAGTATCTCGACGCCGTGGAGCGCCGGGGCACGGCTCTCAACTTCGGCTGCTACGTCGGTCACACGGCCGTGCGCATCTACGTGATGGGCGACGACGCCTATGAGCGCCAACCTTCCGACGACGAGATGGCCCGCATGGTCGAGGTCGTCGCCGACTCGATGGCTGCCGGCGCCATGGGCTTCGCCACCAGCGCCTCGCCCACCCACAACGGCGACGGCGGGCGCCCCGTTCCCTCTCGGCTGGCCGGCATGGGGGAGCTGGAGGCGCTGCTGCGCCCGCTGGCCGAGGCCGACAAGGGCGTGGTGGCCCTGCTTCCCGGCGTGGCCTATTCGAACGAGGAGATGTTCGCCCTCCAGCGCGCCGTGCGCAGGCCGTTCACCTGGACGGCGCTGCTCACCGTGAAGAACTACCCCTATCACGAGAAGGTGGTGGCCAAGCACGAGGAGGCGCGCGCCGACGGCGTCGAGGTGTGGCCACAGGTGTCGTGCCGGCCCCTGGTGATGCAGATCAACCTGGCCGAGCCCTTCACGTTGAACGCCCGGCCCTCTTTCGCCGCCATCATGGGCCACACCCACGACGAGCGCCTGGCCGCCTATCGAGATCCCGCCTGGCGCGCCAAGGCGTGGGAGGAGCTGTCGGGTGCCGACGGCGGCCTTCCCTTCAACTGGCCGGCGGTGTCGGTGGCGGAGTCACCGTCGCATCCCGAGCTCGTGGACCGGCCCGTGCTGGAGCTGGCTGCAGATCGGGGTTGCACGGCGCTCGACGTCCTCCTCGACATCTCCCTCGAGGACGACCTGAAGACGCGCTTCTGGTCGGTGATCGCCAACGACGATCCCGAAGGCATCGCCTGGCTGCTTCCGCGAGACGGCGTGCTCCTCGGCCTCGCCGACTCAGGCGCCCATGTGTCGCAGCTGTGCGACGCCTGCTTCGCCACCGACCTGCTGGGCACCTGGGTCCGGGACCGCTCGGTCATGCCCCTCGAGCGCGCCGTGCACAAGCTCACGGCCGAACCTGCTGCCGTCTACGGCCTCCACGATCGTGGATCGCTGGAAGTGGGGAAGGCGGCCGACATCTGTGTGTTCGACCCCGACACCGTGGCTCCCGGCCCGCTCCGGCGTGTGCACGACTTCCCCGCCGACGGTGAACGCCTCACTGCCGATGCCCCCGAGGGTGTTCGGCACGTGCTCGTGAACGGCGTGCCCATCCGTGAGGACGGTGCCCCCTCACCCGACGGCATGGACGCCCGCCCGGGCCGGCTGCTGCGCTCCTGACGCTGCGGACCGGCCGCTGCCGAGGAGAGCCGAAGCGTCTCTCAGCTTCCGAAGGCGGCGCGCCCCAGCTGTGCGCCGGCCGAGGCACAGCGCGTCGGGGACGTCGATCCCGGGCCGCCCGGCACCTGCCACGCCGCCGAGGCGAGACGGATGGCGTCGTCGGCGGTGGTGAGGAACCGGTTGTCGGCGGGCCGGTGTCCGTCCAGGAACTGCGCCACCACCTTGATGTAGGCGGCCTGGCCCAGGATGCCGCCGTGGAAGGCGACCACCACCACCTGCTCGAGGTGGGACGCCGCCCCCGGCGGGGTGACGGTGGCGTCGGCGAGCGGCAGGATGGCCAGCTGGCGTACACCGGCGAGCGGGCACGACGCCGCGTCGCGCAGCACCGATCCCTGGCTGTCGATGGACGCCAGGAATTGGTTGTCGGGGGAGAGGTCGACGGGCGACACGGAGTGGAAGGCGGCGCCGATGGCGCGCATGAGCACGCTGGTGCCCACGCCCCATCCCCGTGACGTGCCCTGGGGGTAGCTGGTCTGGCCCGGCACCAACAACGGGCTCGCCATGACCAGTGCCTTCACCGGCAGGCTGGGCTCGGCCAGCAGCGCCGTCTTGGCCACGAGCGCACCTTCGCTCTCTGCCACCACGTCGACGGGTCGCCCGCTGTCGGCGGCCAGCCCCCGGATCTGCTCGGCCATCATGCGGTCGAGCACCGACAACGGCTTCACCGTGTCGGCGGCGGTGTAGGGGAAGGGCTGGTGGTCGGGAGCCAGGCCCCGGTAGGAGAATCGTCGCTCCGAGAAGGTCCTGGGGAGCGCCGCCGTCCCGCCCGGGGCACCGGTGTAGGTGGATCCGTATCCCGACACCACCAGCACGGGCTGGCCGCCCAGGGACGAAGGTGCCGTCGCCTTCACCTGGTGCGAGGGGCGGGCGCCGATGAACCCGAAGGTGGAGCCGAGCGCGACCAGAGCCACCAGGGCCGCCAACGACACGGGAACCACCGGGACCGGGAAGCTCCAAGGCTCTCGGTCGACGACGGCGTGGACCACGGCCCGCCACGACCAGGCGTCGAACACACCCCCGGCCAGGGCCACGAGAGATCCGGCCCACCACGGCACGCTCGCCATCAGCGCGCCGGCAGCGCTCAGGACGAAGAAGCTGCCGATCACCCATCCCGCGGCGCGCAGCGGCACGGTCTGCCTCCACCAGCGCGGCGCCAGGGCCACGGGATGGATGATGAGCGCCACCAGCACGGCCAGCGGCACCGCCGCCAGGAAGATCCACGACACGGGGACGACGGCCAGGCCGAACAGCAGCGACGCACTCGGGATGAGGAGCACGGCGGCGGCGGCGCTGGACGCGACGCCTCGCCAGAACAGGCGCCACCACGAGGGACGGCGCCGGCCCTCCGGCCACACCAACCCGATCGACACCGCCCCCAGCACGCCCCGCCCGAGGAGCATCGCCGCCAGCTCGGCCCCGAGCGTCGGCCACGAGTCGTGGCCCACGGCGATCCAGCGCAGGTCGTGGAACACCCCGAAGGGCGGCACGGCCGTCACCTGCGGGGCGAGCGTGGCCCTGGCGGTCGGTTCGAAGGCGCTCACGAGCGCCCACTCGGCGAGGCAGATGGTCCCGCACAGCCCCGCCAGCCACCACGGCCGTCGGTTCAGCTCGCCTCCCGCTGCGCGCCCGGCCCGTGGGCGTGGTCCTGGGCGCCGCATTGTGCCTGGGACGTGCACACCGCCGGTTCCCGAAGGAGGCGTCGCCTGCTCACCACAGTGTCTGCCGCGGCACCGAGGCCATGGCGGTGCTCGGCCCACGGATGGGCCATCCCCACTCGCCGGCCGCGCTGCTCGAGAACGTCGAGCACGACCCACAGTCCCCACCCGACGGGGACGAGGCCCCAGAAACTGACGATGCGGTACACGATGACGGTTGCCACCGTCTGTTCGACGGGGACCCCGTAGGCGTGCAGCAGGGCCCCCAGGGCGCCCTCGACCACGCCGATGCCGCCGGGGGTGATGGGCAGGGCGGCGGCGATCTGCGTCAACCCGTAGATCACGAAGATCCCCCGCCACGGCACGTGCACGCCCAGTGCCAGCAGGCAGACGATGAGCACGGCGCAGTCGTACAGCCAGTTGAGCAGTGCCAGCCCGAGCACTTCCAGCCAACCCCACCAGCCCAGGCGGACCATCTGCAGCCGGGACAGCAGGTTCTGCGCCTTGCCGAGCAACCACCGGCCGTGCTCGCGCTCGGCGAAGGCGCCGGCCACCAGGTGGCCGGCGCGGGCCACTTGCGGACGGTGGCGGGCGGCCAGCAGGGCCAGCCCGAAGACGGGAATGGCCGCCAGACCCAGCGCTGCCCATCGCAAGCCGGACACCGGTCCTCTGTCGCCGGCCAGCTCGATCCCACCGGCCACCACGACGAACAGGGCGAAGCTCGACACCGCCCCGGCGACGAGGAACATCCAGATGCGCAGGAACCGGCTGACGCCGCGTCTGCTCAGCTGGCCGAACACCCAGGCGCCCGCCCACGCCACCCCGCCGGGGAGGGTGGCGGCTACGGCGTTGCCGGCCACGGTGATCTCGACCATGGTGCGCAACGGCAGGTCGACGCCCCCGGCGCGCAACAGCCAGCGCTGCATGCGGGCGAACACCACCATCGAGGCCACCTCGAAGAGCACCGCCAGGCCCACCCAGTGCCAGTCCAGGCGGCCGAGAAGGTGCCACGCCCGCGCCACGTACGACGCCCGGCCCACGAGCACGTAGACGGCGGCGCCCACCATGGCCACGCTCGCCGCCACCCGCAACCGGGGCCACCACGTGCGTTGGGGCTTGGCGGCCTCGCCGGCGTCGCCGGGTGGACCGGTCACAGGCGCAGCGGCTTCACCGGGCTGGCCACGAGGGCGGGGTCGGCGGCCCAGTCGACTCCGGGTACGTCGATGTACAGCTCGATCTCGTTCCCGTCGGGGTCGAGGATGTAGAGGCTGTGGGTCACGGTGTGATCGCTGGCCCCCACCACGGTGACCTCCGCCTCCTGCAGCCTTTGCAGCGCAGCGCGCAACTCGTCGTCGCTGTCACCCACCTTGAGCCCGAAGTGATAGAGCCCGACGTGGCGCCCGGACGGCTGCGCCTGGGCGTCGGCACCCACCTCGATGAGGAGCAGCTCGTGATGCGTCCGACCCGACGCCGAGGTGAACGCCGCCGCCGGGAAGCCCAAGGTGCCGTCGAAGACGGGCCTGAACCCGAGCACGTCGCGGTAGAAGGCAACGGAACGCTCGAGGTTGCGGACGTAGAGCACGATGTGTCCCAGGTCCTTCACTTCCACGTCGGAACTCCTCTCGCCGGAGCCTGCCCTGGTGGAGCCCAACGCCGGCAACTCTCATTCCCTCCGGGCCAACAGGCTCCTCCAGCACGCTATTCCTCCTCCTATGCTCCCCGTCGTGGACTTGGATCCCGAGCAGGTGCGGGTCCTCGGCTGTCTCGTCGAGAAGCAGCTGACCACCCCCCAGCACTACCCCTTGACGCTCAATGCCCTGGTGTCGGCGTGCAATCAGTCCTCCAACCGGGATCCGGTCGTGTCCTTCTCCGAGGAGGCGGTGGAGCGGGCCGTCACCGGCGCCAAGGCCAGGGGCCTCGCCCGGTTCGTGCATCCCTCACACGGGCGCTCCGCCCTCCGCTACCGCCACGAGCTGGCCGAGGTGCTGGGGCTGGACGAGCGACAGCTGGCACTGCTCGGCGTGCTCATGCTGCGCGGTCCCCAGACCCCAGGCGAGCTCCGGTCGAGAACCGAGCGCATGGCGCGCCTCGACGGTCTCGGCGAGGTGGAGGCGGAGCTGTCGGCACTGGCCGGCCGGGAGGAGCCGCTGGTGCGGCGCCTCCCCCGGTCCCCGGGCCAGAAGGAAGACCGCTACGCCCACTGCCTCGGGTCGGCGATCCGACACGTCGAGGACAGCGCACCTGACGAGGTGCGGCAGCGGGATGTGCCGTCGCAGTCGCCTGTCCCGGCCCCGAGCTCGCCGGCCCCAGGGGCATGGTCGGAGGAGCTGGCCGAGCTGCGCCACGAGGTGGCTCGGCTCCGTCGCGACCTCGACGAACTGCGCAGCCAGCTCGGGGCCTGAACGTTGGCAGGCCGGGAACTGTCTCGCTGGCGCGTGCGCCCCGGCAGGCCGGCCGGCATCGCCGGCCGCCACCCCGGCGACACGGGCGGCGCTCCCGGCAGCCGCCAGCAGACCGAGGCGGCCAACTCGGCGCAGATCGAGTCGCTGGAAGGGCTGCAGGGGCGCTTGTGGGCCGAAGCGAGACGATCGCTGCTCGTCGTGCTGCAAGGTGTCGACGCCGCCGGCAAGGACGGGACCATCAGACGCGTCTTTCACGGGGTGAACCCGCAGGGGGTGCATGTCACGTCGTTCAAGGTGCCCACCCACCTGGAGGCCGCCCACGATTTCCTGTGGCGGGTCCACGCCGCGGCGCCGGCGGCCGGGGAGATCGGCATCTTCAACCGCTCGCACTACGAGGAGGTGCTCGTCGTGCGCGTCCACGAGCTCGTGCCCGAGGCGGTGTGGCGGGCCCGCTACGAGCACATCGCCGCCTTCGAGCGCCTGCTCGCCCACGGCGGCACGACGGTGGTCAAGATCTTCCTGCACATCTCCTCCGAGGAGCAGGACCGCCGCCTCGCCGACCGCCTCGAGCGACCGGACAAGCGTTGGAAGTTGCAGGAGTCCGACTTCTTGGAACGCTCCCGGTGGGACGACTACCAAGCGGCCTACGAGGAGGCGCTCACCCGCACCTCGACCGAGCAGGCCCCGTGGTACGTCGTCCCGGCCGACCACAAGTGGTTCCGGGACTGGGTCGTGGGGGAGATCCTTCTCGCCACGCTGACGGAGATGGACCCCCGCTATCCCGAGTCCCCGGCGCTCGACGGCGTGCCCACCCGTGACGCGCCCTGAGGCGCGTCGGATTCCTCAGGCGGTGGTACTGCCCGAGCGGGCGATGGCGGTTTCGTCCGAGCCCAGGTAGGAGGCGATGACCGCCGGGTGGGCGAGCACCTCGGCGGGCGGGCCCTCGGCGATGATGCCGCCGAGTTCCATGGCCACGAGCCGGTCGCAGAGGGAGCTCAGCATGGGCATGTCGTGTTCGATGATGAGCATCGAGCACCCCGTCTGTTCGCGGACCCGGCGCAGGAGGGGTCCGAGCGCCTCGGTCTCCTTCTGAGCGATGCCGCCCGAGGGCTCGTCCAGCATGAGGACCTTGGGGTCCTGGGCCATGATGCAGGCCAGGTCCACGATGCGCCGAGTGCCGGTCGACAGCTCACCGGTGAGCTTCTCGCGGTAGGCGCCGAGGCCCATCATGGCGATGAGCTCCTCGACCACGGCCATCGTCTCGATCTCCGATTCGTAGGAGGCGGGGAGCTGCAGGGCGGCGGCGAACATGTCCCTGCTCAGCAGGTGCCGCTCCCTGGCCACGGCGATGGTCTCGGCGACGTTCAGCGTGGGGTACAGGCGGGCGTCCTGGAAGGACCGTCCCAATTCGCCCATGGCCCGCTGGTGGGCGGGCAGCTCGTTGATCTCCTTGCCTTCGAGCAGGATGCGCCCCTGGTCGATCTGGAGGAAGCCGGAGATGCAGTCCATGAGGGTGGTCTTGCCGGCCCCGTTGTGGCCGATGAGCCCCACGATCTCGCCGGGTTGGACGACCAGGTCGACGTGGTCGACGGCCCGGATGCCGCCGAAGGTCTTGACCACCTCGCGGCATTCGAGCACCGGCCGGTCTCCTTCGGCTTCGGTGTCCGGCGGTGCGGCGAAGACGCTGGTCGTGGCCCCGGCCGTCGCCGTGGGCACCGTCAGCCCCGCAGACTGGCCATTGCCACTCGGCGCCTCGTGCGCCGACGCCCCGGCGATGAACACCGACCGCAGGATGTCGGGGCGCTCGAGAAGGTGTGCGGTGGGGCCTTCGAAGCGGACCTCGCCCTTCTCCATGAAGGCGGCCCGCTTGGCCAGGTTGAGCGCCACGTTGACCGACTGCTCGACGATGACGACGGTGGTGCCTCGCCGGTGGATCTCCTCCACCACTTCGAGCAGCGCGCCGACGATGGTGGGCGCCAGCCCCAGCGACAGCTCGTCGATCATGAGCAGCTCTGGTCTGGTCATGAGCGCCGAGCCCAACGCCAGCATCTGCTGCTCGCCGCCGGACAGATTGCCCGCCATCTGTCCGTAGCGCTGAGACAGGATGGGGAACAGGTCCATGACCTCTTGACGGGCGGACTCGATGCGCTCGGGCTGGTCGCGGATCAACCACGCCGCCATCTTCAAGTTCTCCGCCACGCTCAGGGTGGGGAACACCGCTTTGCCACCGGGCATGAGCGAGATGCCCTTGCGCGCCGTGACGTCGGCGGGAAGCTTGGTGATGTCCTCACCTTTGAAGCTGACCTTCCCGTTCTTGGGGCGCACCAGCCCGGAGATTCCTTTGAGGAGGGTGGACTTGCCTGCTCCGTTGGTGCCCAGCAGGGCCACCAGTTCGCCCTTCTCCACGTCGAAGTTGACCCCGAAGAGGATCTGCACCTGGCCGTAGGCCATGTCGATGTCCTTGCAGGCGAGCAGCTTCTCGCTGCCTGCGCCCGCGGCGACGGCAAGCTCCCCTGTGTCCTCAGCCCAGCTCATGACCGGGTCACCACCGGGACATCGTCGGTATCCGGGACGTGCCCGTCACCGTTGCCCGACGCCACCATGGCGGCGAGCAGGTCGTCGCGTTCGGCTGTCCCCGCCCCGGTTTGCCGTTTGTCCGCCACCAGGCTGGGCACCACGATGCCTCTGCGGTGGGCGACCTTGCGCAGCACCCGGTCGCGGGCGTCGTAGAGGAGCTGTCCCAATCCGCCGGGGACGAGCGACAGCACCCACAGCGCCACCACGCCGCTCACCACCTGGTGGAACTGGCCCAGGGCGGTGATCGACTCCAGGTACTTGAAGAAGAGCACACCGGTCAAGACTCCGGCGACGGAGCCGAGCCCGCCGATCACCGAGTACACGAAAACCGTGATCGAGTCCTGGGGCGGGAAGCTGCCCGGGTTGAGGGCTCGCAGGAGGAGGATGTCCAACCCTCCGGCCACGCCCGCCATCATGCCGGCTACCACGAACCCGGCCAGCTTCACCCGGGTGGCGGCGATCGCCGCCGAGGCGGCGGCCTGCTCGTTGTCGTTGATGGCGATGAGCGCCCGGCCGGCGCGAGCTTTTCGCATGCCCCGGGCCACCAGGATGGCCAGACCGAGGAAGCCCAGACACACCAGGTACATGGCGTAGTTGCTGCTCAGGCTGAAGCGTTGCAGCAACAGTGGCCGTGAAACCCCGGTCGAGGGGATGAACTGCGGGAATGTGGCGTCGTTCAAGAAGTACTGGTCGAGGGCCACCGCCAGCGCCAAGGTGGTGACGGCCAGGAAGAGCCCCTTGATGCGCAGTGCCGGGAGGCCGACCAGAAGGGCCACGGCGCCGCCGGCGAGTGCGGCCGCCGCCATGACCGCGAAGAAGTCGACGTTGAAGCGCGACACGAGGTTCCCGGCCACCACGCCGGCTACTCCGGCGATGCCGATCTGGCCCAGGCTGATCTGGCCCAGCCACCCGGTGAGCACCACCAGGGACACCCCCACGATGGCCCACACCACGGCGAAGCCCGCCAACAACTGGTTGGAAGGGCCCCAGAAGGAAGGAATGGCGATGAACGCCGCCGTCAAGACGGCGAACCCGATCCAGCGCGCCCCGCGGATCTCGGGTAGGTGACGCAGCTCGCGGGGAATGGGCTTGAGCGCCCCGATGGCCGCCCACGACGAGGCCCCGAGGCCCAGGGCCCGGGACATCCTTCCGGACTGCGCCAAGAAGGCCACCACGATGATCCCGAGATAGATCGCCCACAAGATGGCCGGGTTGCCGGCGGTGTTCCAGCGCACCAGGGACTGAACGATCCCGAGCCCCACCCCACTGGCCAGGGCTATGGGCAGCGACTCGAAGCGGGCCAAGGTGGCCACCACCAGGACGGGCAGCAGGACGATGGCCGGGTCGAGAGCGAGCTGCGGCTGCACGCCGTTGAACGGCGCCGACAGCATGTAGCTGAGGGCGGCTAAGGCGCCGGCGATGATCCAGACGATGGTGACGAGCCGGCGGACCGGTATCCCGAAGGTGAGTGCCCGGTCGTTGTTCTCCGCGGCGGCGCGCACGCCGATTCCCGCATTTGTCTTCAACAGGAACCACGCCAGAAAAGCCAGCACCAGTGGCAGCACCACGACCACCAGCACCTCGGCGCTGTGGAAGGTGAAGACGTCGATGGTGAAGTGAACGTTGAACGGTGGTGCGAAGGCGCCGAGCAGGGCGTTGAAGTGCTCGTCCTGTGTACCCATGTACTGGAAGGCGCCGAACACCTGGGCCAGGGCCACCGTGGCCACCAACAGGATGAGCCTGGGCTTGTCGCGGAAGGGTCGAAGGAAGAACCTGTCGGTGAGCCCGCCCAGAACGGCGCCGGCGGCCACGGCTGCCAGCAGGGCGACCCAGTAATTGAGCCCGTGCACCTTGACCATGCCGATGGCGAGTGCACCCACCAGGCTCCCCATGGCCATGTGGGAGAAGTTGATGAACCGCTGGGCCCGGTACACGAGGATGAGCCCCATGGCACCGAGGGACGTCACCGCGCCATAGACCACCCCCACGAGGACGATGCCCAGTGGGGCGTGCTTGAAGACGTAGCCATTGTGGCCGCTTATCACTTCGGCGATCACGTAGGCGACGATGAGCGCAGCTATGCCGATCGCCCATCGCGCCGCCTTGGGAAGCCCCTGCCAGCGCTCGAGGGCTGTTCGCCCCCGCTCCAGGGTGGCGACGATCGCGGTCACGGCTCGCTCCTCGCTGTCGGTACGGTCACCGGGGCCCCACGCTCACAGTCGCCTCTGGGTTCGAACTCGGCCGTTGGACATCACGATGAGGGGATCGGGCAGCCGGGAGCGCCCCCGGGGACCGACGATGCCGTCCAGCGTGCTCCGTTGTTGGCGCCCTGGATGTAGGCCCCCTGTTTGCCGTTGTAGGGCGAGATGGTGTTGGGGCTCCAGCACACCTCCCGGAAGTCGTTCGGGGTCGTGTACTGCGTCGGGCTCCACCCCCATTGTCCGTACGGACCTTCGCGTGGCGGATAGGCGAACATGCCCTTCTGGAACGTGGCCGGGGTCAAGTCGGGCCCAGCCATTTGGATCCCTATGGCCAACATGGCCATCTGCACGTAGATGAGATTCACGAAGAACGACGGGCCCTGACCACTGCAAATGGAGGGATTGCTCTGGCACCCGACCTCGTAGGCGGCGTATCCCAACGTCTGGGTGTAGGGGACGGTCGCCTCATTGGGGCTGATCCCGAAGGCGTGTTGGTAGAACTGCTGGTTGTACAGTTGGCCGACGTAGTCCTGGTCGACCAGCGCCGCACCGATCTCGACGAATTCAGGGAAGTAGTTCTGCTGGGCGGCGGCGCCCGAGAGGTAGACCGGGAAGATCGGGTCGCAGCCGCAGACGATCGTCGTGTAGCCAGCCGCCTTGAGCTGGGCCACCAGGTTGGCAGCCTGCTGCGACTCGGTCTGAAGGTCCAGGGTGTAAGCGAACTGGGTGTCGTCGCAGCCGTGGGCGTGCATGATCGCCGAGAACACTTGCACCGAGACCTGATACAGCTCGTTCTGTGGAGCGATGCCGGCGATCTTGCGGGGCTGGCCCCTCAGGCTGCCGCCGGCGTAGGCGGCACCTTGGTTGCAGAGCTTGCTCACCGCGTAATACCCGATGTCCGTGGCCAGGTCCGTGCCGTCTGTGGCGATCGACCAGTCATAGGGGGCGTGCTGCTGGTGCCAGAAGTTCGGCATGTACGGGTCGCCGAAGCCCATGACCCCGTCCTGCCACAGGGCGGTGGCGTAGGGCTCTGACTCGGCCGTCAAGTCTGCGAATGCGCCCATCGACTGGGCCGTGGCGGCGTCGGCTTCGGCAGCCCCCTGGCCATATCCCTGTAACTCGTTGGAGAGCGATCCCTGGCCGGTGAAGTACTTGACGACGATCTTGCGGCCGTAGAACTGAAAGTGCGTGTTGAAGTACTGGACGATGGCGTTCAACGTGCGCTCGTTGTCGGCGTTGGTGTCCTGCAGCTGTGCGCCGGCCAGCTGGGCCAGGGTGTTCTGGAAGTTCTGGTCGGTGGTGAGCCGGGCGGTGACCGTGATGGTGTTGCCGTCCACACCCTTGGCAGTGGCCCCGCCGTTGTTGCCGGCGAACTGGGTGCACGGCGGCGCATACGGGTCGCCGGGCACCTGGTTGCCGCTGCAGGAGCTGACGACCGCCCCCGTTCCGGCGCTGCCAGCCGCACCCGACGTGGCGCCGCTCGCCACTTGGCCGTTCTGGGCGGTGGTCTGCCCGCCCGTGGTCCCGGTCGATCCCAGCGAGCCGGTGGGCCGGCTGGCGAAGGTGTTGGCGACGGGCGGAGTGGTGCTCGGCACGAGCGTGGCCACGAGGGCGATGACGGCGAGAAGCACCACCGCCGGCGCGTAGCCCCGCAGCAGCCGGTGCTGAAGGAGGAAGGCGCCGATGGCTTCTCGGCGTGGCGCTCCTGCGGCACCGCGGGTGGCGAGGAACAGTGCGAGGCCGGTGAGGACGATGACCCCGAGCACCGCTCCCAGCACGATGGCTGCCGTGCTGACGCCGCTCGAGTGGGTCGAGCGAGGGAGCTTGCTCGGGAAGATGGCGGCGATGAGCACCACCACCAGCACCACTACCGCCACCGCTGTGTACCCCTGCATCAGGCGCCCGAACACCGGCCGCTTGCCCGCCGCGGGCGGGCCGGCAGCGCCGTTCAAAGTCGTCACCGGCTCACTCCTCGGGACCGCCTCCGGGTGCGGCAACCCCACTATCGGGACCGCCGGCGAGCGCCGACTTCTGGCCACGACGCATCAATCTTCGGTCGCCTTCGGCGAGGGCCAGTAGCAGAGCCAAGGCGCCGAGCCCGGCGCCGAGCAGGGGGCCACCCGCCGAGAAGCCGCGCAGCCGGGCCCTTGCTGCCTGGGAGGGCAACTTTGTCGGGGCGGCCTTGGCACCGCCCGTCGTGGTGGAGAGGTTGTTGGTGCTCCCCGGTAGGCCGAGGGAGCCGGGCGTGCCGAGTGACCCCGGGTTGAGGGCGCCGAGGGTCAAGTTGCCGAGGGTGAACTGGTTGGCCGCCAGCGGGCCGGCCGAGGAATTCACGCCTCCGAGCTCGGTGGAGAAGTAGCCCCCTCCGTCCAGCGAGGCAATGGTGACGTCCCCGATCGTTATGGCGTTGTCGCTCTGGCACAGTGCCGCTGAGATCTGCTGGCCGGCTTGGTTGTCCTCGAGCTGACCCAAGCTGTTGTAGGGGGCTTGGTCGCTCGAGAAGCCATTCTCGAGCCCGTTGGCGACTTGGTAGTAAGTCGGCTGCAGTCCGGTGACCACGGGGTCCACGACCGAGTCCCGCTGCGAGCTCGGAACGATCTCGATCTGCAGCGGCGAGACGAACTGAATGCCCTGAGAGACGGTCGAGGTCGGGAAGTTGACTTGAATCCCGAGCGGTGCCAACGCCTGGTTGGCAGCGGTGAACACCTGTGAGAGATCCGGTGACGCGGGCAGCGCAGTGCCACCGATGATGGCCTGACTGATTCCGAACGTCCCGGTCTGCTGGCCGCCACCGTTGACGGGGGTGACGCTCAGCCAGTGGAGGCCGTTCAGGACGACCGTCCCGCCACCGAGGCTGATGGATCCGATGTCGGAGCTGGCGCCGGCCTCGTCGACGCCGTTGACCACGCCCGACCAGGCTTTCGAATGCATGCCCGAGATCGTGAAGGCGTTGGAAGGGTCGGCGAGCGGCCCCGCGTAGGTGGTGTCGGCCTCGGCGTAGGGAGTGTTGCTGGCCTGCCCGAACTCGTTGGAGAAGTAGTCGGACTGGCTCGGGCCTTGGCTGATTCCCTGCGACGCCCCGGGCTCACCGCTTTCGACGATCAGTGGGCTGGGAACGGCGCCGGCTACCTGGGGATTGGCTGGCGCGCCGCAGTTGTAGCTCTTCATGCTTGCGCCCACGGCACCGAGATCGACACCCTCGGACTGCGCCTTGGACGAAGCACCGGTGTTGCCGGCCAGGGCCACTCCGAAGATGGCGCCTACGGCCAGCGAGCCCTCGTGCGGCCCGACCCACATCGACTGCGCCGACGAGCTGCCCTGGGTGAGGCCGCTGTCGGCGCCGGCCCCGCCCACTCCCGACAACATGGCGGCGCCCGCGCCGATGAGCGTGGCCGACGTCGCCCCCAGGCAGAAGCGCCACGTGCGTCGACGACCGCCAGTCCGCTTGGACCCTCCCCCCAGCATCTCCATGCCGTCCCCCTTGGTGCCCGGTCCGCACCGGGCGCCGGGAAACCTGCCGACGCTCAGTGCGTCCTTCTTCGTCGGCTTCTGGTCAGGGAACGTTCGACCGAGTGGTTCCTTACGTGGCCGGACCGCCCTACCGAGCCTCGTGACGCAGTGTTGGTTCTTTCCCCAGCAAACCACTCAATGTGGGACAACGCTCGCAAAACGTCGCTTCAACGACCGTATCGATGGGCACGGGTTGTGCTCCGGGCCTGCTCAGGACGACCCGGGTAGGGTGGGCCCTTCCCGTCAGCCCTTTCGGTCACCGACCGCCGCCCTTCCGCCCACGACCGTCGAAAGAGGATGCCGAGCCGCCATGGCGCCCAGGGGACGTGCTCAGAAGATCGATCTCGTGGCCGGGATCCCCATGTTCTCCACGCTCTCGCAGCGTGAGCTGGCCCAGGTGGCCACCTTGACCGTCCCGGGACACTTCGACGCCGGGGCGGTGCTCACCCGCCAGGGCGCCTCGGGAGGGCTCGCCTTCGTGATCGCCGAGGGGAAGGCCGAGGTGGTACGGGGCGGACGGCGCCTGGCCAC
Organism: Candidatus Dormiibacterota bacterium; assembly: GCA_036782775.1. Lineage (GTDB taxonomy): Bacteria > Chloroflexota > Dormibacteria > CF-121 > CF-121 > CF-13. The sequence goes on along the minus strand of DAIPYJ010000003.1, from coordinate 3,752 downwards.
CCTCGGCCCCGGCGACGTGGTGGGCGAGCTGTCGCTCATCGACGGCGAGCCCCGCTCCGCCACCGTGCGGGCCGCCAGCGACATGGAGGTCCTCGAGATCAGCTCCCAGGACCTGAACCGGCTGCTGCGCAAGGCGCCGGCGGTGCGGCGCAAGCTCCTCGAGGCCCTCGCCACCCGTCTGCGCCAGGCCGACCGGCTGCCCACCGCCGGCCTCTGAGCTCGGGGCCGGCCTGGCGCCGGCGGCACCGTCAACCGGGCGTCGACGGGGACCCGTCCGCTCGGCGGTCGGCGTAGCGGGTGAGCCCGGAGAGAAAGCGGCGCACGAAGCTGCGGGCGTAGGCCAGCGCCAGCGGGCCGCTACCGGGGACGAGCGGGTCCATCGTCCCGCTCCACGTGATGCGCGTGCCCGAGCCCTCGGGGTCGAGCACGACGTCGGCTCGGTAGTGGCGCGCCGGCATGCCCCGTCGTGCCACATAGCCGAGATGGCGCGGGGGTTCGAAGGCCACGACCTCCTCGGTGCTCCCGAACGGTCCCACGGCCAGGCGGCGCACTGCGCCCACCCCGTTGGGGTCGGGAGCGCCGGGCTGCCTCAAGAAGGTGTGCGTCAGGAACGACCACTCCTTCCAGTGCTCCACCTCGGCCACGAGGGGCCACACGACTTCGGGTGGCGCGGCGGTGTGCCCCACCAGCTCGTAGCCCAGGCGTCCGCCCCCCACAGCATCGGGACGGTCAGCCACCCAGGTGCACCTTGAGCGCCTCGAGCGCCTGTTGGTAGGTGGCGTGCAGCAAGTCCCCCATGTCGTCGGGCTCGACCTCCACCTCCCAGGTCACCCGCGAGCCGTCTCCGTCGGGCACCACCGAGATGGTGGCCAGGTGGTTGACGACGGGAACCCCACCCACGATGCGGTAGCTGAGCGTGCGGGCCTCGTCGTCGCGTCGCTCGAGGCGTTCGGTCACCTCCAGGCCCATGAGGCGCAGCACCCGGTCGTCGCCGTCCACGACGCACGACTCGATCCCGGGCATCCAGTCGCCGATGCCTCCGAAGTTCCCCACCACCGCCCACGCCGCGTCGGGTTGGGCGCCCAGCTCGATCTCCGCACGTGCCTTGGCCATGGCCGACCTCCTTGTGGCGCGCCGCAGCATGCCAGGGAGCCGCGCCCGGCCACCACCCGGTCGGCGCCGGAGATGCCCGCCGTCGCCTCTCGGGTTACCGTTCGCCCTATGGACGCCCTCTCCGCCGCCCGACAGACCGCCGAGACCACAGGTTCGGTGCCGGCCGGATTCATGATGGACGCAGAGACCTATCGATGCGGCGGCGAGATGGGGTTCCAGGGCATCGACTTCTACTTCGCCGGCCGGGGCGGGGTCCTCGGCGAGGTGAGCGGTGCGGTGGTGGCCGCGGCCCTCGTCTACTTCGAGCCGTCGGCTGTGGTGGCGGCGTGGGAGCGGGGCCGGAAGGTGGCGAGCGCGGCGGGCGCCGCCGAGGCCTTCGCCTCCTGCGCCGCCCACTGGGCGCTCGCCCATCTCCCCGACGGGGTCGACTACGGGCGCCTCGCTGAGCTCGAGGGCAAGGTGGTGTCGGCCGCCTCTGCGGCGGGGGCGCCGCTGTTCGCCGGCTGGAGGGAGCTGGAAGAGCCCGAGGACCCGAAGGCCATGGCCCTGCACCGCTTGAACGCCTTGCGCGAGCTGCGCGGCGCGCTCCACGGCGGCGCCGTCCTCGCCGAGGGGCTGAGCCCCCTGCAGGCGCTGTCGGTCCGGACGCCGTTCATGGCCCAGGTCTTCGGGTGGGGCGACACCGAGCTCCCCGATCCCGAGCCGCACAAGGCGGCCTGGGACAGAGCCGAGGAGGCCACCGACCGGGCCATGGCCCGCCATCTCGCCGTGCTGGACGACGCCGAGCGCGCCCGGTTCGTGGAGCTGTGTGGCGCCGTGAAGCCGAGCTAGGCCTCTTCGGCCAGCAGGCTCTTCACCTCGGTGAGCGTCGACCCTTCGTGGGGGACGACCATCTCCGAGGTGCGGGTGTCCTCGTGGTCGAGCGCGTTGCCCGTGTGCCGGACCTGTCCGATCAGATCGGCCAGGGCGGCCGAGAACGACGCCTCGTCGTCGCGGTCGATGGCGTCGACGAGCACGCCGTCGAGCTCCTCGATGGCGGGGAGATCGGCGTCCGGGACCTCGTAGCGTCCCTCGCCCAGGATGCGGACGATCACTTGGTGCTCTCGTCTGCGGCCGGCGCCGGGGTGCCGCCCGCTGGGCCGGTGCCGAGCGAGCCCGCCGCCATCTGTGCCTTCAGGGCCGCCAGCTCGGCGTCCACTTCGCTCGAGCCGGAGGCGGCGTCGAGCTGTGCCTGGATGTCGTCCTTCGGTCCGCCGAGGGCGTCGGGAAGGGCGCCGCTGTCGATGAGCTCGTCCATGGCACCCGCTCGCGCCTGCATGTCGGCGATCTTGTCCTGGGCCCGTTGCAGGGTCACGCCGGCGTCGGCCATCGATTCGGAGATCCCCGACACCGCCTCGCCGATGCCGGCCTCGGCCTGTGAGGCGCTGTAGCTCGCCTTGAGCGTCTCCTTCTTGGTGCGGAACTGCTCCACCTCGGCCGACAGGCGCTGCTCGGTGGTTTCGAGCTGCTGTTGCTGCTTCTCCACCTGGGCGTGCTGCGTCCCCATGTCCTGGAGCTGGCTGTCCAACGCCGCCCGCCGGCTCAGGGCTTCGCGGGCGAGGTCCTCGTTGTTCTGGGCCAGCGCCTGCTTGGCCTGGTCCTGGAGCTTGGCCGCCTGGGTCTGGAGCTGGGCGGCCTGGAGCTCGAGACGCTTCTTGGCCGTGGTCACGTCGGCCAGGGCGCGGCGGACCTTCTGGATGTTCTCCTGCTGCTTCTCGTAGGAGAGGTCGAGCATCTCGGCGGGGTTCTCGGCCTTGTCCAGCGCCTTGTTGGCCTTGGCCTGGAGGATCGCCGAGAGGCGCTTGGTCACACTGCTCATGGAGGGCCTTTCTGAGAGCGCCCGGCGGGGCGCGACGGCGGTGGCGACGATCACAGCACGTCGGGCGGGCCCAGTCGAGGGCCTGCTTCGAGCCCCCGCTAGCTCAGGTAGGCCTGCTCCTGCTGCCAGGTGAAGTCCACGGCGGGCTGGCCCGAGCTGTCCACCAGGATCTCGGCCAGGCTCGGCGTGCCCTGGTAGGCGGTGCCCTCGAACCCACCGCCGAACACGCACATCTGGCACTTGAGCTTCATGAGCACGTTGTCGCGGTGACCCCAGCACCCGCTCTGGTTGCTCGACGTGCAGTCGACGTTGCTCGAGCCCAGACCGTCGTCGTACATCCAGTAGTACATGGCCTCGAGCGGGTTGCCCACCGCACCCGCCCAGTTCGAACCCCACTGGGTGTAGGGGAACCCGGGCGGAGCCGACGGGTCGGTGTTCTGCTGGGCGCCCTGGTCGGCGGCCTGGTCCAGTGCCGTCGCCATGGCCTGCAGAGGAGCGAGACCCCGCACGGTGCGCTCGAGGTTGGTGGCCACGAACAGTTGCTGGGTGGGCGACAGCTGGCTCCAGTTGGTGGGGAGGCCCATGCCCGGCAGGCCTTCCTGGGTCCGGGCGTTGTTGATGGCGGCCAGCGCCGAGTTCACGCAGCCCGCCGAGTCGTCATAGGCGCTGCCCGAGCAGCTCTGGAGGAAGTTGGGAGAGGGGGGGATGTTGGCGGGCGGGTTGTTGGGTGGGATCCAGCCGCGCAGCGCCGGAGCCGGGGGCGGCGGCGGGGCGGGCGCAG
>DAIPYJ010000002.1:77166-126164 GCA_036782775.1 Candidatus Dormiibacterota bacterium | reverse complement strand
CCTCGCCGCGCCGCCACGAACCGGCCAGCCACTCACCGATATCTTTCGGCGTGCCGACGGGGCGGCGATCAACGAGCTCATGGCCAGGGTTCGGCATCGAGCGGAAGCCCTCAGCTATTTCACCCCTGAGGTGGTCGAAGGGCAAGCGCAGCGAATCTGGAACATCGATGCCTACCCGGTCCTCACCGCCGGCCGGGTCACGCATGTGATGGTGCTCGCCGAGCAAAGCGAGGAGCCGATCGATGTCCGGCAGCGGCAGCAGGAGCAAGCCGATCGCCTGCGGGAGAAAGCCGATCAGCTGGCCGAGCTGGAGAAGGCGAAGTCAGAGTTTTTGCGCCTGGCATCACACGAGTTGCGTGGGCCAGCCGCGATGCTTGGTGGCTACCTGTCGATGATGGAGGAGGAGGCGCTCGGACCGATTCCAGACCGGCTGCGGCCGGTGCTTCCACTGCTCCGAGCCAAGGCGGCGCAGATCAACATGCTGGCCAATGAAATGGTTGAGGCCGCTCGCCTCGAAGACCGGCGGTTGCAACTCAAGCGCAAGCGGGTGGATCTTCGGGAAGCCCTGCGCCGGGATGTGGCCTCCGCCAGGGCGGCCCTGACTGAGAAGCACCGGCTCACACTCGACGATCGAACCACGGGACCCCTGCCGGTCCTCGCCGACGTGATGCGGCTTGACATCATCATCGGGAATCTGATCGACAACGCGATCAAGTACTCGCCTGACGGCGGCGAAATCACGGTTCAGCTGACCACGGCGGGCGGCCTCGCCTTGATCCATGTTCGGGACTTCGGTATCGGGATCGCGCCTGAAGATATGGAACGCCTCTTCATTCGCTTCAATCGAATCGCGCCCCAGCCCGAGGTGCCCGGCACCGGGCTCGGGCTCTACCTGGCGCGGGAGCTGGCCCGGCTGCACGGCGGCGACATCGTCGCCGTCTCGAAGCTGGGAGAAGGCAGCGAGTTTACGCTGAGCCTGCCGCTTGACACCGACAAGAAGTAGCCGAAACCGGGTCGCGACCGGGCGCGAACCGGGTCTAACTGGGAAGGCGGCGGAGCGTGCATCAGGCCAAACACGGATTGTGACGGAAGGTCTCCCGGCGCAGGCGTTGATTCCCGAGCAGCCCTCGCTGCCTGGGCTCAAGGAGGCGGCTGCCGGCTGCCAGGCCTGTGACCTCTATAAGACCGGGACGCAGACGGTGTTCGGCGAAGGCGGAGCGCATGCGCGCGTGATGTTCGTCGGCGAGCAGCCCGGCGACCGCGAGGATATCGAGGGCAAGCCCTTCGTCGGCCCGGCGGGGCGCCTGCTCGACGAGGCGCTGGTCGCCGCCGGGATCGACCGGACCCGTGTCTATGTCACGAACGCCGTCAAGCACTTCAAGTGGAAGCCTGCGGGCAAACGTCGGCTGCATCAGAAACCGAACGCGGCCGAGATCAGCGCCTGCCGGCCCTGGCTCGAGGCGGAGATCGCGGTGGTCCGGCCCGCCTACCTGGTGCTGCTCGGCGCGACGGCAGCCCAGGCGATGCTCGGTCGCGATTTCCGGGTCAGTACCCAGCGGGGGCAATTCTTCGACCGCCACGGTTTGCCCACGATGATGGCGACCGTCCATCCCTCGTCGATTTTGCGAGCCCCAGATGACGAGAGCCGCGAGCTCGAGATGGAAGCCTTTATCCGAGACCTGCGAAAACTGGCGGCGCGGCTGAAGTCCTGAGGCGGCCGATCAGCGCCAGAGAAGCCGCCACAGACCCGCTCGCCCCAACGCACGACCGATGATCTTGTTCTTGGCCCGCCGCGCAATCCGCTGGGGATCGCCGGAAGCCACCACCGAGATGTCGTTCACAAGCCGAGCCGCCGAATAAAGCTGTGAGACCAGCCCCCGGCGTCTCAGTCGAAGACCTCGTCGATCAGCGCGGCAGCGTCTCGCCGCAATTCGCCGCGTTCGGCTTCATGTTGTTCGATGAGGTGCAGGAGGCGACGGCCTCGATCAGGATCATGGAGGCCGAGCGCGAGGCCCAGGGACAGCCAGTAGTCGGCGGTCTCTAGCAGGTTGGCATGGATGTCGGCGGGCGTCTCCTCCAGGACCTCGTTCATCGACGCGATTAGCGCCCGGCCGTAACGCGTCCACCGTTCGTCGATCGAAGCTTCCACGGAAACAGGTTAAACTGGCTACCGCCTCGCGCGGGGAGGTGGCAGAGTGGTCGAATGCGAGCGCCTGCTAAGCGCTTGAGCGGGCCTTTAATCCGCTCCCCGGGTTCGAATCCCGGCCTTCCCGTTTCCTCTCGAATCCCCGCCTTCCGTTCCCTATGGAATCAGGCGCACCAACGGTCAATCGGGGGCTCGGGCGCACTGGACGTCACTGAACTCCGAGGAGCCGTTTAAGCATCTCTGCGTCTTTGATTGCATGCCCCTCCATATCGTTGTTGAAGTAGACGAAGACATCGACGCCGGCCGCCCGCCAGTCGAGCACGCGCTCCGCCCAAGGCTCCAACGACTTTCTGCCATATCCCAGTCCACGCGCCGGAAGGTGCATCCGCACATACGTGAAGTCGCTGGTTATCGCGAAAATCTGCGGCATCTTCGGATGGTCTGGAATGCAGAGCGCGATCCTGCGCGACTGCAACAACTCGCAAACTGGCGGCACGAGCCACGAGTCGTGGCGGAATTCGAGGGTAAAGCGCAGTCCGGCCGGCAGCATGGAGACGAAGCGCTCCAAGCGGGCGAGGTCGAGGTGGAAGGTGCGCTGAAATTGGAAGAGGATGGGCCCGAGCTTGTCGCCCAGCATCAGGGCGGGCTCGACCACCATGTCGATCGACTTCTGTTCGACGGCCAGCCGCCGGATGTGACTGACGTAGCGGCTGCCCTTCACCGCAAACAGGAAACCAGGAGGAGCCTGCTCTCGCCAGCTGACGAACCGTTCCGCAGGCGGTTGCCGGTAGAAGGAATTGTTCAACTCGACCGTATCGAAATGCTCCGTGTAAAAGGCAAAATGCTTGCGAGCCGGCATCTTCTCGGGATAAAAGCGAGCCCGCCAGTGGGGATAGGACCAGCCGGAGCATCCGATCCTGATCTGGCCCGCCATCTGAACTGACTCTAGGCGCGATAGCTGGCCGAAGTCCAAACGTCCGTTGCCTGTGCGGCGAGGTCGCGGCTTGGTACGCCCCGCAGGCCCAACGCTTAGATCGAGCTCGTCGGTGCGCGACGCTAGGCTACGTCGAACTCGCCAGGCGCGCGTGCCGCGGCTTCGAAATCGGCGGCGTGGACCGACATGGGATAAAACTCGGTCTCGGGTGGAATCGCGAGTAGGCGTCCGTCGCCGTCGAGCGAGAGTCGCCAGCCGCCTTCGTGAACGGTCCAATGATGATGCATGCAGAGCAGCACCATATTGGATAGGTTGGTCTTACCGCCATGCGCCCAATGCTTGATGTGGTGAGCCGCGGTGCGCGAGGCCGGTCGCTCGCATCCGGGCCAGCGGCAGAACCGATCGCGAGCCTCGAGCGCGCGTCGGGCGCCGCCCGAGACGACACGCTTCGCACGACCCGCATCGATGACCGCGGAGTCGGCGCCCAGCAGGACGCGAGTGATCGAGCTGTCGCAGGCGAATCGCTGGACAGTCCTGGCCGAGATGGGGAGCGACAATTCCATCTCGCCGGCCGGCGCCCCGATCAGTCCCCGCAGTGTCTCCAGCGTCGTCGTCACCTGGACGTGCGGCCGCACGGTGCCGTGTTGCGGGATGGCTCCGGTGTCGAGCGCATGCTCCGCCAGCTCCAACAGCGCGTCTGCGTCGCGACGCTCCTGGCAGCGGTGGTCCACACCGCCGGTTGGACGCGCGAGTGGTTCCAGGGCGGTGCGAATCGTTGCCCCTGCCGCGGAGTCGAACTTTCCCTTGAGAAATACGGCGCCGTCACCTGGATCGATGAACCGCAGGTAGCGCGCTTCTGCGTCACGGCGCTGCATGTCGGCCACCCCGTCGGGGTCGTCGCGGTGCCATTGGTGCATGGCGTGATACCAGAGCTTGCTCGGGCTCATCTCCTCCGCGGCTCGCAGATACGGCAGCTCGTCGAATGGGTTCGCGGTGTCAGAGTCTTTTACAGCCTGCGCATGCCGGGCAATGATGGCGGCGTGCGCGAATCCGATGCGCCCGTCCCATACAGCCTCGCAGGTTTCAGGCAGGTTGGCCAGCTGTTCGCCGATGTGGAGACAGTCTGCCGCTGCGGTCGATGTCATCTTCGCCTGGTGGCGGACCCAGTCGACGGTCGAAACTGAACCCCAATCGACGCATGCTTGCGTCTTATCGAGCTCTACGGTGTGCTCAGCGATTTCGAGACTGACGCGATCGCGCAAGCGCGAAAGCTGCACGATCAGCCGCGCATGCTGCTCGGGTAACAACCCGAACTTGTCCATGCCGTGATAGCGATCGACGGCAACGAAGAGGTTTTGAAGGACCGTCGTCCGATCTGGCGGAAGGACCTCGACCTCCGCCTCGTCGGTCGCCATCAGCGCCCTTCCGCCCCACCCATTTCGACGCCCTCTATTATACGAACGTTTGTTCGCATCGTCAAGCTCTTGCCCCTCGAGTGAGAGAATCCGCACGTGGTCACCGCCATCGTGTTGATCGAAGCCGAACGATCCGCGATCGCCAAGCTCGGCCCGGCACTGGCGGACGTTCCAGGCGTCGCCGAGGCCTATTCGGTAACCGGTGAATTCGATTTCGTCGCCGTCCTTCGGGTCAGGGACCACGAGGAGATTGCGGAGGTCGTGACCACCCGGCTCTCGCAGATCCCCGGCATCGTTCGAACGCGGACCCATGTTGCCTTCAAGGTGTATTCGAAGCATGACCTCGAAGCGATGTTCAGCGTTGGATTCGAGGAAGCCCTGAAGGATTGACGAGCGAACATCCGTTCGCTATGATGTAGGCAGCCTCAGCGTCTGGTCCTGCGTCCCCGGGGAGGCTTGATGTCAGCGCGCGTTCCTGCCGTCAATCCAAACACGGGGTGCGATCCAGATGCCCGATCGACTGCAACAAGCCATCACTGTGCTCCAGACCCGATTCGGGAGCGCCGCGCCGCGACCGGCAGCGCCCTCGAGCCCAGCCCGTTCGAGCGGGATCCCTGAACTCGATGAGCTGACCGGGATCGGCGGCTGGCCGATCGGACGGCTGAGCCTGCTGGCAGGCATGCGTGGCTCGGGCAAGCGCACACTCGTGCAGCACAGCCTCGCGGCAGCCACCCGCGAAGGTCCGGCGGTCTATGTCGACCTTCCGGGACGGCTCGATCCGGAATTTCTGTCACGGCTCGACGCGCGGCTCGACCGGCTGCTCATCGTGCGGCCTAAATCGGTGAGCGAGGCGATGGCCAGCGTCCGTGTCCTGGCGCGCTCTGGAGTCGATTTCATCGTGATCGATCTAGCAAAAGATTCCGCAGCGCGGCTCGACGCCGAGCTGCCGCACCTGCTGCATCGCATCGTCGAAGCCGAGTGCACCGTGCTGATGGTCGACACCACTTCACCGACCGTCCCCCACGTACCGGGGGAGCGAATGGTGGTCGAAACCAATAGTGCGATCCGCTATTACGCCAGCCTGATCGTGAATTTGCGCCGGAGCACCTGGGTGTTCGGCGCCGATGGCGATCTTCATGGCGTGCGGATCGACGCAGCCGTGGTCAAAAATCGACTTGCGCCGCCCGGCCGTCGCGCCGGCTGGGTCATCCCGTATCCCATCCCATGATTGCCTGCGCCCGCACGCCGCATCCCGCGCTGGTGGCCGCCTGGTCGGCGTCGCCGGAGCTGCGCGCAACGTCACTTGTCCTGGGAGGGCACCTCGACGAACGCGGGACCGTCATTGCCGCCTCTGATCAGGCGCGAGCGCAGGGTGTCTGTGTCGGCATGAGTCTCAACCAGGCTCAACAGTTAGCTCCGCAGTCCAACTTCCAACCGGTCGATGAGGAGGGCACAGCCAGGGTGCATCAGTTGTTGCTTTCGACCCTGCACCAGCTCACGCCGGATGTTGCCGCCGATCAGGACCCTGGTTGTGCCTTCCTCCAGCTCGACCGCCTATCGCTGCGATGGCCGGACCAGAAGAAACTATTGATCGCGATTTCTCGCCAGCTCGAGAACGCGCTCGACGTCTCCGCTGCGATCGGTGTGGGCTGTTCGATGTTCGTGGCTCGGGTTGCTGCCGATCGCGCCTCGCCCGGATCGCCGCTGATCGTCGAGACCAACGAGACCAGCCGGTTCCTGGCTCGATTGCCCATCGACGTTCTGCCGCTGGACGACGACCTGCGCGAATACCTCGAGCTGCTCGGACTGCGAACGATTGGCAGCCTGCAAACCATCTCGCGAACGGCATTTCGCCAACAGCTCGGGGTCAAGGCACTCGACGTCTATGACCTGGCCTTTGGCATCGACCACCGGCGCTGGCAGGCATTCAAGCCCCCGGTTCGCATCCAGGCTGCCGAGCCACTCGAGCCGCCGATCGATAACACGGAAGCCTTGCAATTCATCGCGCGGGCGCTGGCCGAGCGGATCAGCAGCTCGCTCTTGCGGCATGGGTTGGGGACGCGGGCGCTGCGTATCACGCTCCAGCAGGAATCGACCGCGGCGATCGCGATCGACGTCCGCTTCGCCTATCCCGTGAGCACCACCAGCGAGCTCTTCGATGGGATCCGCCCGCGATTGCTGCGTGCCACGATCAATGCCCCGCTGGAACGGATCACGCTCCGCGCCGGGCGCCTCGAGCCGGCCTATGTCCGTCAGCCAGGCCTGCTGATCCGGCGCGACGGCTTCACGGAGTCGATCGCCGATGCGGTCGCCCGATTGCACGAGGAATATGGGCCTTCGCTGGTGCAGCGCGCCGAGGTCCAGCCGGAGGCAGCGCCGATTCCCGATCACCGCATCCTCTGGAAGCCGGCATGAGTTCGAGCTGGTGGCCGGCATGACCGAATTGATCGCACCGCCACGACCGGTTCGTGTGCGCCTCGATGCCGACGGCATGCCCACGCATCTCGAGTCGGCTGCCGGTTGGCAACCAGTGACCCGCATCCTCAACCGCTGGCGGATCGACTGCGATTGGTGGCGAAGCCCGGTCTCGCGCGAGTACTGGCGCTTGCTCGTCGACGACGACCTGGCGCTCGAGTGCTACTGCGACCGCGCCAGTGCGCAATGGTTTGTCGAGCGCGTGTATGACTAGTTTTGTCGAGCTGCACTGCCACTCGAACTACTCGTTCCTCGAGGGCGCCTCGCACCCCGAGGAACTGGTGGCGCGTGCCCGCGACCTCGAGATGCCGGCGCTGGCAATCACCGACCGCAATGGCTTCTATGGCGCGGTCAAGTTCTTCGGCGCCGCGCAGCGCGCCGGGATTAAACCGATCATCGGCACCGAGCTCACCATCGACGACGGCACGGCGCCGCCAAAGGATCGCGTCGATTACGACCGCTGGGGCGAGCGTCTGCTGCTGATCGCCGAAGACAAAGCCGGCTATACCAATCTCTGCCGCCTCGTCAGCGAGGCGCAGATGCCGAATGCCAAAGGCATGGCGCGCCTCAAGCCGGAAACGATCGCCGGCCGCAGTGGCCGGCTCTTTGCCATCATCGCCCAGCCAAAAGAGCGGCTGCCGTTCTACCAGGAGATCTTCGGCAAGGACCGCGTCTTCATCGAGCTGCACGACCACTTCGCGCCCGGCGACCGGGCCCGGAACCAGGCCTTGATCGAGCTGGCTGAACGACACGGTGCACCGCTGCTGATCAGCAACGAGGTCTTCTATGCCACCCGCGAGCGCCACCAGTTGCATGACGTCTTGACCGCGATTCGCCATCGCACCACGCTCGATGAGGCCCAGCGCTATCTCCATCCCAACGCCGAGCACTATCTGAAGACGGAGACCGAGTTGGGCGAGGTGTTCGCTCGTTACCCACGCGCGCTGGTCGATGAAGGGCTGGCCAACGCGGCGGAGATTGGACAGGCGTGCAACTTTCGGTTCGACCTGGTTGGTGCTCGCTTTCCCGGATTTCCGGTGCCGGCCGGCGAAACGCCCTATTCCTTTCTCTACAAGCTCTGCCATGACGCGGTCCGCGAGCGCTACCGACCGGTGACCTCCGAGGTCGCCGCGCGCCTGCAGAAAGAGCTGGACGTCATCAACAAGACCGGTTTTTCCGAGTTCTTCCTTATCAACTGGGACCTGATGCGCTTTGCCCAATCGCGAGGCATTCCCGGGCAGGGACGCGGCTCCGCCGCCGACAGCATCGTCGCCTACCTGCTCGGAATCACGCGCGTCGATCCGATCGAGCACAACCTGCTCTTCGAACGCTTCCTCCACGAGGAGATGACGACCACGCCCGACATCGACATCGATTTCTCGACTGCGCACCGCGAGCAGGTGATCCAGTACATCTACGAAAAATATGGGCCGGAGCGAACCGGCATGGTGGCCAACGTTGTCACCTATCGCCAGCGCTCGGCGATCCGCGAGGTCGGCAAGGCGCTCGGCTTCAAACCGGAGACGATCGACCATCTCGCCAAGTCCGCCTCGGCCTGGCACCCGGAAAGTCCGGAAACGATCGCGGAGGCTGCCGGTTACTCGACCTCGCAGGCAAGCCGCCCCTGGCAGCTGCTCTTCGACCTCGCCACCCAGATCCTGACCTTCCCTCGACATCTCTCGATTCATGTCGGCGGCATGCTGGTCACCGGCGAGCCGCTGATCGACATCGTCCCGGTGGAGCGCGCAACCATGCCGGGCCGGATGGTGGTCCAGTTCAACAAGGACGACGTCGAGGAACTGGGCCTGATCAAAATGGACATGCTCGGGCTGCGGATGCTCTCGGTCGTCGCCGAGGCGCTCGACCTGATCGAGGCGGATACCGGCCAGCGGCCCGACCTCGATGCCCTCGATCTGAAAGACCCCGAGGTCTACCAGCTCTGCCAGGAGGCGGACACGATCGGCGTCTTCCAGATCGAGAGCCGCGCGCAGATGCAGACGCTGCCTCGTTCCAAACCCGAGACCTTCAACGACCTGGTCGTGGAGGTGGCGATCATCCGCCCCGGCCCGATCCAGGGCGACGCTGTGCATCCTTACTTAAGGCGCAAGCAGGGCAAGGAGCCGGTGATGTACATCCATCCTCGGCTCGAACCGATCTTGAAGGAAACCCTGGGCGTCGTCCTCTACCAGGAGCAGATCCTCAAGATCTCGATGGATTGCGCCAGCTTCTCGAGCTCAGAAGCCGACCACTTCCGTCGCGCCATGAGCAGCCATCGGTCGCATGAGCTGATGGATGAGATCCGGGATCGCTTTCTACGCGGCTGCGCCCAGAACCAGATTCCGCAGCCAATCGCCGAGGAGATCTTCAGCAAGCTCGCCGCCTTCGCCGAGTTCGGCTTCACCAAGTCGCATGCGGCCGCTTTCGCCCGCACCTGCTACGAGACGGCCTGGCTCAAGCTGCACCACGCGCCGGCGCTCTACGCCGGGTTGCTCAATGCGCAACCGATGGGCTTCTATCACCCGCACGTCCTGGTCGAAGACGCCAAGCGACACGGGGTCAAGATCCTTGGCGTCGACATCAACAAGAGCTTCACCCGATGCACGGTGGAAAACAGCGCGCTGCGGCTCGGCTTCAACTACGTCCACGGCATCGGCGACAAGGCGCTCGAGGTGCTCGAGGAGGCGCAGCTGAAAGGGCCGGTCGAGTCGCTGGAGCAGTTCTGCCGGCGAATCCGGATGACGACGCAATCGCGGAACGGCGTCACCAGGACCCAGTTGCAAAATCTGATCTTGGCCGGCGCTTTCGATGCGATCGAGCCGAACCGGCGTGAGGCTGTCTGGCGCTTCAACGAGCACGCCGACGAATGGCAGCACTCACCGCTGCTCGAGCAACCGTCCGAAACGGTGACCCTGCCGATGATGACGCACCGACAGCGAGTCGCCACGGACTATCGGATGCTCTCGCTGACGACTACCGACCATTTGATCCACTTCTACCGGCCCCAGTTCGAGGCGCTGCACGTGATTGATTCGAAAACGATCCGCACCAGCCTGCGCGACGGCGCACGGGTTCGCGTCGGCGGCCTGGTGGTGACCCGGCAGTCGCCTTCGACGGGAAAAGATTTCAAGTTCTTCACGCTTGCCGACGAATTCGGCCACGTCGACGTCATCATCCGGCCGCCGATCTATCACCGCTATCGCCAGGTCGCCAACCTGGAGCCGATCCTGATCATGGACGGTCGATTGCAAAAACAGGATGGCGTCATCGGCGTCCTTGTCGACCACATTGAAGCCGCGCCGTCACTTCCCGAGGAAGATGTCTTTCCCACCTCGCGCAACTATCGTTAAGTAATGAACGCGCTGACCAAGACGCTGCGGACCCACGCCCTCCGTTACCCCGAGACCCGCGAAGATTTTCCCTGGGAGGGCGATCGCGTCATCAAGGTGCGCAACAAGATCTTCGTGTTCCTCGGCGACGGAGGCATCGGCGTCAAGCTCACCCACTCGAATGCCGCCGCCCTCGGCTTGCCTTCCGCAAAGCCGATGGCCTACGGGCTTGGCCGCTCCGGGTGGGTGACGATCGATCTGACAAAAGGGCGCAAGCCCCCTGTCGATCTCCTCAAAGCGTGGATCGACGAGAGCTATCGAGCGGTGGCTCCCAAGACGCTGATCACTAGGCTTTCGACGCACAGCGATCGGAACGCTTAACGCCCGAAACGAAGGCGCCGACGCGCCGTTTGACCGTTTGTGGGAGGCACGTCTGCTAGACCTGCAGCGCACGCGACGAACTGGAGGGTGCGGCTCGCGGGCGCTCTCTTGACGATCGAAAGCTTCGGCTTCGGCTGCAGCGCCGCCATCGCCTTGGCCTTTGTATTTTTCGTGCTGATGGCGGTGGTTGTTTCCGGAGTGCAGTATCTGCCTTTTGCGGCGGCAGGCCTGGCCCTGGCCGCATTGCTGTCTGGTGTCGCAGCCGGCTTCTGGATCGCAGCACGCAGATTGCGGCCAGGACTTAATAGGTGGACCTGGATTGTTTTGGCATCTCAGGTCGTCTCCGTGCCTATCGGGTCGATCCTCTTCAATTTTGCGAGCAATCAGCCAGACGAGAATCCGTTCGCCGATGGTGGAAATGGGGCTATTGGGCTTCTGGGAGCGGTCATGGCTGGGTGCGGTGCCCTCGCGCTCGTCGCCTTATTGTGGGAGTCGGTCGCGGCAATCTGGCGGGGCGCGGTTCGGCTCGATCGCTAGCTTTTACGTCCACAGCTTCAGCTCGCCGCCCCACTCGGCCGGGTCGACGTCGCGCAATGTCTGGGAGAAGGTCCATTGATGGCCGGCGAAGTCCTCCGCCGTGAACTGCCGCTCGCCATATTCGTGATCGGTGAGCGGGTCGACAATCTTTGCGCCCGCCGCCCGAGCGCGCTCGCAGCACATGCTCGCATCATCGACGCGCACGACGACGGAATGCGTGACCTCACTCCAGCGCGGCGGCCGCCGGTTCCCACGGATGTCGCCGATGATCACGGCGCCATCACCTACTTGAAGTTGCGAGCGATGATTCTCACCGATCTGCAGCCGTTCGTGGAAACCGAAGGCGCGAGATAGCCAGGCTACCGCCTCACGAACATCCGGATAGATCAACACAGGAATTACCGTGGCGTTCGGGATCGACCGATTGCGCTGCATCAGGCGAACTCGAGGCGCGCGCGTTGCTCGCCCTGGCCGGCCACGAGGCGCCCGGTCCGTCCGCGGATATAGACCGTGTCGACCTCGATCGCTTCCCAGCCCTCTGGAAGGATGACCGGACGGTTGAACCACTCGGTAGGTTCGGCGGCACTCAACTCCATTCCGGTCAGCCCGTAAAGGCAACTCATGAGAAAGCCGCCCAGATTGGCCATGAAGGGGCCAACCCTTGGCTTCTCAGGATGCTTTACCCGACTGAACTCGTTGACTTCCATATACGGCTCCTCGAGAAAGTCGAGGAAGCCCTGCTCGAACCAGCGGCGAGCCGCGACGCGGTCGCCGAGCCAGGCGGCGTAGACGCCGAGAAGCGCGGATAGCATCGGCGTGCCGACGAATCGGTCGGCACGGCCGAGGTAAAACTCGATAGTGCTTCGCTCCAGGCGCGGGTCGACGCGGTAATGCATCGGAAAGAAGCCGGCGAGCGCCTCGGGAGTGGACGCCGCGACGCCCTCGTCATCGGGCGAGAAGCGATCGTGGTTGCAGAGCACGCCACGCTCGCGATTGACTGGCAGATACAGCTGTTTGGCGACGCCCTCCCAGGTCGCAGCATCACCTCGTTGGAGCCGGCGACCGAATTCCGCGGCCTCCTCGAGCACCCGGGCCGCCGCCATGTTGACGTAGGCGTTGTTGTTCACCGGCTCGGTCTGCTCGGCGATCCCGATCACTTCCTTGATCTCGTAACCCCGCTCGGTTTTGCGCGCGCGGCTCATGATCCAGGTGGCAACGCCCTGGAGAATTGGCCAGGCTTGCTCTCGGAGGAGATCCTCGTCCCCGGTCGCGTGCACGTACTGGGCGAAGGCATGCGCCACGCTGAGTCCGACGTGCTGCTCGAAGACGATCTGCGGGGCGGAGAGGCGGATGACTTCCTCGCCATGGCGCGGCCCGGCGGCCCAGGGAAACTGCAGCCCGCGATAGCCGAAGATGGCCGCATTGTCCTCGGCGGCCTTCATCCGCTCGGCACGAAATGCCAGCAGAGCGTGGGCGGCGTTGGGGGCCGTGAGCAGCAGCGTGGGAAAGGCGAAGGTCTCGATATCCCACATGACGTGGCCTTTGTAGTAGTGATAGTTGGGCCAATACGCCAGTCCGAACATCGACGTGCTGCACAGCGACGAGGAATGCGACGAGGCGTGCAGGTAGTAGTAGGCGGCATCAGCAGCGGCTTGCCAGCGCGAGTCAGCGCCAACCAACCGGATGCGGCTCTTCCAGATTTCTTCCCAGGCGCCGCGGTTCTCCTCGCGTAGCGTCTGAAAGCCGCGCCTGACGGCCATCCCGACCAGGCGAGCCGCCTGGCGATGCGGTTCGTGATGCATCTGGCTGGCCACCAGGCTGCTGAACTGGCGCAGCACGTACCGCCGGCCCGGCCGCGCGTCGAGGCTGTAGGTCGTGATCAAGGGGGCGAGCTCGTCATGCACTTCACGCTTGCGTTCGACCCCCTCGCCGCCATCGAACTGGGTGATATACGAGGCACCGCAGGTACTGAGCGCGCCGTGCGTCTCCCAGAGCATCGAACCGTCGACCATCGGCTTGTCGGAGCCGGGCGTGGAGATCTCGCGCAACCGCCAGTTGCCCTGAATGCCGGTGGGGTCGAGCTTGGCGCTGATGGCTAATCGCGCTGGGGCCTCGACTTCGACCTGAACTTCCTGCAAGACGACCGACGGCAGCGACCGGCTGCAGAGCGTGAGCACCTCAACGGTGGCCGTCGCCTCTTCGCCACGAAATTCAAAACGGCTGACGAGCTCGCCACAGGAAAAGTCGTATCGCTGTTCGAGGAGACGAGCGTAGCCGGGCGCACGGCTGAGCTTCCGGCTGCCGACTTCGATGTCCCCCGCGATGGGATATGGCCCGCGCGCAAATCCCTCGCCTTTTTCGACCGGGTCGACCGCCGCCAGGCCGTTGACGATGCACAGTCCTTCGACCAGCGGGATCGCGCCCGCACGCAGACCGATCAGCCCGTTGGACAGGTACGCCGGAATCCACTCGGGGCGCCACTCGTGGACCGGCGCCGGGCTGATCGGGGCGCTGCCACTCGACGGCGTAGGCGCTATCTCTTCTTCTTCGACTTCTTCTTCTTGGCCTGCGCGTTGCTGATCGCGGCTGCCCGGCTCTTCGGCATGCCCTTCTTCTTCAGCGCCTCGTAGGTCTTCGGCTTTTTGATCGACGAGCTCTTGCGTTTGCCCGGCATTGCGCACCTCCATTGTTAATTCTGACTATAACCTTAAGCCCCACCAGCGGTGTAACAGCAGGCGGCGCGGCGCGGTCCCTAAGCCAGGCGGCGTCGAAGCGTTGCCGAGCCGGCCAGGATGACCAGGATGCCGAACCCCAGCACGACGCCGAAATCGAGCTGCAGCGAAGCCCGGCTCAGGTCGGCCCCTTTGATCATGATGTCGCGCATGCCGGCAACCGCGTAGGTCAGGGGCAGCACTCGCGAGAGGACCTGCAGCGGCCCCGGCTCGGTGCTGACAGGAAAGATGATGCCCGACAGGAGCACCTGGGGCACGATGACCAGCGGGATGAACTGGACGGCCTCGAACTCCGTCCGGGCGAACATGCTGAGGAAGATGCCCAGGTTGACCGCCACGATCGCCATCAGCGCCTCGAGGGCAAAGATGAGCGCGACGTTGCCCGAGTTGTGGACGTGCAGCACCAGCAAGCAGAAGGCGAGGACTTCGATCGCCTGGATCAGCGCCAGCAGCGTGAAGCCGAGCATGTAGCCGAGCACGATTTCCGGCCGTCGCAGCGGGCTCGCCATCAGGCGCTCCAGCGTTCCCTGGCTGCGCTCGCGCAAGAAGGCCACGATGGTGATGACGAAGACCAGGAAGAAGACGACCAGTCCAATGAAGGCTGCGCCAAAGTAGTCGAGCGTGTCGAAGTTTTCTCCGCCATACAGGTAGCTGCGATCGATAGAAAATCGCACGCCCGCCTGGCCTACGAGCGCGGTAAACGATTGCGTCGCCGCTTGCACGATCGATTGGGAGAGTCCCGGCTGGCTACCCTCGAGCCGCACCTCGATTCTGATCTCTCGCGCTTGCTGCATTTGGCTGGAGAAGTTCGACGGCAGCAGCACGTAACCACCGATATCGCCCGAATGCAGCTTCTGGTCAGCCTGGCTCTGTGGCATTTGCGTCGCCGACACGAGTGACGATCGTTCGAGTGAGGTGACGACAATGCCTCCCAGAGGCCCGCTGTCCTGGTTGACGATGCCCATCGCCGGCACGCTACCGCCGCCTCGAAGTAGATAGCCCAGGAGGGTGAGGATGATCAGCGGCGCGCCGAACATCAACGCCAGGGTGCGCCGATCGTGCCGGAATTGCGCCAGCAGCCGGGCGGTGATCGCAAGGACGCGCCGCCGGCTCATGCGGCTTCCGCCAGCTTGAGAAAGGCGTCCTCGAGCCGGTCGACTCCCGCCATGGCCTTCAACTCTTCGACCGTGCCCTCGGCCAGCAGGCGGCCGAAACGGATCAGGCCCAAACGGTCGCAGCGCTCGGCCTCATCCATGACGTGGCTCGACACCAGGATCGTCTTGCCCTCGCGCGCCATCTGCTGGAAGCGATCCCAAAGCTGAATCCGCAGCAGCGGATCGACGCCGACGGTCGGCTCGTCGAGCAGAAGCAGGTCCGGCCGGTGCACCAGCGCGCAGGCGAGCGAACAGCGGGTGCGCATGCCACCGCTGAGGCTGCTGACAACGGAGTCACGGCGTTCCCAGAGGCCGACCACCTCGAGCGCGTCGCGAATGCCGTCGTGCGTGCCGTTGATGGCCGCGAAAAAGCGCAGGTTCTCGGCGATGGTGAGATCGGGATAGAGCGCCGCCTGCTGGGTCATGTATCCGACCTTGCCGAGGACGTCGAGGTCCGGCATCTTTCGTCCCAGAACGGTGATGGTGCCGGCGTTCGTACCAACCAGGCCCACCAGGCAGCGGATCAGCGTGGTCTTGCCGGCCCCGTTCGGGCCCAGCAGGCCGTAGACCTCGCCCCGTCGAACGGAGAGCGAGACGCCGTCGAGCGCCGCGACCGCGCCGAATCGCTTGACGACGTCCTTGACGTCGATGGCGAGTTCGGTCATCGGGCTGACGGTCATGGCTCGGGCCGCATCGCCCGCAACCAGTGTTGCGCCAGCTGGATGACGGCCTCCTCGCCGCTGGGAATCTCCGGCATCGCCTGCCCCAGCAGTGGCGTGGCGAGCACATGCATCATGACCGGGCCGACGAGCGCCTGGAGGGCGAGCACCGGATGCATGCGCCGCAGCCGGCCTGCCTGCATCTGCGTCAGGAGATACAGCGACAGCCGACCAATCGCCTGCATGCCCGTTTGGCCAAAGGCCTGCCGGGTCTCGTCGGTCAACGAGGTGACTTCGACGATCAGCGTGCGCGCGATGCCGGCTCGCGGTGCGACGGTTCGGTAGGCGGTGACCACGAGCTCGGGAATCAGCTGACCCGGGGGTTGATCGCCCCGTTCCTCGAGCAGCTGCATGACCGGCGAAAAGGGAGAGAAGGCCATCAGCATCTCCCGAAACAGCGCCACCTTGCCCGGGAACATCCGGTAGAGGTTGGCCCGCGAGACTCCCGCCTCGACAGCGAGCTCATCCATAGACAGTTGGCTGAGCGACTGGTGCTGCAGCAGTTGTGAGGCTGCCTCCAGGATGCGAGTTCGCGAGTCCGCCTCGGGCCTGAGATTGAGTCCGGCGAGCAGATCCGCTCGCGAATGAAAGCTTCTATAGAACGTCGAGCGGGACACTCCCGCTGCTGCGGCGATGTCCTCGACCGTTACCTGGTCATCCGCCGCCAGCAGCCGCGCAGCCTCCAGCATGATCCGCTCCTTTGGCGCCACTGAGGTTGATATGCGACGAGACTATACGAGACGTCTAATCTTGTCAAGTACCATCAACCTCAGTTCGAATGGGCTCAGCTAGCCTGATGGCGTTGTGCCCGAACTCCCAGAGCTCGAGGTACTCCGCGAGTACCTGGGGCCGCGGATCGACGGCCGGAGCATCAGCCAGGTCTGGACCTCGCCCAAGCTCAGCTTTCTCTTGCGCACGCCCCCCGATGAATTCGCCCGCCAGCTGACCGGCGGCACCTTCGAGAAGACCTGGCGCCGCGGAAAATTCCTGATCTTCGACATCAACGGTCAGCACCTCGTGATCAACCCGATGCTCGGCGGCCGGCTGCAGTGGACGACATCTGCTGAGAAGGTGGTGGCCGCCACCGTCTTCCGCCTCACGCTCGAGCAGGGCGACGAATTGCGCTTTCTCGACACGGTCAAGATGGGACGGGTCTACTGGGTGGCGCCGGGCGCGTTGCCCACCATCCCCGGCTGGGCGGAGCTGGGCCCCGACGCTCTGAGCGTGACCGAAGGCGAGTTCGCCCAGCGGATTCGACGCCATCCGGGGGAGCTCAAGAACCTGCTGCGCAACCAGGCTTTCATCGCCGGCGTCGGCAATGCCTACGCCGACGAGATCCTCCATGAAGCAGGGTTGCTTCCGTTGCGCAAGCGGACGACGCTCAAGGCCGAGGACGTCAATCGACTCCACGCGGCGACCGGCACGGTGCTGCGATCGGCGGTCGAATCGATCAAAGCCCAGCCAAAGTACGAGCCGCACAAGCAGGACCGAAGCTTCATGGCCGTCCATGGCAAGGCAAAGGAAAAATGCCCGCGCTGCGGCCACCGGATTTCCGAGCTGACCGCCAGGGGCGAGGCGACCGATTTCTGCCGCGGCTGTCAGCATTAGTCCGTGCGGCTGAACAACGCCCGGGTTATCGTCACCGGCGCCTCGAGCGGCATCGGCCGGGCCATCGCCATCGAATTTGCTCACCGCGGTGCCCAGCTGGCACTCGCCGCGCGCAATGCCGAAGCGCTGGATCAGCTCGCTAGCTCGATTCGCGCTGAGGGCGGCGTCGCCATCCCGGTCCCGACCGACGTGACGCAATCGGCTGCAGTCGCCGCGCTGGTGGAGACGACGCTTAAGACGCTCGGCCGCATCGACATCCTGGTCAACAACGCCGGGATCGGCTTGCACGCTCCCATCGCCGATGCCGACGCCGCCGATGTGGACGCGCTGTTTCGCCTCAACGTGCTGGCGGCTGCCGCCGTCATCCGCGCGGTGATCCCGACGATGCGAAGCCAGCGCTCCGGGATGGTGATCAACATTTCGTCGGTCGCCGGGAGGATCGTCGTCCCGAGGATCGGCTACTACTCGGCGAGCAAGTTCGCCTTGACCGCGATTGGCGACGCCCTTCGCTTGGAGGAGCATCATCGCGGCATTCGCGTGATGAATGTTTTTCCGGGCACGACACGCTCGAGTTTTGGCGAGAACCGGTTGGGCATTCGTGGCCGGGCCGCGCATCAGCGCCTGCCGCCGGTCCCGGCCGAGAAGGTCGCGCGCCGCATCGCGGCCGCCGTCGAACGGAATCGCCAGTCGGTCTACATCTCCCTCGTCCCGGATCGCGTTGGGGTGGCTGCCAATCATCTCGCCGGCTGGGCGGTCGCGGGTGTCCTCCGGCGATGGGCCCGGAGTGCCGAGACCTAAGCCGCACTCGGCGCTCGAGATCGGCGAGCGCGTCTATTTACGAGAGCCGACCGCAGCCGACCGCGACGAGATGATTGTGGGAAACCGTGCCAGCCGGCGGTTGCACCGCGGCTGGGTCACGCCGCCGATCGACGCGCCAGCCTATCGACGATGGATGCGCCGTTGCCGGCTGGCGACGGTGCGATGTTTGCTCGTCTGCCGCCTGGAGGATGACGCCATCACCGGCGTCTTCGCCCTCAGCCAGATCGTTCGCGGGTTTTTTCAGAGCGCCTACCTGGGCTACTACGCGCTCGAGCCCTTCACCGGACAGGGATACATGCGCGAAGGCCTGCAACTCACGCTGCGCTACGCCTTTACGACGATGAAGTTGCATCGCGTAGAGGCCAACATCCAGCCCGAGAATGCGGCCTCCATCGCCCTCGCGCGACGTGCCGGCTTCCGGCTCGAAGGCTATTCGCCGCGCTATTTAAAGGTTGCCGGGCGCTGGCGAGATCACCAGCGCTGGGCCATCCTCATCGACGACTGGCGGCGCCTTCGCCGGCCGCGGCGCGCAACTTCGCGGCGTCCTGCGCGCCGAGCACCACCCGCGTCCGCGTCGCGAGGTAAACGGCGTTCAGGTTGACCCCGGCATCGGCGATCTTCCGCGTCAGTTTGCCCAGGGAACCCGGCCGGTCCTCGATCTCCATGACGACCGCATCCTGCTCGCCGGTGACGCGTGCGCCGGCGCCCTGCAGCGCCTGTCGGGCCTTACCCGAGTCTTCGACCAGCACGTGTCCAACGCCCTTGCCACCCACGACGAAGCCGCAAATGCCTTCGATGTTCACGCCGGCCTTCCCCAACGCCTCTGCCGCCGCGGCAACCGTGCCGACCTTCTCTTCGAGCTCGATCGTCAGGTCTTTCAGATGATGTGCCATCATCCACCTCCTCCAGATAGCCGATCCTGCCGCTACGCGCCCATTATGCGCGGTCGCATTGAAGGCGCATGCCCGTCATGAATTGAGGCTGCGGTACGTGGCCCAGATCACCGCGATGACGGCGGCGATGATGCAAAAGATGAGCAATGCACGCCATGGCGTTTTTGCTTGGGGCTTGGCGCCGATATTGCCTTCGAAGAGCCATTTGATATGGCGCAGATCCCGCTCGGAATGGCGGGCAATGAACAGAGCATGCAGCCGCTGCCGGAATCGAGGGCCAGACAAGTCGAAACTGGTAATGAACTGGACCATGGTGCCCGAGCCAGCGTCCGAGAAAACATATTCATCGGTGGCGCTTCCGGAGCTACTCTGCCAGGCGACCACGAAGCGTTCGTTCTTCGAGTAGACCTGCACCCGGAAGCTCGCCGTAGTCGAAACAAAGGCGCCCGTCTGCCACGTCGCGCGTCCAGTCGTTCCTGCGGCAATCGGTTGATCGCCGTCCGTCTGCATTGACCGGATCAGGTAGCAGGTAAGAGGTTGAGTCTCGGCGTACTCGTCGACCAGCCGTTGAAATGTCGCAGACCGGGGCGCGCTGACGATCACGCTGCCCTTCCATCCGCCTTGGCGATCGGGTTGCATCACGCGATCCGGCTGGGATCGTATAGCCAGTTGAGGCTTACACCCAGCACGAGGACAACGACGCTCATCACGAGCAGGAGCAGCACGAATCGGCCGACGGTGCGAATCACCACCGGCTTGCGTTCGAGTGGCCGTTTGGCATCCAGCCAGATGGTCCAGATGGCAACCGGCAAGAATGGCGCCGAGCGCATCACGATGCGCAGCAGGGGGCTCGGCGCGATGAAGGCATAGATGACGTAGATGGCGGCAAGGACGATTAGCACCGCAGCGACCACGACCCTGCCGCGAACGCTGAAGAGGGCAGTTAGATCAAGACGTCTCGAGGTAGGCGTCGAGCTCCCAGGCGCTGACCTGCTTTTCATAGCCCTGCCACTCCATCTCCTTCGCCTCGATGAAACGTTCGAGCAGGTGCACGCCCAGCGCCTCGCGCATGACCTCGTCCTGGCGAAGATGTCGGAGCGCCTCGGCCAGCGAGCCCGGCAGCTGGCCGAGCTGATGGCGGGCCAGGCGTTCCGGATCGAAGGCATAGAGATTCTCTTCGACCGGCGGCGGCAGCGGCAGTTTCTGCTTGATGCCGCTCACGCCGGCATGCAACATGGCGGCAAAAGCGAGGTACGGGTTGCAGGAGGGGTCGGGCGCCCGGAACTCGACGCGGATCGCGGCAGGATCCGAACTGCTGACACGGGGCACCCGGATCAGCGCCGAGCGGTTCATCTGCGCCCAGCTGATCGCGACCGGCGCCTCGAAGCCGGGCGTGAAGCGCTTATACGAATTCACCAGCGGCGCGACGACGGCGCAGAGCGCGCGGGCGTGGGCCAGCTGGCCGGCGATGAAATGCTTGGCGACAGCCGACAGGTTGTACTGGTCGGCGCGATCGAAGAAGGCGTTCGATTCCTTGCCGGCATCGTTGAGGACCTGGTGGGTGTGCATGCCTGACCCGGCGACGCCGTAAATCGGCTTAGGCATGAAGGTCGCGACCAGCCCTCGGCGCTGGGCGATCGCCTTGACCGCGTGCTTGAGCGTCACCAGCTGGTCCGCCCCCTTCAGTGCGTTGCCGAGCCCCAGGTCGAGCTCGTACTGCCCGGCAGCGAGTTCGTGATGACTGGCCTCAACGGTGATGCCCAGCCGGTCGAGGGCGTCGACGATCTCCTGCCGCACGCCCGCCGCGACGTCGACCGGAAGGTCGAAGTATCCGGCGCGATCGTGCCGGCCGGCGCGAGGCTGACCGGTCTGCGTATCGGAATTGAGCAGAAAGAACTCGAGCTCGATGGCGACCGCGTAGTCGAAGCCCAGCGAGGCCGCTTCCGCCATCGCGCGCGCGAGCACGCCCCGCGGATCGCCCGCGAAGCGCTCGCCGTCCGGCGTGAGCAGGTCGCAGATGACCTGCGCGGTCGCGCTGCCCTCCGCGTCGCTGATCGTCAGCGTGTTCAGGTCGGGTCGCAGGAACATGTCGCTCTCGAAGATGCGGGCGAATCCCTCGACCGACGAGCCGTCGAACCATTCGCCGTGGCGGACCGCATGCGGCAGCCGCGCCGCTGGAATCGTGATGCTCTTCACTGAGCCCAGGACGTCGACGAAGCGCAGATCGAGGAAGCGGATGCCCGCCTCCGAAAGCCGTTCAGTGGCGCGCTCCACACCGGCGGTCGCGCTGCGCGCGCCGGTCTCAGTCTTCGGCGTCGGGGACTCCGCGATGGTCCGTGGCCGGGAACCGCTCGTCATCGTCCCAGGATGGACCGGGACGGGGATGATCGCCGGGTCGCCAGGGCTTGTCTTTGATCGGCTCTTCCATCGACCTACTCCTCTTCAAATGGTTGAGAGGCGGCTGCCAGGGCGAGTGACAACCGCCTCGATGTCGGACGAACGATCGAACCTGTCAGGGGTTCGCGGGGATTCCCCGCGTGTTAGATGTCGTGGTAGAGGTAGAACTCCCAGGGATGTGGCCGGAGCGCCACCTGGTCGTATTCCTTGACGCGCTTGTAGTCGATCCAGGTCTCGATCAGATCGGTGGTGAAGACGCCGCCGCGGGTCAGATACTCGTTGTCGATCTCGAGCGCGTCGAGCACTTCCAACAGCGACCCGGGCGTGCTCTTGACCTGCCGCTTCAGCTCAGGCTCGAGCTCGTAGAGGTCCTCGTCGATCGGCTTGGGCGGCTCGATCTTGTTCATCACGCCGTCAAGGCCGGCCATCAGGCACGCGGCAAAGGACAGGTATGGGTTGCACGACGGGTCAGGGGTGCGGAACTCGAGCCGCTTCGCCTTCGGATTGTCGAAGTACATCGGGATGCGAACGCAGGCGCTGCGATTGCGCTTGGAATAGATCAGGTTGATGGGTGCCTCGTACCCCGGGACCAGCCGGCGATACGAGTTTGTCGTCGGCGCGGCGAACGCCAGCAGCGACGGCGCGTGCTTGAGCAAGCCGCCGATGTACCAGCGGCACATGTCGCTGATCCCGGCATAGCCGGCCTTGTCGTAGAAGAGCGGCTCGCCGTCCTTCCACAGGCTCTGATGGGTGTGCATGCCGGAGCCGTTGTCCATGAAGAGCGGCTTGGGCATGAAGGTGGCGACGAAGCCGTTCTGCGCGCAGACGTTTTTGACGACGTACTTGTAGATCATCACCTTGTCGGCCATATTGACCAGCGTCGAGAACCGCATGTCGATCTCGGTCTGGCCCGCGGTGCCTACTTCGTGGTGATGGACTTCGACGTCGACGCCCGCCTCGATCAGCTTGAGGACGATCTGCGAACGGAGGTCCTGCAGCTTGTCCGTCGGCGGGACGGGAAAATAGCCTTCCTTGTAGCGGGGCCGGTAGGCCGCATTCGGTTCGGAGTTCTTCCCCGAGTTCCAAACACCTTCGATCGAGTCGATCTCGTACATGCCCGAGAACTGGTTCTGATCGAAACGCATGCTGTTGAAGATGTAGAACTCGCATTCGGGGCCCCAGAAGCTGGTGTCGGCGATCCCGGTCGAGCTGAGATACGCCTCCGCCTTCTTGGCGACGAAGCGCGGATCGCGGGTGTACGGCTCGCGCGTGATCGGGTCGACCACGTCGCAGACCAGGTTCAGGGTCGGCACGCGCAGCACCGGATCGACGATCGCGGTCTCGGCATCGGGCAGCAGCAGCATGTCGCTCTCGTGGATGTGCTGGAAGCCCCGGATGCTCGAGCCGTCGAAGCCGATGCCATCTTCGAACAGGCTCTTGGTCAGCTCCTGGACCGGGATCGAGAAGTGCTGCCAGGTCCCGATCAAATCGACGAACTTGAGATCGACGATCTTCAGCCCCTGCTTCTGAGCCATGTCGATGACGGACTGCGCATCCGTCTTCACCGTCTTTTTCGCGCGCACGCCCTGATCAATCGCCATAAATGACGTCCCTCCGTGAATTCGAGGTAATCCGACGCTTTCGATGCTAGGCAGGGACTGGCGCGGCGTCATCGGGCCGAGCGGACGACTTCAGCGGTGGCTTTTTGTGCGCGGTGCCTAAGGG
Organism: Candidatus Dormiibacterota bacterium; assembly: GCA_036782775.1. GTDB lineage: Bacteria > Chloroflexota > Dormibacteria > CF-121 > CF-121 > CF-13. The sequence continues at coordinate 102,903 of DAIPYJ010000002.1, read as the reverse complement.
CTTGCGCTCACGGTGGCCGAGGGGCTGGCGGTGGGCGTCGGCACGATATGGTCGACGGTCACCGTGTACGCGCTCGAAGGCGGGTCGATCGCCACCGAGAGAACGAAATCGCCTTTGCTAAAGCGCACGATCGGCGTGCCTGCCGAGGTCTTGTCTTCAACCCAGCCACGCTTGGCGAGCTCCCGCGCATAGAAGGGGATCACCGTGCTCAGGTTGTTCGCGCTGATGTCTTCCGAGATGCTCTCGGTGCCCTGCAATCCGGGAGTTTCATCGAAGAGCTTTGTGCCCGGCGGCCGCGGTAGTGAGTCCATCACCGGCTTGGTCAGACGCACGTCGGCGCCGCTGATCACGGCGCTCACACTGGCGTTTTCGATCAAGCCGTAGATCGCAACCAGGGCAAGCAGCCCGGCGGCGAGAGCGCCGCCGGCGATGGCAAGGGCTCGGCCGCGCAGGCCCTCGCGATTGCGCCGCCAGCCATTGACCAGGAGGATGGCTAGCGTCAACAGCGCGAACCCGAGGACGGCGAGGGCAAGCAGATCGAACCATGGTCCCGGCATGTAAGCGGCCAGCTGGTCGGCCGAGAGCAAGGCCAGCGCCACGGCTCCCGCATAGGTCAGCCCGACCGCCGGATAGATCCAGGGTCGGTCAACCGCGATGGCGGGGAGCGGCATGACCGGACGGCTCAGCCGTCGGTCTATGCGCCGGCGGCTTGCTCCCACGCCTGGTAAAGCTCACGCAGCCGCCGGCTCGCCTGCTCGTGGGCCGAAGACAGCTCGGCAACGCGGGCCGGGTCGTCATAGGTCTGATGGTCGGCGAGCGCCGCTTCGATCGTCTGGATTTCCGCTTCCACGGACTCGATCTGGTCTTCGACGGTGACGGCGGTGGGAGCGGCAGGCTCGGCGCGACGCGAAGGCACGGATCGGGCGGGAGGAGCCGCCGCGATCACCGGCGACGCGGCTCGGCGGCGGCGGCGCTCCCAGTCGCTGTAGTTCCCCAGATGCGTCGTGACCGCGCCCTCCTCGACCACCCACAACCTGGTTGCGACGTCGTCGATGAAGTACCGGTCATGGGAGACGAAGACGATCGTCCCCTCATAGTCGTTGAGCGCTTCCTCCAGCATCTCCTGGGCCGGAATATCGAGGTGGTTGGTCGGCTCGTCGAGCATCAACAGGCCGGCGTCATCGAGCATCAGCTTGGCCAGCGCCACGCGGCTCTTCTCGCCCCCGCTCAAGGAGCGGATGACTTTGAACGCGTCGTCGCCGTGAAAGAGCAAGCGGCCGAGAAACGTCCGCAGCGTTTCTTCGGGCAACCCGAAGGCGTCCTGGAGTTCCCCGAGCACCGTCTTGTTGGGATCGAGGTCGGCGAGGTGCTGATCGTAGTAGCGCATGGCGACGCGCGGGCCGGTCTTGACGCGCCCCTCGAGCGGCCGCAGCTCACCGAGCAGCGCTTTCAGCAGGCTGGTTTTCCCCGAGCCGTTCGGACCGACAATGGCGACCCGCTCGCCGGCGCTGACGGTAAATGCCGGTACCTGCAACCGGAAGCTCGAGACCCTGGCGCTTGATTTCCCACGCGACGCGCCGTAGCCGAGCGTCAGACCATCGCTCTGAAAGATGAGCTCGCTGGTGGTAGAGGCGCGCAAGCGAATGCGGATCTGCTGGTCCTCGGCAGGCGGGGCCACGCGTTCGAGGCGATCGAGCTTGGTCTGACGTCCGCGCGCCTCGCGCGCCCGCTGTCCTGCCTTGTATCGACGGATGAACTCCTCTGTGCGCGCGATGTACTGCTGCTGCGCCTCGTACTCTTTCTGGCGCAGCGCGCGCCGCTCCTGGCGCAGGCGGACGTACTGCCGGTAGTTGCCGGGATACCACTCGCCGGCGCCCGCCTGCAGCTCGAGGATGTCGTCGGCCACGTGCTCGAGAAAACGGCGATCGTGCGAGACGATCAGCATGCCGGCGTGCGCCAGGCGCAAGAACTCTTCCAGCCACTCGATCGCCTCCAGGTCCAGGTGGTTGGTCGGCTCGTCCAGCAGCAGCAGGTCCGCGTCCTGGAGCAGGAGCCGGGCGAGCGCCAGCCGGCGGCGCTGCCCGCCGCTGAGGGCGGCCGGCCGAAGCGCCTGGTCGGCTTCCGAGAGACCGACACCATGCAGGACCTCGGCGACCCGGCTGTCGTAGGCATAGCCGTCCAGCCGCTCGTACTCGTGCTGGACCTCGCCGTACTCGTCCACCAGCTCCGGCAGGGTCTCCGAGCTGCCGGCGGCCATCGCCGCTTCCAGCTCCTCCAGGCGGCGGCGCAGCGCCATGATGTCGGCCCGGCTGTGTAGCGCGTCGGCGTACACACTCTCGTGCGGTCCGGCCTCGAGCTCCTGTGCGAGATACGCGACCCTCGCTCTGCTGGCGAGGGACAACGTTCCGGCAGACGGCGTAACGTCGCCGACCACCGCCTTGAGCAGGCTGGTCTTCCCGGTGCCGTTCCCGCCGACGATCCCCAGGCGCTGCCCAGGCTCGAGCTGAAAGCTCAGATCGCGCAGGATCAGCTCGGCGCCGTACATCAGGGACAGGTAATCGACGCGCAGCAGCGGCATACCGGGAAAGTCTACGGCGGGATTTCCACAATTCTGATGAACAAGTTTCTTGCCGACCGCGGAATAAACCCCCGGGCGCTGTGGTTTGCGTGCGTATACCGGCGTTTCCAGCCGCAGTAAATGAGGGCTTGCTAATGACAGGATTGCTCGCGCAGACCAACGCCTACATCCGCGACGCCGAGCGGCAGTATCGCGACCGCAAGGCCCACCAGGATCAGATCCGGCGTCCGATCGGGCTGATCGACCGGCTGCTTCAGGAGTTAGAGGAGATGAACCTCAAAGGCATGAAGCGGGTCCCGGTTTCGTATGAGCCTCGGCTCGAGGAGATCCTCGGGCTGGTCGGTCCGATGCCGAGCGTTGCGTCCGAGATGGCCAACATCAAGGTCAAAGTCGGCATCGGCAAGCTGATGGACGCGCTCTTCGCCCTCGAGGAGGCCCTCTTCACCCAGCGTCACGGCGCGCCCATCGAGCTCGACCCCGACCCCTTCGAGAGCCCCTTCTTCACCGCCGCCTGACCGGCATCCGCACTCGCGGCAGCGGGGCAGTACTATACCGCCGTGCCGAACGCGCTCGACCTGCTGGTACGCCTCTTCGTGGCGCTCATCCTCGGCGCGGTGATCGGTCTGGAGCGCGAGCGCCAGGAGCGGGCGGCGGGGCTACGGACGGTGACGATGGTCTCCCTCGGCTCCTGCCTCTTCACGATCGTCGGGGTCTATGGCTTCCACCCAACGGATCCGTCCCGAGTCGCGGCCCAGGTCGTCACCGGCATTGGTTTCCTGGGCGCCGGCACCATCTTCCTTCGCAAAGACCTGGTGCGAGGGCTGACCACCGCCGCGACCATCTGGGCCACCGCGGCCGTCGGGATGGCCGCCGGAACCGAGCAGTATTTCGAAGCGGTGTTCACCACACTGCTCGTGCTGGCGGTGCTGATGGTGTTGAAGCCGGTCGAACGCCGCTTTTTCAAGCGGCCCAGCGAGGCAACCGTAAGCCTGGTGATGCCGCGGGCTGACGGCGAGATCGAGCGGGTGCGGGCCGCGCTGAGCTCGATCGGCGCCTTTCCCGAGTCGATTCGGCTGACTGAGTTGCCCGAGGGGGCCGATCGCATCGAGATGGACGTTGGCCTCCCGGCGAACCGGACCGCATCCGAGCTCTTGCGCCAGCTGCGCTCGGTGGAGGGAGCACGGCAGATCCTGATCTCGCGCGACCTGATCGAGGACCGCGTCCGCGCCGCCAACTGAAGCCGAAATCCGACCGAACCCCTGATAGAATGTGGCGCGTAAGGTCAGGGAGGTGGTGCCCATGGCATTAGTTGACTTAAGTGAGAGCGGCGCCTGAGGGCGCCGCTCTTCTTTATTTCTGGGGCTTAAACACCGGAGCGCGTTTCTCGGCAAAGGCCCGGATCGCCTCCTGCGCGTCCGCACTCCGCCCGGCAAGCGTCTGCAGGCCGGCTTCCAGCTCGAGGGTTTGTTCGAGGTCGAGTGCCATTGACCGCTCTAATCCGCGCTTGATCAGCCCGATCGTCTGGCGCGGCCCGGCGGCCAGCTTCGCCGCTCGCTCTTTCGCGACCGCCATCAGCTGATCCGGCGGCACGACGGCGCTGACGACGCCCAGCCTGAGCGCGTCCTCGGCGGAGAGCGGATCGCCGGTCATCGCCAGCTCCGTCGCCTTGCTCAACCCCAGCATGCGCGTCAGGAAGAAGAGGGAGCCGGCATCGGGAACGAGCCCGACGCGCACGAAGGCGACGATCAGCTGGGCGCCGGTCGCCGCAAGCCTCAGGTCGCAGGCGAGCGCCAGGCTCAGGCCCGCGCCTGCCGCCGTCCCATTCAGGGCAGCGATCACCGGCCTGGCGCAATGACGGATGGCCCGAGTCAACGGCGCGTAGTTCGCGCGCAAATCGTCGCCGACGTCAAGGTCGCCGGCGTCGATGCGGCCGCTGACATCTTTGAGGTCGGCTCCAGCGCAGAACGCGCGGCCCGCGCCGGTCAGGATCACGGCGCCCACCGCCTCATCGAGCGAGGCGCCATCGAAGGCGGCGGTCAAGGCGCGCGTCGTTTCGCGATTGAGCGCGTTCAAGGACTGCGGCCGGTTCATGGTCACGATCAGCGTCGAACCGTCGCGCTCGCTGGTGACGACGTCGCTCATCGGCCGGTGAAGCTCCCGGGACGCTTTTCGAGGAACGCGCGCATGCCTTCCCGTTTGTCCTCGGATGCGAAGAGCAAGTAGAACAGCTTGCGCTCGTAATCGAGGCCGGCACCAAGCGTCGTCTCGAGCGCCTGATTCACCGCCTCTTTGCCAAGGCGCACCGCCAGCGGCGGGCGCTGCGCGATCATGCTCGCGATTCGCATCGCCTCGTCGAGCTGCGTCCCGGCGGGCACGACCCGATTGACGAGCCCGATCCGTTCTGCCTCGATCCCGCTGATCGGCTCGCCCGTGATCACCGCTTCCATGGCGCGCACCTTGCCCACGGACCGTGCCCAACGCTGCGTCCCGCCGGCTCCCGGAATGATGCCGATCTTGACCTCCGGCTGGCCGAACTGCGCCGTGTCGGCGGCGACGATGAGGTCGCACATCAGGGCGAGCTCACAGCCACCGCCCAGCGCGTAGCCGGCCACGGCGGCGATCACGGGTTTCTTGAGCGCGCGGAAGCGCGCCCAGCGGGCGAAACGGTCATCGTCGAGGACGTCGATCGCGCTCGCATCGGCCATCTGCGCGATGTCGGCGCCGGCGGCGAAGGCGCGATCGTCGCCGGTCAGGATCATGCAGCGGATCGAGGCATCCCGGTCGAACGCCTCGAGCGCGTCGACCAGCTCGGCAATGGTCTGGTCGTTGAGCGCGTTGCGCACCTTCGGACGGTTGATCCGGACGATGCCAACCGGCCCGCGCGCCTCGGTCAGGACAAATTCGTACGACACGTGATTGCGAGTCTACTGCCAGCCCCGACGGGTCTCCCCGTTATAGCTGGGTGAAGCGGCTGGCGCTTGTCTTTGGCCTGACGGCGTTCGCCCTGCTCATGCCGGTCAACGCGCTTGCCGAAGACCAGCCCTTTCGGACCATCGTCGACGGCACCGTCCCAAAGGTCAACGGGCTGACCATTGAAGGCGGCAACGGCGGCTGCGACATCGTGTTGCAGAACCAGACGAGCCAGGACGTGCTGCTCTTCGACTTGAGCAAGCCGCCCAAGCCCTTTCGGTTTTCCGCCCAGCCGAAGGGCGCCTCGGCGCGGCCGCCGATTCCAGTCCATCTCACCGGTGCCTGGCCCTGCGCCAGCCTCCCCGCGGTCACCGAAGACGAGCGGTGGAACCACGACGTGGTCACGGTAGGAAGCTGGTCGATCAACGGCGCCGTGGGCGCGGTCAGCTTCAAACTGAACGGCCGGTCGGTCTACGACCCCGCGCTCGATCCGTCGGCGGACCTCATCATCTATCTCCGCTACGGCGCCGGAATTGCGGCCGTGGGAGGGCTGCTGCTCGCGCTGCCCTATCTCTTCAGGCGCCGCCGCGAGATTCTCGGCGGCGCCAGAAAAGCCGCCTGACGAAAATCGGAAAACCGGCTCTAGACGCCGGCAAAACCCGCCCATATAATCCGGGCCATCCTCATGGAAGGGAAGAGGCCGAGGGTCGAAAGCTACCTAGCCAGACGTTGCTTTTCTGATAACGGTCTTGTAGAGTCCTTTTCATGATCGCGACCATGCGGCATGCCGTCGCGCGCAGGGTCGACGCCGTCGCCAATGGGGAGGTTTCGGTTCGAAAGCGCGTCCTGATCGTGGTCGCATTCTGTATCGCCCAGCTCCTGGACGTGACCACCACCCACATCGGCCTGGCCGAGGGACGGCAGGAGCTGAACGGCATCGCCGCCTGGATCATCGCCAACGACGGCGAGCTGGCCGTCTATGCCATCAAGCTCGGATTGGTCGGCGCCCTCGTCGGCTTCCTGCTCGCCTTCGGCCGCAAGCGAGCCGGGATCTGGAATGCCTACCTCGTCGCCGCCTGGATCACGACCTTCGCGGTGATCAACAACCTCTATCGAATCCTGAGCTAGCGAACGGCTCGCCGGCCTCGCCGCATCGGGCAGGGTGCTCGTCAACCGAGGGTTAGAGTGTGCTCGTGATACGCGCCGCGATCACATTCGGCCAGATCCTGACGCCGCTGTTCTTTTATGTCGTGATCGGGGCGTACGTGGCCTTCCTGCTGGCATCAGCCTGGCAGTTTTCGGGCCGCCCCGAGGGTCGAACCATGCGCGGCATCAACCTGACCCTCTTCCCACTCGGCGTTCTGGTCGCGCTGGTGGGCGTGCTCGCCGCCAGTTTCAACGCCTTCAACCAGCAGGAAGGAACGCCCAGCACAACCTGGGCGATCGTGATGGTCGCGCTCGGCCTTGGGCTCTCGTCCCTGGTGCTCGCCATCGAGGGATTCGTGCTGCGAAGTCGAGTCCGCTCGTCGAATGAGGAGCGCCGGGCGATCGGCATGCGCAGCCTGAGCCTGATCGCCACCACCGTCCCGCTGGTCGTGCTCGGCGGGCTCTTCTTCGCGCTGGCGATTCACGTCGCCTGAGCTATATTTGACCGGTTCGATCAACTTTAGAGAGGGCGGCCGTGCGAATGCGTTTTTCGATGAAAACCGAATATGGCATGCGGGCCATCCTGGAGCTTGCCGCGAACAGCGGCAAAGGTAGCCTGCAGAGCGCCGAGATTGCCCGCCGCCAGGGGATCCCCGGACCGTTCCTCGACCAGGTGCTGATGACGCTGCGCCGGGCGGGCATGATCACCTCGACTCGTGGTCCGCGCGGCGGGCATGCGCTGGCGCGGCGACCAGAAGAGATCCGCCTCGACGAGGTGGTCGACTGCCTCGAAGGCAATGGGCGCGAGAGCCGGCAGGAGAACCCTGGCAACGGCGAGGCGCTGGTCCTGGCGCAGGTGAGTGAGAAAGCCGAGATGGCCGCCCGCCAGGTGTTTGCCGCCCACTCACTGGCCGATTGTCTGCGGATGCGGCGCCAGCAGCCGCCTGTCTTCCATGGCATTTTTCATCCCACCAGCGCCAGAGCGCGGAGTCGCTGATGCCCGCGCTCAACGGCCAGCAGCGTCAGCGGTACGCCCGCCACCTGAGGCTGGCGGAGATCGGCGAAGCCGGCCAACGCCGGCTGCTCGACGCCAGGGTGCTGATCGTGGGCGTCGGCGCGCTCGGCTCGCCGGCCGCGCTCTATCTCGCGGCGGCCGGTCTGGGACACGTCGCGCTGGCCGACGACGACCACGTCCGGCTCTCCAATCTTCAACGCCAGGTGATTCACTCCGCGGACGGCATCAATCGGGCGAAAGTCGAGGTCGGCGGCGAAACGCTTCGGCGGCTGAACCCCGAGCTACGCGTCGAGGCGATACCGACCAGGGTCAATGCCGCCAACGCCCTGGACCTCCTCGGACGCTTCGACGTGATCGTCGACGGGACGGATTCCTTCCAGGCCCGCTACCTGCTCAGCGACGCCGCCTACCTGCTGGGCAAGCCGCTGGTGCATGGCAGCATCTTTCGCGTCGAGGGACAGGTCACCGTCTTCAAACCCGGCTCGGGTTGCTATCGGTGCCTCTATCCCGAGCCGCCGCCGCCGGGCGCCATCGACGAGGCGGAGGATGTCGGCGTCTTCGCCCCGCTGGCCGGCATCATCGGCACCATCGAGGCGGCGGAGACGATCAAGCTGCTGGTGGGCGCCGGCGACGGCCTGGTCAATCGCGTCCTGCTCCACGACGCGATGGCGATGACCTTCCGCGAGGTTCGGTATCGCCGCAATCCAGCCTGCCCGGTGTGCGGCGACCGTCCCAGCGTCGAGGCCCTGATCGACTACGACGCCTTCGTGGGAGCAGGGCGATGATCGGCCTGCGGCATCAACGCCAGCGCATCCTCGAGGACGTCGGGGAGGCTGGCCAGCAGCGGCTGGCACAGGCATCGGTCGCGATCGTCGGGGTCGGCGGGCTGGGATCGCCGGTCGCGCTCTACCTGGCAGCCGCCGGAGTCGGCCGGATCGGCCTCTTCGACGACCAGCGTGTCGATCTGTCGAACCTCAATCGACAGGTGCTCTTCACCGAGGGCGACGTCGGACAGGCCAAGGTGCTGGCGGCGGCGGCGAGGCTTCGAGCCATCGACGAATCGATCGAACTCGAGCCCAGCGAGCTCAGCGTTCGCGCCTCCAATGTCGGCGAGATCTTCGCGCGCTATCAGCTCGTCGTCGATGGCACCGACGCGTTCGAGACCAAGTTCCTCCTCAACGATGCCGCGGTGCTGCTGCGCAGGCCGCTGATTCATGGCGCCGTGCTGCAGTGGGGCGGACAGGTCCTTTCCGTGCTGCCCGGCGGGCCCTGCTTGCGCTGCCTCTTCCGGGACCCGCCGGAGCCGGATTCGGTGCAGAGCTGCGAGGAGGCCGGGATCATCGGCGCCGCGACCGGCGTGGTGGGAAGCGTGCAGGCGGAGGAGGCACTCAAGGTGCTGCTCGGGGTAGGGACGCCGCTCTGTGGCCGCATACTCCGGCACGATGGTCTTGGGGGCGAGACGCGCATCATGGCGTTCCCACGTGATCCCAACTGTCCAGTCTGCTCGGCGCGGGCCACCATCACCGATCTCTCGCGCTATGTCGAGCAGGTCTCACCCCGCGGACACGCCATCGCCTGATGCCGTCCCAGGCGGAAATCGGGATCTTCGGCGGCTCTGGATTCTACGAGTGGCTCGGCGGCACTGAGCAGGTCGCGCTGCACACACCCTATGGCGAGCCGAGCGGACCGATCGCGATCGCCGATCTCAATGGGCGCCGCGTCGCCTTCATGCCGCGCCATGGTGCCGGGCACACGATCCCTCCGGCGCTGGTGAATTACCGCGCCAACCTCTGGGCGATGCATGAGCTTGGTGTGCGCCGCATCATCGGCCCGTCGGCGGTCGGTAGCCTGCAGCCATCGCTCCATCCCGGCGATCTGGTGATCGCCGATCAGTTCATCGATCGCACCGCGGGCCGCCCGGATACGTACTATCCCGGCCCGCAGGTGGTTCATGTCAGCGCCGCCGATCCCTACTGTCCCGAGCTGCGCGCGCTGGCGGCACAGGTTGCGCGCCGGCAGGCCTTGCGTTTCCAGCCCAGCGGCACCGTGGTGGTGGTGCAAGGGCCCCGGTTCTCCACCCGCGCCGAGAGCCGCTGGTACAGCCGGATGGGCTGGGACATCATCGGCATGACGCAGTATCCCGAGGCGATCCTCGCCCGGGAGCTCGAGATGTGCTACCTCAACCTCTCGCTGGTCACCGATTACGACGCCGGGCTGGAGGGAGCGCCCGAGGTCGGGGCCGTTCAGGCCCACGATGTCCTGCGGGTCCTTTCGCAAAACATCGCTCGAGTCAGGGAGCTGCTCCAGGCGCTCATCCCAGAGGTGCCGGCCGTTTCCAGCTGCTCCTGCCAGCACTCCCTTGAGGGCGCGCGGGTTTGAGAAAAGAAAAAGGCCGAGATTGGGGTCTCGGCCTTCAAGGAAGGGGAAGCGAGGCTCACGATAGGCGGGCCACCGTTAAGGAGCAGTGAAGGGCCTGTAACGGGCGTGTCACGGCGCCGTGCCACGCCGCGCCGGCGCGGCCACAAGTTTCGGCTCGAGCGTCGGGTATAGTCCGCACGAGTGAAGGTGCTGATCACCGGTGGAGCCGGCTTCATCGGTGAGCGAACCGCGTCGCTTTTGCTCAAGCAGGGCCACCAGGTCACCGTCCTGGACAACCTCGCCCCGCCGGCGCACGACCGGCCGCCTGCGCTTCCCGCCGGCATCGACCTGGTCGAAGGCGACGTGCGCAAGCGCGAGGACTGGGTCAGGGCGCTGAAGGAGAACGAGGTCGTCCTCCACCTGGCCGACCACCACGATTACTTGCCCTCCTTCAGCAAGCTCTTCCACATCAATGCGGTCGGAACCGGCATTCTCTTCGAGCTCCTCCTGGAAGGCCGCCGGTCAGTGCGGCGCGTCGTCCTCGGCTCCTCGACCGCGGTCTACGGGGAAGGGAAGTACCGTTGCGGCAAAGATGGCGACGTTTATCCGCAGCCACGGCCGGTCGCCGCGCTCGAGCGGGGGCAATGGGATCCGCCGTGCCCGATCTGCGGCGGCGCCGCCAGCCCGATGGTGACCGATGAGTCGGTGACCCGGCCGACCAGTGCCTACGGTCTCAGCAAGCTGGCGCAGGAAGATTTGCTCCGCCTCGTCGGCGAGCGGCACGCGATCGAGTGGGTCATCCTCCGGTACGGGGCCGTGCAGGGCCGTCCTCAGCCCTTTCAGAACGCCTACTTTGGGGCGCTGCGCATCTTCGCGCTCCGGGTGGCGCACGGCCAACCGCCGATCTTGCTCGAGGATGGCAATCAGCTGCGCGACTTCGTCGACGTCGAGGACGTGGCGCGCGCCAACCTCGCGGCGCTCGACGATCTGCCGCCCGGGACCTACAACGTCGCCAGTGGAAAGGCGCACACCGTGAGCGACCTCGCCCGCACGCTGTTGCGCACGGCCGAGCGAGACCTGGTTCCCGAGACGCCGGGCCGCTACCGCGTCGGCGATGCGCGTCACGCGGTGCCCGACGTCAGCCGCATCAAGGCGGCAGGTTGGGAAGCGCAGGTCGGCCTCGAGGGCATGGCGCGCGCCTACTGGCAGTGGCTGTGCGAGCAGCCGGGGTTGGACACCTACTTTGAAGGAGCCGAGTACTTGATGGAGCGAACCGGAACCGTCCGCCTGTCGCGATGACCCCACGGGAGTCCTCTCCCACGATGGAGGCGGGATCACCTGGCAGCCGCCGCTACCCGATTCGCTACTCGATCCAGCGCTGGAACGACGGACTCTGGTTCTATGGAAGCTTCTTCATCATCCTGGTCGTTCTCACGCTCGCCAAGCTGTTCGCCCGCCAGTCGATCCTCTCCTTCGTCCCGGTTCTGGTACTCGACGCGGCCCTGCTGGTCGCGTTCTGGCTGATGCGCCTGTTCTCCTACGTCGAGGTGACCAGCGAGGGAGTGCGGATCCGCTACATCCTGCGCCGGATGGACCTGCCGTTCAGCTCGCTGTCTCGCGTGCGCCGTCAGCCTCTCGAGGTTGCCTTTCAGCCGGCCGAGCGCCGGCGCTTCGTCAACCGCTTCGTTCGGCGGCTGGCGCGCGAGCCCGCCGTCTATCTCCGGCTCGACAAACGGCAAGAGGATCTCGTCGAGGAAGCGGAACGACGGCTCGGTCCTCGGCTGGTCGCCGGGTCTGACATCGTCGTGCCCATCCTCGACGTCGATAGGTTCATCACCCAGGTGAAAGGGCGGCTGAGGGGGCAGGGCTAACGGCCTCTTCGATATGGCTCACGTGACACAGCCCGCCGTGCGTGAAAAGGAGACGCCTCCCGTAAGGCGAGTCAGCCGCGCGGCATGGTGGCGGATCGAGCGCGAGGACGTCTACTGGCTGCTGGCGTTGACGTTGATCGCGGGCGTTCTGCGGTTCGCCAGCCCCATCTTCCTCGATGTCTTCAGCCATCCCACCAGCGCGCCACCCATCACCGCCTGGGGCATCGGGCACGACTACCAGGATCCCAAGATTCCCGGGCTGGGAAAGCCCAACGAGATCGCGCCGGCGTCACCCTTTGTCTTCGACGAGCTCTACTTCGCCAACGATGCGCACGACGACATCCTGGGCCGCGATTACTTCGACCCTGAGCCGCCGCTGGCGAAGCTGATCATCGCCGTCGGCGAGATCTTGTTCGGCTTCAACTCCCTCGGCTGGCGGGTGATGGTCGCCCTCTTCGGCACCGCGATCGTGCCCTTGATGTACCTGCTGGCGCGCCAACTGCTGCGGGTGCGCTTCTTCGCCATCGCCGCGGCCGTGCTCACCGCCTTCGACGGCATGCTGTTCGTCGAGTCACGGACCGCGGTGATCGACATCATCCCGATCACCTTGACGGTGCTGGTCTATCTGATCTTCCACCTGCACCTGAACGCGGACACCCCGACGCGCCAGCGCTGGACGATCGTCCTCAGCGGGATCTTCCTCGGCCTTGCGATCGGCGCCAAGTGGACTGTGATCGCCGCCTACGGGACCATCATCGTCATCCTCATCTTCAGGCTGGCCGTGCGGTGGACCCGCTACGACCGGGCCACCGCGGGTACGACCTTGCTCAGCCTGGCGCTGTTGCCCGTGCTCTTGTACTCGCTGACCTTCATCCGGTACCTGACGATCGAGCACGCGATCACCAACCTTCCGCAGCCACCGCTCGGATTCGCGCCCTTTCATTTCAACCTGGGAGCCGCCTGGACCGATGTCGCGGAATGGCATCGGCAGACCTGGCTCTATCACATCAACCTGAAGGCCGACCACATCTTCTATAGCCCCTGGTGGACCTGGCCGCTCGATTTCCGTCCGGTTGTCTACTACTACACGAACACCGGGCTCGGGATCGACCAGTCGACGGGCTCGGCGCTGGTGGCGGAGATCTTCAACCTCGGCAACCCACTCGCCTGGTGGGGCGGCAGCTTCTCCCTGATCGGCATCGCGATCGGCCTGGTCTTCGTGGTGCGCGATTACCGGCGCCGCCGCGCGCTCGATCCCATCGACGCTGAGGGCCTCGACGACGCCGGTCCAGTTGGGCAGCGCCTCTATACCTCGATCTTCCTGCTGGTGGCATTCGCCGCCGCCTGGCTCCCGCTTTCCCGCATCCCGCGCGGCCTCTTCCTCTACCACATGCTCGGCGGATTGCCGGCGATGCTGCTCGCGCTCGCGCTCGTCCTCACCTACCTGCGCTCATTGCGCGGCTTCATCCCGGGGGTCGCGATGCGGCTCAGCGGTGCAGTGCTCGCGGTCGCCTTTCTGCTGATGGTCGTCGCCTTCTTCTTCTACTTCTATCCGCTTTGGACCGGATTGCCGCTCACCTCGGACGCGCTCAACGGTCATATCTGGTTTGCCTTCGTCAAGCCCTGGCCGAACTGGTGTCTCTGCTACTGGACCAATCCGGGCTAGCGCTCGTCGTCGGCGGCATCGTGCTCGGCCTCGGGCTGGCCTCCGGCGGACCGCCCTGGCTGACGCTGGGCGAGCGACTCGTCATCGGCCTGGTGCTCGCCGTGGTGGCTCTGACCGTGGTTGGCTACCTGCTCGCCCTGATCGCCGGCGTTACCGTCTGGCTCGTTCTGCTGCTGGCCCTCGCGGGTCTGGCTGGAGGGGCAGTCCTGCTGTTGCGCCATCGCGGGCGCATCCGTCGCGAGCTGATCAACATGCGACAGGAGTTTCGACCCGGCGACCTGGCGCTGCCGATTGCGGTCGCCGCGATCGCGATCGCCATGGGATATCTGTTCGGCCGCGCCGCCGAGGTCACGCCCGCTGGCTGGCTGAGTCATTTCAACAACACCTGGTCGGACTGGTCCTTCCATGCCAGCTACGCGACGACCTTCGTTTACGGTCACAACTTGCCGCCGCAGAATCCCCTTTACGCCGGCACGCCGTTTCGCTATCCCTTTGCGCCCGACTTTGCCAGCGCGCTCCTGATTGGCGGCGGCTGGAGCATTCCGGCGGCCCTGGCGTGGCCGGCCTGGGCAATGACGGTGCTCGCGCTCAGCGGGCTCATCCTTTGGGCGCGCCGACTCACCGACGGCATCGCGGCCGGCGTGATCGCGGTGACGCTCACCTTGCTCGGCGGCGGCCTGGGCTTCGTCTACTTCTTCGGGGATGCCGGCCAGCTCGGCCTGATGAACGCCCTGCTCCACATTCCGCGGACCTACGACCGCTTCGATCCTCCCGTCAATATCCAGTGGTACAACCCGATCCTCTCCTGGTATCTGCCCCAGCGCTCGCTTGTTTTCGGAGCCGCCATCGTCCTCGCCGTGCTGCTGCTGATCACCCCGCCCTTGCTGCGAACCCCGTTCTTCGCCTGGCGGCCGGCAGTCACGAGCCTCGTCTCACGCTGGTCCCGGCCGGCGATCAACAGCGAGACGGTCGCCTTTACCGCTGCCGGGGCGCTGGCCGGCTTGCTGCCGCTCTTTCACGTGCACAGTCTGGTCGCGATCGGCTTGATCACCGCGTGCTGGGCGATCTGCTATCCACGCCCGGCGTGGATCGGCTTTTTCGGCGCGATGCTCGTCCTCGCGGTGCCGCGGCTGCTGATGGCGGTGCCGGGTGATCCGGGCCTTCCGCCCGAACACCAGTACCCGCGCTGGCTGATCGGCTGGATGTCGGGGAGCGACGTTCCGCCCTGGTTCTGGATCAAGAACACCGGCCTCTTCTGGCCCTTGCTCTTGATTGCGCTGCTGAGCCCGCTGGCGTTAGGCCGACGTGCGCGGCTCATGATCGCGCCCTTTTCCCTCGTCTTCCTGGTCGCCAATCTGGTCAAGTTTCAACCGTGGGACTGGGACAACAGCAAGCTGCTGGTGTTCTGGTACCTCGGCAGCGCCGTTGCCGTCGGTGCGCTCCTGGTAAGGCTATGGCAGGGGATTTCCCTCCCCCGCCTGCGGGGGAGGGTCAGGGTGGGGGCTGGCCTCGTGGCGGCGATTGCGTGGCTCACCCTGGTGGCCTCGGGCGTCCTCTCGTTGATGCAGTTCCTGCCGCCACAGGGTCCCAGCTATCTCTGGTTCAGCGCCGAGGAAGTCCAGCTGGCGCAGCAGGTGCGCCAGGCGACACCGCCGCAAGCGATTTTCATCACCGGCGAGCAGCCGAACAATCCTATCCCCGACCTTGCCGGCCGGTCGGTGCTGATCAGCTATCCCGGCTGGCTCTGGAGCTACGGCATCAACTACGCGCAGCGCGAAGCCGACCTGGCTGAAATTTATGCCGGCGGGTCACGCTCGCTGGCGCTGCTCCACCACTACCACGTCCAGTACCTCGTCGTTGGGCCGGCGGAGACCAATACGCTCCATCCCAACCTCGATTACTTCAAGAGCATCTTCCGGCTCGTGATTCACACGACCAACTACCAGATCTTCCAGGTGCCCGGCTAAGCCCATAGAATGCTGCCGTGCTGACCCGCCTCCTGATCCACATCGTTTCCCTGCTGTTCGTCTTCTACGTCATCTGGCACGTCCACACCGGGTTTCTCGGCGCCGCAGTCGTGATGGCCCTCATCCTGGCCGTCGTCAATACGGTGATCAGGCCGGTGCTCGTGATGCTGACCCTGCCGGTGACGGTCCTGACGCTTGGCCTCTTCATCCTGGTTCTCAATGCCCTCTTGTTCGCCCTCTCCTTCGCCGTGCTCCAGGGGCTGATGAAGGTCCATTTCGACGTCGGGTTCTGGCAGATCGTGCTGGGCTACGTGATTTACGTCGTCGTCAGCATGGTGCTGACGCGGCTCGTCCGCTAGAAAGCCCAGTAGCCGCGCCCGAAGGCGAGCCCGAAGACCACCAGGCTCGTCAGTGATGCGACCACCATCGCCAGGTAGAGCCAGCGGTTCGTGATCCGGCCGACGAGCAAGAAGAGTGGATACATGGCGAGCAGATAGCGAGGGATGCTGAGCCAGAAGGGCAGGAAAGTGACCATCACGGTCAGCAGCGTGGCGTAGACGGCGTCGGCGGGGCGAAGCCGCAGCCACGCCAGGACGCTGACGGCATAGGCGATGACACCGCCGGCGATCTCGCCGCCGCCCACCGTCAGCTTCTCCCAGGGCACCCGCCAGCCGATACTGTGGATCGCCTCCGCAAATCCCACCCAGGGCGCCGCCAGCGAATGCGACCAGTGCTTCCGCTGAACGGCCACGAACGCGAGGGGGTCGCCAAGCACCAGCTTGTTCGTCGCCAGGTAGACGACAAAGCCGACGCTCACCAACGCGGTCGAGGCAAGCGCCTCCCGTCGTTGCTGCCGGTGCTCGTCATCTCGAAGCAGCGCGGCGGCTTCAACCAGGAGATACGGCACCAGCACCAAGCCGGTCAGTCGCGCGGCCGCGGCGAGGCCGCCGACCATTCCCGCCGCCATCCACTGCCGTCGGCGCGCGGCGTATACCGCACCGAAGGCGAGCGCGCAGAACAGCGCCTCGGTGTATCCGACCAGGAGAAAATAGGCGGTGGGGAAGACGGTGAAAAAGGCGGCGGCGCGAAAGGCTGCCTTCGCCGGCTGATCGAGCCTGGCCAGCTCATATAGAAGGATGGCGGCGATGAGGCCGGCGAGGTTGCTGATCAGGAGGGCCGCCAGGCGAAGCGGCAATCCGACGCTGGCGACGGCGCTGACCAGCGCCGGATAGAGCGGAAAGAAGGCGATCAGGTTGCGCGCATCGCCGCCGGCCGCATACCCGTTGGCGGCGAGGTAGAGGTAGTGCTGTGCGTCCCACCGGTCCCATTCGCGGCCGAGCGCCGTCAACGGATCGGGATTTACCCCGTACGCCGCCAGGGTGAGGCCGATCAGGACGCCCTTGACCAGCAGCGCCAGCAGTAGAAGGCTCAGCCATGGTCGTGGGATCGCGGCCAGGCGCCGGGCGACCCATGAGGTTGGGGTAGGATAGCCCGGCAGCGGCCGAAGGGCCGCCTTTTCGCGTGAGCTCATCAGACTGGCTTCCGCTGTTCCGTGCCATCGCCGCGGAGGTCCGCGAGCAGCTCGCGCCGGTGGTGGGAACGGCCGCCGGGCGGGAAGTCGTCGGCAGCGGCGCCGGCGGTGATCAGACCGTCTACCTCGACCGGCTTGCCGAAGACGTCGTGGTCCGCCACCTCGAGCAAGCCTATCGCAGCGGTTTTCGCTTCACCCTCATCTCGGAGGAGCTGGGCGAGCGCGACTTCGGCGGCTCACCGATGGTGCTGGCCGATCCGCTAGACGGCAGCTACAACGCAAAGTCAGGGCTGCCATACTATGCCGTCGTGCTCGCGGCCACCGACGGTGACAAATTACCCGACGTTGTGCTTGGTTATGTGCAGAACCTGGTCAGCGGCGACGAGTTCTACGGCCGCCGGGGGGCCGGAGCATTTCGCAACGGCAAGCCACTGGCGCCGGAGCCGGCGCCCTTTGACGGCGCGTCGATTCCTCTCGTGCAGCTCGACGCCCCGACCGGGGTCGAACCTCGCGAGCGAGCGCTCCCGATCCTCGAGCGCGCCGAAAAGATCCGGCAACTCGGTTCCGCCGCCCTCAACCTCTGTCACACCGCTGCCGGCGGCGTCTCGCTGCAGGTGACACCGGCGCCGGTGCGGGCCTTCGACCTGGCGGCGCCGCTGCGCATCCTTCGAGAAGCCGGTGGCATCGCCTCCGATTTCCGCGGCGATTCGATCGATGAGGTCTCCGTCCGGTTGGACTCGCGGACGACCTTGCTCGCCTCGCTCACGCCGGCGATCCATCGCTACGCCCTCCAGCTGTTGGGCGCGACGGTCGCCTGATGCTCGAGCCCGAGCAGACGACCGTCCTCCTGCTCTCCTTCGAGGGCCCCGATATCTATTCCCAGGCCGGCGGTCTCGGTGTCCGCGTCAAAGAGCTGTCCCGGGCGCTGGCGGAGCGCGGTTTCGAAACCCATCTGTTCTTCGTGGGGGATCCCTCGCTGCCCGCCGATGAAGCCGTCTCGGACGGGAGGCTCTGGCTCCATCGCTGGAGCCAGTGGATCAGCCGCTACCACCCGGTGGGCGCCTATGACGGCGAGGACGACAAGGTGGCCGACATCAACCGCAGCCTGCCGGAGGCCCTGCTCGAGCGCTATCTCCGCCCGGCGATCGAGCGCGGGCGGACGGTCATCGTGCTCGGCGAGGAGTGGCACATGGCCCATGTCATGACGCTCGTCTCCGACGCGCTCTACTACGCCGGCTTGCGGGACCGCTGCCTGCTGCTCTGGAATGCAAACAACCACTTCTCGTTCCACCGCATCAACTGGGGTCAGCTCGCCTACACCACAACGCTGATGACGGTGTCGCGCTACATGAAGCACATCATGTGGGATTGGGGCGTCAATCCGATCGTGGTCCCGAACGGCATTCCCAGCTCTCTGATGGCGCGCGTCAGCCAGGCGCAGGTGCGGGCGGTGCGCGGCGCCGTCAACGTTCCGGCGCTGCTCTTCAAGATCGGCCGCTTCAGCCCGGACAAGCGCTGGCACCAGGCGATCGCGGCGGTGGCGCAGTTGAAAGCCCGCGGCGTCGGTACCCGCCTGATCATGCGCGGCGGCCTCGAGCCCTTTGGCGGCGAAGTGCTCGCCCTGGCGGCGCAGCTTGGTCTGAAGGTCGTGCCCCTGGCGAACCGCATCGAAGACGTCCCGGGGCTGGTCCGGACGCTGAAAGACAATCCAGACGCCGACATCTGGAACATCACAAGCTTTCTCCCCGACGACTTGCTGCCGGTCCTCTATGCCTCGGCGACCGCGACACTGGCGAACAGCGGCCATGAGCCGTTCGGTCTCGTGGGGCTGGAGGCGATGGCGTCCGGCGGCGTGGCCTTCGTCGGCGCGACCGGCGAAGAGTATGCCGAGCCGTTCAAGAACGCGATCGTGATCGAGACCGAGGACGCCGCCGAGATCGTCGCGTACGTCAACCACCTGGCCGAGCATCCCGAGTACGCGCGCAATCTGCGGATCGCGGCCCAGCGAACGGCGCGGGACTATACCTGGCAGCGGATCATCGACATCCTGCTGCAACGGCTGGAGTTCGTCGCCCTAAAACAAGGGCTCAAGTTGCCCGATGCGCAGTTGCCTGCCCCCCACCCTACCCTCCCCCCGCAAGCGGGGGGAGGGAAAGCGCCGGGGAGCGAGTGAGAGACTAGCCGGATGCCCAACGCGCTCGTCATTTACATGGTGGCGCACCAACCGCGCCGCGTCCGGCTGCCGGCGCAGATGATTCAGCGCGGGACGCCGCCGGAAAAGATGGACGCCCTGATCTTCGACGAGGCGATGGACCGCCGCTATTTCGACAAGGTGGCGCGTTACTGCTACCGCCCGGCGACCGAAATGTTCACCGCGCTGGCGGGCAAGGGCATGAAGCTGTCGCTCGGGTTCTCCGTCTCGCTGCTGATGCAGATGCGGCGCTTCGGACCGGACGTGCTGAGCGGCTTTCAAAAACTGGTGGCGCATAAAAACGTCGAGCTGGTTGCGGTCGAGCCCTATCACTCCTTCGTCTTCTATCTCGATATCGCTGCCTTCGCCGAGCGGATGGCCTGGGGAAAGGCGCAGCTGGAAGAGACCTTCCAGAAGCCAATCGCGATCACCGACACCACCGAGATGTTCATGTCGAACGACGTCTACTTCCAGCTGCAGCAGAGCGGCTTCAAGGGCGCCGTGATGGACGGACGGCCGTGGGTGATGGGCTGGCGCGAGCCAACCCACCTCTATCGCTACCCCAACGAGGAGATGCGCCTTTTCACCCGTCATTACGAGCTGAGCGACGACGTCGGCTACCGCTTCAGCAACCGCGAGTGGAACGGCTGGCCGCTGATGGCCGACACCTACGGCCACTGGCTCCGCCAGGCGATGGGCGAGTTCGTCTTTCTCGCCTGGGACTTCGAGACCTTCGGCGAGCATCATCGGGCGGACTCCGGCATCTTCCCCTTCATGCACGCGCTCCACGACGACCTGGTCGCCAACAAGATGCAGTACCTGATGCCGTCCGAGGCGCTCTCCGCCTTTCCCAAGGCGCACGAGATGCCGCTGCCTGAGTATGGCTGCACCTGGGCGGGCGACGGCGGCATGGACTTCTTCCTCGGCAACGAGGCGCAGCAGGGCATCTTCCGCCTGATGCACCACATCTATAACAAGGCCAAGCTCACCAAGCACCCGCATCTGATGGACATCGCGATGTGGTTGCTGCAGTCGGATAACCTCCACCTGATCCAGTGGTTCTCCAAGGCAGGGAGCCAGGCGGAAGTCTCCGCTTACTTCACGCCCGACGAGTGGTGGGAATTGGGCGGGCTCGGCATTCTCCGCGAGCAGCAGCGCGTCTATGTGAATTTCCTGCGCGCAATGGATGAGTACGCTTAACAGCAGTTACACGGTGGCTGAACCGGGCGGATGCGCCTTACAGCGTCTCATTACGCCCTCGGTCGAAATTCCATCGACCTCGGTTGCGTGTACAAGCCGCTGTTCGGCGCCCGCCCTATTACGCGCGAAAGCGCGGCTCGGCCTGCGGCCTCGCTGAACCGCCTCTACACCATTGGTCACTCGACTCGCTCCTCAGCGGAGCTCATCGCGATGTTGCGCGACGTCGGCGTACATCAGTTGGTTGACGTTCGGCACTTTCCGCGCTCGCGACGAAATCCGCAGGTTAATAAGGAAGTCCTGGAAACGGAGCTGCCGCCGCGGGGCATCACCTACTTCTGGGAGGGCGAGACCCTGGGAGGCTTCCGCCCTGGCGGCTACCAGGCTTATATGAGCACGCCAGCATTTGCCCAGGGCATCGCCCGGTTGGACGAGATTCTCCAGGGCGGCGTGACCGCCGTCATGTGCGCCGAAATCGTGTGGTTCCGCTGCCACCGCCGCTTCATCGCCCGCCAAATGGCCGCTCGCGGTTACCGGGTAACCCACATCGTCAGTCCCGGAAAACCGGGATACGAGGAGCCCTTGCCGCCTGATACTCAGCCGCCTAGAATTCCGTCGATGGAGCGGGAGGGAAGCGTCTGAGCAGCGTCCCTGCCGGGTTGCCGTCCAACGAGCTCCCTCCGGTGCTGGTCGCCGACGACGATCGCGACGTCCGCCTCATGCTCCGCACCCTCCTCGAGCTGGATGGTCACCTCGTCCTCGAGGCCAAGGACGGCGACGAAGCGTGGAAACTATGCACCGATATTCAACCCAGCGTGGTGGTCGCCGACGTCCAGATGCCGGGGATCGACGGGCTCGAGCTCTGTCGAATGATCCGCCAGAGCGATTACTCGCCGGAGATCAAGATCATCGTCTACACCGCCGGCATGGCGACCCCCGAACAGGCCCGCAATGCCGGCTGCGACGAGTACTTCCTCAAGACCGACCCCCTGCCGAGGCTGCGGGACAAGGTCCGCCAGTACGCCAGCGCCCGCCTGGGCCGCTAGGCGGCTTCAATTCGCGCCTGAGCTGAATACGGGCTGAATACGGCGGCTGCAAGGTCGGCCGGAGCCCCCCGGTTATACGAGAGGGGTGGCTGCTTTGCCCGTGCCTCCGATGCCGGCCGTCATCGATCTGTCACTGGTCGCCGTGGCGATGGGCTCACTCCTGCTCCTGCGCCTGGCCCATGGCGTCCTGCCCTGGGGCCACCTGATGATCGCAGTTGGCCCGGATGGCCGGCCGATGCGCCCCCGGGTGCGCTGGCACCTCTGGTCGATAAGCCGCGGAGAGCCGCCGCGCCTGGCGGCGCTGGGGGGCCTGGCCTCGCTCACCCTCGGAGGGGCGGCCGCGGTTTCGGTTGGCCCGCGGCTGTACCAGTCCGTCTTCCATCCGGTCAGCTCGATCTGGACGACGCTGATGATCATCACGCTGGCACTCTCGACGATGCTGATGCCGCTCGGTCTCACGGTGCTGATCCGGGGTCTGCTCGACGTCACGGCCCGACGGTCGTCGATGGTCGGAACCGTGGTTGGACTGCGCCGGGACAGCGGAATTTTCGGTCGGACCTACCGAATCGCGGTGCAGGCCGGCGACCGCGCGATGGCGAAGCGGTTGTGGGCCGAGTCGTTCCGCGTCGACCGCCCCACCTTCGAGCGGCTCAGCCCGGGTGACCGGATCAGCGTCGAGTACTCGCCGCGGCTTCGCTATGTCTACAGCACGGCGATTTCTGAACCGCTGAAAAAAGCGGCGGGTTAGCTAGACTTCACCGCCGTGACGCGACCCCTGCATGTGGCATTTGTCTGGCACATGCACCAGCCCTATTACAAGGACGACCTCGAGAACACCTACTTGTTGCCCTGGGTGCGTCTGCGCTGCAGCAAAGACTATGTCCGGATGCCGGCCCTGCTCGAGCAGTATCCGGCGATCAAGCAAACCTTCAACCTGGTGCCCGCCCTGGTCGAGCAAGTGCAGGACTACGTCGCCGGCGACTGCACTGACGTCTATCTCGATCTTTGCCGCCGGCCGGTCAGCGAGCTCAGCGGTGAGGAGCGCGCCTTTATCGCCCGCTGGATGACCGAGTCCAGCCAGATCCGCCGCGTGCGCGAATCGCCGCGCTATCTGGAACTGGTGCGTAAGCGGGAGCAGGCCTCGTCGCGCGCCAGCGCTGAGCTGGCCCGCCTCTTCTCCGACGCCGAGCTGCGCGACCTCCAAATCTGGTTCAACCTCTCCTGGATCAGCCCCGAGCTGGTCGAGCGTGAGCCGGAGATTACCGCCCTGGTGGCAAAGGGACGCGATTTCAATGAGGACGATAAAGCGCCGATCTTTCGGGTCCAGTCGGAGCAGATGGGCAAGGTGCTCGGCGCCTACCGCCAGGTTCAGGCGCGGGGCCAGGCGGAACTGATCAGCAGTCCCTATTACCATCCGATTCTGCCCCTGATCGACGATCTGCAGGTGGCGCGCGTCGCCCGGCCCGACCTGGTCCTGCCGCGGCTGCCATTCCAGCACCCGGAGGATGCGGCCGAGCAGCTCCGGCGAGGGGTGGAAGCGCATCAGCGGGCGTTCGAGGCGAAGCCTCGCGGCATCTGGCCACCGGAAGCGGCGCTCTCAGACCAGGTTGTGGCGCAGGCAGCCGGGCAGGGCATCGCCTGGATGGTGGGCGACGAGGCCGTCCTCGGCCGCTCGATCGGAAACGCCCTGAGCCGCGATGGCGAAGGGCAGCTGATGCAACCCGAGCTGCTCTACACGCCCTACCGGGTCAGCACCTCCCAGGGCGTGGTCGACGTCGTCTTCCGTGATGCGCGTCTATCGAACGCGATCGGCTTCGAGTATCAGCATGCCGGTTCGGAGGAGGCGGCCAAGGACCTCGTCGATCGGCTGCACGGCATCCGGCAACGCCAGGGGGAGGCGCCGCTGCTGGTGGTGATCGCTCTCGATGGCGAGAACTGCTGGGATTTCTACGAGCGCAATGGCAATCCCTTTCTCCACGCGCTCTACGGCCGGTTGAGCCGCGAGCCCGAGCTGAAGACGGTGACGGTATCGGAGTATCTGGCCGAATTTCCATCACGGCATTCGCTGGCGAGCGTGCATCCCGGTTCATGGATCAACGCCAGCTTCGATACCTGGATCGGCGACCAGGAGCACAACGTCGCGTGGGAACGGCTCGCCGAAGCGCGCACCCTCATCAGCGAGCGCGAGCGCGACGGCGCTGACCCGGCGGCGCTGGCATCGGCCTATCGCGAGGCGCTGATCGCGCAGGGGAGCGATTGGTTCTGGTGGTTCGGGCGCTCGCACGATTCAGGGATGGACCAGATCTGGGACAGCCTCTTCCGCTTGCACCTGCGCAACATCTATATGTCGCTCCTCCAGCCGCCGCCGGCCGGGCTGTACCAGCCGATCGTCAAGGACGCTGACGACACCGCCGCCAAGCGCCCGGAGCGCAAAATCACGCCCAAGCTGAACGGCGTCGTCGACGATGCCGAATGGCAGGCGGGCGGCTACGTGGACGTGACGGCACTGTTCGGGGCGATGCATCCGCCACGCGGTGCGCTGCGGCGCATCTGGTTCGGCCATGACGACCGCAACCTCTACCTCCGCTTCGACCTGCTGTCCGATGCCGTGCCGCAGCCCGCGCTCGAGCTCGAATTGCGCTTCAGCGGACACGACGCCCCGGCGAAGCGGTTACGCGCAGCTCCCCGCGATGGCGCCTTTCATCTGACCCTCACGGAGGGTGACGCGCCAGCCCCACGCTGGTCGGCTCGCGTCGATGCCCATGAGGCGCTCGCCTTTGCCCTGCCCTTCGAGGTGCTTGGCCACGATCCGGGCGACACCATCGAGATGGTCGCGGTCGCCTATGAGAACGGCAAGCCGGTCGAGCAGTTGCCGCCCACCGGCGCGATCGCGGTGCGGGTTCCAGGAGAGGTGGCCGTTCGCGGACCCCAGCCGCCGCTCAAGATCCTGCTCGTCTCGGCCGAGGTCGCGCCTTTCGCCAAGGTGGGCGGGTTGGCCGACGTCGCCGGCGCCCTGCCCAAGGCGCTGAAAGCGCTCGGGCACGACGTCCGCGTGGTGATGCCCCGCTACGGCAGCATCGACGTCGAGAAATATCACCTGCGGCCCGTGCTCAACGAGCTACCCGTACCGCTCGCCCACCAGGCCGTCAATGCCAGCGTGCTCGAGGGACGGATTGGCGAGGACGTCCCGATCTACTTCATCGAGAACCCGCAGTTCTTCGGCCGCGAAGGGATGTACGGGTTCTGGGACGACGATGCACGCTTCATCTACTTCAGCCGCGTTGCCATCGAGATGCTCAAGCCGCTGGACTTCAAGCCGGATGTCATCCACGTCAACGACTGGCACACCGCGATCATTCCGAACATGCTGGCCAAGCTCTACGCGAGCGATCCCTTCTACGCCGGCATCGGCACCGTGCTCACCATCCACAACCTCGCCTTCCAGGGCGTCTATGGCTACGGCACGCTGCATCTGGCGGAGCTCGAGCCCTGGGGCTTGATCAAGCCTGGCATTGGCGGGCTCGACGATATCGTCAACCTTCTTGGCCGTGGCGTCTGGTTTGCCGATGCTGTCAACACGGTGAGCAACCGCTATGCCGAAGAGATCCTGACGCCGGAATACGGCGAGAAGATGGATCCGCTGCTGCGCGTCTTCAAGAGCAAGCTGCACGGCATCATCAACGGGATCGACTACGACGTCTTCAACCCGAAGACCGACACCTCCGTCGCTGCGCGCTATGACCTGTCGACCCTCGACAAGAAAGCGGAGAACAAGCTCGCGCTGCAACGCGAGGTCGGACTGCCGGAGAATGCGTCGGCGCCGGTAATCGGATTGATTTCGCGGCTCTACGACCAGAAGGGCCTCGATCTGATCGCCAACATCATGTGGGGATTGATGCGCCTCAACCTGCAGCTGGTGGTCCTGGGCGCGGGTGACGGCCGCTACGAAGAGATGTTTCGCGCCAACGCGCGTGACAACCCACTGAAGGTTTCGGCGACCATCGGGTTCAAGCCGGTGCTCGCCCAGCACATCTATGCCGGCTCCGACATGTTCTTGATGCCCTCGCGCTTCGAGCCCTGCGGCCTTGGCCAGCTGATCAGCCTTCGCTACGGCACGATCCCGATCGTGCGCGCCACCGGCGGGCTGGCCGACACCATCGACGACTGGGACCCTGTCAAGCAGGCCGGCAACGGCTTCGTGTTTGAGGCCTACGACCACTGGGACCTCTACGCCCAGGTGGTGCGCGCGCTGGAAACCTAC
>DAIPYJ010000002.1:59900-77156 GCA_036782775.1 Candidatus Dormiibacterota bacterium | reverse complement strand
GGCAGCCTCAGCAGTGGCGGCAGCTGCAAGCCAATGCCATGGCGACCGACGTCAGCTGGGCACATTCAGCCGACCAGTACGTCCGACTCTATCGCGCGGCGATCGGCCGCCGCGAGGAGGCGCGCGAGTACGCCGCCGCCGGGAGCCCCTCGGGCTGGTAGACCCAGCGAAATCTAATAGAGCCTAATAATTGCCGGAATTCTTGCTGTTTGCCGCAGGGTTAGTGCATGATTACGGCGTTTCGAGGGATCCGTTAGTTTCGGCAACCCAATTTTCCTGGAAGGGAGGTCACAAGCGTAGATGGATCTATCTATCGGTCGGATGCGATGGCTGCGCGTCGGCACGCTCTTCGCCGCAATCGCAGTGCTCGTCGCGGCCTGCGGTACGTCGCAAAACAACAATGGTGGAGGGCAGGCGACCAACGGCGGAACCTTTACCTGGGCGCTCGACGCTGACGCGTCAAGCATGAACCCCCTGGTTGCGGGCGACCTCCCGTCGGTTCGGGCTTTGAAGTTTCTCTTCCCCAACCTCTACAACGCCGATAAGAACCTGAACATCGTCCCCGGACTGGCCGATGGCATGCCGAATGTCTCGAGCGACGGGACGGTCTGGACGGTCAAGATCAAGCACAACGCCAAGTGGAGCGACGGCTCGGCGATCACGGCGGACGATGTGATCGCGACCGAGAAGCTCGAGGCTGACCCGAACCTCGACACCGACAGCGCCTTCGACTGGAGCGCGGTCAGCAGCGTCGACAAGGTTGACGCCAACACGGTGAAGTTCACCTTGAGCAAGCCGTTCGCGCCGTTCCTCGCCGTCAATCTGACCGGGTTCATCGTTCCGGCCGAGGTGTATGGCAAGGTCGATCCGGCCAAGCAGCGCACGCTTGGCACCGCGCAAACCCCGCCGACCGTCACCGGCGGCGCCTACAAGCTCGATAAGTGGATCGCCGGCCAGGAAATGGACATGTCGGCCAACACCAGCTGGTACATGGGCCGTCCCCACTACGACAAGGTCATCGCCAAGATCATCACCGACGCCACCGCGGCCACCAACGCCCTGATCAATGGCGACGTCGCCTGGCACCCCTCACTCGGTGAGGCCGGTGAAGGCGCCGTGAACAAGGCGAAGCAGTCGGGCAATGTGCAGGTGCACACCTACCAGGACCTGGGCTACATCGACTTCCGGATGAACGAGCGCGCGGGACACCTCTTCGATAAGAAGGAAACCCGCGAGGCGCTCGCCTCCACGCTCGACAAGACGTCGATCGTCCAGGCCGCGACTCAGGGCGCGGGCGCCCCGCTCTGGGGCGATATCGTCCCGGCGTCGTGGGCCTATGACGCCGGCTCGATCGTCAAATACCCGCTCGACGTCAACAAGGCGAAGTCACTGATGCAGCAGGCCGGCTGGACGATCGGCAGCGACGGCGTCGCCGTCCGCACCCTGCCAGATGGCTGCTCCGCGTGCGTGACCCCGGTCCCCAAGG
Source organism: Candidatus Dormiibacterota bacterium (assembly GCA_036782775.1). Lineage (GTDB taxonomy): Bacteria > Chloroflexota > Dormibacteria > CF-121 > CF-121 > CF-13. The sequence goes on along the minus strand of DAIPYJ010000002.1, from coordinate 75,670 downwards.
GCGGCCAGCAGAAGTTCGTCGGCAAGATCCGCGTCCGGGCCGGTAAACCCGATCGCATCAAGGCCGCCGAGATCATCTCCGACCAGCTGAAGCAGATCGGGATGCAGCTCACGCCGGACCCCGTCGACTTCAAGATCTTCTACAAGCCGATCATGGCAGGCAATTTCGACGTCTTCATCGCCGGCTTCAGCCTGACACTCGACCCTGACGATTACACGACCGCGTCATCGAGCCAGCTTCAGCCCGAGCACAAGGAAGGCCAGAACTGGACCGGGTATTCGAACCCGCAGCTCGACCAGCTGATCGATCAGGCACGGACCACCGTGAAGAGCAGCGATTCGGCGACCAAAGCCGCCCGCAAGCAAATCTACGACCAGATCGAGAAGATCATCAGCGGCGACCTGCAGACCTACATGCTCTGGGCGAGCGTCTCGTCCATGGGCTGGTCGAACAACGTCGGTGACGTGGTGGCCGGCAACGGCGATAACACGATCTACACCGACTCGAACTACAACGACCAGGTCGTCGGCCAGTGGTTCTCGAAAAACGGGAAATAGCTCGGCCGGCTAACTAGGACGGGTGGGAGAGGCGGCTTGGCCGCCTCTCCCATGCTCCCGTATTCCCAACTCAGTCTCCGTTCGATATGCTTCTCAGGGGAGACGGCGCCAAGTCCAATAGCCAGGGATTGCCGAAGCCAGAAGGGTGTCATTGAGATGAAGCGATGACCTTCTATTTGATCCGACGAGTCGTGATTGGGATCTTCGTGCTCTTCCTCATGTCTGCCATGTTCTTCACGCTGACACGGCTGACCCCCGGCGCGCCGGTCAGCGTCGGCGAGAATCCTCGGATTCACCAGTCGCAGATCATCAAGCGGCTCCACCGCCTCGGCCTCACCGATGAGCAGGGGCGTGAGTACCCAATCCCGCAGCAGTATGTCCTGTACGTGGGGGCCCTGCTTCACGGCGATCTCGGTGACTCCTACCAGTACAGCGAGCCGGTGACGAGCCTTCTGGTTCAACGGCTTCCCAACTCAATCCTCTTGCTCGGGATGTCGCTGATCGTCGCGCTCGGGATCGGGATCCCACTGGGGATCTTCGCCGCTACCCGGCAGTACTCCAAGCTCGACATGACAACCTCGGTCGTGTCCTATGTCGGGGTTTCGATTCCCAGCTTCGTGCTGGGCATTTACCTGCTGCTGATCTTTGCGGTTTGGTTGAGACAGTCGCCCCTGCACTGGGGCTTTCCACTGTTCGGGATGCATACCGGCGGGGTCGACGACCCGATCGACCTGCTGTATCACATGGCGCTGCCCGTGACCTCCCTGGCCATCCTGCAGATTGCGATCTTCAGCCGCTTCATGCGGGCCAGCATGCTCGAGGTGCTGCACCAGGATTACATCCGGACGGCGCGCGCCAAAGGCCTCGACATCCGGACGGTCAACTACAAACACGCCCTGCGTAACGCCATCCTGCCGATCATCACCCTGGTGGCGATCGCCATCCCGCAGATCGTCAACGGCGCGATCATCACCGAGGGCATTTTCAGCTGGCCCGGCACCGGCCAGCTTGCGTTCCAGGCCGTTGTCGTCCGGGATTACCCGGTCATTCTTGGGGTCGTCATGATCGTCGCGGTTGGTACCGTCCTCTTCAACCTGCTCGCCGACGTGGCCTACGCCATCGCCGATCCAAGGATCCGGTACTGATGGCGCAGGTTCCCGACCTTCCGCTCGGACCGAAGACGGGTGCCGTTCCCGGCGCCGGCGTGCCCGGGTCGATGCCCAACCAGCTATCCGTCGAGACGACGGTCCAGCAAGAGCGGGCGCTCGCCCAGCCCGGCGTCAAGGCGGACGAGCTTGCCGGCGCCCCTGAGCTGGGCTTCTGGCGGCTGGCCGTCATTCGCTTCCTTCACCACCGGGTGGCGACCGGGGCGCTCATCATCCTGGGCGTGATCGTGCTGGCCGCCATTCTGGTACCGATCGTCACTGGAAACCTCTACGCGGTGCAGGATTACCGGCATCCCTACACGGCGCCGTTTACCACCATTCGGCACATCCTTGGGACCGACGAGCTGGGGCGCGATGTGTTCGCCCGCCTCATGCGTGGGGCTCGCGTCTCGATCGAGGTTGGGGTTCTGGCCGTGGTCGGTTATCTGATCATCGGTGGGACGCTTGGCGCGCTGGCGGGCTACTACGGCGGCTTGGTGGACAACGCGCTGATGCGCTTTACCGACATCATCATCTCGGCGCCGTTCCTGCTGGTCGTCATCGCCGTCACCGCAGCCACCGGCGGCGTTCGCCTCACCACCGTCATCATCGTCATCGCAGCGACCGGCTGGTTCGAGATCGGCCGCTTGATGCGGGCGCAGTTTCTTGTGCTCCGAGAACAGGAATTCGTCCAGGCGGCGCGGGCCCTGGGGGCGTCGAACGCTCGGATCATCATCCGCCACATTCTGCCCAACGCGCTGGCGCCGATCATCGTCTCCGCGACCCTCGGCGTCTCCGGCATCATCCTGCTCGAGGCGGCGCTTGGCTTCCTCGGCTACAGCGTGCCGCCCCCGGAGCCGAGCTGGGGCAACATGCTCAGCAACTTCGAAGATTACCTGCTTTCGGACAAGGCCTATATGGTCCTCTTCCCGGCGTCGGCGCTGGTGATCACGGCGCTCTGCATCAACCTGGTCGGGGACGGCATCCGGGATGCGCTCGACCCACGCCAGCGGTGAACGAACTCCTCCGGATTGAGGATCTCCACACCCAGTTCCACGTTCACGGCGGAACGGTCAAGGCGGTCGACGGCGTCAACCTGACGATCCGTCCCAGGGAAACGGTCGGGGTCGTCGGCGAATCCGGTTCGGGCAAGAGCATCACCGCACTGTCGATCATGCGGCTGCTGGAGAAGAACGGGCGAATCACCGGTGGGAAGATCTGGTTCCACGACCGGGATCTCGTGAAACTGAGCGAAGAAGACATGCAGGAAGTGCGCGGCAACGACATCTCGATGATCTTTCAGGAGCCGATGACCGCGCTCAATCCCGTCTACACCTGCGGCGACCAGATCGCCGAAGCGGTTCGCTTGCATCAGAAGGTCGATGCCAAGGCCGCTTACGCCCGCGCGGTCGAGGTGCTGGGGATGGTGGGCATCTCCGATCCCAAGCGGCGCGCGGCCCAGTATCCGCACGAGTTGTCCGGCGGCATGCGGCAGCGCGTCATGATCGCGATGGCGCTCTCGACCAATCCGGAGCTGCTGATCGCCGACGAGCCGACCACCGCGCTCGATGTCACCATCCAGGCTCAGATCCTGTCCTTGATGCGCAATCTGAAAGGCGAGTTCGGGTCGGCGATCCTGCTCATCACCCACGACCTCGGCGTGGTGGCCGAGATGTGCGACAGCGTCGCCGTCATGTACGCCGGCAGCATCGTCGAGCAGGCGTCCACCAACGAGATCTTCAAGCACCCCAAGCACCCCTATACCGAGGGCTTGCTGGCCTCGATTCCTCGCCTCGGCCACAAGCAGGACCGCCTGCACGTGATCACGGGAAGCGTCCCCAATCCGCTGGCGCTGCCCAAGGGGTGTGCCTTCCGGCCACGCTGCCCGATCAAGGCCCCGCGCAGCGAGAGCCTGGTTCCACCGTTGACAAACGTTGGCAGTGACGGCCACCGGGTGGCATGCTGGCAGTACGAATGATCCGCCTGAGGAAGAAGCCCACCGTCGTTCCCGACAAGAACGGTGCTGCGCTGCTCCAGGTCGAGAACCTCGTCAAGTACTTCCCGATCAAGGGCGGGTTGATGCAGACCACGGTCGCGAACGTCAAGGCCGTCGACGGGGTCAGCTTCGATATCAAGGAGGGGGAAACGCTCGGCCTGATCGGCGAATCGGGTTCCGGCAAATCGACCGTCGCCCGCACCGTCCTGCGCTTGATTCCCGCCACCTCGGGCGATGCGCTGCTGGAGGGCCGCAGCATCTTCAAGGCCGGCAAGCGAGAGCTGAACCAGATCCGCAAGGAAGTGCAGATCATCTTCCAGGACCCCTACGGATCGTTGAACCCCCGCATGTCGGTCGGCGAGATCGTGGGCGAGGGCCTGCTGGTGCACGGCATCGGCTCGGCGCACGAGCGCGAGCGGATCGTCAGCGAGCTGCTCGAGGTGGTCGGATTGCGCGGCCAGTACCGCGGCCGCTTCCCACACGAATTCAGCGGCGGGCAGCGGCAGCGCATCGGCATCGCTCGGGCGCTGGCGCTTCGGCCCAAGCTGATCATTGCCGACGAGCCGGTCTCGGCGCTCGACGTCTCGATTCAATCGCAGATTCTCAACCTCTTGAAAGACTTGCAGCGCGAGTTCCACCTGACCTATCTCTTTGTCGCCCACAACATGGCGGTCGTCGAGCAGGTCAGCGATCGCATCGCGGTCATGTACCTGGGCAAGATCGCCGAGATCGCCCCCTCAGAACAGCTGCTGACCCAGCCCAAACATCCCTACACGAAGGCGTTGATCTCTGTCATTCCAGTTCCAGATCCGACGCTGCGCCGCGAGCGGACGGTCCTCAAAGGCGAAATCCCGAGCCCGACCAATCCGCCGTCGGGATGCCACTTCCGGACCCGCTGCCCGATGGCGACCGATTACTGCGCCCAGGTCGAGCCGCCCTTGCGGGAAGTGGCCAAGAACCAGTGGTCGGCCTGCCACTACGCGGAACAGGTCAGCTAGCCGACTTCGTCGCGCGCTCGAACCCGAGCCAGCCAGTCGCCCATGCTGACGCGGCGGCGGAGCGCGCGCGCCGTATCGAGCCAGCTGCCCAGCATGATGAGGCCGAGCGCGCCGGCCGCGATCACGACGTCGAGCCGTCCGCGGTCGGGCGGCACCTCGTTGTAGTGCGCCCAGTAGGTGAACTCGCTGTCGTTGACGGCTGAGACGCCGACGAAGGCCGCGGCCAGCGCTGCCGCGAGCAGCCAGAGGCGAGCTCGCCCGGGAAAGCCCAGACGGAGCAAGCCCATGCCGGGAACCAGCGCCAGCGGCCACACGTCCCGAGCGCGAACCAGGCTGGCCTCACGGGCACGGCCGGCTGAAAATCCGTCGACGGCCAGCAAAAAGCCCACCAGGCCGGCGTACCAGCCGGTGGAGATGAGGTCGACCGGCATGAAGGAAAAGTTCCAGTGGCGAAATGCCGGCGTCGTCACCTGCCAGGAGGCCCAGACCACCCAGACGACGAGCGCCAGCCCGGCAGCGACCAGCGCCTGCCCATGGTAGGGGCGCGCGCTTTCCATGACGGATAGGACCAGACCCAGGGCGAGGATCCAGGCAAAGGGGTTGCTCCAGCCGAAGATCCGTGGAACACCGGCGACGGTGATCGCGATCGTCCATGGGGTCAGGATGGCCAGCGCGGCAAGGCCGAACACCAAGAGATCGCGGCTGGACCGTCCAGAGAGTCGAATCGCGATCGTCCCCACCGCTTGAACGCCCGATGCCATTCCGAAGGCAAGCGCCAGGGCGACGCAGGCGATGGCGATGATCAACAGGATCTGCGAGTTGTCGTTGTTGCGCGTTAGGAAGTAGGCGATCCCGAAGGGGATGGCGAGCAGCAGCATCCCGATGATCAGGTTGCGGACGGAGGACGTGGCGTCTTGCATCTGAGCTTCGCCAGTCTACGGCTGGCTAGAATCCACCCGTGTTAGGCGGCCGACTCTGGCGTCATCCAGATTTTCTCAAGCTTTGGGCCGGAGAGACGGTCAGCGAGTTCGGAACACAGATTTCGCAGCTTGCCATTCCGACGGTCGCGATCCTGATCCTGCACGCCGGGCCGTTTCAGGTTGGGCTGCTCTCGGCATTGGAGTTCCTGGCGTTTCCGGCGCTCGGGCTGGTCGCCGGTGTTTACGCCGATCGCATCAAGCGACGCCCGATCATGATCCTCTGTGACGTCGGGCGATTCCTGGCGCTCGGCTCCATTCCTGTTGCCTTTCTGCTTGGCCGTTTGACGCTCGAGCAGCTGTTCGTCGTCGCGCTAGTCACGGGTATCTTCAACGTCTTCTTCGATGTCTCGTATCAGTCGTTTCTTCCCGTGCTGGTCGATCGTCCGAACCTGATCGAGGGCAACAGCAAACTCGAGGTGACGCGGTCGGGATCGCAGATTGCCGGTCCCGCGATCGCCGGCGTGCTGATCCAGCTGTTTGGCGGAGCAAAGGCGGTTGCGGTCGATTCGGTCTCCTACCTGGCCTCAGCCGTGGCATTGATCGTGATCAAGAAGCCCGAACCGCAGCCAAGGCCCGGGACTGCGGCGGGAAAAACCGGGTTCCTGCCGGAGATGCGCGAAGGCATCGAGGTGGTCTTCAAGAATGCCTATCTCTGGCGGATCGCCGCCTGTACCGCCACCACCAACCTGGGATCGAACATCAACTTCGGCGCCGTCTACCTCATCTTTGCTTACCGGTACTTGCACCTGACTGCGGCAACGGTCGGCTTGATCTTCGCTGTAAGCAGTCTTGGCTGGCTCGTCGGGGCCTTGATCGCGTCCTGGTGCGCAAAGACGTTCGGCCTGGGCCCGACCCTCGCGCTCTCGATTGCGGTCGGCGGGTCGGCCACCATGTTGACGCCGCTCGCCCTGTTGGGTGCGGCGCCTGTGGTTCTCAGCGCGCTCGGCTTCGTCGCAAACATCACCGTCCCGATCTACAACATCAACCAGGTCAGCCTGCGGCAGGCGATCACGCCGGACCGCGTTCAGGGACGCATGAATGCGACGATGCGAACCATCGTGTGGGGCACGATTCCGCTGGGCGCCTTCGTCGGCGGCATCCTCGGAACCGCGATCGGGATCGTCCAGACGATCGTGCTCGGGGCGGTGATCTCCGTGCTGGCGATCGTCTGGATCGTGCTGGGGCCGGTGCGCGGCTTGCGGGAACAGCCGGAGCCGGTGCCCGCATGACCCGCCTGCTCATCCGGGACGCCTGCCTGGCCGATGGCCGTTCGCCCGAATTGCAGGTCGGGGTGAGCCTGATGATCGACGGCGGGCGCATTGCGTGGATCAAGCCGAACGACGAGGCCGACCCGGAGGCTGCTGAAACGCTCGACGGCGGCGGCGCGACCATCGTTCCGGCATTCGTCGACGCCCACAGCCACCTCACCATGCCCGGCGGCAGTCACTGGATCGACCGTGGATCGGATCCTCCTGAGCGGCTGCGCGAAGTGGCGCGCCAGAACGCGCACCGGTTGGCGCAAGCGGGCATTCTGTGGGCGCGCGACGTTGGATCGCCCGCCGGGCCGGATGGACGAGCGATCAGCCTGGCAGTCCGGGAGGAGATGCGGGCGCAGCGCGACGCTCCACACATTCGCGTTGCCGGCACCTGGATCGCGAAAGAGGGATATCTGCCGATGACGATTCCGGTCAAGGACGGCGACGGCTTGGCCATCGCGGCGACCGAGCAGCTCGAGCGGGGCGCGGACTTCGTCAAGATCATGCTCGATCCGCCGGATCGATCCGATCGCTGCCCCTTCACCGTCGACGAGGTGCGCAAGGCGGTGAACGCCGTTCACGATCGCGGCAAGCGGATCACCGCGCATGCCACCATCCTCGACGGCGCAAGAGTCGGCGCCGAGGCGGGCGTGGACTCGATCGAACACGGCATGGAGCTCGACGAAAGTGTTGCTGCCACGATGCGGACCAACAACGTGGCGCTGGTATCGACGCTATCCGTGCTCGCCAGCTGGGAAAGCTTTGCGCGGACGACCCGGCTGGAGCGGTTTAGCAGTGAAGAAGGGAAGCTCAAGCTGGCGGCGCGCCGAGACGGAGCCTTTGCCGCCATCAAAGAAGCTCGCCGTGCCGGCGTTCGCATCGCCGCCGGCTCGGACTTTGGCGGCGGGTCCGTTCGTGCGGGCCACCTCGCCTGGGAAGTCGAACAGCTCGTCGCGGCCGGGTTACCGCCTCACGAAGCGCTCGCAGCAGCCAGCTGGCGTGGGGGAGAATTGCTCGGCATCGAACACGCGGGGCGCCTGGAAGCGGGCGATCCGGCTGACCTCGTCCTCGTTCATGGCGATCCCTTGAGCGATCCAGCGGCGCTCTGGCGCGTGTGGGCCGTTTTCAAGGCCGGCGACCGAATCGCCTGACGCTGAGGCTGCTAGCGAGCCGATTTAACGCAGGCGCGAAAGTACGCCAGGACCTGCTGGTCGGTCTTCCCATCTTCGCGGAGACGGTCCTCGAGATTTTCGAGCTCTGAAAATTCGGTTAGGGCGTTCCGGTCCTGCTCGTTCCATGCGCCCGCCGCGGCGGGTTTGAAGCCGAGGCGACGCAAGCCGTCACGAAGCTCGCCGGCGAGTTCGCCGCTGATACTGACGAGCTCGCCATCGGATGGCTTCTCGTAGTACAAGCGCCAGAGGCCGGCGATCCGAATCAGCTCATCGACCGGATTCGGATCGTCGTCGACCCGCAGGTCGAGATAGCGATCGTTGAATCCGCCGTAACCGCCCTTTGGCTTAACGATCAGCAGCGCGGCCGATTGCTTGCCACGACGGTCTCCGCCCGCGCGCTCACCCGCCGCCAGGGCGGCGAGCAAGCGAGAGGCAAGCGTACCGGCCGTCGACTGAAACGTGCTGAGCATCGAGGTGACCGTTTCCTCACCGACGAGGATGTTGCCCTGGACGGCGACGTTCTCAGCCGTCTTCCCGCCGTACCAGGGAAAACATTCGCCTCCACTGAAGGTGGCTGACCGTCCTCGCATATCGACGATGCCGACCTGACGGCTTGCCGCGCCTGGATCTTCAGAGGTCAGGCGGTCGATAACGGAGTTAGGATCCATGCCCAACGCGAGCAGATCCAAACCGGAAGGCCCATAGGCCGTGTTGGCGTAGGACTGGGTGGCGATCGCGCCCACACCGGCGCGCGCCCAGGGGACGGCCGAGCCGGCCGCCAGGAACTTCGAGGCAACCGCAATGCCGCATTCCTCGGCGACTGGATCGACCGCGACGATGCTGAACGTCACTGCCTGATCACGAAACGATTAAGCCGGCCCCAAGAAATCACTGTGTGCAAACCTTACGGCATAATGAGACTTCACTTTTCGCGTCGTTTCCCAGGAGTGTTGCCCTGCCCCAGCTTCGCCAGGATTTGATCACCGGCCGATGGGTGGCCGTTGCGACCGAGCGCGCTCGGCGGCCCGATTCGTTCACCCAGGCGGCGAAGGAAGCGGTCGCCGCGCGCGACGTCTGCCCATTCTGCCCGGGCCATGAATCGATGACGCCACCCGAGGTGCTGGCCTATCGCGCCCCGGGCACGGTACCGAACAGCGAAGGATGGTGGGTCCGGGTCGTGCCTAATCTCTACGCCGCCTTCCGGCTGGAACCGGATGGCCAGGAGCGTCACGAGGGGCCCTTCTCGCAGCGGGATGCGATTGGTGCCTGTGAGGTGCTGATCTCCAGCCCCGACCACCGGGCCCCCACGCCGCTGCTGCCCCGCCATCAGGTCGAGGAGATCGTGCAGTCCTACGTTGACCGGTATCGGCATCATTCGCAAAACCCGGCGCTCGAGCACGTTCTCATCCTCTATAACCATGGACGCCCGGCCGGCGCATCGCTCGAACACCCGCACTCCCAGCTCTATGCCATCAACCTGGTGCCGCCAAGCTTCAATGATGAGATCGCTGGCGCGCATCGCTTTCGCTCCGCGAACGATGGTTGCGCATTCTGCCGGACGCTCGAGCAGGAGCAGCAAGCCGGCGCGCGCATCGTCTTCGAGAACGAGACCTTCGTCGTCTTCGCGCCCTTCGCGGCACGCACGCCGTTCGAAACCTGGATCATGCCGCGGCGGCATCGCGCTTCATTCGCCGATCTCGACGCCGATCGCGAGAAACCGGCGTTTGCCGAGGCACTGCAGCTGACCCTGGGCGCGCTCTTTGAGGGGCTGAACGATCCGCCGTTCAATTACTTCATCCACAGTGCCCCCCTCAAAGCGCAGGTGGATGATGCCTACCACTGGCACCTGGAACTGATCCCGAAGCTGAGCACAGCGGCGGGATTCGAGCTGGGCACCGGCATCTGGATCAACGTGGTCAAGCCGGAGGAGTCGGCAGCCTTCCTACGTGAGCGAATCGCCAAGAAGGTTGGCCAGGCGGCATGAAGGCGGTCGTGATGGCCGGTGGCGAGGGGTCCAGGCTTCGGCCATTGACGAGCGGCATCCCCAAACCGCTGGTGCCGGTCGTCGGCAAGCCGGTTATGGAGCACATCCTTCGCTTGTTGCGCAACCACGGCATCACCGATGTGATCGTCACCTTGCAGTACCTCGGCTCCTCGATCCGCGATTACTTCGGCGATGGGTCCGATTTTGGCGTCGACATCACCTACGTGGTCGAGGATGCGCCGCTCGGAACGGCGGGCAGCGTGAAGAACGCCCAGGAGTACCTGGATGAGCCGTTCATCGTGATCAGCGGCGACGCCTTGACCGACATCGACCTCAGCCGGGTGATGGCCTACCACCAGGAGAAGGGCGCGGCGGCGACCATTGTGCTGACGTCGGTGTCAAACCCACTCGAGTATGGCGTGGTCATCACCAATTCCAACGGCAGCATCAATCGCTTTCTCGAGAAGCCCTCCTGGGGCGAGGTGTTTTCGGACCAGGTCAATACTGGCATCTACGTCATCGAGCCGACCGTTCTGGACCTCATGCCGCCGGCAACGGTCGTCGACTGGAGCGGCGACGTCTTCCCCAAGATGCTCACCAGCAAGCTGCCGCTTTACGGCTATCTCGCCCCCGGCTACTGGTGCGACATCGGCAACATTCAGACCTATTACCAGGCGAATTGGGACGCGCTGGAGGGACGGGTCGACGTCGAGGTTCCGGGCGAACGGCGTCACGGCAATGTCTGGATGGGCGAGAACGTCGAAGTGGGCCTCGGGGTGCGCATCGAAGGGCCCGCCTATGTCGGCAATGATTGCAAGCTGAAAGCGGGCGTCTTCCTCAACGGCCCGGTGTGCATCGGCAACTTCTCGGTGGTCGATGAAAACACCAAGGTCAGCAATTCGGTGATCTGGAGCTACTCGTACCTCGGGGAGAACTCGCGACTGCGGCAGGCGATCGTCTGCCGGCATACCACGATCAAGAACAACTGTCTCCTCGAAGAAGGCGCCGTCATCGGCGACGACGTCGTCGTGGGGGAGGGGACGACGATCGACGCCGGCGTCAAGATCTGGCCGGACAAGGAGATCGAGCCTGGCTCGACCGTTCACGAGTCGATCATCTGGGCCGGCCACTACAAGCGCGGCCTGTTCTCGTCGTATGGGCTCGTCGGTCTCGTCAACATCGAGCTCACTCCCGAGTACTGCGCCCGGCTGGGCGCCTCCTTCGCCGCGCTCTATCCGAAGGGCGCCGCGATTGGCGCCGCCCGCGACGGCCAGCGGCCCTCGCGCATGATCAAGCGGGCGATGATCGCCGGCATGATGTCATCCGGCGCGGAGATCATCGATCTGAGCGAATTGCCGATCCCGGTCGTCCAGTTCTATACGCGCGAGCACCAGATCGCCGGCTCGGTCCACGTGCAGATGTCACCGCTCGATAGCCGGTCGGCAGACATTCGGATGTTCGACGGCAATGGCGTGGTGCTCGATAAACGGGCCGAACGCAAGCTGGAGAACCTTTTCTTTCGGGAAGACATCCGGCGGGTCCACTTCTACGAAATGGGCGACATCAGTTATCCGCGGGACACGATCGATTCCTACATCGACGGCCTGGTCCGGCAGGTCGACGTCGAGGCGATCCGCCAGGCGCATCAGAAAGTCCTGGTCGACTTCGATCATGGAAGTGCGTCGCTGGTCCTGCCTCGGCTCTTCAAGGAGCTGAACATCGAGGCGATCCCGCTGAACGCCGGTTTCGACGAGACCTATCAGTCCAAGACCAACGAGGCGTTCGACGAAGCGCGGCGACAGTCGGCGCTGATTACCCGCACCCTGGGCTGCAACTTAGGCGCCTATATCGACTATGGCTCGGAGCGGGTCTTCCTGATTGATGAGCAGGGTGAGCTGCTCGACCACCATGAGGCGCTCGGGGTCCTAAGCCTGCTCACGCTCAAAACCCGGGGAGGAGTGCTGGTCGCGCCCGCGACGGTGCCGCAAACGATTGCGGCGCTGGTGCGGCAACTGCCGGGGTGCCATTTCGTGCCGGGGAAGGCCGAGCCGGCGGCGCTGCTTCGCGCGGCGCAGCAGCATCAGGCCCGCCTGGCGTCCGATGCGAACGGCGGCTACGCCTTTCCGGATTTCCTGGTGGGTTTCGATGCCATCTTCACGCTCATCAAGCTGCTGGAGCTGCTCGCCAAAGACGGGCGAAGCATCTCCCAGGTGCGGCAGCAGATTCCGCGGGCGGCCTACGAGCACCGGCTGGAGACGGTGCCATGGGATGCGAAGGGACGGGTGATGCGAACCATGGTCGAGATGCACCGCGATGCGCCGGTCGATCTCGCCGATGGGATCAAGGTCTTCGTCGACGGCGGCTGGGTGCTGGTGCGGCCCGACCCGGACCTGCCGCGCTATCACATCATCGTCAGCCTGGAAGACTCGCAGCGCGCTCGTGAGCTCGCCGATCAGTACACCGCGATGGTCAAGACGGTAGTGGGTCGAGATCCGAATGGCGGCTCCGCCACGTCGAGCTGACCGATTCATCCGGACGGCGCCGTTCTTCCGGGCGCTGCCGACGAAGGTCAAGGCAAATCTGCCGCCCGGCTTGCGAGCTGTGAACCAGCGGGTCCGCTCCAGCCAGGCGCAGTGGTGGTACGACGATCCACGACTGCACTTCGAGGCCTGGTGGCATGCCCGAACCGCGCGGCTCGAGCTCGGCCTCCATCTCGAAGGGCCGCCCGAGCTGAATGACCGGATCGCTGCCGGCCTCTCGCGGCAGATGCTGATGATCAAGGCGAGGCTGGGCGAACGCCTCGATCTCGAGCCCTGGGACAAGGGCTGGGTTCGACTCTATGAGACGTATGCCGTTGAAGAATTCGATGGCCAGCGGGTAACCCTGACAGCGAGCCGGGTCGCCGAGCTGATTACGGTCCTCTGGCCGATGTGCCGCGAACTGCGGGGAGGTAAAATCCGCCTAGCCGAGCGGGTGTAACTCAGCTGGTAGAGTGCAACCTTCCCAAGGTTGAAGTCGCGAGTTCGAGTCTCGTCACCCGCTCCACCTGACGCTCCGCTTGCCTGCCTCCATGGCCTTGGCGGGCGGATCTCCGGCCTCAAAAGGTAGCATCGGCTCCGCTCGAATGTACGGGGTGCCCAAGGATCTGAACCTGAGCCGCTTTCATGGCTCCACGCTGGACCAAATAGGGCTGGGCCGTAACGTCCTTGAGTTCAGCTTCTCCGGCGGTCAGTACATTGAAGTGGAGGGGCTGTGGCAACTGTTAGATAGCTCTGGCACCGTCCTGGATCAAGGTCGGCCAGCGCGGGTTGGGTTCGCGAACGATGGGGATGACAACAGGTCGAAACGCACTTGGAACGTGAACGTCCTGCTCGGTGAAGCGATCGAATCCACTGAGGTAAACGCGCCGGAGTCATTCAGCCTGGTGTTTACATCGGGGAGTCGTATCCGCATCTTCGACGATTCCAAAGACTACGAGAGCTTCTCCATACAACCCGGCGACATCTTTGTCTAAAAGGACGGCGGCGCCAAACTGTCTAGCCTGATAGACAATTAGAGCGAAGGCTTGGTATCATTGATGTAGGTTGACCGGCCGGCAGCTGCTCAGGCGCCTGACCGCCGTGCCTGGCTGCAGGCTCGTACGCCAGCGAGGTTCGCATGTCCGAGTTCGATGCGGGATCTGTTACACGACGGTACCGGTCCACGCGGCTGAGGACCTCGGGCCGGGTTTGCTGCGGGCGATAGAGCGCGATTTGGAGCCCTGCTTGGGCAAGGGGTGGTTACGACGAGAACCTATACGGTGAGCTACGAGAGAGATGAGCGAGGCTGGTGGGTGGCCTCGGTGAGGGGAGTGCGCGGCTGCCACACGCAGGGACGCACGCTGGAGCAGGCGCGCCGACGAGTCCGCGAGGCTCTTGGCCTATTCGTAAAAGACGCTAACAAGGCTGATTTCGTCGAGCAAATCCGCCTGCCACAACGGGCCCGCCGCGCGCTGGCCCGGGGATTGACCGCTAGGCAACGAGCCGATCACGAACGCGCTAGGGCAGTAAAGGCTGTCCAGGAAGCAATGCAAGCCCTGGCCGGGATGGGTCTAAGCCGGCGAGACACTGGTGAATTGCTCGGGCTCTCGCACCAGCGCGTCCAGCAGCTTGTCGGGTGAGTCCCATCGAACGCTTCCACGCTTGCGCCTACTATTGGCTTTGGAGGTGAGCCGACTGCCAGATCAGGGTCGTGGTCTCAAGCGCCGCGGTAGGGGTCCACGCGTTATACCTCGCGCCATAGATGAAGGTGCCCGTCGGGCAGCTTCGAGAGGTTCTCATGTTCGAGGGGCCGGGGCCCGCGACATCGCCGATCGGAGCATGGAACTCGCTGGCCAATTCCTGGACCAAAGCAGAGGCGAGGTCCTGGCGATGGCCGACGGTAGTCCTGAAATCTTGATGGAGGCCGCTGAAATTGTGCGCGGCAACGCCAAAAGCGGTCCCGCGCTTAGCCATTCGGCCGAGCATCTCGCCTTTTCCCTGATCACGGCGGCGCACAGTATGCTTCTACACGGAAGCGACACGCCAAAAGGCGCGCCCAGCCGTCCTAGCCGTCGTCGCGGGGTTCGGGGGCAAACTTAACTCAATGCGTAAATATGTGGCGGATCAGCGCGCCCGAGGCTGTCGCAAGCCGACCAGGTCGAGATCCCAGAAGGTCTGCGGGTAAACGAGCGTCCCGGTCATCCATGACTCGTAGCCCTCGAGACGCTTCACCTGGAATGCCTCATCGGGGATGCGCAAGGACGGCTTCACGAAACCCAGTTCGGCACCAGCGACGAAACCAAAACGGCGGTAATAGCTGGCTGAGCCTTCCAAGAACACCAGAGGCACGCCGCGTGCGTTCAGAAGATGTAGCCCTGTCGTAATAAGCATTGAGCCGATGCCCTGGCGCTGGCGCTCGGGGAGAACTCCGACCGGGCTGAGTACTTGAACGTCAACGAGCCGTTGGGGAGCATCGAGTAGGCAGCGGGTGAACATCACGTGCCCCACCACCTCGTCTTTTACGGTCGCCACCAGCGATAGCCCGTCGGAGCGCCGCAGCCCCGCGCGCAGGGCATCGACCAGATCACCCACCCGTCCCTGGTGGTTAGCAAAAGCCGCATTCTGCACACGACGGACCTGATCGTGATCGTCCGGGCGCTCGTCCCGAACCAGGTAGCTCCCGCCGTCGGTCAGCGCGTACTCCGATCGTCGACTCATGGCGTTACTTTATGGAGGAGGTTCGACGTCTGACCGGTCTGCTCTGCTGGCGCCTCCTCAGGGGACGGAGTACATTTCGGCCGTTGTCTCCGCGGTGTTGATGCTGTAGTTGTAGTTGTAGCCGACCGCATGCGCGGATGACGAGTTGAGCGCATTCACTCCGTAAAGTATCGCGGCGTGGACCTGGCTGGTTGAAGCCATGTTCCAGCGATAACCATCCCACCAAGCGATGGCAGGCGATCCCTGGCCGCCCACTGCCCAGACGAAGTTGCTGGCAACGGCTGACACGGAGTAGAAGGGGGCTAAGGAGCCACCGCAGGGATAGTTGGTCCAGTTTGTGCCATCCCAGTGGTCGCAGAGACCGTCCAGATAGCCGGCGGTGTAGCCCTGCGTGTTGCCGACCGCCCAAACGTCCGTGGATACACCGGACGCCGACGGAAGCGCG
>DAIPYJ010000002.1:16452-59890 GCA_036782775.1 Candidatus Dormiibacterota bacterium | reverse complement strand
CAGTTTGTGCCATCCCAGTGGTCGCAGAGACCGTCCAGATAGCCGGGGGTGTTGCCGACCGCCCAAACGTCCGTGGATACACCGGACGCCGACGGAAGCGCGAACAGGCCGCGGATCTCACCGGCACTGACGAAACCCGGTCCAGTCGGCAGCGTGTAGCTGGTCCACGACGAGCCGTTCCAATGCGAGGCGAATGCGTACGGCGTGCCGTTGGAGACGAGCTGATAGACGCCAGCCGTCCAGATGTCGCTGTCCGAAGTCCCGCTCATGGCATAAATCCGGGTTAAGAAGGTGCCCGGGGTCGGCGCGGCTAGTTGCGACCACTCCACACCGTTCCAGTGAATAACGAGCGCGTATCCGGGAGAAGTGCCGAGACCGTTCCAGTACCAACCCGCTGCCCACACGTCGTTGGGAGCGAACGCCTTGACTGCGTAAAGGTCATCTTCGAACGCGACTGGATTAGGGCTCGGGACCATCGACCACTGGGACCCATTTCCAGTGCTCGATGAGGGTGTTTTCATTGCCGGAGGCATCGTCAATATGTCCGACTGCCCAGACGTCCGTCGAAGCGTCCGCTGAAACGGCCCAGAGCTCGTTGTAAAAGAGGTTGGTGTTCGGGCTCGGGACGATCGACCACTGTGATCCGTTCCAGCGCTCGGTGAGGGTGACTTCCCCGTAGTTTGCCGCTCCATCAGGTGCCCAGCCCACTGCCCAGCCGTCGCTCGCGGAGAGCATGGCAACGCCACGGAGCGTTTGGTTTTGAGATGAGTTGACGCCTGACGGGAGGCTCTGACTTGATACGTCTTTCCAGCTTCCAGGCAGCGGGGTTGGACTTGGGGTCGGACTCGGGCTTGGGGTGCGACTGGGAGATGGAGTCGCCGTCGGCGTCGGGGTTGGGCTGGCGCTCGGAGTGGGACTCGGCTTGGGCTTTCGAGCAGTCGCGAGGAGGCGGGTCGATCCTCCTTGGGCGAGCACTGTCAGCGAGGCAAATCCGACCGACAGTGCGACCGCCGCAGTGAGCGCGACCAGGATCTTCGGGGAGCGACGTGACACCCCGTGATTCCTCCAGCCGTCTCCGAGCGCCCGCCGCACAGTGAGTAGCACGGTAGAGGGCGATTGTTACGGCAGTGTGAAGGTCCTGGCATTCGCCTTTTGTATTTAGACCACGCGTCAGTCGGATTGGGATGCGCTGAGTTGACTTGATAGCCGCATAGGGGATCCGCTTGTCTCCCTACCGGTTTAGGAGGTGAAAAGTGACCGAACCATCAGCTTCGACTGCCAGTCGAACGGCTCCCATTCCATAATCGTCTATCGGTTCATACTCCAGGCCATGCTTCTGCGCTAACGCCGCTATTTCTGAGCTCTCGTCAATCAACTCTTGTATCGTCGCCTTGCTTCGCTCGAGGTCCGCAATCGCACGATCCTTGGTGACGTTCTCGGCTTGCCACGACGATTGAATCCTTGCAGTCAAATGACCAAGAGCGGGGCGCGGGCCGTGGTAGTCCCTCAGGGTTAAGCCGATTCCCCGGTACACCACGTAGCCGCCTTCACGAATGATGGCAAGGGCGGCCGACCAGTTCGGCCCACCGACTTCGTCTAGGGATAACGCATCGCGACCCATGCGGCGCATTATCGGTGCAAGTCGATCAGGAATCGAGAAGCCAACTGCGGATAGCGCTCATAAAATGAGGCGCGTCGGATGGTTCAGACGGGGAGGAATGTGACATGAGCGGCAAGAAGAAGGCAACCCGGAGAACGACCGGCAAGGCGTCCGAGGTGTTCACCGAAGATGAACGGGCGGCGATGAAGGACCTCGTGGCGGAGCGGAGGCGCGCCGCCTCGGGCACCGCGGACGGGGAAAGCGACGTGCTCGCGAAGATCGCCGAAATGCCGAAACCGGATCGGATGATCGCCGAAGGGCTTCATGCCATCGTCAAAGCCAACGCACCGACGCTCACATCAAAAACTTGGTATGGGATGCCCGCCTATGCCAAGGACGGCAAGGTCATTTGCTTCTTCCAAAGTGCGCACAAGTTCAAGGCAAGATACGCGACCATCGGCTTCGCCCCTGCGGCAAACCTCGACGAAGGTGACATCTGGCCCACCTATTTCTCCCTGACGAGATGGACGGACGATGTGGATAAGAAGGTCCGTGCGCTGGTCAAGCGAGCGGTGCGCTGACGATTCGGTTCAAGGCGGCGCTGGCAAGGGTTGATAAGTCGACGATCGTGCGCCTGCCCCAGCACGCGAGCCGAGCCCTACCGTCGCGTGGGCAAGTGGCGGTACAAGCTTCCCTTAATGGGCATCCATTCCAGACGGTCGTGGAACCAGACGGCACATCTGGCCACTGGCTCAGGATCGAGGCAAAGCTACAACGAGCCGCTCGTGTTAAGGCCGGTCAATCCGCAACGCTCCAAATTCAGCCAGTCAAGGAATGGCCGGAGCCAGACGTGCCGCCGGATTTTCAGCGAGCTCTCGCGGTCGCTCCTCAGAAGATCCAGGATGTCTGGAAAGACATTACCCCGATGGCGCGCTGGGAATGGGTTCGCTGGGTCAATGCAACCGCAAACCCGGATACGCGCAAGCGGCGCATTGAAGTAAGCATCTCGAAAATGAAGGGCGGCA
Source organism: Candidatus Dormiibacterota bacterium (assembly GCA_036782775.1). Taxonomy (GTDB): domain Bacteria; phylum Chloroflexota; class Dormibacteria; order CF-121; family CF-121; genus CF-13. The sequence goes on along the minus strand of DAIPYJ010000002.1, from coordinate 57,265 downwards.
AGCGTAGGCCCTGCTGTTTCGATCTTGCCTCTTGTACCGATCCCAGCCTGTCAAAGAACGGCAGGCTTGTGGAGACAGCGTGAACTGTCGCAAATCTTTAATCGTCCGCACGCCGCGACTTTACGCAGCGACTCTAGTCTGGGCTCGAGTCGATCATCGTTTCCCATTCCCAGCCGCTCCCTGCTCTCCCCACGGGGCGGCTTTTTCTTCTTCTGCTTAGCCGCGGAGCCCGGCCGTGTTGAGAATCGCGTAGACGATCCAGCTGACGATCCCCGCCGCGGGAATCGTGATCAGCCAGGCGGTCACGATGTTCGCGCCTAACCCCCAGCGCAGGGCCGAGAGGCGGCGTGACGCGCCGGCGCCCATCACCGATCCGGTGATCACGTGCGTGGTCGAAACTGGCAAACCGAACTGCGTGGCGAACTGGATCACGGCCGCGCCTGCCAGCTGGGCGCTCATTCCGGTCGCCGGGTCGAGCTTGTAGATACGCCAGCCCAGCGTTCGGATGATGCGCCATCCGCCCGCATAGGTGCCAAAGGCGATCGCCGTCGCCGACAGCAGCACGACCCAAATCGGCACCTTGAACTTTGCGAGGTGGCCGGTCGCCACCAGGGCGAGCGTGATAACGGCCATCGTCTTCTGCGCGTCGTTGGCACCGTGGGAATAGGAGACGAGCGCTCCGGTCAGCACCTGCAGTCCGCGAAAGGTGCGGTTGAGCGGCGCAGGCCTCGCCCGATATAGGAATACGAGCAGGACCGTCATCAGAATGGCCGCGGCCAGGAAGCCGACGGGCGGTGAAACGATCAGCGAGAGCACCGTCTTCCAGAACTGTTTCCCGTTGACACCGGCTAAGCCGTGGGAGGCGGCGATGGCGGCGCCGCAGAGCGCCCCCACCAGCGCGTGGGTCGAGCTACTCGGCAGGCCGAGATACCAAGTGATCAGGTTCCAGGTGATCGCGCCGACCAGGGCGGCGATGATGACGACCAGGCCCGCTTTGAAGGCCACGATCTGTCCGATGGTGTTGGAGACCTTGGCCTGGAAGAAGACGACGGTCACGATCGCGCCGGCGAGATTGAGCACGGCCGACATGAGGACCGCCATGCGTGGCGACAGCGCACGGGTCGACACCGAGGTGGCGATCGCGTTCGCGGTGTCGTGAAACCCGTTCGTGAAATCGAAACAGACCGCGATGAGGATGGTGATGATCAGCAGCAGCTGATCAGGCATTCTTGATCGAGGTCGCCTCGAGAACGTTGGCGACATGCTCGCACTGGTCCATGGTGGCCTCGAGCAAGTCGTACAGGTCCTTCCATTTGACGAGATCGTTGGGCGTCGCTCCGTCGGTAAAGAGCTGCGCCAGCGCCTCGCGGGTGATTTGGTCCCCTTCGTTTTCCAGGCTGTGAATCGCGAGGCGGTGAGGAGCGAGATCGCGGAACCCTTCCAGGCCAGCGACGGCCTGCTCGAGCTCCTTGCCGGCTTTGGCCAGCGCCTCACCCATTCGCTTTGCGTGGCTGGTGATCTCCTTGACTCGATAGAGATCGATCTTGTCCGACACCTCCTCGGCGAGATCCACGACCTCATCGAGCGACGAGGCGAGGTCGAAGATGTCTTCGCGTTCGAGCGGGGTGACGAAGGTGTGATTGATCAGGCTGTAAATCTCATGGGTGACGTCGTCGCACTCATGCTCGATCTCGCGCAGGCGCGGATGGCGCGTCTGCCCCTCGAGCAGGCCGTTGCGTAGTTGCTCGAGCGCCTCGTTGACCAGTTCACCCTGGCGCTTGAAGAGCGCATAAAAGCGCCGTTCTTGTGGAACCAGGCTCAGCCTCATAACTCACCTCCAGATGATCGACAGCCCCTAGAACCTTATCGGAACGAGTGCTCTGCTAGATTCCGGCCAGGCATGAAGTTGCCTGGTTGGGGTTCCCGTTTACGGTCGCGCCGCCCGGATTCTGCTCCGCTGACTTCCGAATCACCGAGTGTCGACAACAGCCTGCCGGCGCGCGAGTTGCTCAGTCACCTCGAGGATGGCGTGGTCCTGCTGGAGGCCGGCCTGGTGCGCTGGCACAACCCGGCGGCCGTGCGCATCTTTCCCGGTCTGGAAGGGGGCACCGGACGGTCGATCATGGAGACGATTCGGGACCACCGGATCGATGCCCTCGCGGCGAGAGCGGGCCAGGACCAATTGGAAGGTGGGGCCGAGTTCGAGCTGCCGGTCGCTCGTCGCGTCGTTTACGTGCGGGCCATCCCGCTTGACGGCCCGGGATTGGCGCTCCTCTTTCGCGATGCGACTCGCCTGCGGTACCTCGAGACGGTGCGCCAGCAGTTCGTCGCCAACCTTGCCCACGAGATGCGCACACCGCTCGCCGGCCTCGACCTGGCTGCCCAGACGCTGGCCGATGAATTGCCACCGGCGCATGATGCCCGCGCCTTCGTCGATCGCGTGCTGCAGGAATCCCAGCGGCTCCAGGCAATGGTCTCGAACCTCGGCCAGCTGGCGGCGCTGGACGACCAGAGCATCACGGTTGGCCGGGAACCCTTCGACGTGCGCGCCATGCTCGAAGAGTTGCGGCAAGCGAACCAGACTCGAGCCAGCCAGCTCGGTCTCCGGCTGAGGCTGCTGGATGAGGACGGACAAGCGCCGCTGCTGGCGCTCGGAGACCGCGCGAAGGCCGAGCAGGCGCTGCAAAGCCTGATTGACAACGCGCTGAAATTCACGACCAAGGGCGAGGTTGTCCTTGGAGCGCGCGCCGACGAGACACGCATCGAGATCACGGTTCGGGATACGGGTCAGGGCATCCCCTCGAAGGATTTGCCGCGAATCTTCGAGCGCTTTTACAAGGTCGACCAATCGCGATCAGCCCATCAAGGCAGCGGCCTCGGGCTCTCGATTGCGCGACACCTGCTCGAGCTCCAGGGGGGAGGGATCTCGGCCGAAAGCACGCCGAACGTCGGAACGGAGATGCGGGTGCGCCTTCCTCGCGCGTCGTTAACCAGGCCTTAACCCGTTACCCGCCGGTCGATTACCCGCGCTGGCTAGCATCGGAGGCGGGTCGTCGAATCGCAATCAGCGTGTTCCTGAAGGAGGAAGTTCGTCGCATGAAACGTCTCTTGCTCGTGTTCTCCGCCGGCGCGACGCTGCTGCTCGCCGCCTGCGGAAGCAACAGCACTGCCAACAATCCCTCGACGGGGGCCGGCGGTCCAACGCCGCCACAAGCCTCCCTGACCGGAGCCGGCGCAACCTTTCCCGCACCGTTCTACACGGCTGCCTTTTACGCCTATAACCAGAAGTACAGCCAGGTAACGGTCAATTACCAGGCGGTCGGATCGGGTGCCGGCATCCAGCAGCTGACGGCAAAAACGGTGGACTTCGGCGCCAGCGACGTACCGATGTCCTCCAAGGAGCTTGCGGCGGCTGGCGGCTCCGATTCCGTCGTCCAGATCGCTTCGACGCTGGGCACGGAAGGCCTTGCCTACAACCTCAGCGGAGTCGCCGATGGGCAGCTGAGGCTGACTCCCGACACGACCGCGGGAATCTTCCTCGGCACCATCAAGAAATGGAACGATCCCGCACTGGCTGCCGACAACAGCGGCGTGAATCTGCCCAACGAGAACATCTCCGTCGTGCACCGCTCGGATGGAAGTGGAACCAGCTACATCTTCACTGACTATCTCTCGACCGTGAGCGGGGATTGGCGTGCGAAGGTCGGCAAGGGAAAGTCGGTCAACTGGCCGGTTGGGCAGGGGGCGAAAGGCAACGAAGCCGTCGCCACCACGATCAAGCAAACGCCGGGTGCGATCGGCTACGTCGAACTCGCCTACATCTTGCAGACCAACATGACGCAGGCCAAGCTCAAGAACCACGATGGCAGCTTTGTATTGCCGAGTCCGGAGGGCGCAACCGCTGCCGCTGCTCAGTTCAACGGTGTCAATCCAACGTCGTTCTCGATCGTCAATGCTCCCGGCAAGGACAGCGCACCGATCACCGGCTATAGCTGGCTCATGGTTTACAAGAACCAGGCTGACAAGACCAAGGGCACGGCGGTCGTCGACTTGCTGTACTGGCTGATCAACGACGGCCAGCAGTACGCCGCCAACGTTCACTACGCCAGGCTGCCGACCACGATGGTCCACGACGACCTGAATGCGCTCGAGGGCGTGACCTCGGGAGGCACTCAGCTGCTGAAACCAAACTCCTAAAACCTCGCAATGAGTCGCCCGACTGCCGAGTCGATGGTGGTTCCAGCGCCGCCGGCGGGGACGTCCCGCCAGCGGCGCCTCAACACCGAGGATCGCGTTTTTCGCGCCCTCGCCTATGCGTCGGCCTTTGTCGTTTTTCTGGTCGCGCTCATCTTCCTGCTGTCGCTCTTCTTGCCGGCGCTCCCCTCCATCAGCCGCTCTGGGCTGGGCTTTGTTGTGGGCCGGGTCTGGGATCCCGTTCACCTGCGCTTTGGAGCGTTGCCGGCGATTTACGGCACACTGGTGACCTCGGCGATTGGCATCGTGCTGGCGTTTCCGATCGGGATCGGCGCGGCGCTGTTCCTCGCCGAGGAGGGTGGCCTGCGCTGGATCCGTGGCCCACTCTCGTTCGCCATTGAGTTGCTGGCGGCGATTCCCAGCGTCGTGATCGGGCTCTGGGCGTTTTTCATCCTGGTGCCGATCATGCGGGATCGTATCGCTCCAGTTCTAAGCCACACGTTGGGGTTCCTGCCACTCTTTCGAGGCCAGGCGAGCGGCTACGGCTTCCTTACCTCCGGCGTGGTGCTCGCCATCATGGTGCTGCCGATCATGACGGCACTTTCGCGCGATGTCATCCAGGCAGTGCCGCGCGCACTGCGGGAGGCCAGCATGGCGTTGGGGGCCACACGCGCCGAGACGATCTGGTCGGTGATTCTTCCCTATGCCAGGGTCGGCGTTACGGGAGCGGTCCTGCTGTCGCTGGGTCGCGCGCTGGGCGAGACGATCGCCGTCACCATGGTGATCGGAAACACTCCGAACATCAGCGCGTCACTCTTCAGCCTGGGCTACACGCTGCCGAGCGTGATCGCGAATGAGTTCACCGAGGCGGTCGGCAAGGTGTATCAGGGAGCGCTCTTCGAGCTTGCCCTGATCCTCATGGTGGTCACGATCGCGGTCAACGTCCTGGCCCGCCTGTTGATCTGGCGCTTCAGCGGCTCGGAGCCGTCTGCCGCGTGAGCCGGCTCTGGGTTCGGATCGCCGTCGATCGCCTGGTGGTTGGCCTGATCGCCATCTGCGTGACCCTGGCCGCCATCCCGGTGGCGATCCTCTTTGTGTTCGTCCTCATCAAAGGGCTGCCCGGGATGCTCGCGCCCGGATTCTTCACCGACATGCCGCATCCGATCGGGGTTCCCGGCGGCGGCGTCTTCAACGCCATCGTCGGGACTTTCATCATTGTTGGAGTGGCCTCCCTCCTCGCCGTGCCCTTCGGCGCGCTGATCGGCATCTTCCTCTCCGAGTATGGCCGAAACCAGATTGGCGACACTGTGCGCTTCATCAGCGATGTCCTGACGGGCCTGCCCTCGATCGCCTTCGGCATCTTCGCCTACACGGTCCTGGTCGCCACCCTGGGACATTTCTCGGCGCTCTCGGCCTCGGTCGCGCTCGCGGTCCTGATGCTGCCCGTCATCCTCCGCGCCACCGAGACCGCCATGGTGCTGGTGCCGCAAGCGTTGCGCGAAGCGGGGTTGGCGCTGGGTGCCCCGCGCTGGCGCGTGACCATTGAGATCGTCGTCCCGGCGGCCCTTGGCGGGATCGTGACCGGCGCCTTGCTGTCGATGGCGCGCGCCGCCGGCGAAACCGCCCCGCTACTGTTCACGGCGTTGGGGAACGACTACTTCACCTCCAACCCGCTGCACCCGATGGGAGCGCTGGCCCTGACCGTGTTCCGCAACGCGCTCTCGCCCTACCAGAATCTGCAGGATCAGGCTTGGGCAGCCGCCCTGCTGCTCGTGATCCTGGTCGCCATCACCAACATCCTGGCGCGCATCTACGTGCGCCGGATCCAGCGCTGAGCACGCTACGAGAGAATGAGGACAAGCATTCTGATGCAAACTGAGCATGCTCCGCCGCGCATCGAAGCAGTGGATCACGAGATCAAGCTGGACGCTCGTCACGTCGACTTCTTTTACGGCCAGTTTCAGGCGCTGCACGATATCTCCCTGGCCGTCCAGGCAAGAAAGATCACGGCGCTGATCGGCCCCTCAGGCTGCGGGAAAACGACCTTCCTAAGAATCTTCAACCGAATGCATGACCTCGTGCCGGGGACGCGAACGGACGGTGAGGTGTTGCTCGATGGCCACAACGTGCTGTCGGCGGATACCGACGTGATCCAGCTCCGCCGCCAGGTGGGGATGCTCTTCCAGCGGCCGAATCCGTTTCCCAAATCGATCTATGACAACGTTGCCTACGGCCCGCACATCCTTGGGTGGCCGAAGCAGCGAATCCATGACGTGGTCGAGCAGAGTCTGAGGGACACCGGGCTCTGGGACGAAGTCAAAGACCGGCTGCGGCGGTCGGCGCTCAACCTTTCCGGCGGCCAGCAGCAGCGGCTGTGCCTGGCGCGCGCGCTGGCGGTGATCCCAGAGGTCATCCTGATGGACGAACCAGCCTCGGCCCTCGATCCGATTGCCACCCTGCGTATCGAAGAGCTCATGCAAGAGCTGAAAAGCCGGTATACCATCGTGATCGTGACGCACAACATGCAGCAGGCGGCCCGGGTTTCAGATTTCACCGCGTTCATGCTGATGAACGACCGGCGAGCCGGTGAACTCGTCGAGTTCGGGCCGACCGACGACATTTTCAATCGTCCCAAGGACAGCCGGACCGAGGATTACATCACCGGCCGCTTCGGGTAAGGCGCGGCGTGGCGACCACCCGGACCCTCTTTGATCACGAGTTGGCGGAGCTCAAGTCTGGCGTGCTGCGCATGGGCAGCATGATCGAGCAGGCGATCGCGGAGTCGATGCGGGCGCTGGTCGATCGCGACAACGCGCTGGCGAAGCAGGTGATCGGGCGAGACGAGGAGGTCAATGAGCTGCACCGGCAGCTCCGGGAGCGTGCTTTCATGATCATGGCGACGCAGCAGCCGGTTGCCCGCGACCTTCGTCTGATCGTCAGCTTCCAGCACATGGTGTTGGAGCTGGAGCGGATGGGCGATCACGCGGTCGGCATCGCGCGAGCTGCTGTTCGGCTGAACAACATGCCGCTGCTGAAGCCGTACGTCGACCTGCCCCGCATGGCCGAGCTGGTCGAGTCGCAAGTTCACGAGATCCTGGGGGCCGTCATCGAAGCCGACGAAGAACGGGCGAAGGCGATTGCCGCTCGCGACGACGAAGTCGACACGATCTATCACCGGCTGTGGGAGGAACTGGTGGGCTACATGCTCACCGACCCGCCAAGCGTGGAACGGGCGGCCATCCTGCTTTTCCTCGCGAAAGACCTCGAGCGGATCGCCGACCGCGTCACCAACATTGCCGAGGATGTCGTCTTCCTGCATACCGGCCACATCGTGGAGCTGAGCTGATTGCCGAAGCGCATCCTGGTGGTCGAGGATGACGGGACGATTCGCGACACGCTGACCTTCAACCTCAAGAAAGAGGGGTATGCGGTTACAGTCGCCGAAGATGGGACCGCGGCCCTGGCCCAGGCTCGCAGCGTAAGGCCAGACCTCGTCCTGCTCGACCTGATGCTTCCCGAGTTGAACGGGCTCGAAGTCTGTCGCATCTTGCGCCAGGAGAGCGACGTCCCGATCATCATGCTGACGGCCAAAGATAGCGAGGTCGACAAAGTCGTCGGCCTCCAGCTCGGCGCCGACGACTACATCACCAAGCCGTTCTCCTTGCGCGAGCTCTTCGCGCGGATGACCGCGGTGATGCGGCGCAGCGAACAGCGCGACGTCCAACCAGAGATTGAGGAAGATCGCGTCGGGCGCCTACGGATCGATCGCGCCGGGCATCGAGCGCTGGTCGACGATGCCGAGTTGAAGTTGACGCCTAAGGAATGGGAGTTGCTGGCCTACCTGGTGCACCGGCCCGGCCGCGTCTTTACCCGGGAGATCCTGCTCGAACAGGTCTGGGGCTATAACTACGTAGGCGATCGGAAGACGGTCGACGTGCACATTCGCTGGTTGCGGGAGAAGCTGGGCAAGTATGGGAAGCTCGGCTTCGAGATCGTCACCGTTCGTGGCGCCGGATATCGCCTCGATCCCGCTCGCGAGCCGGCGTCAACCAGCACTTAGAGCCCACTCAGCCGCCGTTGCCGCCGCCGAAGCCACCGAACCCGCCGGTGCCGGCGGGAACGATCGTGATGCTGTTCGCCTTGACGCTGCCGTCAGCCTGCCGCGTGCCGGTCACGGTCACGCTCTGGTTCTCTTGCAGGTCTGAGCTCGAGCCCAGCGTCGTCTTGCGAACGATCACGCTTTGATCGAAGGTCACCTTCACGTCGATGTTGCAGCGGGTGTCATGCACGGTCATCGAGCTGGAGGTCAGGTTTGTCACCGTGCCGGTCGCGCCGCGTCGGGCCGCCGCGCCAGATGGGGCAGCGCTTGGCGATGCACCCGGGCTCGGGCAGGCGGCCGCCAATCGGCCCCCGGCTCCGAAGAAGTTCGAGCCGCGTGTGGTGTTGTTGCTGGAGCTGGCCGCAGCCGCGTTGGCGGTTCCGCCGCCCCCGACCTTGTATCCACCATAGAAACCGCCCAGCAGGGCGACGACGACGATGAGCGCAGCGATCGGGAGCTTGATCAATGCAGGACCTCCTTGGGGTTCATTCGTAGCGAAGCGCCTCGATCGGACGGAGACCGGCCGCCCGATTAGCGGGATAGAGGCCGAAGAACAGACCGATACCGACAGAAATGCCGAACGCCATGAACACGGAAGGCATGGAGATGATGGGTGCCGGCAGTGCTGAAACCGCCAGGGGCAGCAGCGGCGACAGCCCGAAAGCGATCAGGATGCCGAGCGCCCCACCGATGCCGGAGAGAAACATCGATTCGATCAGGAACTGAAGCAGGATGTCCTGCCGGCGGGCGCCGATCGCCTTCCGAATGCCGATCTCGCGGGTCCGCTCGGTGACCGTTACCAGCATGATGTTCATGATTCCGATGCCGCCGACGACCAGTGAGATGCCGGCGATCGCGCCCAGCATCAGGGTCAACACCCCGGTTGTCTGTGAGGCGCTGTTGAGCACGTCCTGCTGGCTCAGAATCTGAAAGTCCGCCTGCGTCGGATCGGAAATGTGGTGACGGTCGAGCAGGATCTGGCTCACCTCGTTGCTTGCGGCGGTGGTCGCCTGGGCGCTCGCGGCCTCGACGTAGATCTGCTGGACGTTTCGGCCGCGGCCGCCAAGCAGGTAATTCCAAGCGGAGGTGATCGGCACGACCACGAGGTCATCCTGGTTGTTGAAGCCGCCAGATGACCCTTTCTGCCCGAAGACGCCGATGACACGGAAGCTCTGGCCGTTGACCTTCATCGTCTGTCCGATCGGATCGTTGCTGCCGAACAGGTTGGTCACGGTGGTCTGGCCGATGACGGCAACGCGGCTGGATCCGGCGACGTCGGCGGCGGTGAAGAACTGGCCGCTTGCCAGTTGGTAATTACGGACCGAGGGAAAGTCCTGCGTGGTACCGGTCAGGCTGCTGCTCCAGTTCTGGTTCTGATAGATCAGTTGCGCGCGACCATTGGCACTCGGGATGGCGGTGACGACATCCGGCGCGGCTTGCTTGTTGCTAATCGCGGTGACGTCGTCGAGCGTCAGGCTCGAACCGGTGCCGAATCCCTGGGCCACGCCGCCGCTGCCGCGAGCATTCGAGGGAAACACGGTAAGCAAGTTGGACCCAAGGGACTGGATTTGCTGCTGCACCGCAACCGACGAGCCGTTCCCGACGCCGACCAGCAGGATGACGGCGGAGACGCCGATCAGGATGCCGAGCATGGTCAGCGCGGAACGCAGCCGGTTGGCAAGCAGTCCGCTGACGGCGAGGCGCAGGCCCTCGAGGATGCTCACGCGGGGGCGACCTCGGCGCTGCTCCGGCTGATGACGTCGGGGCTGGGCTCGTCGCTCACGATCAGCCCGTCGCGCAGGCGGACGACTCGCTGCGCGAAGGCGGCGATATCGGGCTCGTGGGTGATGAGGACGATCGTCCGGCCCTGGTCGTTGAGGTCCCGCAGCAGTTTCATGATCTCGGTGCTCGATTCGCTATCGAGGTTCCCGGTCGGCTCGTCGGCCAGCAGGATGGCCGGATCGGTCACGAGCGCGCGGGCGATCGCGACCCGCTGCTGCTGCCCGCCTGAGAGCTCGCTCGGGATATGCCGGGCGCGCTCCGCCAGACCGACGGCCTCGAGCGCCGCCACTGCCCGCTCCTGCCGCTGTTGCGCGTCGCCGGCATAGATCAATGGCATCTCGACGTTGTGCAGGGCGCTAACTCGCGGAATGAGGTTGAACGACTGAAAGACGAAGCCGATCTTCCGGTTGCGGATCCAGGCGAGCTGATCCTCGGTCAGGTCTGAGACGTCATAGCCATCGAGGATGTACGTCCCTGCGGTCGGCAGGTCGAGGCAGCCGATGACGTTCATCAGCGTGCTCTTGCCGGAGCCCGATGGTCCCATGATGGCGACGAACTCGCCTTCCGGGATGTGCAGCGAGATGCCCCTCAGCGCCGCCACTTCTACCGCACCGGTGCGGTAAATCTTCGTGATCCCCTCGAGGGTGATCACCCGCCGCCGCCGACTCGGAAGCCTCCACCACCGCCGAGGCCGCCCAGGCCGCCTCCTTTGAAACCGCCGCCGGTCGTGGTCGTTCCTGTGCGCAGGGATGGCAGTACGACTTTGTCGCCGGCGTTGAGACCGGCCTTGATCTCCGTATAGGTATCGCCAACCACGCCCGGGACCACCTCAGTCGGTACCTGCTGCCCATTGCTGAGCACGCTGACCATGGTGGTGCCTCCCGTGGTGTGAACGGCGGCGTTCGGCACGCGCACCGCGTTGTCCGCCTCGGCGACGGTGACGGCGGCGTTGACCGTCATCCCTTCGCGCAGGCGCGCGTCGATTCGATTCAGCACGAAGCTGACGTAATAGTCCACGACATTGCTGACCACCGTCGCCGTCGGGCTGATGCTGAGCACGCGCCCGGTAATGCTCAGATTCGGGATGGCGTCAAAGCTCAGCGCTGCGGTCTGGTTGTTGGCCAGCTTGGCGGCGTCGGTCTCGGCAAACGGCATCACCGCCACCAGGCTGCTGTTGTCGTCGATCACCATGAAAGCGCTGGCGCCCGACCCGCCGGCACTGCTGCCTGACGACGGTTGCGGCGCGATGGTCCCCGGCGCCTGCGCCGTCGATCCTGAGCCGCCACCGGCGACCGCCTCGCCGGGAACACCGTTGATGCTGATCACCACGCCGGAGGTCGGAGCCGTCAGCGTGGTCTGGTTGGCGGCCAGCTGCGCGGCCTGCAGCTGCGCCTGCGCTGAAGCGAGCTGCGCCTGGGCGGCAGCCAGCGAGTTGGGCTTGACCTGCGACTGAACGTTCAGGCTGTCTTGAGACGACGTGATTTGTTGGGAGGCGGAGTTGATGCGCCCTTGCCCACTGATCGCGTCCATGTTCTGTTTGGTTCGGTCGTTACTCAGCTGCGTCTGGTCCTGGGAACAGCTGGGTCCGCTGGGACAATCGGCGTTGACCTTGGCCTGGTCGTTGGCTACCGTGGTCCCGTCGGCCTGGTTTTGCGCATTGACCGATGCGACGGTGTTGCTGTAGTTCTGCTGTGCGGCGGTCACCTGGTGCTGCAGCTGGACCACCTGGGCACCAGTCAGCGGCGACTGGACGGATTGAAGGTTGGCCTGCGCCGACGCCAGCGAAGCCTGGGCTTGGGCAAGCGAGGCCTGCTGGGTGCTGCCATCGATCCGCGCCAGCACCTGGCCGGTCGTCACCTTGTCGCCCACCTTGACGTCGACCTCGGTCAGCGTGCCGGCGGTCTTGAAGTTGATGTTCATCCGCCCGGCCGGCTCGAGCGAACCGGTGCCGCTGACGATCGATTGCACGGTGCCGACATCGGCGGTGGCGGTACGGATCGGGGTCGCGGCCGGCTGCGCAAAGACGGTGTCGTGAGCGATCAGGCCGGCAAGGAGAACCGCGACGAGTCCAAGGCCGATCAGCCAGGCGCGGGTGCCGCTAAACCAGCCGGCGCGCGCGGGAACCGGCAGCGGTTTGAGCGTGGGCTGACGCATTGCGACGCCCATCTTCCGCTGGGCGCTTGAAAGCCCGATGAGGTCGAGCTAAGCTTTTATTAAGAGCGCGGGCTTTAGGGCGTGGAGGATGGCTGGGCCTGGAAATTGCCCAGCGTCACGCCGACGGACATCTTCTGCCCGTTGCGCACGATCGTCAGGGTGACGTGGTCGCCGACCTTCTTGGTGTCCAGGTACTGAGTCAGCTGGTCGATGGTTGACAGACTGTGCCCGTCGATGGCCGTGATCACGTCATCGCTCGCGTCCGGCTGACCGCTCGCCTGCAGGCCTGCCTTCGATGACGGGCCATTGGGGACGACCTCGACGACCAGGACGCCGCTGCTGGCGCCGCTGATGCCCAGCTGGTTTGCGGTGTCCGGCGTCAACGTTTCGCCGCTGATACCGAGCCACGGATGCTGCACCGCTTGCCCGGCTTCGAGCGGAGTTAGCAGGTTGGTGGCGCGGTTGACCGGGATGGCAAAGCCCACGCCCACATTGCCCTCGACCGGGCTGTCGATCGAATCATTGACGCCGATCAGCTGACCGCGACCGTCGAGCAGCGGACCGCCGGAATTGCCCGGATTGATCGGCGCATCGGTCTGGATCATGCCGGTGAGCGCGCGGCCGTTCGGCGCGGTCGTGGTGCGGTTCAGTCCGGAAATGATGCCGGCGGTAAAGCTGCCCTGCAGCCCAAACGGCGTGCCGATCGCCAGCGCGGTGTCACCGACCTGGAGCGTGTCGGAGTTGCCGGTCGGAAGCGGATGGAGCTGGTCCTGGGCGACCGAGACCTGGACCACCGCCAGGTCGGCGCTCTGATCGACGCCTTTGACCTTGCCGGTCGTGGTCTTGCCGTCGCTGAACTGAACCTGGACCTGCGAGGCACCGTCGACGACGTGGGCGTTGGTCAGGATGTCACCCTTCTTATCGACCTCGATGCCTGAGCCCTGCGCCTGCGAGAAGGAGCGGAAGCCGCCGCCGCCATTCACCTGGGTGGTGATGGTCACGACGCCGTCTTTGGTCTGCTGATAGATGGCCGCATACGAGCCGGGCGAGGGCGCGGGCGCCGCGACTCCTGGATTGCCGCTTGCGGCCGCGGACTGCCCGGAGAGGTTCGCCGTCCGGTGGTTGGCAAGCAGGGCACCGATTGCCCCGCCGCCGATGCTGCCAATGACCAGCCCGGCGGCAAGCATGGCCGTAGCCATGCTGCGCGCCGGACGGTGGGGAAAGGAGGGAACCGGTCCAGAGGGCGGCGCAGGCTCCGTTGGCGACTCGGGCGGCTCGGGAAAGCCGTACTCCGGCGATGAGTAGTCGTGCGTCGTCGCGTAATCACGCGGCGCAACGTCGCGCGCGGGAAATTCGGGAAAGCCTTTCTCGGGGTCGTGCACCAATGGGTCCTGCATTGCCTTACCCAACGTTGATCCTGATCAATGCCAATGAGCAGCCTATGAACTCCATCTAAGACTTCCCTAAGACTTGGGGCCCGACCGGGAGCTCGACCGTGAAGCGCGCCCCGCCCTGCGGATTGTTGCCGGCAAAGACGCGGCCGCCGTGTTCCCGCGTGATCCAGCGGGCGATGGCAAGCCCCAGCCCGGTGCCCTCCCCGGTCCGCGACGCGTCCGACTGGTAAAAGCGCTCGAAGATCCGCTCCAGATCCTGCTGGGGGATCCCCGGCCCGTCGTCGCTGACCACCAGGGTAGCCCACCGATCACCCGGCTTCATCTCGACCTGGACGTGGCCGCCGTCGCCGGTGTGCTTGAAAGCGTTGTCGATCAGGATCCAGAGCAGCTGCTTGAGCGCGTCGGCATTGCCGTTGACGATCGCCGGCTGTCCATCGAGGAGGTCGACGCGCCGCGTCGGTTGCAGTTTCTGCGCCTGGCGTGATACGTCCTCGACGATCGGGCGGAGGTCGAGCGGAAGTTTGTCGAGGTGATAGCCGGCGTCGGCCCGGGCCAGCGTGAGCAGGTCTTGCACGAGGCGGGCCATCCGCTCGCTCTCGCTGGCGATGTCCTCGAGCGCTGCACTTCGGTCTTCGGTGGTGATGTCATCCCGCTTCAGCAGTAGGCCGACGTTTCCCCGGATAGTGGTCAGCGGCGTGCGCAGCTCGTGGGAGGCGTCGGCAACAAAACGTCGTTGCGCCGTCAGCGCCGAGCGCAGGCGAAGGTAGGCGTCTTCCAGTTGCCGGAGCATCTGGTTGAAGCTGCGTTGCAGGCGCCCGACCTCATCATTCACCGGAATCGTCGGCAATCGGCGGCTCAGGTCCTGGGTCCGGCCGATGGTCTCGGCGGTCGACGCCATCTCGACGAGAGGCCGGAGCGCGCGCCCGGCGACGACCCAGCTCAAGGCGCCGGCGCCCAGCAAGCTCAGCAGTGTTCCGACGATGAGAAACAGCCGCAGATCACGGAGCTGGTCTTCGATCGCAAAGATCGGTTGTCCTACCAGCAGGTAGCCGCTGGCGCCGATATCCGGGCGGTTCCAGGAGCGGACATAGGCATGGATGGCCGGGCCATTCGTTGGTTGGATGTCTTCGAAGATGCCGCGGTCGGTGGGTGCGACTTTTAACGCGCTATACGGAATCTGCGGGGGGAGGTTGCCGATCAGGCCGGAATAGCCTTCTGGATAAGGCGTGCCATTCGCGTCGAAGATCTCGAAGAAGATCTCGGGGCTGGAATTGATGTCCGTCGGGAAAAAGAGCCGGCTCGAACGGGGGGCGCCGCCGAACTGGAGCTGGCTCCAGACGGCTTGTCCCCGACGGTTGAGCAGGTCGTTCTGCTGATTGACAAGGCTTTGCTCAACCAAGACATAGACCAGGACGCTAAAGATGATGACGGTGATGGCGACCACGGCCGCGCCAAAGAGCGCAATCCTGGCGCGGATCGGAATCTGGCGTCGAAAGGCGGTCTGGGCATCGAGCCACCGAACCGTCCGCTTCCATCCCGCCGCAAGCGGCTCCATGCGTCCGGCGATCGCGCGGCGATCGCCGAGGGACGGGTTCATTGCTCCTTGAGGATGTACCCTACACCGCGCACGGTTTGCAGCAATCGCGGCTGGCCTTCCTGCTCGAGCTTCTGGCGGAGATAGCCGACGTAGACGTCGACGACGTTGCTGCTGGCTCCGAAGTTGAAGCCCCAGACCGCATCGAGCAGTTGCTCGCGCCGCAGCACCTGCCCCGGATTGCGCATGAAGTGCTGGAGCAGGTCGAACTCCTTGGCGGTGGTTGGAATCAGCCGCTCGCCGCGCTTGACTTCGCGAGTCGCCAGGTCCATGACCACGTCGGCGTAACGGAGCGTGCGCTTGGCGCGTGGCGCTCGGCGGCGAAGCAAGGCTCGAACCCGGGCCAACAGCTCCTCGTAGGCAAACGGCTTCACCAGATAGTCGTCCGCGCCGCTGTCGAGACCCTTGACCCGATCAGCAGTCCCGTCCTTCGCCGTCAGCAGCAGGATCGGGACGTCGCCTTCGGCGCGAAGCCGGCGGGTGACTTCCAGACCGTCGATCCCCGGCATCATGATGTCCAGGATCGCCAGGTCTGGCATTCGCTCACGCGCCCGGTTCAGCGCGATCTGACCGTCCGGCGCGACGTCGACGTGGTAGCCCTCGTAGATCAAGGCGCGGCGCAGCGCGGCCGCGATTCGCGAGTCGTCATCCACCACCAGGACGTGCGGTTGCTCGGCCATGCCGACTCCAATCAAACCACACGCTCATGAGAGGACTTTAAGAGAATTCGAAGTTAGCCGTGAACGAGGCTGACCAGTAGCGCGATCGCCGCCAGGCCCATGAAGATGGTTGCGATCCAGGTCAACGAAAGGCTCAGCTTGCCGCTGGCCTGGTTCTTCATGATCGAGCGATCGGCCCCTAACAGCACGATAAGCACCAGCAATGGTGGCGCGACGACGCCATTGATGACCGCGGTGATGAACAGTGCGCGGATGGGGTCGAGGTGCAGGAAGTTCATCACCACGCCGGCGAGCGTGGCCAGCACGAGGATCGAGTAGAAGGTCGGCCGATGCTTCGGTTTGCTCGCCAGATTCCCACGGAGCCCGAGGAATTCCTTGGCGGCGTAGCTCGCAGATCCGGTGAGGATGGGAATCGCAAGCAGTCCGGTGCCGATCAGGCCGATGGAGAAAACGACGAACGCAAACGGACCGGCGAGCGGCGCCAGGGCAGCGGCCGCCTGGGCGGCGGTTTGCACATTGGTCTTGCCGCCGGCGTGCAGCACCGCGGCCGAGGTGAGAATGATGAAGTACATCACCAGGTTGGAGAACGCCATGCCGATAACGATGTCGAAACGTGCCGCATGGAGCTCGGCAACCTTGAGCCGCCGCCGCCGGCCGATCAGTGGCGCGGTCGCCCCTGCGGCGATCATTTCATCGACCTCGGAGGACGCCTGCCAGAAGAAAAGATATGGGGAGATCGTGGTGCCGAGAACTGCCACCAGCGCCATGATGAAGTCCTTCGAGAGTTCCAGATGGGGAAGGAATGTGGAGCGCAGGACCGCCAGGAGCTGCGGGTGCGCGAAGAAGGCGGTGATGACGTAGGCAAAGAGAGCGAGCGTCAACCATTTGAAGATCCTGAAGATGGTGGCGTAGGTCGCAAACAGCTCCATGACGAGGATCAACAGCGCGACCGGGACCACCAGCCAGAGGGCCGCCACCGCGCCCCGGGAGAGCAGCGACCCGGCCGCAGCGATGGCCCCCAGGTCGGCGCCGACGTTGAACAGGTTCGCCCCGAGCAGGCCCAGGATGGCCAGCCCGACGAGCCACGATGGGAATTTGCGGCGAAGGGCAACGCCGAGGCCGACGCCCGTCTGGAGCGCAATTCGCGCGCACAACTCCTGGACGGCCGCCATCAGCGGAAAGGTGAACAGCGCCGTCCAGAGCAGCCCGTATCCGAACTGGCTGCCGACCTGCGAATAAGTACCGATGCCACTCGGGTCATCGTCGCTGGCGCCCGTGATGAGGCCGGGCCCGAGTACCTGAAGCCAGCCGACCAACCCTTTCCGCCTCGCCTGATCGAAGGTCGTGCGTCCGGCTCTGGGCGTGCCCGTATCCGCCAGACCAGCCTTGAAGAGCTGGCGCTTGGCCAGCTCCTCGGGCCCGGGCTCGGCCTCGGGTCTGACCCGCTTCCGGATCGGGTCCTCGTTCTCTAGCTCAGTCCGTCGCTTGGCCAATCGGACCCCTCACGAACATCCATACCTCCCTGTTCGGTTGCAGACAATGTGATATTAGCACTGTCTGCTTCGTACAATCTCCGGCGATCGGCGATACTGGACCGCGCAGGTAACCTCCGGTGGCCGCCGTCCGTTGTAACAGACGACCAGTAGGCCCTTGGCAGCGGCAAAGGGCGCTGCTAGGCTGACGAGCAAATGTCACAAAGAGTAATCAAGATTGGACTGGCCATGGCGTTTGCCGCCCTCCTTCCTTCCTGCTTTGGCCAGCAGGTCAGCCGGACGGCCGGCCCTGTCGCCCTCGCCTACAACTTCGCGGCCACGACACAGACGGCGTCGCCCATCGACTCGACCGAGGCGCGCTATCACCCCGATCTGATCATCGGCCAGGCGATTCAGACCAGCGGTGCCGTGCTCGTTCGCGGCTTCCATGAACCCGGCGACTTTGCCCATCGAAACTACTGTGGCGCCGGGGCGACGCAGGTCCTGCTCTCGGCCTGGATGAGCGACGTGCCGGACATCGAGACGGTCGCGAAAGCCTCCAAGCTGAATCCGAATCGCGGGGAATTCGGTGCCGATGCCACGAACGCCATCAACGCCTTCCTTGCGCCCGTCGTCCTGCCGCAGCTCGGGCAGGCACGCTACCAGGCAGAGCACGTCACCAGCCTGGACGAGGTCGAGGCGCGCATCCAGCGTGACCTGACCGACCCGAAGGCGATCGCCACCTTCGGTCATGCCGTCCCCGTGATGGTCCAGACCATGACCAAGACCATGCCGGGCTGGAGCCACTGGAACGCGACTCACATGATCACGATCTTTGCCTTCGATTTCAGCCATAACGACCCAAACCTGGACACGGTCACGTACGCGGAAACGCCTTCACCACTGGCCGGCTACCGCGGACCCGATTTTCAGACGATCACCGTCAGCGCCCTGTGGGTTGCCATGCAGGCCTACCTGCGCGAGGGCGCGCCGTCCGACCCGATGAACGTCATCAGCTAGGCTGGGCCCCATGGCGCAGGCCGCAAACCCCCACCCTACCCTCCCCCAGAGGGGGAGGGATGATGCGCGCGACGCCATTTCAATGGAGGCGCTGATCCGGCATCAGCTCGTGCTGCTCGGCGAGGATCCCTCGCGCGAGGGGCTGCGCGACACCCCGGAGCGCGTCAAGGAAAGCCTCGAGTTTCTCACCCGCGGCTACCGCATGACGCTCGACGACGTCTTCGGCGACGCGATCTTCACCGAGACCTATAAAGACATGATCGTGGTGAAGGACATCGAGATGTACTCGCTGTGCGAGCATCACCTCCTGCCCTTCTTCGGCCGGGTTCACATCGGCTATATCCCCCGCGGGCGGCTGGTGGGGCTGAGTAAGATGCCGCGCCTCGTCGAGCTCTACAGCCGGCGCCTCCAGGTCCAGGAGCGGATGACCCGGCAGATCGCCGAGTGTTTGCAGAGATACCTGGAACCGGTCGGGGTCGGCGTCGTCATCGAGGCGGACCACCTGTGCATGAAGATGCGGGGGGTCGAGAAGCAGAACAGCCGCGTCTTCACCAGCAGCGTGCTCGGCATCTTTCAGAGCGACCCAAAGACGAGGGCCGAGTTTATGGGCCTGATCAAAGGGGTCCCCAACATCTAGCGCCGTGGCGGCCCTCTTGCGGGTCGGAACCTCGGGATTCTCCTACTCGTCCTGGCGTGGGAGCTTCTACCCCAGGAAGCTCAAGGCCGACGCGATGATTTCCTACTACGCCACCCGTCTGAATAGCGTGGAAGTGAATACGACCTTCTATCGGACGCAGCCCAACGACGTGATCGCCTCCTGGGCGGCCGCCGTGCCGGAGGACTTTCGGTTTGCGGTCAAGGCGCACCGCCGCATCAGCCACAACCGCCGGATGCCGAACCTGGAGTGGGCTATGCGCACGCTGGCCGAACAGGCAGACGTCTTCGGTGCGCGGCTTGGCCCCGTCCTGTTTCAACTCCCGCCGGCCGCACCTTTCGAGGAAGGGCGAATCGAGCGCATCATGGCGCAGGTCCCCTCTCACTGGCGTGTCGCCTTCCAGTTCCGCCACCCGTCCTGGCATACACCGGTCGTTGCCGAACTCGTCGAGCGCCTCGGGGCGGCCTTCGTCCACGGCGATGGGGAAGCGCAGCCAGGGCCGGTTGGGCGGGGGGCTTTCGTCTATGTCCGGATGCGTCGCGACAACTATTCACCCCAACGGCTGGCCGCCTGGAGCCGGCGAATCCAGGGCTGGCTCCAAGATGGCAGGGACGTCTATGTCTACCTCAAGCACGAACGGCTGGGCCCGCTGTATGCGGAGCGCCTCGCCAGCAAGGTCCAAACATCTTTTCGTGTTGGAGCGAATGCGGCGGTATAATCGCGGCGAATTCAGGGCAAAGGAGGCCTAATCATGGCCCGGTCCATGTGGCGGGGCGCGATCAGTTTCGGGATGGTGGCGATTCCCATCCGGATGTACCTGGCGACTGAGGCGCACAGCGCTGTTGCCTTCCGCCAGCTGTGCCCGCATTGCAAGCTCCCCATCAAGCAGCAGCGGCACTGTCCGACCGACGATCACGTCGTCGCCTATAACGATGTGCTCAAGGGCTACGAGGTCGGCAAAAACCAGTTCGTCATCGTCGACGAGGAAGACCTCGACAAGCTGCCACTGAAGACCACCAAGACGATCGACATCATGGAGTTTGTCGAGCGCGATGCGGTCCCGCTCGGTCTCTATGTCAAGAGCGCCTACTATCTGGAGCCCGAGGACGTCGGGGTCAAGCCGTTCTTCCTGCTGAAGCGCGCACTCGAGGACACCAATAAGGTTGCCGTCGCCAAGATCGCGCTCCGCGATCGCGAGCACCTGGCGTTGATCCAGTCCCAGGACAGCACGCTGCTGGTCAACACCCTCAACTGGCCAGACGAGATCCGGTCGACCGAAGAGTTGAACCTGCCGCAGAACGTCAAGATCAGCGATAAGGAGGTGGCGATGGCCACCTCGCTGATCGATAACCTCACCGACGAATTCCAGCCGGAGCGATACACCGACGACTACAAAGCAGCCTTCCAGCAGATCATCGACCAGAAGATGAAGGGGCTGGAGGTCACCACCCCGGTCGCAGTGCAGGAGCCAAAGGTCATGGATCTCATGGCGGCGTTGAAAGCCTCGGTCGAGGCGACGCGCCAGGGCAAGAAGGCGCCGGCCGCGAAGCCCGCCGAGCCGCGCGCCGCCAAGGTGAAAGTCGCGGCCAAGACCTCGTCCGTCCGGCCTGCGGCCAAAAGGCGCACAGCCTAAGCAGACGTAGTACAGTCGGCGCTGGCATGCCGGCCCGATCGCGCGCGGTTGAGCTCGACCTTCCCTTCGCGCGTTCGCTGCCCGAACGGCTGGGGCCAATGCTGCCGATGCCGGCGGCCGAACCGTTCGATTCGACGCAGTATTGCTTCGACATCGCCTGGGATGGCGTCCGCGCGCTGGCCTCGATCGACGGCGGACAGGTTCGGTTGTGGGGTCGGGACCTGCGCGACCTGACCGATCGCTATCCGGAGGTGCAGGCGCTCGCCGACCTGGCGCCGGCGGGAACCATGGTCGACGGCGAGCTGATCGTTTCCGATCACGATGGCCGGCCCGATCCTCTCGCGCTCGAACTCCGGCAGCACGCGCCGTCCATGGATCCGGTTGGCGAGGTCGTTCCCGCCGTCACCTATGTGGTCTACGACCTGCTCTATCTGCGAGGCCGATCGGCATTGAAAGAGCCGCTCGAGCGCCGCCGGCCTCGGATGTCGGAGGCGATCCGGTCCTCCGGCCGCATTTATGTCGTCGAGCCGGTCGCAGAAGACGGACTTGCCCTCTTCGAGGCAGCCCGAGAGAAGGGCCTCGAAGGTGTGGTCGCCAAGCGTTTCGACAGTCCCTACCGGCCGGGGCAGCGGCATCCCGACTGGCTGCAGGTTGATGCCGTGCGAAAGCAGGACTTTGTGGTGCTCGGGTTCATCCCAGAGAGCGGTGCTCAGCTGCTGCAGGCGCTGATCGTCGGGGTCTTCGACGGACGCGGCTTCCGTCCTGTAGGGAAAGTCGTCGGGGGCTTCGATCGCGCCGCGTCGATCCGGCTGCGGAAATCGCTTGACGCGCTCCCCGCGGCACTGCCGCCGGACGACACGCGCTGGTCCGATGACGGCATCTTCTGGGTCGAGCCGCGGACGGTGGTGAGCATCAAGTTCAGTGAGTGGGACCAGAAGGGCCAGCTTCGCTTTCCCATCTTCAACGCGTTGAGGCCGGAGGTTTCGCCGCAGCAGTGCGTTCGCGGCGCGGTCGTGGATCCGCACCTGTCGCGGCAGACCCGCCGCGCCGAGATCCACCTCCCGCAGCTGCCGATTTAACAGATCCAGTCCGTAAAGTAGGGTCGTGCCGATCGCCGACAACGTTGCCGTGCGCCTTCGTGTCAACGGGGAGGACACGGCGGTCATGGTGCCTCCCTACAAGACGCTCCTCGAAGTGCTGCGCGAAGATCTCGGCCTTACGGGGACGAAGCACGGCTGTGAGCTCGGCGAATGCTCGACCTGCGGCGTCCTGGTCGATGGCAAGCCGTATCTGTCTTGCCTCGGAATGCCGCTCGACCTGGAAGGCCGAGAGATCACGACCATCGAAGGCATGGCCGATGGCAGCACGCCGCATCCCCTGCAGGTGGCGTTCGCTGAGCTCGGAGCGGCGCAATGCGGGTACTGCACGCCGGCGATGCTCTTGACGGCAAAGGCGTTGCTCGACCGCGATCCGAAACCGACCAGGCAGGCGATCATGGATGCGCTGTCGGGTGTGCTCTGCCGCTGCACCGGGTACGTGAAGATTTTCGAAGCCGTCGAGCTCGCTGCATCGCGGCTCTTTCCCTCCCCCCACTCGTGGGGGGAGGGTAGGGAGGGGGGCTCCTGATGGAAGAACTGGCCGTCGTCGGGAAGTCCCTCGTCAAGCCCGATGCCTTTGCCAAGGTAAGCGGCCAGACCAAGTTCGCCGACGACCTGGCGTTGCCGCGAATGCTCTATGGCCGGCTGCTGCGCAGCCCGCATCCATATGCCCACATTCTCAGCATCGACACCACACGCGCGAAAGCCCTTCCGGGCGTTCAGGCCGTCCTGATCGGGGACGAGCTACCCGAGAAGTTCGGCATCCTCCCGGTCAGTCAGGACGAGGAGGCTCTGGCTCGGGAGAAGGTGCGCTATGTCGGCGATCCGATCGCGGCCGTGGCGGCAGTCGACGAGTGGACGGCAGACGAGGCGCTCGACCTCATCGAGGTGCAATTCCGTGAGCTTCCGGCCGCCATGTCGATCGAGGAGTCGCTGGCGATGCCGGGTGAGGCGATCCACGGCAAATCGAACGTGCACAAGGCGGTGGCGCTCGAGTTTGGCGACACCGATGAGGCGTTGTCGAATGCCGAACACGTCCGCGAGGACGTCGTCTTCTTCGAGGGCAACACGCACCTGCCCATGGAGCAGCACGCCGCGGTCGCGCAATATGCCGCCGACGGAAAACTCACCCTGTGGACCTCGTCGCAGACGCCGCACTATGTTCACCGCGCGCTCGGCAAGGTTCTCAAAATGCCGATGAGCCGCATTCGCGTGATTGCGACGCCCAACGGCGGTGGCTTCGGCGGCAAGAGCGACATCTTTTCCCACGAGCTGGTGGCGGCGAAGCTGGCCATCGTCACGGGTCGACCCGTGAAGATCACCCTGACTCGCGAAGAGGTTTTCTACGCGCACCGCGGCCGGCATCCGGTCCTGATGCAGGTCAAGACCGGCTTCAAGAAGGACGGGCGGATCACGTCGATGCAGTTCAAGAGCTTTCTCGACGGCGGCGCCTATGGCAGTTATGGGGTTGCCAGCACGTATTACACCGGCGCATTGCAAACGACGACCTATGCCATCCCGCGCTATCGCTTTCAGGGCGTGCGGCTCTTTACCAACAAGCCGCCCTGCGGGCCGAAGCGAGGGCATGGCACGCCGCAGCCGCGCTTCGCCCTCGAGGTTCACCTGGACAAGGTTGCTGAAGAGCTCGGTCTCAACCCGATCGAGATTCGGAAGCGCAATCTCACGTGGCCGGATTCGCGCACCGTCAACTGGTTGCGAATCACGAGCAACGGCCTGGAGCAATGTATCGACAAGGTCGCCAAGGAGTCCCGCTTTCTGGAGCGATGGAAGTCGATGCCGACGGGGCGTGGCCTTGGCTTCGCGGTCAGCTCATACCTGAGCGGGGCGGGCACGGCGATCTACTGGAACGACATGCCGCATTCAGAGGTCCAATTGAAGCTCGATCGCAACGGCGGCGTGTCCCTGCTCTGCGGCGCGATCGACATCGGCCAGGGCTCGGACCATATCCTGGCAGCGATCGTTGCCGAGGTCCTCGGCGTGCGGCTGGAAGACATCCAGCTGACTATGGCCGACACGGACCTGACCCCGATCGACCTCGGGAGTTACTCGTCGCGCGTGACCTTCATGGCGGGAAACGCGGCCAAGTCGGCCGCGCAGCGGGTGCGGGACCGCCTGTTCGGAGTCGTGGCGAAGGCGCTCCACTGCGAGGCCGATGAGCTGGTCGCGCGTGACCGCCGAATCTTTCGAGCGAATCGTCAAGACGACGGGATGACCTTTGCCCAGGCCGTGCAGCTGGCAGAGGCAGAAGACGGCGTGGTCACTGGCACCGGGAGCTACACGCCGCCGAAGATTGCAGGCCCATACAAGGGCTCCGGGGTTGGTCCTAGCCCGGCGTACTCCTTCTCGGCCGCGGTCGTCGAGGTTGACGTCGACCTGAAGACCGGTGAGGTTCGGGTGCCCGAGGTCTGGATCGCTCACGACATTGGCCGTGCCATCAATCCCGTGCTGGTTCAGGGCCAGGTCGAAGGCAGCGTGTACATGGCGTTGGGCGAGGTCCTGATGGAGGAGCAGACCTTCCGCCTGGGCTTGCACAAGTTTCCTTCGCTGCTCGAGTACAAGAGTCCAACCGCGCTCGAGACGCCGATCATGCACACCTACCTGATCGAGACCATCGATCGTGAAGGGCCGTTCGGCGCGAAGGAGGCGGGCCAGGGGCCGCTGTTGCCGGTGATTCCCGCGGTCGCCAACGCCGTCTACAACGCGGTCCGCGTGCGCATCGATGAGATTCCGATCACGCCCGAAAAGGTGCTGAAGGCGCTGAACGACAAGAGCAAGCGCGTCGGTCCCAGGTCAGTCCCAGCCTTTGCGTTCCCTGACCTCATCGAGTCGGCCGTTCCCGAGGAGTGGAAAGGGCAGTAGGATGCTGCGCTTGCCAAGACTCGAATACCAGCGGCCTCGGTCGGTGCCCGAGGCTGTCGAGATGGCCGCATCGCGCCCGGGATCCATGTTCATTGCCGGCGGCACCGATCTGGTGCCGAATCTCAAGCGCCGGCAATTCGACGTTTCGACGCTGATCAGCCTCAATGGTTTGCCGGAGATGGACGGCATCACGGAGACCGCCGAGGGCGGCCTGCTGCTTGGGGCCGGAGCCACGTTGGAGAGGCTCGCCAATCATCGGGCGATGCAGGGAGCCTGGCGGGCTGTCGCTCAGGCAACCGCGTCCGTTTCCACCCCGCAAGTCCGATATATGGGCACACTCGGCGGCAACCTCATGGTCGACCCGCGCTGCAACTACTACAACCAGACCTATAGCTGGCGCAAGGCGGTCGGCTTCTGCATGAAAAGGGACGGGGATATCTGCCTGGTTGCCCGCAGTTCGCCCCGGTGCTGGGCGGTGAGTTCCTCGGACACCGCGCCGGTCGCTGTCGCGCTCGGAGCCGAGATCACGCTCGAGGGCCCGAAGGGCACGCGGCGCCTTCGCGCGAGCCACATATATAAGGATGACGGGATCGATTACACGACCAGGGCGCGGGACGAAGTGATCACGAGCATTGAGCTACCGGCGCCGAGCGGTCGTCTAACGAGCGCGTATTGGAAGCTGCGGCGCCGGCCGTCGTTCGACTTTCCGATCCTTGGCGTGGCGATCGCCCTGACCTGGGACGACGGCCAGATCCGTTCGGTGCGCGGCGCACTCGGTGCAGTGGGCTCACATCCCGTCGAGATCAGCTCATATTTGGCGCCGCTTGTAGGTCAGCATCCTGGCGATGACTTGATCGCACAGGTCGCCGAATCAGCCGACAAGCCGTCGAGGCCGCTCGATAACACCGACTTGAGCCACTTCTGGCGGAAGCGCATGACCAAGGTCTACATCGAGCGCGCCCTTCGCGATGCATGTGGGCTTGCGCCCCTCGATGGGAGGCTGAGCGCTCACCTCAAGGCCACCACCACGTAACGCTGCGTCCAAACCGTCAGCCCATTCATCGGTTGTCGTTATATAGAAGCGATGAAGAACAGCGTTATGGCGGTTCCCGTGGCAGCCCTGGTTCTGGCCGCGTGTGGGACTGCGGTTACACATTCGGGATCGACATCGTCGATCAAGCAGGTCTCGGTAGGAAACGGAATTCAGGTCGCCGCCGGCACGAAAGCAGCAGACGATTCGGACATCACGAACCGTCCAAATCCGCCCGTTCAGCACGGCAACGTCATCGTCAGGCCGAACCCGCCATCTGCGCCACAGTCGCCGACCGTCAATGCAGCGCAGCCCTCTGTTGCCAGTCCTTCGGATCCCTGCGGCACGGGCTCGAGTTCACCCGGCTCGACCGGCCGATC
The DNA here is from genome assembly GCA_036782775.1 of Candidatus Dormiibacterota bacterium. Lineage (GTDB taxonomy): Bacteria > Chloroflexota > Dormibacteria > CF-121 > CF-121 > CF-13. The sequence goes on along the minus strand of DAIPYJ010000002.1, from coordinate 31,201 downwards.
TGCGACAACCTTCGGGAAGCATCCACCGCTTCCCATGTGCCCTCCTGAATAGGGCCACCCGGCCTTAAAGAGAAAAGAGGGGCGCCCTGATGGGCGCCCTCTCTCGCACGACGACGGTCGTGTTATCAGTGGTTCTCCCCGTGTCCGTTCAGGACGTAGATTTGCTAGCCGAGATAAAAAGGCGGGGCGGCCGTCGCCGCCCCGCTTGTATCGACCTTCTGCTACTTGGACGGTACCGGCAACGCTGCCGTGTAGGCGTCCTCATCGTTCAGAGTTATCCCCAGGATCTGTCCTCCACATACAGACGGAGGCGTGGCGACCTGGCCGCTGCTATTCAAGCACGCGAACAGGTCAGGGTTACGGGTGTCCGACCAGATCGGGTACGCATTATCAACGGCGCCCAGTCCGGCATAGTCCCCATAGAAGGTGCCGCCTGCGCTTTGGCCGCCCTCCGGGAATTGCGTTGGGAAGGGCATCGACGAATTCGTCACACGTTGCACGACCCATTGCGCGTAGCCTGGGCTGTCTCCTGACCCCGAGAGGCTGATGTCGGAGTAGCCGGTTGCCTCATCAGTGTCGTATTGGCGGTCGTAGTAGGACGTCGCCAGCCTACCGTTCTTGGTGAAGGCGATCCATTGCCAGTACTGGTCCGTCGTGGCCTGGCCTGGGTCGACGTTGGCGGTGGTTAGAGCACGCGGATCAGTCGTCGTACCCGTGAAGGTATTTCCACCGTCATTGGACACGCTGACAAGGATGTCGTTGTTGCAGGCCCCCGCCACCTTGACTCCGGTGTAGAGGTTGTTGCCCGTTGCCGGACTAGTTCCGGTAGGAATGCAGCCGTTTGCCTCCTTCGAATGCACATTGATGTAGGAACCGAAGGCGACCACCACCTGCTTGGGATTCGTCGGGTTAACGGCGCCGGATGCATAGTTTGTCGCGCGGAAGATGGAGTTAGCGGTCGCATTTTTCTCTGGGACGCAAGCTCGGCCGAAGTCGTGACCCTGCTGGTAGGTGGCGCAGTCGGGTAGGTCGTAGTAGTCGGAGACCTTGATAAGGGTGCTGTCGATTGTGTCCCCGCCATCGAATGACCGCGCCATCAGGATCTGGTTGCGGTTGTCGGGTGTCGTGCCGAGGGTCTCCGAGTTATTGAAGTTGTTGAAGGTGATGTAGAGGACCCCGTCCGGTCCGACAAACGGCTGCGAAAACTGGTTCTCGTTGCAGGAGTTTTGATCGGTGCCGATGCCATAGTTGTTCAGGCAAAAGCCGCTCCTGACGCTTACGAGATGCCTGGGGCCGAAATGCTCGCCATAGTGTTTCGAGTTGGCCTCATAGATAAAGGCCGTTCCATTGGGAGCAAACTCGGTCCACGTTACGTAGATCCGATCTTGGAATGGTGTGCACGTGCTGCCCGGAGTCGCCACAGCTGGACTGCCGGCGCACGCATTGGCGTTGTTGTCAACCGCCATGAACTGTTTGTCTTCCAGTGGCAAGAAGCTTCGCTGGAACCCGGTTTCGAAGACGGAGCGCCCCGGGAAGTTGAAGGACGCGCCATAGTTCTGGGTCGACCGGAAGACGAAGAACCCACTCGCTCGATCAGGATCACCGGTGGTGCCTGGTCCACGCTTGAACAGCTGGCATGAGAGATATGCGTTGCCCTTGCTGTCCCACGCTACTGACGTGTCCCCTCCGGCCTGCCAGTATTCGCGTGGAAATGGAGCTGCTGCCGTAGCCGGATTCCGAGTGAAGTTGTTAGGCACCGTTGCGTCATTCCAGGTGCGTCCCTTATCCAGGCTGTAGGAGACGCCACACGTTCCGTCGCCGCGGCGGTAGTCGTTGTAGCTCGCGATGATGTGATTGGGCTGGTTCGGATCCTGGGCAATAGAGGTCTCGTTCTGAGCTTGCCCGCGGCCCTGCAGATTCGGGTCGCTGAGGTTCAGGCAGTTCTGGTTGACCTTGATATTCGACGAGATGTTGTTCGGACAGCTGTCGCTGCCCCGTGGAAAATAGTTGTCTGGCTTCTGCGATTGGCCGGCGCCTTCGCCGTTGGCGCCCAGCTCAAAGGCGGCAAAACCCGAGATCAGTCTGGACTGGATTGCGTTCAGCTCGTCATCGATGCCTGGTGTCGCCCCATTGACCGGCACAGCCGCCGGTTGGAATGTGACGATCAGGGCTGCCAGGGGCGCCAGGGTGCCTACGCGCCAGATTCGTCGGTTCATCCTTCCTCCTTGATAAAGGCGCGAGAAGACGACAGCATTGGATGCCGTGCCGGGGCGTCTGGCTTTCCCTCCTGTCCCTGAAAGGAATGCGAACTAGTCGTTAACCCCTGTAAAAAAGCGACCCGCCTCATAGTGAACTTATGACACTTGGAATGTCAATGCTTCGACGGGCTCAGCTTTCTCCTTAAGCTGACTTGGGATGGCGCTCGCATACGGCTTCGGCGCGCGGGTGCGCCGGCGGGAAGATCCGAGGCTGGTCACGGGATCCGCCACGTATTTGGACGACGTTCGACTCGCCGGCGTTTGCCACGTCGCCTTCGTTCGCAGCTATCTGGCCCATGCGACGATCCGGTCGGTCGACGCCTCGGCGGCGCGCCGGGCGCAGGGCGTCGTTGCGGTCCTCACCGGGGAAGACATGGCCGGTAAGACGTTTCCGCAAAGTGGCCCGAAGGGAGCCAGGCTGCCCAGCAGGCTCACCCTCAACGATAAGCGGGTCTGCTTTGCCGGCGACTTGATCGCTGCCGTGGTTGCGGACAGCGATGCCCAGGCGCGCGACGCGGCGGAGCGTGTCGAGGTCGAGCTGGATCCGCTGCCGGTGGTCACCGATCCGGCCGCAGCGATCGACGACAGCTTTCTCGTCCACGACGAACTTGGCACCAATGTCGCCGACCGCTCGACCAGGATCTGGGGCGACGTCGACGCGGCATTTGCCGATCCAGCGCATCTCGTCCGCGTCAAGCTCCGGAACCAGCGAGTGGCGGGGGTGCCCATCGAGCCGCGTGGCGTTATCGCCGCGCCCAATGCCTGGGAGGCGTCGATCACGGTCTGGTCGGCGACGCAGATCCCGCATTCGCTTCGGGACGAGCTTGCGGATTTTCTCGACCTGCCGCAGACCGCCGTTCGCGTGATTGCCCCGGAAGTCGGCGGGGGCTTTGGTTCGAAGCTGTCGATCTACCCCGAGGAGCTCTTTCTCCCCTGGATCGCGATGCGACTCGGCCGCCCGGTCAAATGGGTCGAGGAGCGCACCGAGCACATGCAGGCGACGACGCACGGCCGCGATCAAATCCAGGAAGCGGAGCTCGCGCTCAATGCCGAAGGAACCATCCGCGGCTTGCGTGTCAAGCTGGTTGGCGATCTCGGCGCATACCCCATGGGCGCTGGGCTGCCGCGACTGACCCGCCGCATTCTCAACGGCTGCTACCACATTCCGGCGATGGCCGTTGACATTGTGAGCGTCTACACCAACAAGACGCCGATTGCCGCCTATCGAGGGGCGGGCCGTCCCGAGGCGATCTTCCTCATCGAGCGCGTAATGGATGCTGCGGCGCGGCAGCTCGACCTCGATCCGGTCGAGATCCGTCGTCGGAATTTCATTCCCGCCTTCGAAACGCCGATAACGACGATCGCCGGCGAGAAATACGACAGCGGAAACTACGAGGCTGCGATGGACCGTGCGATCCAGGTCGCCGGGTACGCAGCCTTACGCGCCGAACAGTCAAAGGCTCGCCGAGACGGAAAGCTCATGGGCATCGGTGTGGCGTCCTACCTCGAGATGGCAGGATTCGGTCCGGACGAGGACCTGTTTGAAAGCGCGACCGTACGAGCCAACACCGATGGAACGGTCACGGTCATCACCGGCACGTCGCCGCACGGGCAGGGACACGAGACCGCCTGGGCGCAGCTGGTGTCGGGAGAGCTCGGCATTGCGCTCGATCGCATCACGGTTCGCCACGGGGATACCGCGGCCGTCTCGGCTGGAACCGGGACGTTTGGCAGCCGCAGTGCCGCCGTGGGTGGCGCGGCGGTCCAGCTTGCCGTGATCGACGTCCGGGAGAAAGCACGCCAGCTCGCCGCGCACCTGCTCGAGGCCGCGCCGGTCGACATCGTGGTCTCCGACGGTCAGTGGCAGGTCCGCGGCGTGCCCGGGCGCGGCGTGAGCTTCGCCGAGATTGCTTCGGCCGCCTATGGCGATGGTCGACCAAGAGGCCTCGAGCCGGGCCTGGAGGCAACGCGGTATTTCCAGCCACCGGGACTCGTCTTTCCGTTTGGCTGCCACATCGCCGTCATCGAAATCGATCGGGAAACTGGTTCGGTGACCCTTCGCCGCTACGTCTCGGTCGATGACTGCGGCCGGGTTCTCAATCCACTGCTGGTCGAGGGGCAGGTTCATGGCGGGCTCGCGCAGGGAATCGCGCAGGCGCTCTACGAGGAAATCGCCTACGACGACGAGGGCTCGCTCCTGACCGGGAATCTGACGACCTATATGCTGCCGACCGCGCCCGACCTGCCGAGCTTCACGCTCGATCGCACCGTGACGCCGAGCCCGGTCAATCCCCTCGGGGTCAAAGGCATCGGTGAGGCGGCGACCATCGGATCGACGCCGGCGATCGTCAACGCCGTGCTCGATGCGCTTGCGCCATTGGGGGTCACGACCATCGATCCGCCCTGCACGCCGGAAAAAATTTGGCTGGCGATTCAGCGCGCTACGGCGTCAGATTCCAGTCTTTGATCAGCGGGATCGCGGCATCGGCGGTCAGGTCGAACTTGGTCGGCGTGACGGAGACGTAGCCTTCGGTCACCGCGGCGGCATCCGCATCGGGTCGAGGCTCCTGCAAACGAAATTGTCCGGCGAGCCAGTAATAGGTCTGGTTGCGCGGATCGGTTCGTGTCTCGAATTTCTCCTCGACCCGAGACTCGCCCTGGCGGGTGATCATCACGCCCTTGATCTCGTCCTCCGGAATGTTCGGCACGTTGACATTGAGGAGCGTTCGCGGGGGTAGCCCATGCTCGAGAACCGCCGCCGCCAACTTGCGAGTGAACTTGGCCGCGTACGTGAAGTTCGGTTGGGTGAAGGTCGTCAAGGAGACGGCAATCGACGGAATGCCGATGATGCTCGCCTCGGTCGCCGCGCTGACGGTTCCGGAGTAGATGACGTTGGTGCCGGTGTTCGAGCCGAGGTTGATGCCGGACACCACCAGGTCTGGCCGGCGCGGCAAGATGGCGCCGACCGCGATCTTGACGCAGTCGGCGGGGTAGCCATTGACCGAGTATCCGAAGCGCGCGTTCCGCCGCATGACCTCCTTGGTCCGAAGTGGGAGCAGCAGGGTGATCGCATGGCCGACCGCGCTCCGTTCCGTATCAGGGGCCACCACCTCGACCTGGCCGATCTTGCGCAGCTCCGTCCAGGCGGCGAGAATGCCCTGCGCGTAGATGCCGTCGTCGTTCGTCAGCAGGATGAGCGGTTTAGCCATAGCCCTGCATCATTTTGCTCCCAGCCTCGTCGGCTACTAATAAATGCTTATCGGAGCGGGCATATACTGAAATTCGCCGATGGACGATCCGATCATGGAGTTCCTCCGCTCCCAGGCGAAGAACTATCGCTGCCGCGTCTGTGGCAGCAACCACAAGGGTTCATCGCTCCGAAAAATCGGCAACCACAACAACAAGCTGATCGTCCAGGTCACCTGCGGCCGCTGCCGCGATTCGTTCTTCCTGCACGTCGAGTTCGCGGGTCAAGTCGTCAACGCGGTCGAGGAGGTGTCACGGGTGACGACCCCGTCGCCGCGCGACGCCGAGGAGATCGAGGGCGATCCGTTGACGCATGACGAGGTGCTCGACGTGCATCAGCACCTGGCTCGCTTCAGCGGCAAGCTGACCGACTTGTTGAAATAACCCTCCTTACCCTCTCCAAAGGGGAAGGGAAATCATCTGAGTTGGCGGTAGCCGCTGCGGTAGTAGATCAAGGGCGGCTCCTCGCTGAGAATCTCGAGCGCAACCACCTCACCCACCACGATGTCGTGGTCGCCCGCCTGGTGCGTGGCGTAGAGTCGCGCTTCGATGTACCCGGTCGCCTCTTCGAGGATGGGTGAGCCGGTCGCGCCGAGGTGATAGCCGCCCTGGCGAAACTCCGGCCCGTCGAGGCGCGCATTGTCTGCGAAGAAGCGGGCGGTGCTCTCGCTGCGCTCGCCGAGAATGTTAATGGCGAAGGCTTGGCTTTCCAGCAGCATCCGTCGCATGACCGTCATTCGCTCGATGCTGCCGAGGACGAGCAGCGGCTCCAGCGAGACCGAGGCAAAGGCGCTGACCGTCATGCCGTGGAGGTGCTTCCCCACCGCGGTCGTCATGACCGTGACGCCGGTGGCGAAATGTCCCATGCCGTAGCGGAAACTGGCTTTGTCCGGCGGCTCTTTGCGTGCTACCGGATCACTCACAGGGAAAGTTTCAGCCCTTCGGCTGCAGCCCGCAGGCGCGAATCGAAGGTGATCAGTTGCAGCTCAGGTAGCTCCCGTCGGAGCGTCCAAGCTGTCGCCAGGTGCCATAGGTCAGCACCTCGAAGAGGCCAGCCTGCAGCGAGCTCGTCCATTGTGCTGCGGTCAGGCTGGAGAGCCAGCCCTCGCCATGGTCCGCCACGCACTGTTTGCCGGGCGGCGTCCGCCAGCGCACGGGGAAGTTCCCGATCGCGTTCCAGTCGTGCGAGGACGGCTATGACCTCGGCGTATCCCAGCGTCGAGAGCAGATGTGTGACGCGGCGCCTGACTTCGGTGGCTGCCGCTTCAGTGTGCGAATCCTGAATTAGCACTGACAGCACCGCGGAGGAATCCCAATAAATGACCGCGTCCGAGGGCTCAATCACCCCGATCGTCTCTCAGAGCCTGCTGCGCATCGGCTGAGATCTTCACCGGCTCAGGTAGGGATACCTGGCGGGTCGGCGCCGCCTCTAGCCATCCCCACTTCTCGAGTCGCGCGATCCTGTGCTCGAGTGGAATCGACAGGTCAACGACCGGTACGAGCTTGGCGACGGCGCGACCTCGATCGGTGATGATCCATTCGGTCCCCTGCTCGGCCTCGCTGATCAGGCGGCTCAGCTGGGCTTTGGCTTCGCGGATGCCGATGGTCAGGCTTCTCATGTAGTCATTGTAGGCTCTTGTCCCCGGGCCATGGCCGGCTTTACTCGCGCGACGCTATACTGTTGATGTCCGACTAATCCGGTCGGATATCTATGAGATTTTCCACCCGTTCTGAATACGGAATCCGGGTCATGGTCCGTCTGGGTCGCAGCTTCGGCACCGGGCCGGTCGCCCTGGCCGAGCTGGCGGAGCAGGAGGGGTTGCCGCTTTCCTATCTCGAGCAGATTGCCGGCCAGCTTCGCCGCGCCGGCCTAGTCAGCAGCCGGATGGGCACCAAGGGCGGCTACGCGCTCGCACGAGCCCCGGAACGCGTCTCGATGGCCGACATCGTGCGCAGCCTCGAGGGTTCGCTGGCGCCGGTCAGCTGCCTCGCTGAAGGCGGCGGCCCCGGGGAATGCAACCATGCCGACGTCCCGTGCTCGGCGCACGCCTTCTGGGAGCAGCTGCAGAACACGATGATCTCGGCCCTCGAATCGGTCAGTGTGGCCGACCTGATGAAGGAGGCGCAGCAGCCAGCATGATCCAGACCCGTCCCGTCAACGCGGCGCAGGTCCGGGCCGACTTCCCGATCATGGCCCGCACCGTCCACGGCAAGCCGCTGGTGTATCTCGACAGCGCCGCCACCTCGCAGAAGCCGGTGACGGTGATCGACGCCATGGACGACTACTACCGCCGCTACAACGCGAACCCGCACCGGGGCGTCTACGCCATCAGCGAGGAGGCGACTGCCGCCTATGAGTCGGCCCGCGAACGGGTCGCGACCTTCATCAATGCGCCCTCCCCCAAGGAGGTCATCTTCACCCGGAACACCACCGAGGCGATCAACCTCGTCCGCTACAGCTGGGGCCGCGCCAACGTCAAGGCGGGCGACCGGATCCTTTTGACCGAGATGGAGCACCACAGCAATCTCGTGCCCTGGCAGCTGCTGGCCCACGAGGTGGGCGCGCGGCTCGAGTTCCTCTGCATCGACGACGATGGCCTGCTGATGCTCGAGCAACTGGACCGCAAGCTCGACGGCGTCAAGCTGCTGGCGATCGCGCACCAGTCGAACACGCTGGGGACGATCAACCCGATCAAGGCGATCACGGCGGCGGCGCGGCGCGCCGGTGCCCTGGTCCTGGTCGACGGCGCTCAGGCCGTCCCCCATATGCCGGTCGACGTGCAGGACCTCGACGTCGACTTCTACGCCTTCTCGGGACACAAAATGTGCGGCCCGACCGGGATCGGCGTGCTCTGGGCACGCCGTGCCTTGCTGCAGGCGATGCCGCCCTTCCTCGGCGGCGGCGACATGATCAAGCGCGTCCATCTGACCGACGCCAGCTGGAACGACCTGCCCTGGAAGTTCGAGGCCGGCACGCCGAGCGTCGCCGAGGGCATCGGGCTGGGCGCGGCGGTCGACTACCTCGGCCAGTTCGGGATGGACAACGTCCGCAACCACGAGCGGACGCTGGTCGACTACGCGATTGAAAAGCTGCAGGACGTCTCGGGCATCACGCTGTACGGCCCGAAAGACCCGGAGCTGCACGGCGCGGCGGTCTCCTTCACCCTGCCCAACATTCACCCGCACGACCTCGCGACCCTGATTGACCGCGAGGGAATTGCGGTGCGCGCGGGGCACCACTGCACCCAGCCGCTGATGGACCGGCTGGGCGTGCCGGCGACCACCCGCGCCAGCTTCTACATCTACAACCGCCCCGAGGAGGTCGACCAGCTCGTGACCGGAATTCAGAAAGCCATCAAGGTGTTCGCATAAAGATGGGCGACGATCTCTACCGCGAGCAAATTCTCGAGCACTACAAGAATCCCCATCACTTCGGGGAGCTGCCCGACGCGGACATCACCCAGGAGGGGGACAACCCGCTGTGCGGTGACGTCATCACCCTCTATCTCAAGCTCAACGATGGCCATATCGGCGACGTGCGCTTCCGTGGCCGCGGCTGTGCCATCAGCCAGGCGTCGGCCTCGATGCTGACCGACATGATCGTCGGCAAACCGGTCGCCGAGCTCAAGAGCTTTCCCACCCGGGATCTGCTCGATGAGCTGGGCATCTTGATCAGCCCGGCGCGGATGAAATGCGCCACCCTTTCCGTGAACACATTGCGGGTGGCGCTCAACGGGGAATCCCAGGAGGAGGACTGAAATCGATTTGAAGCAGAAAACCGCGGGTAAAACTACAGGGATGGCCGATTTCGAGATCAAGGACCTGCGCGTCAGCGTCGAAGGCCGCGAGATCCTCAAGGGCGTCTCACTCGCCGTCAACAAGGGCGAGGTGCACGCCGTCATGGGACCAAACGGCTCCGGCAAATCGACGCTCTCGCATACCCTGATGGGCCACCCCAACTACAAGGTGACCGGCGGCCAGGTCTGCTTCAAGGGAAAGGACATCCTGACCTTGCAACCCGAGGACCGGGCGAAGCTGGGCATGTTCCTGGCGCTGCAGTATCCGGTCGTGGTCCCCGGCATCACGATGTCGAACTTCCTGCGTACGGCCATCAATGCCAAGCGCGGCTTCGACGGCAAGGACAAGTCAAAGGCGATCAGCGTCAAGGACTTCCGGCAGCTGCTCCGCGATCAGATGTCGGTGCTCCGGATGGACGATTCCTTCCTCTCCCGCTACGTCAACGAAGGTTTCTCGGGTGGCGAGAAGAAACGCGCCGAGATCCTGCAGATGGCGGTGCTCAAGCCGGAGATCGCGATCCTCGACGAGACCGATTCCGGGCTGGACATCGACTCGATCAAGTTCGTGAGCGATGCCGTCAACCGCATGCGGGGGCCGGAGCTGGGGGTGCTGATCATCACCCACTACACCCGGATCCTCAAGTACATCAAGCCCGATTTCGTCCATGTGCTGGTCAACGGCGAATTCGTCCGGCATGGCGGCTCGGAGCTCGCCGACTGGCTCGAAGAGAAGGGTTATTCCGAGTGGGTCAAGGAGCCGGCAAAGGAGCCGGCCGCGCTGGAGGCAAGCTAATGGCAGTCGTTCCAAAGATCGACGTCGGCGAAAACTACAAGGAAAAGTACGGGTTCTTCGACCCGGAGAAGTACGTCTTCAAGGCCAAGCGGGGCCTCAACCCCGAGGTCGTGAAGGAGATCTCCTGGATGAAGAACGAGCCGGAGTGGATGACGAAGTTCCGGCTGCGCTCGCTCAACGTCTTCGAGAAGAAGGAGATGCCGAACTGGGGCGCCGACCTCTCGAAGATCGACTTCCAGAACATCTATTACTACCTGAAGAGCACTGAGAAGCAGGGCAAGACCTGGGACGAGGTGCCGGCCGACATCAAGAACACCTTCGACCGCCTCGGTGTGCCGCAGGCGGAACGGAAGTTCCTTGCCGGCGTTGCCGCCCAGTACGAGTCAGAGGTGGTCTATCACTCGCTCCACAAGGAGCTCGAGTCGAAGGGGGTCATCTTCCTCGATACCGACACCGCCCTGCGCGAGCACCCGGACCTCTTCAAGGAGTACTTCGGCACCGTGATTCCTCCCGCCGACAACAAGCTGGCGGCGCTCAACAGCGCGGTCTGGTCGGGCGGCTCCTTCATCTATGTCCCGAAGGGCGTCAAGGTGGAGATCCCGCTCCAGGCCTACTTCCGGATCAACGCCGAGAACATGGGCCAGTTCGAGCGGACGCTGATCATCTGCGACGAGGACAGCTTCGTCCACTACATCGAAGGCTGCACGGCGCCGATCTACACCACCGACTCCTTGCATTCGGCCGTGGTCGAGATCGTCGTCAAGCGGGGCGCCCGTTGCCGCTACACGACGGTGCAGAACTGGTCGACCAACGTCTACAACCTGGTCACCAAGCGAGCGGTCGCCTATGGCGACGCCGTCATGGAATGGGTCGACGGCAACCTCGGCTCCCAGATCACGATGAAGTATCCGTCGATCTACCTGATGGAGCCCGGCGCGAAGGGCGACGTGCTTAGCGTGGCGTTCGCGGGCAAGGGTCAGCACCAGGATGCCGGTGGCAAGGCGGTCCACGTCGCGCCCAACACGACCTCGAACATCGTCTCCAAGTCGATTTCGAAGGCGGGTGGACGCACCTCGTATCGCGGTCTGGTCAAGGTCTATCCCGGAGCGAAGAACTCGAAGTCGTTCGTCCGTTGCGATGCGCTATTGCTCGACGAGCAGTCGCGCTCCGATACCTACCCGACGACCGAGGTCGACGAGGAGCAGGTGCGCATCGGCCACGAGGCGACGGTCAGCAAAGTCTCGGACGAGCAGCTCTTCTACCTGCAGAGCCGCGGCATCACCCGCGCCGAGGCCGAGACGATGATCGTCAACGGCTTCATCGAGCCCTTTACCAAGGAACTTCCTATCGAATATGCCGTCGAGCTGAATCGTCTGATCCAGCTCGAGATGGCCGGCTCGGTCGGCTAGATGCCGTTTACGAAGGAAGCCGTCGAAGAGCTGAGCGCTCTTCGCGGCGAACCGGAGTGGCTGCGCGCCCGGCGGCTCGAGGCGTTCGGCGTCTTCGAGCGAATGCCGCTGCCCGACACCAAGCGGCAGGAGGACTGGCGTCAGGTCGACCTGAAAGGCCTCGACCTCAACGCCTACCTGCCCTTTCAGCAACCGAACGGGGCCTCGCCGAGATACGAAACCGAGGTGCCGGTCGGCGGCGTCATCCGGCAACGCGGAACCAGCGTCCCCAAAATCGAACTCTCGGACGAGGCGCGCGCCAAGGGCGTCGTCCTGACCAGCATCGCCGAGGCGGCCCGGTCAGCATCCGATCTCGTCTCCCGCTACCTCTTCACCGGCGTCCGAGCGGATCGCGACAAGTTCGCCGCGCTTCATGGGGCCCTCTTCTCGGGCGGGACCTTCCTCTACGTCCCCGATGGCGTCGTGCTCGAGCAGCCGCTTTTTAGCGAGTACTGGTCTGGCGATTCGGTCTCGGCCGTCTTGCCGCACTCATTGATCGTTGCCGGAAAGGGCGCGCAGTTCCAATACGTCGACGCCTTCATGAGCGTCGATCGGGAGGCTTCCATTCTGGCCAGCGGCTCCGCGGAGGTCTTTCTTGGTGAAGGCGCAAACGTGGGCTACATCGCGCTCCAGCGCTGGAGCAGCAAGACGTGGCAGTTCGCCAACCAGCGCTTCCACCTGGGTCGCGACTCACACTTGAAGCTGGTCGACGTCGTCCTGGGCGGCCATTTCTCACGGCTGCGCGTCGAGGCGGTGCTCGAAGGCGCCGGATCGAGCGCAGATCTACGCGGCCTCTTTTTTGGGTCCGGTGACCAGGCGTTCGATTTCCGCACGCTGCAGGATCACATCGCGCCGCAGACCACTTCCGATCTTCTCTTCAAGGGAGCGCTCCGAGATCTGGCCAGGAGTGTCTACGTCGGCGTGGTACGGGTCGAGGCGGAAGCGCGCGGCAGCTCCTCCAACCAGGCGAACCGCAACCTGCTCCTCTCCGAGAAAGCGAAGGCAACCTCCGAGCCGATCCTCGAAATTCTCAACAACGACATCCTGCGCTGCAGTCATGGGGCGACGGTGGGTCCGGTCGATCCGGAACACCTCTTCTATCTGGAAAGCCGCGGCATCCCCCGGGCTGTGGCGGAACGCATGCTGGTTCAGGGATTTCTCGGCGAGGTGCTGGACCGGCTGCCGGTCGCGGAGATACGCGACGCGGTCGACGAGGAGTTGGCTGCACGGATTGAGTAGCGTGACCAAGCAGCGCGTGGCCGCGGTGGGCGACCTCCCGCTCGAATCGATGCTGCGGGTCGAGGTCGACGGCGAACCGATCTGTCTCGTGCATGCCGAGGACGACAACTTCTATGCGATTGGCGACACCTGCACCCATGAGGAGTACTCGCTGAGCGAAGGCGAGCTCTGGGATATGTCGGTCGAATGCCCGCGACACGGTTCGCGCTTCGACGTGCGAACCGGAAAGGTGACCGGGTTACCGGCCGTCATCCCGGCGAAGACCTACCCGGTAACGGTTGAGAACGGCGAGGTTCTCGTGGAAATCGAGGGGTAGACTTTGAGTATGGCGGACACCATGGAGACCTCCCAGGCACCGGCGTCGGGAGACCTTCGCTCGCAGATCGAGGCGCAGCTGGCGACCTGCCGCGACCCCGAGATCGGCCTCGACATCATGTCGCTTGGCCTCGTTTACGAGGTCAACATCGACGACGGCGAGGTGCTGATCAAGATGACACTGACGGCGATCGGCTGCCCCTGGGCGCAGGACCTCTTCGATGAAGTCAAGATGAAGGTCGAGGAGATTCCCAGCGTCAAGTCCTGCACCGTCGAGCTCGTCTACTCGCCGCCCTGGAGCGCCGACATGATGAGCGACGAAGCCAAGATGGAGCTCGGCTTCCTCTAGCAGCGAGACCGCTGACCTGGTCGCTCACTGATGAGACTCGTCGTTCTCAACCACGTGAGTCTCGATGGGGTGATGCAGAGTCCCGGCCGGCCCGACGAGGACACACGAGGCGGCTTCCGTTTTGGCGGGTGGGCGGTCCTAAACGGCGATGAGGTGTTGGCGCGGGAAACCGGTCCCAGCAGCAGAGAGCCTGGAGGTGGGCTCTTGTTGGGCCGGCGCAGCTACGAAGAGATGTTGTCGGCCTGGAACGAGCGCGGCGGCCCCTTCAAAGACGCCCTCAACGCCGCGCCGAAATTCGTCGCCTCGCGCAGCGCCTCGACGAAGCTAAGCTGGCCGAACTCGACCTTGCTCGATGGCGACGTCCCGACACGGGTGCGCGAACTCAAGGAGCGACCCGGCGGCGATCTTCTGATCATGGGCAGCGGCGCCTTGATTCGGTCCTTGATGCCGTATCGACTGATCGACGAATTCATCCTCGTCATTCATCCGCTGATTCTCGGATCGGGTCAGCGAATGTTTCCCGTCGATGGTGAGATGACCAGGTTGCGCCTGGTCAAGAGCGTTCCGACCACCAAGGGCGCCATCATCGCCACCTATCAGCTCGCCGACAGTTCAGTTGAGGTGGGCAAGGAAGCCAGGAGGAACCTGGCTTCCTCGACGTCAGCGACTTAACCGAACAGAAAGGACGCGGTCAGAAAGGCGAGTCCGGCGCCGAGCAGGCCGAAGGGGGCGCGAAACCGCATCCGGCTTCCCAGTGCCTCGAGAACGAAACAGATGAGCGCGATGATCAGCAACAACTTTGACAATGACATGAGCAGCAACCTCCGTTTCAAAATTTGTCGCTTATCGTAGCCTTACTTAGACGTCTGCGCACACCTTTGCTGCGGCAGTTACGAAGGTGCGCGGCGCTGTGGCAGCGATGCCATTCCCCTGTTACCGCCACGCAGTTAGCTTCGTAATGGTCCCTGCGTAGCGTCTCAGTTCGTAACACTTCACCGATCGGGGGTAAGAACCGTTGTCGTTGCTCGAGCGAATTCAAAAATCCCAGGGTGACCCAGCGCCGGCTCCCAAACCGGCGCAGCAGCAGCCGCCCGCCCCCGTCCCGGCCCCACCGATTCAACCCTCAGCTCGGCCGACCCCGGCCCCGGCCCCGAAAACGATGCCGGCTCCACCGGTCATCGCCAAACCGGCGGCACCGGCTCGCGCGCCTGAAAAGGCCGCCCCGGCGCCCAGCCGTGATGTGTCCGGCCTTGGCGGCTGCCATCAGGATCCGGCGCGTCAGCGGTAGCTCCGGAATCGAGGCG
>DAIPYJ010000002.1:0-16442 GCA_036782775.1 Candidatus Dormiibacterota bacterium | reverse complement strand
TACGATTTTCGGCAAGGAACAGCGCGGCTCGGTGCCGAATGTTCCGCCGCCGGCGCCCAGCCGTCCGGTCGCTGAACCGGCTCCGGCGCCGAAGACACTCGGGCAGCGCGTGGCTGCCTCCCAACCGCCGGCAGACTCGACTGCGCCGGCAGCGGCCAACGCCAATCTCAAGGACCTGCCCGAGGCCGAGCGGCTGCACAAGGTCAAGGCCGCCGTCCACGACCGGATCATCGGCGAGCTTGGGGAGCGCGCCAACGAGCTGGACAAGGAAGCGATCACGCAGCGGGCAACCGAGGTGCTCGACGCCTACATCGAAGCCCGGCGCATCAGCCTTACCAGGCAGACCCGGGAGCAGTTGCTGGCCGCCCTGCTGGCCGACATTCTCGGCTACGGCCCGCTCGACCTGCTTCTTGCCGATGAGCAGATCTCGGACATCATGGTGAACGGCCCCCAGAAGGTCTACATCGAGCGCAACAACAAGATGCAGCGGGCGGCGATTCGCTTCGATAGCGACGCCCATCTGATGCAGGTGATCCAGCGGATCGTCACCGGCGTCGGCCGGCGCGTCGACGAGAGCTCGCCCATGGTCGACGCCCGTCTGCCCGACGGCTCGCGCGTCAACGTCATCATTCCCCCGCTGGCGGTCAAAGGTGCCTCGGTCACCATCCGCAAGATGCGCAAGGACCCCCTCCAGATCGGCGACCTGACCAAGAACGAGACGCTCACCGAAGAGATGGCGACCTTCCTCAAGGCCTGTGTCAACGCCCGCATGAACATCGTGGTCGCGGGCGGCGGTTCCTCAGGGAAGACGACGACCCTCAACATCCTGTCCGACTTCATTCCGGCGGACGAGCGCATCATCACCGTCGAGGACGCGGCCGAGCTGCAGCTTCGGCAGATTCACGTCATCAATCTCGAGTCGCGGCCGGCCAACGTCGAAGGCAAAGGCGGTGTCTCGATTCGCGACCTGGTCATCAACACCCTCCGAATGCGGCCCGACCGGATCGTCGTCGGTGAGGTTCGTAGCGGTGAGGCGCTCGACATGCTGCAGGCGATGAACACCGGCCACGACGGGTCGCTGACCACGCTCCACGCCAACACGCCGCGCGACTCGATCTCCCGCCTCGAGACGCTGGTCTTGATGGCCGGCATGGAGCTGCCGTCGCGCGCCATCCGGGAGCAGATCGCCTCGGCGATCAACATCATCATCCAGCAGAACCGGATGCGGGACGGCGGTCGCAAGATCACCTACATCTCCGAGGTGACCGGGATCGAGGGCGACCAGATCTCGCTGCAGGACCTCTTTGTCTTCAAGCAGACCGGCTTCGAGAACGGCAAGGTCACCGGCTTCCATACCGCGACGGGAGCGATCCCGAGGTGCATGGACACGCTGGTTGCCACCGGCAACGAGGTCCCGGTCTCCTTCTTCGATCCGGCTGAGGGCAGCGGCTTCATCCGGCCGAAGCGGGTCCGTGCCCTGGCTGCCTGACCTCCGAGGCTGTCTAGCGACCGGCTTGCCGCGGGTACCGAAAAGCGTGAACCTCGTGTGCCGCCAGCTCGGTTTCGGCATTCTCGAGAAAGCGGTCCGCGGCCTGGACGTGACGCAGACTGGCATCGAAGTGGGCCAGCGTTAAAGCCCGCGCGAAGCGATGCGCCTCCTCTGCTGAGGCGAGCTCGGACAGCGGCCGCATCGCGCCCGGGATCCATGCCGAGTCTCCCGGCAAGGTCATGGCCCGCAGTCCCTCGTGGGCGCCCTCGACGTCGTCGACGAAATGTTCGTGGTCGGCCCGGCGCAAGACGAACATCCGCTTCGGTTCAGGAGTCTTCTCGAAGATCTCCTCGATGCCGTCGAGGGGCGTAAGGACGTCGTTCTCTGCCGCGAGGATGAGGGTCGGAACCTGGTGCTGCCTGGTGTAGGCCAGCCGTACCGCGAGCACTCCAGGGCGTGGCCGCGAGCTGCCGCCCGGTGTCAGCGCCACCACCGAGCGCACTCTCGAATCCACCTCGGCGGTCGCGAGTACAGTCCAGCCGCCGGCGCTGTGTCCAACCAGTCCGATCGCCTCCGCGTCGAGCGGGATCTCGATCCCGCCGGCCAGCACGAAGTCGAGCAGAAAGCGGAGGTCGGGGACGCGGCTGCCGATGATGGCGTCGATCCGCTCGGCTCGCTGGGCATCGGTCTCGCCTTGGCGGCCGCCTTGCAGCTCCGGCGCGATGACCTCGGAGTGATCGAGGGCGGCGACGGCGTAGCCGTGGCTCGCCAGGTGGCGGCACAGAAAACTCGAGGAGCGGCGGTTGCCACCGGCCAGGTGAGAGAAGAGGACCAGCGGATGGCCGCCGGCGCGAGATCCTCCGTCGCTCGCCGGATTCCAGACCTCGACCGGAAAGCGACGACCCCGCTTGCGGTCGACCGCATCGATGGTGCGGGTGACGACCTCGAACGTCCCCGCCTCAATCGGGTTGTACCGGCGGGCGTCCACCTGCACAGCATGACCTGCTCAAAAGGAGTTTCGCCGAATCGAAGCTGGTTAAAATCAGCGCTGGTCGTGCCTACTGAGCTCAGCCGCCGGGAATTTTCGTGGGTCCTCGGCGGCCCGCAGGGTGGAGGCATCAACGCCTCCGCCGAGGTCTATGCCAAAGCGCTGGTGCGCGGCGGCCTCCATGTGTTCGCCAACATCGAGTTTCACTCGAACATCATGGGCAAGCACAGCTACTACCGGGTCACGGCGGCGCCGGTCCCTGTCCGGTCGCACGTCGACGAGATCCATATGCTGGTCGCGCTCGATCAGGAAACGCTCTTTGGGGATGCCGCCCAGCGCAAGCACTACCCCAGCCACACCGGCCACGTGCATCAGGTTGCGGCCGGCGGCGGCATCATCTACGACGCCGACTTGAAGCTCGAGACCAGCCAATTCGGCCGCGATGACATCAACCTCTACCCGATCCCATTCCTCGAGCTGCTCGAGGAGGCGCTCAAGGGCGTGGGGAAGGGCGGCCAATCGCGCAAGTACATCGTCATGCGCAACACGGTCGCGCTGGGAGCCTCGATCGGGATTTCGGGATACGACGAGGAGCTGTTGTTCGAGGCGATCCGTGACGAGTTCAGGGGTCGCAAGGCCGAGGCCGCCGAGATGAATGTCGCGGCGGCGCGAGTCGCGGCAGCCTACGCGCGGTCGCATTTCAAGGATCAGCCGGGCCGGCGTCTATCGGCACTCACGGTCGAGGCACGCGAGCGCCGGATGCTGATCAAGGGCTTCCAGGCCGTCGGCATCGCCAAGCTCAAGGCGGGGCTCGGGCTGCAGACCTACTATCCAATCAGCCCGGCAACGGACGAGAGCGTCTACCTCGAGGCCAAGGGTCCCGCCTATCAGTGCGCGGTGGTGCAGTGCGAGGACGAGATCGCCAGCATCAACATGGCGATCGGCGCCGCCCACATGGGGATTCGCGCCTCGACCTCGACCGCCGGGCCGGGGATTGCCCTCATGTCGGAAGGCTTCGGCTTCGCCGCCATCACCGAAGCGCCGGGTCCGGTCGTCTTCCTCTGGCAGCGCGGAGGCCCGAGCACCGGTCTCCCGACTCGCACCGAGCAGGCGGACCTGCAGTTCGCGCTGCATCCGGCTCCCGGCGACTTTCCGCACATCGTGGTCGCGCCCGGCGATATCGACGAAGCATTCCGCGATAGTTTCCAGAGCTTCAACTGGGCCGACCGGTACCAGATGCCTGTCGTCGTGCTGCTGGAGAAGTTCCTCGCCTCCTCGCTATTCAGTAGCGACCCGATCGACATGGACGGGCTCAGCATCGATCGCGGCTATATCTTTCAGCCCAACGGCGATGCGCAGGCTTACCGGCGCCACGCGATCACCGGCGACGGCATCAGCCCGCGTACCTTACCCGGGATGCCTGGCGGTGTCTTCTCGACGACGAGCGACGAGCACGACCCGCAGGGCCACATCACGGAAGGGATCGAGAACCGGATCGCGATGATGCGCAAGCGGATGGGCAAGCTCGAGACGGCCGCGCGCGAGATTCCTGCAGGAAACAAATTCAGCCTTCACGGACCGCGGCAGGCCGACCTGACCCTGGTGGGCTGGGGCGCCACCAAGGGGGCAATCCTCGACGCCATGGCGGAGCTGGAGGCCGAGGGTCGCACGGTCAACTTCCTGCAGATCCGTCTGATGCGCCCATTCGCCGGCGATGCGGTCGCCGACATCCTCCGCAACGCCCGCCAAACCGTGCTGATCGAAAACAACTACTCGGCACAGCTCGGGGCGCTGATCGCCGAGCACACCGGCGTCGTCCTCGACCATCAGGTCGTCAAGTACGACGGACGTCCTTTCTCGCGCAACGAGATCGTGGAAGGGGTCCGTGCGGCGATCGCCGAACGGAAGAAGGAAGTGATGGTGTCGCATGCCTGAGACCGCGACGAGTCCGAGGAAGTTCACGCTCGGGGAGTACAAGACCGATGTCCACGTCGATTGGTGCCCCGGTTGCGGGGACTTCGGCATCCTCAGCTCGATCCAGCAGGCGCTCTTCCAGCTGCAGATTCCGCCCTACAAGGTGGCGATGATCTCGGGGATCGGCTGCTCGGGCAAGACCCCGCACTACGTCGACACGTATGGGTTGCACACGCTGCATGGCCGCGCGCTGCCGGTGGCGACCGGCGCCAAGCTGGCCAACAACGAGCTGACCGTCGTCGCGGTTGGCGGCGACGGCGATGGCTACGGCATCGGGGCCGGCTACTTCCTCAACAGCGGCCGGCGCAATGTGGATCTCACTTACATCGTCTACAACAACGGGGTCTACGGCCTCACCAAGGGCCAGGCGTCGCCGACGCTGGCCAAGGGCCTCAAGACGAAGTCGATGCCCGACCCCGCGATTCAAGAAGGCATCAATCCGATTGCCGTGGCGCTGGGCGCCGGCTACACCTGGATCGGCCGCGGGTACGCGCTCGATGTCAAGTCCCTGGTCTCCCTGATCACCCAGGCAGTCAAGCACAAGGGCACCTCGTTTCTCGATGTCTTCCAGACCTGCCCGGTTTACAACGACCTGCGGACCAAGGATTGGTACGCGGGTGAGGACATTGGCCGTACACGGCTGCGGCGGCTCGACGCGGACGACTCCTGGGACCCGGTGGTCAAGGATCCGAGCAATATCGATGAGATCGTCGAGAAGAAGACCCGGGCGTTACACGCGTCCTATGAATCCGGCGACAGCCTCGCGGTCGGCGTTTTTTACTCGGTGAACCTTCCAACCTACGACGAACAGCTGGCGACCAAAATTCCCGCCCTGAAGGAACACCCGCTGGTGGACCTTCCGCTCTATCAGCGCGACGTATCTCCTCTATTCGAGGAGCTCGGTTAGTTCAGAGACTTTAAACGCGCCGATGTGCCTGGCCTAACGGCCGGTTGCTTGCAGCTGACGCATACCAACCCGCCCGCAACTCACGCCCTCGCTCGCGCGTAAGAAAGAATGCGCTCGGTTGCGCGTACAGGCCGGCATGCGGCACCGGCGCGATACGCGCGAAAGCGCGGCTCGCCCTGCGGGCTCGCTTAAGGCCGCTAAGCCGTTTCTGTTTGGCGCTTTTCCGGATAGGCGGCGTTGATCTCGGCGCGCACGCGCTGTTTGTCGGCGTCGCTCTTGAACCAGTCGAAGTTCCAGGGGATGAAGCGCTTCATCTCCGGCGGAACCTCGTCCTCGGGATAGATCGCCGCCACCGGGCAGGGGTCGACGCAGGCCCCGCAATCGATGCACTCGTCCGGGTTGATCAGCAGCAGCCGGTCTTCGGCGCCCCCGTCGATGATGCAGTCGACCGGGCAGACGTCGACGCACGATTTGTCCTTTAAATCGACGCAGGTTTCGGTGATGATGTAGGCCATTTCGCGAAGCGAAATTCACTCTAGCACAGGGTTCTCGAAGATCTGGCGCCGCCGTGAAGGACGTGACGCGGCGTGATCGCGGGCCGGCACAGGACCGTCACCCAGTGGTCATCAGCATCGGGGCCCCGGTGGCAAGAGGAGGGTTGCGAAACTCGTTACCTCTTTCGTGGCCCTCAGAAACCCGGCTCCCGCACGCCGCGTCTTCCGGCCGGCTCGCCGGGTCTCCTGGGGCACCCGAATCTTTGCCTTCCTCGTGCTGGTGCTCGCGGTCGGATCGGTAGGCGCGTTCCTGGAGGTCTTTCTGCCTCAGCAGATTGCCTCGCTGTCGCGGCTGGAGGGCAACGAGCTGCAGACCGCGCGCCACGGGTCGAGCGACGTCGATACCTCGGTCAGCCGCCTCTGGACGGACCTGTCCAAGGGCAGCATGGGACTGAGCGACGACCAGCTCAGCCAGGACCTCGCGCTCGCCCAGCAGACGGAGAAGACGGCCAGCGATGCCCTGTCTCATGTCCAGGCGGCGCAGGCCTACCTGACCCAGGCCGAGAGCATGCCGTTTCAGCTCCATTCGCCGGCCTTCGTGGCCACCGACCGCCCGGTCTTGACGCATCTGCAGAATTCGCTGAACGCCGCCAGCAAGCTGGCGAACGCCGCGGCGCTGCAGATCCCGATCGCGCAGGCCATGAATCAGAACCTGCGGAGCCTTACTGACCTCAACAACAGCCTGGCACGCCACGACTGGGCCGGCGGCGCCAGGACTGCTGCCACGCTCTCGAGCGCGATCAAGGTGCAGCAGGGTCCGGCGGCCAACCCGGAGACGTACCTGGATCCGCTCTGGGCTCACTGGGTCGACACCAGCCTGTCCGTCGTGCTGGCCGCGCAGCAGTATTGCCTGGCCTCGGCGCAGGGCCAGGCCGCCCTGGCGCAGTCAGAGGCCGCGACCCTGGCGGCCGCCCGAAGCCAGATGTCGGCCGCCAACACCGCCGCGCTGAGCGGCGCGGCGGCCTGGCAGGTTAAGACCATCCAGCCGGTCCTCGATACGGTGACCAAGGAAGCCGCCGCCGCCGGCAGCTGACGGACCAGGCCGAGCTTGCTGTCTTCCTAAGAACGGGCTAAGTTGCCTCTGTTGTAGTCAGCGGGGCACCCAAGGAGGGGCACATGAGAAGAATGCTTGGCGTCCTTGCCTGCACGTCCTTTCTCCTCGTCGCGATGGCGCTACCTGGATTCGCACAAGGTCCGCAGCTGCCGTGTCAGCCGATGCCGCAGGGAAATGGGTCCTCCAGTTGCACCGCGCACTTTGATCAAACCTCGTTCGTCGGTACCCCTCTCGGGTGTCCTGGAGTGGAGGGATTCGTCTTTGTCGCTGCCACCGGCAACGGGGTGTTCCACATCACCATCAACCGCGCGGGTGATTTCTGGGGCACCATAACCTTCGAAGGAGAAGCGACGATCTCGCCGGTCACCTTTGCGACTCCGCCACCCCCGCGACCGGGCCCACTCCCGCCCTTCACCGTCGGACCGCCGATCGCGCAGGGGCACTTTACGGAGTGGTTCGGGTTCGAGCAAAACAACCAGAACAATTCCATGACCGGCACGACCACCTTCATCGGAACCAGTTTGGTAACCGGTCAGGCGGAGGATTTTCACTTCAACGTCCACGAAAATTCGACGCCGAATACATATCCCTTACCGCAGAACGCCTTTTTCCATTTGACCTGCTAGCAGTCTCGCGCTCGTCAGAGGCGGCCCTACGGCCGCCTTTTTTCATCTCGTGACCAGGAGGTCTCTGCTGAGCTCGCTCAGGTTGTTGGCACCGAGTAGCGTCATAGAGATCGAGATCTCCTCGCGCAGTAAGGCAAGCATCTGCCGAACCCCTTCGGCCCCGCCGGCGGCGAGCGCGTAGAGATAGGGCCGGCCGATCAGGACTCCGCTGGCACCAAGGCACAAGGCTTTGATGACGTCGGTACCGCGACGCACGCCGCCGTCGAGCAGGACTGGGACCTTGCCGGCGACCGCCTCGACCACTTCGGGCAGGGCGTCCAGGCTGGCGATGGCGTAGTCGAGCTGGCGACCACCGTGGTTGCTTACCACCAGGCCTTTAGCTCCCAGCTCGAGCGCGTGCCGGGCGTCGTCGCCGCGCACAAGACCCTTGACGATGACCGGGAGCGAGGTTTGCTCGACCAGCCACTCGAGGTCCGCCCAATTAATGGATGCGTGCGACTGCGCGTTAACGTTTTGCGCGACGGCATCCGGGGCTTTTGCCGAGGTATCGCTCGGGACCCAGCCCAGGTTGGCATAAGTGACCCCTTCAGGTAGGACAAAGACGTTGCGCATGTCGCGCTCGCGCCGGCCGGCCTTGGGCAGGTCAACGGTAAGCACGATTGCCGAATAGCCCGCCGCCTCGGCTCGCTGCACGAAGATGGCGCTCACCTCGCGCCAGGGCGCCATGTAGAGCTGGAACCAGCGAACACCGTGGCCGGCGGCCGTCAGTTCCTCGATCGAAACGCTTGACAGTGTGCTCAGGGCATATGCAACCCCGGCTTCGGAAGCCGCCCTATAAGCAGCGCTTTCGCCCTCCGGATGGCACATCCGCTGGATCGCCGCCGGCCCGAGGTGGACCGGCATGGCGAAGCGGCTACCGAAGAGGTCGCTTTCAAGGTTTGGCTCGGCCGCGCCGGCCAGCACCCGGTAGCGAAACCGGTAGCGGCCGAAGGCTTCGCGGTTGCCGGCGACGGTCGCCTCGTCCTCGGAGCCGCCCGCGATGTAGTCGAATACCCCCTGCGGCAGGACCGCCCGGGCGACCGGTTCGAAGTCGTCGAGCCGGAGGGCGGAGAGCGAGCTCTCGGCGGTGGTTGCCATCCTGCCCATTTTGCCGATTGACGCGGGCACCCCGTACGCTTATGAATGAAGCGAAGAGTGGGAAGGGAGGTTGGCATGGTATGGACCCGGCGCTAGTCGTCCTGGCGTTTAAGCAGATCCTCAATCCGGTCGGCAATCTTTTCGTCACAACGCTCATCGCGCTCGTGCCCGTCGTCGCCTTGCTGGTGCTGCTCGCGGTTTTTCGCGTCACCGCCTGGCTCGCCGTCCTGATCGGTTCGATCGTGACCTATTTAATCGGCATCTCCGTCTGGTCCGCCCCGGCCGGCACCGCGGGCAAGGCCTATGTCTACGGCGCGCTCACCGGGATGTGGAGCGTCAACTGGATCACGTTCTGGGGCGTCATCATCTTCAACACCCTGGTCATCACCGGCGTCTTCGAGAATTTCAAGAACTGGCTCGTGATCCAGGCAACCGCCGACGTCCGGGTGCAGGTGATGCTGCTGGCCTGGGCGTTTGGCGCCTTGCTCGAGGGGCTGGTTGGCTTCGGTTATCCCTGGGCCGTGGTGGCGCCGATCCTGATCGGCCTGGGCGTGGCGGAGTTGGAGGCGATCCGCGTGGCCGCGCTCGCCAACAACGCGCCGGTGTCTTACGGCGCCCTCGGAGCGCCCATCATCGCGATCGCCACCGTGACCGGCCTCAACGTCATCTCGGTCGGAGCCTCGGTGGGCCGGATCGTCGCCGTTCTTGCGCTGCTTCCGCCCTGGGTCCTGATCTACCTGGTCAGCGGCTGGCGCGGCATCAGGAGCGGCTGGCCTCTCGCAATCGTCGGCTCACTCGCCTACATCGCCGGTCAGTTTCCGATGTCGCAGATCAATCCTTATTTGCCTGACATCTCGGGCTCGATCGTCTGTTTCATCGTCCTGCTGCTCTTCTTGAAGGTCTGGCATCCGAGCGAAACGCTCGGCTTCGGCGGCGTGCCGATCGCCGAGCGCGAGCCGGCCGCGACCATCCGTCCACGATTCGCCGGACCAGGGGCAGCCCCGCGCTCGATGCCCGCTGGTGAAGTGCTGCTGTCGATCCTTCCCTTCTTGATCCTGATCGTGGTCGTCGTCCTCTGGACAGGCTCCTGGTGGCCCTGGAATCACGTGCCGGCCAAGGCGCTCACCGCCATCAGCTGGTTCAAGGACTCCGCGACCGCGATCTCATCCATCAGCCACAAGAAAGCATTGGCGACCTTCAACTGGACGCCCTTGATCGCGGGCACCGCGATCCTGGCCTCGTGGATTCTGATTTCCGCATTCCTGGCGATCACCGGGCGACTGAAAGGCGGCATGTTGGGGACGATCTTCAGCCGGACCTTCAAGCAGATGTGGGGTGCAATGCTGGTCGGCATCTTCATCTTCGGGCTGGCCTACGTCTTCAACTTCTCCGGCATGGCCAACTCGATGGCGGAAGGCTTCTCCAAGCTTGGCAAGTGGTACCTGCTGCTGATCCCGATCGTCGGCTGGATCGGCGTCGCCCTCTCGGGGAGCAACACCTCGACCAACACCTTGTTCGGCGCTTTCCAGAAAACGATTGGCGGCATCCTCGGATTTCCCGTCTACCTTGCTCCTGCGCTCAGCTCGGTCGGGGCCGAGGTCGGCAAGCCGGTCGCACCGCAGACGACCAGTGTCGGCGTCTCGACCACCAGCTACGTGCGGCGTGAGGGCGTGGCCATCCGTCACAACATGGGCTGGACGCTGGTGATCCTCGCCTACGTGATCATCATCGGGCTCTTCTTCTACTTCGTCTTACCCGGCGCAATGCGCTAAACCCGACTCTTTCCCTCCCCCCGCAGTGCGGGGGGAGGGTCGGGGAGGGGGGTAGGCTAGAAAAAGGATGGATCAGGCCAACCGTCAGGCTTTGGTTACACGCATTCAGGGCATCGTCGGCGAGCGCTACGCCTTCGCGGATCCATACGAGATCCGGCTCTACCAGTACGACGCCAGCCCGGAGACGGCACTGCCGGACATCGTCGTCATCCCGGGTAACGCTCGGGAAGTCGCGGCCGTGCTCAAGCTCTGCGCGGAAGCCGACTGTCCCGTCACGGCGCGCTCCGGCGCCAGCAGTCTCGCCGGCGGCACCGTGCCCGTGCATGGCGGCGTCGTCATCACCTTCGCCCGGATGGACCGGATCCTGGAGATCGACGGCGACAATCTTCGAGCCCTGGTCGAGCCCGGCGTGGTCAACGTGTCGCTCAGCCAGGCATTGAAGCCCTACGGCTACTACTACGTTCCCGACCCCTCGAGCCAGGGCGCCTGCACCATCGGCGGCAACGTCGCGACCAACGCCGGCGGCCCGCACACCCTGATCTATGGCGTGACGGTCAACCACGTGACCGGTCTCGAGATGGCCCTCCCGAGCGGTGATCTCGTGAATCTCGGCCCGAAGAAGGCGAGCGAGATAACCGGCTATGACCTCACAGGACTGCTGGTCGGTTCCGAGGGCACGATGGGCGTGGTTACGAAAATCTGGGTTCGGATCCAGCCGCTGCCGCCGGTGCAAAAGACGCTGATGGCGACCTATCGCGACGTCGAATCGGCCAGCAACGCCGTGTCGACGATCGTGCGCACGGGAATCCTGCCGGCGGCAATCGAAATGATGGACAAGCTCTCCATCCAGGCGATCGAGGCGGCCTCGCATGCCGGCTATCCGCTGGATGCGGGCGCCATCCTGCTGCTGGAAGTCGACACCATACCCGAGCTTGCCGATGAGCTCGCTCAGCGCATGGACCAGCTCTGCCGGGACAACGGCGCCACCGATGTTCGGGTGGCGCGGAGCGAGGCCGAACGCCAGGCGCTCTGGAAAGGACGCAAGGGCGCCTTCTCGGCGATGGGCCGGCTCTCGCCGGACTTTTATGTGATGGACGGGGTAGTGCCGCGCACCAAACTCCCCGAGATGCTGGCGAAGATCGACGCCATCAGCGCCCGCACCGGCTACAAGATCTGCAACGTCTTCCATGCCGGCGACGGAAACCTGCACCCGCTGGTGCTGTTCGATGCCTTCAAGGCCGGCCAGTACGAGGCAGTGCTGGCGATTGGGGACGAGATCCTCAAGCTTTGCGCCGACGCCGGAGGATCGGTGACGGGCGAGCACGGCATCGGGCTGGAGAAGCGCGAGAACATCCGCTACATCTTTTCCGACGACGACCTCGAGGTCATGGCGCGCATCCGTGCTGTCTTCGATCCGAAGGGACTGATGAACCCGGGCAAGATGTTTCCGAGTGACGGGCACACCGCCCCGACTGCGCCGCCCGTCACCGGTCGCCGGCAGGCGATACCGGGTAAGGAGGGAGCCGAACTTTGGGTGTGAAAGCGCGTCAGGCGGTTCCCGGGCACCAGATCACCGTCGACACCCAGCAGCGACTCGAGGTAGACGGCTTGCTGCCCTCGAAAGTCATGCGTCCGATTGATGCCGAGGACGCGGCACGTGGCTTACGGCTCTGCGACCGCAACCCGGTGGCCGTGGTCGTTTGGGGCGGGGGCACGCAGATGCGCCTCGGAGCGCGGCCGCGCCGTTACGACGTCGCCTTCTCCACGGAACAGATGGCCCAGCTGCTCGAGTACGAACCGGCCGACCTGACCTGCCGCGTCCAGGCCGGCATGACGCTCGAGGATCTGCAAAAAACACTTGGGGCGCAGGGCCAGCGCCTGCCGCTGGACCCGCCGCACCCCGAGCATGCGACCGTCGGTGGAATGCTCGCGGCGAATACCAGCGGGCTCAGCCGTGCCCGCTATGGAACCGTGCGTGACTGGGTGATCGGCATTGCGGTGGCCTATCCATCGGGCAAGGTGGCGCGGGCGGGCGGAAAGGTGGTCAAGAACGTCGCGGGCTACGACCTGATGAAACTTCACATCGGCGCCCTCGGCACCCTGGGGGTGGTGGCCGAGGTCAACCTGAAAGTGCAGGCCCGGCCCCAGTCCGTCACCACCGTCCTCGGCCACTTCGAGACCGCGGCGCCGGCCATTCAGGCCGGGCTCGGGCTGGCGCATCAATATCTCAGCCCAGCCTCGTCGATCGTGCTCGATCGGCAGGCGCTCTGGGCATGCGGGCTCACCGCCGACTGGAGCTGGACGCTGGCGTTGAAACTGGAAGGCTACGACCGTGAGGTGGAGGCCGGGCGCGACCTCGCCGCCCGGTTCATCCGCGACGCCGGTGGGCGGGTCGAGGCCCATGAGGATCCTCCCGGCTTCTGGGCTGCCGCCCGTGACTGGTCCAGCCCGCTCGATGGCGATGTCGTCCTTCGGGCGGTGGTGCCGATCGCTCAAACCGTGGCTCTTCCCGCCGGCTTCCCGGGCTCGGCGCAAGTCATGGTGCAACCCGGCGCTGGGATCGCCGAAGTCCGGCTTGCCGCTGCCCAGGCCGCTTCCGCGCTGCGCGGCCTGCGCGCGGCCGCCGGCGAGGACGGCCAGGTCATCGTGGCCAGCGCCCCGGCAGAGGTCAAGGCTGGCCTCGACGTCTGGGGACCGCCGCCGCCAGGATTTCCGATCATGCACGCGCTCAAGGAAGCGCTCGATCCCAACGGCATCCTCAACCCCGGCCGCTTCGTCGGAGGCATTTGATGCCCGAACTAGCCAGACTTGATTTCAAGCGGCAGCTGACCGAGGGAATCGACATGGACCTTGTCCGTGACTGCATCCACTGCGGACTCTGCCTGCCCAAGTGCCCGACCTTTCGAGCCCTCCACCATGAAGGCGACAGCCCACGCGGTCGAATGTGGCAGATCAAAGAGGCCGCGCTCGGCCTGGTGGCGTTCGACGATCCGCGTTTCCAGGCGCACATCTATCAATGCTTCAACTGCCGCGCCTGCGAGACCGCCTGCCCATCCGGAGTGCAGTTCGGGCCGGTGATGGAGTTGGCGCGGGCCAAGACCCCGCCGCAGAACCGCCGTGATCGCCTGGTCCGCACGGTCCTGCTGAACGGTCTCCTCCCGCATCCTGGAAGGCTGCGGGTCGCGGGCCGCCTCTACCGGCTGACGCGGGCGCTCGGCATCCCGCAGCTGCTGCGGCGCACCGGGGTCTGGAAGGCGATGCCGCTCGGCAAGTTCGCCGCCTTCCCGCCGGTGGGCGACAGCTCACCACGGCAGATTCCGCTGGCGATGGTCACGCCGGCTGAAGGCGAGCGCCGTGGGCGGGTCGGCCTGCTGACCGGTTGCATCCAGGACGAGATGTTCCACGGCACGAACCGACGAACGGTGCGGGCGCTGGCCAGCAACGGGTTCGAGGTTGTGCTGCCCGCGACAAGGGTCTGCTGCGGGGCTCTCGCCTCACACGCCGGCGAGGCGAAAACCGCTCAGCGGCTCGCCGCCGGCACGCTCGACGCCTTTACGGCATTAAATCTCGATGCGGTCGTCGTCAATGCCGCGGGCTGCGGTTCGAACATGAAGGAGTACGAGCTGCAGCTCCGCGACGACCCGAAGCGGCGTACGGCCGGTGCGGCCTTTTCTGAAACGGTCAAAGATGCCTCCGAATTCATGGTGGATCGCGGCCTGCGTCCGCCACCGCGGCGGGTCCGACTGCGCGTCGCCTATCAGGATCCCTGCCACCTGGTGCACGGCCAGAAGATTTCCCAACAGCCGCGCCAGGCCTTGCGGATGATTCCCGGCCTCGAGCTGGTCGAGATGCGCGAAAGCGACTGGTGCTGCGGATCAGCCGGTGTCTACAACCTGACGCACCCGGAGATTGCCGAAGAGGCATTGGCCTGGAAGGTTCAGGCGATCATCGATTCCGGTGCGCAGGTGATCGCCTCCGCGAATCCCGGCTGCATTCTGCAGATCGGGATGGGGCTGCAGCGGGCCGGCAAGGACATTCCGATCGTCCACGTGATGGACCTGCTCGGCTGGGCGTACGGCGATGACACACAGCGTCCCGCGATCGTCCAGCGGGCGATGGGGTGACGCTGGCGGCCGACGCCGCGGCCCGATCGCTCGACGACCCATGGCTGGATGAGATTTCGGGCCGGATCTGGTCGAAAGCGGAGTTTTCCATGGTGCCGATCGACGTCGAAGAGGTTCCCGCCGGCCGCTATGCCGGACCGCCGCTTTCGGAGGATGGCGAACGGATGGTCTTCTGCGGCATTCCCTCGGATTACGGGACTGCCTTTCTCTTGCACCTCATCGAGCGGCGCGCCAACCTGGTGGCCGTTGTCTGCAGCACCCGATGGCAGCGGACCCATCCAAAGGCCGACCTGATTGCCCGGATCGCCGGCCATCTGGGGCGCCCGGTCGAGATCACGGCCAATGCCAACAGCGAGGCATTCGTCCGCAGCCTCCAGGGCTATGCGCCCG
This sequence comes from Candidatus Dormiibacterota bacterium, assembly GCA_036782775.1. GTDB lineage: Bacteria > Chloroflexota > Dormibacteria > CF-121 > CF-121 > CF-13. The sequence continues at coordinate 1,427 of DAIPYJ010000002.1, read as the reverse complement.
ATGTCGTGGTGATGGCGAGCTTCGACCAGATCCTTTACGAGCCGACGCTGGCCGTCCCCCGCCGAGGCTGGCTGAACGTCCATCCCTCCCTGCTCCCGCGCCATCGGGGCCCCGAACCGATCTACTGGACAATCGCGCAGGGCGATGGAGAGGCAGGCATCACCGTGCACCTGACGGTGGCGCGAATCGATGCCGGCCCGATTCTCGCTCAGCGCAAGACGCGGGTGCTGGCCAGCGACACCGCCGGAAGCCTGGCCAAGCGGTTGGTTGCCGAAGGCCTGATCGCGCTCGACGAGAGCCTGGCGTCTTTGCGAGCCGGCCGGTCCCGGCCCCTTCCGCCGCGCGTTGACGAAGGCAGCTATGAGCCGCCGGTTCGTCAAACTGAGCTGGATTGGGACCAGCCGTTCGAGCAAATCCAACGGCTGGTGCGCGCCGGCCATCCCGACCAGCCGCCATTTTTCATCTATGGAGGCCGTCGCCGCTTCATCGAGGCGGTGCGCTACCTGCGGCCGCGGAAGGACGAAAAACCTGGTGTGGTGGCAACGATGCCACCTGACGAGATGGTCGCCGTCGTCAAGGACGCGCTCGTCGCCGCGCGCTGGCGGCGTGTCGGCCACCGGCACGCCAGCCGCCCGCTCGCCAAGCAGCAGTTCCCATAAGGAAAATACCCTCCCCCGCCGGCGGGGGGAGGGTCCGGGTGGGGGGGGGGCGGGGGACGCCGCCGTGACATTTGCGGTGGTCGAGACCACGCGAAACTCGCCCTATAATTGAGGCACATGGCCCAGGAAATGATCGAACACGACACCGAGATGCTGACCATCACCGACGCCGCCCTGACGCAACTCCGAGACCTGCTCGTGAAGCAAGGCCGGCCGGAGATGGGCCTGCGCGTCTTCGTCCAGCCGGGCGGGTGCTCGGGTATGTCCTACGGCATGGGATTCGAGGATCAGGCCGAGGAGGGTGACGCCATCAGCGAGGTTGGCGGCGTTCGCCTCTTCGTCGACTCAGTCAGCGCGCGCTACATCAAGGGCGCCGAAATCGACTTTGACGACAGCCTGATGGGCGGCGGCTTCACGGTGCACAATCCGAATGCCGTCTCGAGCTGCTCCTGCGGTAGCTCGTTCGACACCGGTGGTGACGGCGGGACCGCGCGCCGTTGCAGCCACTGAGCCCGGCCGTCCCCTAATTCTGTTGCGCGGGATTACCCTGCGCACAATTGCTCAATTCGTTGCATGTGAGTGCGCGAGCATCGATTTCCTGACTGACATGGTGCCTTGACCCCGCGCCGATCCGGACGTACGCTGAGGCCCTCCCAAGGTAGGTATGGCTGTTCACCCTCGAATCCTGATGGTCGAGGATCACGCTGAAATCGCCGAGCTATTTCAGCTGAAGCTGCAGCTCGATGGCTACCGGGTTGCCGTCGCCAG
>DAIPYJ010000001.1:48024-210180 GCA_036782775.1 Candidatus Dormiibacterota bacterium | reverse complement strand
GCCATCGCGAACTCCAATGCCGGCGCCAACGCTGCGACTCGGGTCGCTTCGCGCTCTCCCGAATCGGGCTGTTACCCAGGCTCCTGAGTCGGATCCACCCTCGCTTCCGCACGCCCTACTGGGCGGTCAACGTCCAGGCGGTCGGCGGCATCCTGCTGGCGTTGCTGCTCGGCTGGGCGGCGGGTGGCCCCCTGCTGGCCTTCGCCCTGCTCGGGACGATTGCAGGGATCATCGTGGTCGTCATCTACATCCTCACCAACCTCAGCAACCTGGTCTTCTACCTCCGCGATCGGCGCGGCGAGTTCAATGTTCTGTGGAACGGGATCGTGCCAATTGTCGGCAGCATCATCTTCCTGCCGGCGCTGCTGGCTTCGCTGGGCATCGACTTCGCCGGCCTGGGCATCGGCGCCCTTACGGCACCAGCGAACCTCGCCCCCATCATCATCGGCGTCTGGATGGTAATCGGGATTGCCTTGCTGATCTACTTCGCGAGCCGCAGCCCGGAGCGGATCACGGAAACGGGCAAGGTGTTCCTCGACGAACCGGAGCTAAGAGACCCGCATGGCGGCTGGGCGGTGCCCTAGGCGATATCGGCAGCTGCGACGCACCGGGCAGCGGGCGCACGCCGGCGCCCGCGCCCGGCACACCATGGCACCCAGGTCCATGAGCGCCTGATTGAGCAGGTGGCCGCGCCGGCGAGGAATGAGGTCGGCGGCAAGAACCCACACTTTGGACGTGCTGAGGTTGCCGGCGCCGCCGATGAAATGGCGCGATAGCACCCGTCTGACATTGGTATCGACGAGGGCAACGTCCGCCTGATAGGCAAAGCTCATCAGCGCACTCGCGGTGTAGCGCCCGACGCCTGGCAAGCGGCGCGCGCCCTCGAGCGTGGTAGGAAAGCGGCCGCCCGCCTCTCGCACCTGCAGCGCGGCAGCGTGCAGCCACCGGCCGCGGATCTTGTATCCGAGCGGATCCGTGACCGCCTTGATGGACTCGAGCGAAGCGTCCGCCATCGCGTCGACCGTCGGGTAACGGCGCAGGATCTCGCTGTAGACGGGGATCACCCGGGCGAGCTGCGTCTGATGGGAGAGGATCTCGCAAACCAGGATCGCGTACGGATCGCGCGTATGCCGCCAGGGAAGGTCGCGGCCGCTTATGGAATACCAGTCGAGCAGTCGCCGCGCAAAGGAGCGGCGGCGTCCGCGGGAAACCGTCGATCGCATGCCTGCGCTGCGCGGCCTTAGACGGTTCGGACCTTCTCGGAGAAGTGGCAGGCCGCGAAGCGATTGGGCGCCTTCTGCTCCAGCGGCGGTTCGGTGTCGGCGCAGGGCGTCGGTAGCTTGGCGATCGGGCAGCGGGTGTGGAAGCGGCAGCCGGAGGGCGGGTTGAGCGGCGATGGAATCTCGCCGGACAACTCGATCAGGCGGCGCTGCGACTCGATCCGTGGGTTGGGCACCGGGATGGCGGAGAGCAGCGCCTTGGTATAGGGGTGTTCCTGCGAATCGTAGAGCGCCTGGCTGGGCGAGATTTCCACGATCTTGCCGAGGTACATCACCATCACGCGGTCGCTGATGTGGCGCACCACCGAGAGGTCGTGCGCGATGAAAATGTAGGTCAGGTGGAATTCCCGCTGCAGATCCTCGAGCAGGTTGATGATCTGCGCCTGGATCGAAACGTCCAGGGCTGAAACGGGCTCGTCGCACACGATCAGCTTTGGATTGAGGGCCAAGGCCCGTGCGATGCCGATCCGTTGCCGCTGGCCGCCGCTGAACTCATGGGGATACCGGTTGTTGAAATAGGGATTCAACCCCACCACCCGCAGCAGCTCCTGGACGCGGGCGTCTTTCCGCCTTCCGCTTACCAGGCCGAAATTTTCGAGCGGCTCGGCGATGATGTCGCCGATCGTCATCCGCGGATCGAGCGAGGCAAATGGATCCTGAAAGATCATCTGGAGGTCTTTCCGCTGCTGCCGCAGCTTCTCGCCGCCGAGCTTGGTGAGCTCGACGCCGTTGAAAATCACCCGCCCCGAGGTAGCGGGAATCAGCTGCGTGACGAGCCGTCCCAGGGTGGACTTCCCGGAACCAGACTCACCAACCAGTCCCACGGTCTCGCCCGGCTGGATGTCGAAGCTGACGCCATCAACGGCTTTGACGCTTCCCAGGCCGACGGGAAAGTGCTTGACGATATCGATCACACGGAGCAGCGGCTCCGCGGTACCGAGCCGCTGCTGCTCGGCAGCCAGGGTGGTGGTGCTCATCGACCCGCCCCCGGCTCGACGGCGTCCGCGGTGCGTTCGTCAATCACCTTGGCGGCGACGCCCTTCGGTGGGCGCACGCCGCTGGCGGCGCCCGGTCGGGTATCGACGATGGTGGCGGCGCCCATCTCGGCATAGGCCCGCTTCATCGTCACCCAGCAGGCTGCCACCTGGTCGGGCCCGACCTGGGCGAGCTTGGGATCATCCGTGAAACATTTCTCGATCCGGAAGGGGCAGCGCGGGCTGAATTTGCAGCCAGGTGGGAGCTGGATCAGGTCCGGCGGGAGGCCCTCGATCGAGCGAAGGCGCTCGCGGCGGTCGGCGTCGATCCGCGGTATGGAGCGCAGCAGCGACCAGGTGTACGGGTGTTGCGGGGACTCGAAGATCTGCTCCACCGGTCCCTCTTCCACGATCTCGCCCGCGTACATGACGATGACGCGTTTGCAGAGACCGGCGACCACGCCAAGGTTGTGCGTGATCAGGATGATCGAGGTTCCCGTGTCGTTGTTCAGGTCGCGCAGCAGCTCCAGGATCTGGGCCTGTACCGTCACGTCGAGGGCGGTGGTCGGCTCGTCGGCGATCAGGATCTCCGGGCGGTTCGACAAGCCCATCGCGATCATGGCGCGCTGGCGCATCCCGCCGCTGAACTGGTGCGGGTAGTCGGTCACCCGGCGTTCCGGGTCCGGCACACGGACCTCCTTGAGCAGGTCGATCCCTCGGCGTTCGATCTGGTCCTTGGGAACCTTGTCGTGCGCCCGCATCGCTTCGTCGATCTGGAATCCCACCTTGAGCACCGGGTTGAGCGAGCTCAGCGGGTCCTGGAAGATCATCGCAATGTCCCGCCCGCGGATATCGCGCAGCTCGTCCGGCGGCAGTCGAACCAGGTCGGTGTCGCGGAATTGGATCTTGCCGCTCACGATCCGTCCCGGACGCTGCACCAGGCCGAGGATGGAGAGCGCTGTCACGCTCTTCCCCGAGCCGGACTCACCGACGATCGCGAGCGTTTCGCCCGACTGGAGATCGAAGCTGACGTTGCGCACGGCCTTTACTTCACCGTCGTCGGTGAAGAAGGAAGTGCTCAGGCCCTGGACCTGAAGAACAGGCTTAGCCAGACGGCCTCCCTACCGGCCGCGGTTCTTCGGACATCTCAGCGTTTCTGGCGAGGATCAAACGCATCACGCAGGCCATCTCCGAAGAAGTTAAAGGCTAGCAGGGTGATCGAGAGCGCGAGTGCCGGGAAGAGCAGGATGTAGGGGTCGAATCCGCCTTGCAGCGAAGGTAGGCCCTCGTTGGCCATTCCACCCCAGTCGGCTTGCGGCGGCGGAACACCGAATCCCAGAAAGCTGAGGAAGGCGGCGGTCAGAATCGCGACCGGGATCACGAAGGTCGCCTGGACGATGATCGGCCCCAGCGCATTGGGAAGGATGTGACCGAACACTATCTTGCCGTGCCGCGCGCCGCCTGCCCTGGCGGCCTCGATGAACTCCCGTTCTCGAATGCTCATCGACTGCCCGCGCGTCAGCCGCGCCATATCCATCCACACCGTCGCGGAGATGGCGATGATGATGTTGAGCAGGCTGCGGCCGAGCAGCACGTAGAGCGCGACTGCGACCAGCAGCGGCGGGACGCCGTAGAAGATGTTGATCAGCAGGCTGAAGCCGGCATCGATCGGCCCGCGGAAGTAGCCGGCGATCAGGCCGACCACCACGCCGACCACCAGCACGATGAAGGCGGTCGCGATGCCGACCGCCAGCGAGACCTGAGTGCCGACCATCAGCCGGCTCAGGGAGTCACGGCCAAGGTCGTCGCAGCCCAGCGGATGGCCTCCCCCCGGAAGCGCGTAGGTCTCGCAGGTGCCGATCGCGTTCGGCTTGTAGGGGGTCCACATGACCGAGATCAAGGCCACGAAAACCAGGAAGATGAGATAGATCGCGGCCGCGAGCGCCAGCTTGTTTCGACGCAGGCGGCGCAGGCCGTCCCGCCAGAGACTGACCTGCTCTCGGGCGACGGTTCCGCCCGCGTACTCGATGTCGCTGGGATTCTGAATTGCGGTCGCCATCAGTACCGGATCCTCGGGTCGATGACCGTGTAGATGAGGTCAACGCCAAGGTTGGCGAGCCCGATCAGCACGGCATAGATCGTGAAGACGCCGACCGTGACGTTGTAGTCATGCTGGAAGATGCTTTCGACGAACTCCTTGCCGAGCCCGGGGATGCCAAAGATGTTCTCGATCACGACGCTTCCGGTGATGATGCTGATCACGGTCGGACCGAGAATGCTCGTGACGGGGACGAGGGCGTTGCGCAGCGCGTGGCGCAGGACGACCACCCGGTTGACCAACCCCTTGGCGCGGGCGGTGCGGATGTAATCCTGCTGGATGACATCGAGCATCGATGCCCGCGTGATGCGAGTGATCTGGCCTGAGGTGTAAAACCCGAGCGCGATCGCGGGCACCGTCAACTCGGCAAGAGTTCCATAGGTTCCGGTCCACGGCTCCGGGTAATAGATCGCGCCGTTCGTGAGGTTGTTCAGCCACTGGCCGAACACCAGGATGCCCAGTGACGCGATCACGAAGCTCGGCACGCTGTAGCCGACCACTGCGATCGAGGTCAGCAGGTAATCGACCCAGGTGTTCTGCTTCACCGCCGCCAACACGCCGAAGGTGACGCCGAGCCCTACCGTGATGAGCAGGGCGGCGGCGCCCAGCATGGCGCTGACGCTGAGCTCACGGAGGACGAGCGGCGTGATCGCCAGGCCCCGGATGTAGAGCGAGACGCCCAGGCTGCCGTGGAGGACGATGCCCTGCAGCCAGTTCCAGTACTGCACCGGAATCGGAAGATCCAGACCATACTCGTGCAGCAGGATTTGGAGCGCCTGCCCGTGGACCCGGTCGCTGACAAAGGCATTGCCCGGAAGCAGGTGGACGATGCTGAAGACGCCGAACGACACGGCAAGCACCGTGAAGAGGATCAGGACCAACCGCTGCCCGATGTAGATCAGGGTTCCTTTCGTCAGCATTGCCCTTCCTTGGTCAGCTTAGCGCGAACAAGGGCGCTCCGCTCGGCGGGGCGCCCTTGTGTCAGTTCGGCTCTGTCGGCCCCCTAGTGCGACTGGATTTTGATTTGGTTCCAGTAGAAGTCGGCCTGGGTGTTCGATCCCGCTCCATTGACGTAACCGTGGATCGCGAAGTTGGCGACGGAGTAGTAGAGCGGGATGTAGACGACGTCGTCGGAGAGGATCTTCGCCAGCTTGTTGTACTGCGACACCGCCTGCGAGAGGGGCTGCTGATCCGCCTGCTTCAGGATGCTGTCGTAGGTCGGATCGTCGAAGCCGCTGGTATTGGCGCCGGCCGCTGTGGCCAGGTTGCCCCAGAGGTTGTCGTACCAATCTTGCGGATGGTTGTAGTCGAACTGCCAGCCGTCGCGTGCCATCACGTACTTGCCCGAGAGCCGGTTCGAGATGAACTGCGAGGCGTCGCTGCTCGGATCGAGGGTGACGTTCACGCCCAGGTTGGTTTGCCACTGGCCCTGGAGGAACTGCGCGACCGGGTCGTTCAGTCCGCCCGCGTTGTAGGAATACTTGAGATTCTTGGTCAGGCTGCCGCTCGGATCGAACTGCTGCAGCAGCTGCTTGGCCGTCGTCGGGTCGAACTTCGCCAGCGGGTCCTGGCCGTCGCCCAGGTAGCCGATCAGGCCTTTGGTGATCAGGCCGCCGGTCGCCGGCTGGCACTGGACGTTGTGGCAGACGGTGGAAGCCAGCGCGCTCTTGTCGACGGCAAGTGCGAACGCCTTGCGCAGGCCCTTGGCCTTGTCGGACTCACCGACGAACGGGCCGCCCGTCGCCGGGTAGCCGACGTTGAAGCTGACCCAGGTGGTGCGACCCTTGGGCTGGGTGATCAGCTCCTTGGAGAACTTCGAATTGCCCTTGATCCCCTGGATCAGCGGGTAGGTCAGGTTGCTGCTGTTGCCGCCGTAGCCGATCAGGTCGTAGCTGTTCTGCTCCCACGCCGTCACGTCACCGGCGATGGCCGATGGGTCGTGGATGGCGATGTCGACTTCCTTCAGCGTCGGCTTGGGGCTGCCCCACCAATCGGAGACGGCCTTGAACGTGTACGACTCCTTGGGGGTGTACGCCGACATGTAGAAGGGGCCGGTCCCCACCATGCCGCCTTCCTGGCCAGGGGTGACGGGCTTCGACCACCAGTTCTCGGGGTCGGTCTGGACCGTCTTCTCGTCGACGATGGCTCCAGTGCTGCCCTGCAGCGCCCAGGCGGTAAGGCACCAACCGCACGGATTGGCGAGCGTGATCTTGACGGTATTGGCGTCAGGCGCGGTCAAGCCGCTCATTTGCAGCGAGGGGTCGTTGTTAGCCAGCTTCTGCTCGATCGTCTGGCGGAAGCTCGCGACGCCGGCGCTGTTCTTCTTGGACGGCGGCGAACCGGCGGCGGTTTGCACCTTGTCAAAGCCGGCGATCGCGCTCAGGTTGGAGGCGTAGGCGCCCTGCAGGGCGGCGGCACGGTTCCAGGAATAGAGCACGTCCTTCGAGGAGAAGGAGTCGCCGTTGTTGAACTTGACGTTTTGCTTCAGCTTGACGGTGTAGGTCAGGCCGTCGGAGGAAATCTCGCCGTTCGACTGCGTCGGCACGTCGGCCGCGATATCGGGAACGAGGTTGAGACTCTTGTCGAACGTCCAGAGATTGTCGAAGACGTTCTGCATGAGCTCGGTGTCGACTTCGGCGTCGGCCTCGCCCGGATCAAACGTTCCCGCGCTCTGATAGACCGGGAACTTCAGGACCTGGTTGGACGCCAGGCCGGTGTTGTTGTTGCTGGTCCCACCGGTGCCGCACGCGGCGAGCAGCAACAGGGCCATGGTGCCCACGGCAACCGTGAGCTTCGCTGGTTTCAACGAGGTCATGCAAACCTCCTCCAAAAAATTTGTCGGTTACGAACGCGCAGGCGATGTCTCATGCACCCTCCCTTGATGCCGTATGTCCTCGGCTGGCCGAGTGGTCAAAACAGTAGCAAATAGCACGAATACACCCCAATTGTTAGAGGCCTGTTAAACACGCTCGATTGTTAGAAGGTGTTAGACGCCGCCGATGATGACGCTCTTTTCCTCGGTGTAGAAGTCGAGGACCTCGGTGCCGTGCTCTTTGCCGAAACCGCTGTGCTTGGTGCCGCCGAAGGGCAGCTCGTCATAGGCGACCAGGTTGACCTGGTTGATCCAGCTGTAGCCGACGTCGAGCCGGTCGATCGTTTGCTGTGCTTTCTTGATGTCGCGGGTGAACACCGAGGAGCCGAGCCCGAACTCCGAATCGTTCGCCCGCTCGATTGCCTCGTCGAGGCTCTTCACCCGGGCGATCGGCAGCAGGGGACCGAACGTCTCTTCGCGCCAGACCCGCGCTTCCCAGGGGACGTCCGTAATCACGGTCGGCTCGAAGAAGAAGCCGCGCTCGAACGGCTCGCCCCCCATGCGGTTGCCGCCCGCCAGGAGCTTGGCCCCGCGGTCGAGCGCATCCTTTAATTGCTGCTCGATCGTTTCTCGGCCGCCGGCGGTGTGCATGGGGCCCATCTGCGAGGAGGCATCGGTGCCCGGCGCAACCTTCAGGCGCTTGGCCCTGGCCGTCACCTTTTCGATCACCTGGTCGGCAACCGCCTCGTGCACGAAGACACGCTTGACGGCCAGGCAGGCTTGCCCGCAGTTGAAGAAGCGGCCGATCGCGATCGCCTTGCTCGCCATTTCGACGTCAGCGTCATCGCAGACGATGCAGGGATCGCTCCCACCGAGCTCGAGCGTGACGTGCTTCAGGTCGGAGGCCGCTTCCGCCATCACCATCTTGCCGGTCCCCGTTTCGCCGGTGAAGCCGATCTTGCGCACTTTTGGATTCTTGATCAGCTCCTGCCCGACCACGGCGCCCGGGCCGACGACGACGTTGAGCACGCCCGGCGGCAGGCCGCCTTCGTTGAGCAGCTCGATCAGGCGGATGGTGGAGAGCGGCGTCGTGCTCGCAGGCTTCGCCACCATGGTGTTGCCGGCGGCGAGCGCCGGGGCGATCTTGTTGGCGGCCAGCGTGAGCGGAAAGTTCCAGGGAATGATGGCGCCGCAGACGCCGAGTGGGCGCTTGACCACCAACCCGTAGGCACCCGGCACGGAAAGCGGAACCTGCTTGCCGCGGATCGCGCCCGAGGCGTAGAGCGAGGCATAGAACTCGATGTTCTCGATGAAGCGCTCGGCTTCGATCCGCGAATCTCGGAGCGGCTTGCCCTGCTCGCGGGTGAGCAGCGTGGCGACCTCCTCGAGGCGTTCGCGTGCCAGATGTGCCCCTTTCATCAGGATCTTGGCGCGTTTCAGGGGCGGGGTATCGGCCCAGCCGCGGAACGCCGCGTGCGCCGCGTCGATCGCCTGCCGGGTCTCCTCGACTCCTGCCTGGGGCACCTTGTCAACGAGTTCGCCGGTCGCGGGGTCGCGAATCTCGACCGTCGCCCCCGACCGTGCCGTTGCCGGCTTGCCGTCGATCACCATCGTGCTCATCTAATTGCTCGTCCTCCCGCACGGAAAATCCGTGCCCGTCGCGTCCGCCGCAAATTAGACTCAGCCTACACAAAGGAGGCTTTCATGCAGGCAACTTCGGCGAAGGTCGTGTCGGTGACGCAGGAAAACGACGGCGTCGCCCTGATTCATCTCAACCGGCCGCCGGCCAATTCCTACGACCGCCAATTCATCGACGACCTCAATGCCGCCATCGATGAGGTTCGCTTCGAGGAGTCGATCGCCGCCGCGGTGCTGGTCTCGGACCTGCCCAAGTTCTTCAGCGCCGGCGCCGACATCAACATGTTCCGCAGTGTCAGCGCCCGCACCCGGGCCATGACCATCCTTCATATGCACGAGGTGCTGCGCAAGATCGAACACACGCCGAAGATTTTCATCGCCGCCATCGCGGGGCACTGCCTCGGCGGGGGACTGGAGATTGCACTGGCCACGGACTTCCGGTTTGGGGCCGAGGGCGAGTACCGGATCGGCGTGCCGGAGGTCACCCTGGGACTGCTGCCGGGCAACGGAGGAACGCAGCGGCTGCCGCGGCTGATCGGCCGGCAGAAGGCGATGGAGCTCCTCCTCACCGGCAAGCCGCTCGACCCAAGGATGGCCGCCTCGTTGGGCATCGTCGATCGCCTGGTGCCGCCTGACGAGCTGCTCGCCGAGTCGGTCGGATTCGCGACCAGCCTGGCAAATGGCCCACGGCTGGCGATCGGCGAGATCAAGCTGGCTGCCAAGGAGGGCGTCGAAATGTCGCTGGAGAGCGCGCTCGGCCTGGAGCGGGGTGGCATCTTCCGCCTCTTCGAGACGGCGGACGCCAAGGAAGGCATGTCAGCCTTCGCCGAGAAGCGCAAGCCCGCCTGGAGCGGCCAGTAGCTTCGCGCCCTTGACGTAGCCCTCCGCGACTTTCGACACTGGAAGTGCTGCCGGTGTCGGGTTGCGTTCACGGAGGGAACCCCATGCGACGACTCGCCTTAGTGCCTGCTGTTTTTCTATGTCTGGCGGCGCTCATCCCGACGGTCGGAGCCAGGGCCAGCAGCGGCGTTCCGGGCCTGAATGCCTGCCCGCTATACGGCGATACCCAGATCTGCTCGGGCGAGGTACCGAGCTACGACGGCACGTTGCTCGACGTGGACCTCACGCTGCCGATGACGTCAGGCAGCCGTCATTCGCTGATGATCATGGCGCACGGCTTTGGCAACAACAAGCACGAGTGGGAGTCCGTCAACGACGAGGCGGACAACGCCCGCTACTGGCACTGGAATAGCCACTGGTTCGCCGAACACGGCTACTACGTCCTGACCTACACCGCGCGCGGCTTCAACGACGCGGGCAGGGATCAGCCGTACGAACCGAATACTCCCGGAGGCTCATCGGCAATCCCGAACGGCGTGCCTCCAGCCGACACGGCAACCATCCACATCAAGAGCAAAGAATTCGAGATCACGGACACGCAGTACCTGGCGGCGCTGGTTGCGGCTGCCTACCCCGATTTGGACCGCAACGCCGTCGCGATTACGGGGGGATCGTATGGCGGCGGCGAGAGCTGGCTTCAGGCTAGCCTGGCATCGAGCAGCATTACGGCCGATGGCGGCACCGCGTGGAGCGCATTTCCAGGCCTGCCGGCGCTGCAGCTGCAGGTGGCGATTCCCAAATATCCCTGGACCGACCTTGCCTACTCACTGGCGCCGAACGGCCACGGCGGTGGACCGGCCTTCAACGATATTTACGCGTCATCGCAGGGAAGTCCCGCGACGACCGAGGCGGACGAGAACCCGTTCGGGGTGGCCAAGCAGAGTTACGTCCTCGGTCTTTACGCGCTGGGGACCGCCACCGGCCGATTCGAGCACGCAGAGTATGTTCCGACGCGTTCCCAGGAGGAGGCCGAGGATGGACCGATCAGCACCGACGCCTGGCTACTCCGCGCCAGCGAGGATCCATATCCCACCGACCCGGTGATCCGGCAGATTCGCCGCGGCCTGACCATTTACCGTGCCGCCTACTACCAGCCCAACGGCTGGACCGCGCAGGTGGCATCCCATCACGAAGTGGCGATCATGTCGTTTTCCGGATGGACCGATTACCTGTTCGAGCCGATCGAATCGTTCCGGGCCTTCAAGTATCTGAAGTCCCTCGACCCGCAATGGCCGGTGTCAGTCGCGGTCGCGGATATCGGCCATATGATCGCGCAGAATAAACCGGATACCTGGCACCGCCTCAACGTTCGGGCCTGGGGCTTTTTGGAATCGAATATCAACGGCGCGCACGAGCGCCAGTCTCACGTTTACAGCGAGCCGACCATCTGCGCCAACGACACGGACACCGATCAGAACCTGGCCGCCGCGCAGCAAATCGAGGGGCGCACGCCGGAAGGTCTCTCGAATGGAACCATGACGATCAATTACGCAGGGACCGATTCGTTCACCGAGGCTTCTGGTGCTGGCGATCCGGACGGACTGGCGACGGATCCTATTACTCCCGAACTCGTCCCAGGAAGCGCGGCTCCGCCACCATGCCGGGTCTCGCAAGCTGCCACGTTCGCAGGACGATATAGCGGCGTGTCCGACCCGGTCGACCGGCACGTTCTCTACGTTGGGTTGGGGGAGGTGCAGGTCAATTACGTGCAAACCGGCGTTACCGCCGAATTGGATGCCCGCGTCTGGGATGTCGCGCCAAACAGGACCGCGATCCTGGTGACGCGAGGCACCTACCGGATCGACCCAACCAGGGGTGATCTGGGAGGCACGTTGCGTCTTCCGCTGTTCGGCAACCAGTGGAACGTCGAACTCGGTCATCGGATCCGCGTCGACCTAACCGAGGTCGACACACCCTATTTCGTGCCGGGAAAGACGCCCAACACGCTAACCATCAGCGACGTTCGCTTGCTGCTTCCGACCCGGGAGGCGAACACGCTGTCGTTCAACGGCTCGCAGACGAGCGCCTGATTCCTTTGAGCGACCGGCTTATCTGAGCCAGCTGCGGGAGAGCGGCGGCAGCAGGATAAGCACGGCCGCGCTGGCCAGCAGGAGATCGAAGGCGCTCCACAGCCCGAAGTCGCGCACGGCCGGCACCGGGCTGATCGCGAGGACCGCAAAGCCGGCGATTAGCGCCAGGGCCGAGGCGGCGATCGCGGGACCGACGCCGGCCGACGCCGTCGCCGACGCGGTTTCCGGTTCCAGCCCGGCGGTGCGCTCAGCCCGGTAGCGCGCCAGCCAGAGTACTCCGAATTCGGTCGCGAAGGCGACCACAACGCCGCCCAACAGGATCGTGATGGGACTCGATCGAAGGTTGAAAACGGCGCCGACGAGGAAGAGCAGCGCGGTCGCGGCGCCGGCGGCGACCAGCGTCGGCAGGATGGCGAGCAGCGCCGGCATCGGGCGGCGGTAGGCGAGCAACAGAACCGCCAGCACCAGCAGGATGGCGAGGCCGGTGAGGATCAGCTGCTCGCGCTGCAGCTCGGTCAACGCCTGATCGGCGATCACGGCAAGCCCGGCCGGATAGGCGCGATAGCCTGAGGGCGCGCTTGAGCTCGCACGGTTGAGGTCGCTGACGAGCGCCTGCTCGCGTTCCACGGATGTGACCTTCGTCAGGCCGAGGATGGCAAGCGCCTGGTCCGTCTTCGGATCGTAGACGGCGCCGCTGAAATAACCCGGGATGCGGCTGAGGATCAGCGAGGTGCGATTCGGGTCGGGCAGCGTGCCCTGGTTGAAACCGGCCAGGAATCCGGGCAGGCTCTCGAGTTGGCGTAGGTCCCCCTGCGAGTTGGCGACGACAGACTTGCTCGTGCTGTCGAGCCACTGCACGGCGGTAGCGCTCGATGCATCGGTGCCCTGCAGCACCAGGTCGATCTCGCCCGCAACCCCGATCGCCTGGCGAACCTGTTCCGCCTGGGCCAGCGCCGGATCGCCGGGCGCAACGAGCCGGCTGGGATCCGTCTGCATCTTGATGGCGGGGAGCCCCGCCCAGCCCAGGAGGCCGGCGACGCTGATGACGATCGCGGCCGCCGCAGACAACCCGCCGAGCGCACGCAGCCGAGGTCCGCTAACTCGCCGAAGCCGGGTCGGCTCGAAGACAGCGGGGGCCCTGCGGATCAGCAGGCCAAGCGCTGGCAGCCCCACCAGGTAATTCGCCAGGTATGCCATGACGACGCCCAGTGCCATGAAGAGACCGAATTGGCGCACCAGCGGGATGCCGGAGATGGCGAAGGCGAGCATCCCCGCGGCGGTCGCGAGCGCGGCCAGCCCGGTCGCGGGAAGCACGCCTCGAGCCGCAGCGGCGAGCCGCTCTCCAGCCGCGATGTCGGCGTCCATCATCCGGTTCACCGACTGGATGAAATAGTCGGTCGCCAGCCCGAGAACCACCGGCAGAACGACCAGCGTGGCAGGCGTTACGGGAACGCCCATCCATCCCGCCAGCCCGCCCGTCCACAGCGCGGCCACGCCGGCGACCACGATCGTGAACAGCGTGCCGCGCCCCAGCGCGAGCAAGGCGACCAAGAGCACCACGAGCAGCGCGATCGGCACCAGGAACTTCAGCGAGGTGAAGACGGCGTCCGCAACCGAGAGGGTGAGGACGGGCGAGCCGGTGGCCACGAACCGAAGGTCATGCAACTCCTTGAGGTCGCCGGCGGTCGATGCGCCATTCACAATCGACAGGATCCGGCGAACCTGGTCGAGCGAGGTATTGTGGTTGAGGCGGACCGTGATCACGGCATGCGAGGTGTCGGGGAGGGCCCAGCTCCAGAACGGGCGCACGTGCTGGCCGTCCGGTTCCATCAGCACGCCGGCGATGAACGTCGGACTGTTGATCGCGGGCACCCCGAGGGAAGGAAAGGCCGCAGCATAGCGCTGAGCGCAGGCGCTGACCGCCTGCTCGAATGCCTGCTGGCCCGCCTGGTCCTGCTCCGCCTGCGACTTGCCGGCCGCGATCGCTTGCTGGCGCGCCGCGTTCTCGGCGGCTTTGCCCTCCTGGCCACAGGCGTTCAGCATCACGGTGGTGGTGCTGATCGCCAGCGTGTTGACCAGCGTGCCCGGGCCGTAAACCTTCTTCACGCCGGGAGCCAGGTGCAGCTTGCCCTCGAGATGTGACAGTCCGACCAGGTGGTCGGGCGTGATCAGGGCCCCGCCGCCGGTTGGCTGAGCAACGATCACCACGGGGTCGGCGCCGAACGTATCGGCGAAGAGCGCTTGATCCTTGTATGCGGCTGAGTTCTGATCGACGAGCAGGTCGACCCGGGCATCCGGCCGCAAGCGAAGGATTCCAAAAACGCTCACCGCTGAAAGCAGGACTGCCAGCGCCAGCAGCACGAACGGCCGCCGTGCGGGCGCTGTGAAAACCGTCAGCAGCTCGGGCGGTTTTCGGACTTCCATCGATGGCGGCGCATACTCCTTAGTTGCCAAGGAAGAGGGCCACCAGGTCCTGGTCATGGAGTGGGGGCGCCTGAGACGTCGGAGAATGTTCGCAACCTGGGTCTGGCGGGGACCCGACTCCAGTCGGAACGACCTCGATGCGCACGAAATGGCCGTTGCCGTCCGCACCAGAAAACGCGGACTTGGTTTCCATCACCGCCTGCATCAGGCAAGGCAGCGTCGGATTGACGCCGGTGATGACGCCGTCGAGTTCGCTCGCCACCGTCTGCAGCTCTTGAATCGTCGCTGGTCCCTTGGCCAGGACGTGCCCGAGGTTGGCGCCGTTTCCGCTCATCGCGGTATCGAGTTCTTGCATCACGGCTGCCGTGTGATCGATCCCCGATCCCATTGCGTCCTCCACCTGGACCAGGCCGGAGAGCACGAAATCCGTGTCCGCGATCTGACGGTCGATCGGCGCGTTCTGCAGATCGCGGTCGAGCTGCTCGCTGGCGGTGATCAGATTGGCGATGTCGACGTCTCGGCTGTGCAGGACGGTCGTCGTCGTCGAGACGTCGGCAGACGATTGGCCCAGCGCCTGGAAAGCGGCGTTCATCTGCGCCCCTCGACCCTCGGAGGCTTTCCCGAGCTCGATGAAGATCGTCTTGAGGTTGGCGCGGACATCGGGCTGGAGGGTGTTCACCACCTGGTCGAGATCGGTGGAGACGCTCGTCCGGGACAACGGGATCAGGTCGCCGTCGCGCAGCTGGCCGTTGGAGCCGCCCTGCAAATAGACGTACTTGGGGCCGAGGAGACCGTGAGGGCGGATGGCTGCGGTGGTATCGGCATGTAGCTGGCCGGCATAGCGCCGGTCGACGGTGAAGCGCACCAACGAGTAGCCGTTCTGGTAGTCGACGGCGTCGACCGATCCGATCTTCGCGCCACTTAGCTCGACCCAGGCGCCCGGGCTGAGCTCGCCGTACGCGCCTGCCTGCAGCCGAAGGTGCATCGTTTGGCTCCACGGCAGAGACAGTGGCTGGAAGACGAGCACGGCGAATGCAACCGCGGCGGCGGCGACCAGCAAGCCGACGAGGCGCGCGCCTTTGAGGCGAGTTCTCACGACGCGCCTCCGGATAGCAGCAGGCTCAGCCAGTCTGGGATCGAGCCGACCGGCACCGAAACGCCGGGAAGCGAGGGACAGACCGAGAGGCTCGGAGACGGGGTGGGCAGCTTCGGCGGCGTGGGCGTCGGCACGCAAGGCGCCGTCGGCGAAGGCGTCGGCAACTTGACCGACGGACAGGGCAGGGGGGAGAGGGTCGGGGTTGGCAGCTTTGGTGGAGACGGGGTTGGCAGGCACTGCGGCAGTTGAAGCGTGGGCAGGCTCGGCAGGTTCAATGCCGGAGGCGGTGCTCCCGGTGCCGCTCCGGGACCGGTCTGGCAGGGACCTCCGGAGTCACACGAGGCTGTGGTCGTGAGGAGGAACTCTCGCAGGATGTGCCCCTGGCCGTCGGGCTGCCCGCAGGTCGCCGGGCCCGTGCACGAGGTTGCGCTCAGCAACTCGTGTTGCAAGACGTGGTTGCCGGTATCGATCGGACCGATCATGACCTGGGCGTCACCGTAGATCAGGCTCAGCGCGCCGTTGAGCTGAACCACGAGCGGATCCAACGTGACGATCGTGGTGTGGAAGTTCTTCTCGTTGCCCGCGAGTGTCGCGTTGAAGTCGCCCATCACATTGCTGAGGTGCGTGATCAACGACGCGAGCGCCTGATCGTTGTCGGCGAGGGTGCCTGTGACCTGGCTCATGCTGCCAACCAGGTCGCCCAGCTGTTGATGGCTCTGGGCCAGGCGGTCGCTGACGATTGCGAGGTTGGCGACGATGCGGTCGAGGTCTGAACTGTGCTGGTGAAAGGTGCTGAGCGGTGCCACCGATTCCTGTGAAAGCCCGTTGAGCTGGGTCAGCAGGTCGTTGATCGTTTGCTGCTGCCCATCCAGGCTGCCGCCCGCCTGTTGAATCAAGGTCTGCAGCTCGGCGCGCGTCTGGGGATCGAGCGCGCTGAGGAACTGGTCGAAGTCGACCGGGCTCAGCGTCTTGTCGCTGCGGATGGTGCCGCCGCCCGGGATCTCACGTCCGCCATTGACCGGGCTGACCTCGATGTACTTCTGCGCCAGCAGGGTTGAATAGCGAATGCGTGCCGTCGTGAACTCATGCAGGGGCGAGTAATGCGACGAGATGCGCATGGTGACCACGGCGTTCTTTCCTGAAACTTCGACGTCGGTCACCTGGCCAACCGTGTGGCCGGCAATGACGACGTCCGCACCGCGGCTGACTCCATTGGCATCGGTGAAGGCGGCTTTAACCGAATAATCCTGGCCTGGAGGAGAGAGGCTGAGGTTGAATGGCAGTCCAAAGCTGAGGTTGATCGCGAACGCCAGGACCGCGATCAGCAGTAGGCCGGCTAGCGTAAACAGCCCGGCGCGGAATCGCCGTTGATCGACGGCTGCGCGCGAGCGGCGCTCGATCGTCATCCCGCGGCGAGACGGTTTGCCTAAGCCCATCATCCGCCTCCGTTGCAGGCGATCCGGGAGGGATTAACCGGTTCGCTGCCGCCAAAGATGTACGGGTGCACGCGCAGCAGGTTGCCTGTTGCGTCGCGATACGCCTGCGCGCTGCGCATCTCCGCGAGCGTCTGGATGATGTCGGACATGCAGGGATCGAGGATGGCGAGTGAGGTTGCGGAATGGTCAGACAGCGTCTGCAGCTCGTCCAGCAATGAGGGCATCGCCCGGAGCATGGTGTTGAGGTCGTGCTCGTGCCCTTTGAGCCCGGTGGCGAGCTGGCCGAGCGCCCCGTCGGCATAGACCAGCTCGGCCTTGAGCTGCTCGTCGTGGGCCGCGGTCACATCCAGCAGGCTGGCCCCATTGCTGAGATCTCGGCGAAATGCCTGGTCTTCGCTGGCCATCATCTGCGCAATCCGGTCGAACTCGACGTCGAGATCGCTGAGCTGCTGGTCCTGCTTCGCGATCTTGTCGGTGACCGCCGCGGTGTCCTGCATGATCGCCGGAAGCGCGGCGAGGAAGGTGTTCAAGTCCGAACCGCGACCGGCGAGGGACGCCCCTCCTTCGCGAGTCAGCGTCTGGATGCGCGCGCGGGTTTGGGGATCGAAAAGGTCCATCACCTGGTCCAGGTCGACCGGTGACGCGGTGTCCTGCAGCGGCAGCGTCCCGCCGGATGGGATTTCGGCGGCACTCGGGGGGCCGGGGCTCACCTCGATGAATGGATTCCCGAGCAGCCCCTTGGGCCGGATGGTCGCACGCGTACCACGGTGCAGCGGTGCCGAGCCGCCGTTGATCTGCATGACGACCTCGGCACCGGCGTGGCCTGGTCCGTCGTCGGGTGCGACCGAGACCGAGGTAACGCTTCCGACCCGAGCCCCGTTGATCACGACGTCGTTCTGCGGCGTGAGGCCTTCGGCGCTGACGAAGTAGGCCGTAAGCGTGTAGCTGTGACCGCCGAAGACTCCGATAGACAGCCCGGCGAGCAGGGTGCCGGTTGCGACGATCCCAAGCAGGATCTTCATGGCTTCTTTCCCGTTTGCTGCAACAGCAGCGTCGCCAGGTCGGGTGGGGCGCTCGGGAGTCCATTCGGACTGAGCCCTGCTTGTGGCGTCTGGCCTGGTGCGACTCGAGGATTGCCGAAGATGCGCAGGCAATCCGTCTGCGGCGCCCCGCAAACCTGGGAGAAGGCGGAGAGCCATTCCTGGGCGAGGATGATCGATTCGGTATTGCTGATATTGAGCTGGTCGTTCGGATAACTGATTTGCCCGAGCAGGATCTCGGGGAGCAGCTGGTCGACCTGCGCATTGGTCAGGCTCAAGGTTCGCCTGCCGGCGGCGATGGTCGCCGGGCTCTTCTGCAGCGAGGCGCGGTCGGCCGCGGTCACGCCGCTGAACGCCTGGTCCAGCGAGTTGAAGACCGCCGCGCCGTTCTGCACCGTCCCCGCCAGCGCCTGGTCGCGTGAGGCGATCGCGCTCATCACCGAGTCGCCGCTATCGACGATGCGGCCGAGCGAGTCCTGTTCGTCAGCGAGCGCCTGCATGATGATGTTCAGGTTGGTCAGGATTCGGTCGAGCTCCTGCTGCCGGCTCTCACCGACCCGGGCCAGCGGCCGAAGATTGGTCATCGTCTGGTCGAGGGGCGCAAGCGCGGCGGCGATATCTGCCTGCCGCCCGTCGACGGCCACGCCCAGCTCGCGGAAAGACTCCGACATCGCCTTCCGCGTCGGGGCGTCCATGGCGTTGAGGATGTCGTCGATCTCGATTGCCTGCCCGGTCTGTGACTTGGGGATCGTGTCCCCGCTCGACAGATATGGCTCGGTGCTGCCCGCCTGGCGAACGAGCTCTACGAATTTCTCACCCAGCGGCGTCTTGGGGCGGATGACGGCCCGCACATCCTGGCGCAGGTGGATGTCGGGTTGAAGTGCCATCTTGACGAGCGCGCCGCCGTCGCTCGACCCGGTGATCTCGAGGACGTTCCCGACATGGACGCCGCTCACACGGACTTCGGCTTGTGGCACGAGGCCGTTGGCACTACTGAAATCCGCGTTGACCAGGTACTCGCGGCTCCATGGTCCGTGCAGGCCCATGTTGAGCGCGATGAAGGTGAGCGTCGTCAGGCAGACGGCTGCGAAGACTACGGTCATCGCAACGCTGACGAAAATTCGCTTGACCATCAGCCGGCTGTGAAGCAGGAGTCGGCGCAGTAAACGCGCCACATGTGGACCTTTGTTCCCTTCTGGGGACCATCCTCCTGGGCCGTTCCGAATCCGCTCATGACCGATGCCAGCTCGACGAACAATTTGCTGATGCCGGGCGTCGCCTGCTGGACGAGGCCGAACATCGTCGTCGCACCGCTCAAGTAGTGGTCGGCGTTGTCGACCAGCGCCGGACCCTGGGCGATGGCGCTATGCAGCTGGCCGGCAGCACTGCCGCTGAGAGCCTGGTCGAGAATGGTCATGACGCGGTCCTGCTCGACGATCGTTCCCTGCAGGTTTTGCTCGCGCGATGCGAGCGTGGCCATGACGTTGTCCCAATCGGTCAGCAGGGCGCGAAATTCGGCATGCCACGCGGCCAGCGTTTGCATCACCTTGGCCAGGTCGGCGATCAGGGCATCGAGGTGATCGGAGTTGTTCGCGAGCGTGTGCGCCAGCGTTTGGAGGTCGACGGCGATCGACGAGAGATCGGAGGCGGACGCGTTCATGTCCGCCCCACGTCCCGCGGTCGCCTGGCCGAGGCTGTTGATGACGATGTCGAGCTGGTCGCGCACCTGCGGATCGAGCGCGTTCAGCACCTGGTCGATCTCGACCGGGGTGAGGGTATGGTTCTCATCGATCGTTCCGCCGTCGGGGATGTTCCCTTGCTGCGCGTTGCCACGATTCATCTCGATGTAGGTCTCGCCCAGCAGGTTCTTCTGGCGGATGACGGCGCGGGCATCCTGGTAGACCGGCGCGAAATCGTGCTGCAGGAGGATCGTCACCTGGGTGCTGTCAGACGACGGCGTCAGGCTTTCGACCTTGCCAACCCGCAACCCTGCCATGGTCACGTCGTCGCCTGGCACGAGGTCGGCGCCGGTCTTGAAGATGGCGTTCACGCGGTAGCCACCCGGCAGGAAGTTGCCGCCCATCTGTAGAGCAAGGAATCCGGCAGCAAGCAGCGAGATCACCGCATAGGCGATGAATACGGGCAGGTTGGCGCGGCTCCTCACTTCGCGCCTCCGAGCAATAGGCCAACCACGGCATCAAAGGAATCCGGAATGCTTCCGTTCGTCGTGACCAGCGCAGGCGGGTTGCAGCCGGCAACGGCGCACGGTCCGAGCACGACGTTGATCCTGGTGGCGTATCCCTGCCCGTCCTGCGCCCCGAAGACGTCCGGGCTGCGCCGGAGGTCGGCGTCAAACGTCCTCGGGTCAGCCACCACCAGGTCGGTATTGGTGGCGAGTGTGCGGCTGAGTCCGCTGAGCAGATTCGCCGTCGCCGGGAGCTGACGGAAAATCTCGTTGAGCTGGCCGCCCGTCCCTGAGAGCGAGTTGTCGCTCCTGCCCAGGGCAGCATTGGCATTCACCAGCAGCGCCTTGATCTGCGCATCTTGCAGCGACAGCGAATGCAGCAGTGTCTCGGAATTTTTGATCAGCTCTCCGAGCTGCGTTCGTCGGTCGCTGGTGGCCAGCTCGGCGGTGACCGCATCCAGCCCCTGAATCACTTGTTGCAGGTCCTGATCGCGGGCCGCCAGCACGTCCGTGATCGCCGAGAGGTGATCGAGATCCTGGCGACCGTAGCTCAGGGTCTGATTGGTGTTCAAGCCCTGGCCGGCGAGCCCGCCGCCGAGTGAAATCACCAGCGTGCGCAGCTTGTCGCGGGTGGGCGCGTCGAGGCTGTTGACCACGTCTTGCAGCTCGACCGATCGCGCGACCTGGGTTTTGGGCAAGCGCGAGCCGGACGAGAGCACGTCGGATGAGCCAGGATCGAGCGCCACGTACTTCTCACCGAGCAGACTCTTCGGTCGTACCGTCACGCTCGCGTCCGAATGGACCGGCGCGTAGGCGTCGTCCAGGGAGATGGTGACCAGGGTTTGATTGCCATCGAGGCTGATGTCCTGCACGCTGCCGGCCTTGGCACCCGCGATCAGGACGTCGCTCCCCGGGTACAAGCCGTCCGCATTGTCGAGCGGGATGACCAGCCGGTACTCGGTCAGGCTGTTGACGATCCGAAAGGAAATGATCGCCAGCAAAATGATGAGCCCGATCACGATCGCCACCCGGTATCGGGTGACCCAGTTGCGGACCGCCTCCATTTACTCCATCCCCAGCGGGCCGTCGACGGCGCCCTGGATGAACTGCTGCGTGAAGGGATTCTTGGAGTGCTGGAGCTCTTCTTTGGATCCCTGGTCGACCACCTTGCCACCGTGCAAAAGAATGATGTGGTCGCCGATGTTGAAGCAGGACTTGATGTCGTGGCTGATCACGATGCCGGTCGACTTGTACTTCTCCTGGATCTGCTTGATCAGGTCACAGAGCAGCGCGGTGCGGACTGGATCGAGCCCAGAGTCCGGCTCGTCGAAGAGCAGGATCTCGGGCTCCAGCACCAGCGCGCGGGCGAAGCCGGCCCGCTTGCGCATGCCACCCGAGAGCTCGTTGGGCATCTTCTTGACGGCATCGGCCAGGCCGACTTCCTCCAGCCGCTGCATCACGATCTCTTTGATCTCCGACTCCGACTTGTTCGTGTGCTGGCGCAGCGGGAAGGCGACGTTGTCGTAGAGGTTCATCGAGCTGAACAGGGCGCCGTCCTGAAAGAGCATGCCGACGTTGCGACGCAGCTCGAGCAGTTCCTCCTCGCTCAGGTTGGGCACGCTCTTCCCCGCGACCCGCACATCACCACGGTCGGGGAAGAGGAGGCCAACGATGTGGCGAAGCAAGACGCTTTTTCCGGTGCCGGAGGGCCCCATCACGACTGAGATCTTTCCGGCAGGGATCTGGCAGGTGACGCCTTCGAGCACCTGCTTCTCTTCGAAGGCCTTGTAGACATCGTCGATCTCGACCATCGACTCGCTAGCCGAGCCATTGCGGCTTGC
The DNA here is from genome assembly GCA_036782775.1 of Candidatus Dormiibacterota bacterium. Classification (GTDB taxonomy): domain Bacteria; phylum Chloroflexota; class Dormibacteria; order CF-121; family CF-121; genus CF-13. Next base: position 188,426 of record DAIPYJ010000001.1, on the reverse strand, counting down.
GATCGGCTGGCTGGCGCTGAGATCCTGTTCAGTCTTCATGGCTTACGAGGGGATGGGTAGGTTGGGGTTCTGCCCCCAGAAGATCTGGGTGAGCACCGCATTGACCACGACCGTCAGCACCAGGCTGACCGCCATCGTCTTGGCAACAGCCCGGCCGATGCCGACGGCGCCGCCCTTGACGTGATAGCCGTAATAGACGCCGACGGAGATCACGAGGAAGGCGAAGATGACCGCCTTGATCATCGAGTAGCCGAAGTCGGTCAGGTTGCTGAAACGCCAGAAGTACGAGAAATAAACGCCGTTCGACACCAGTCCAATCTGGAAGCGCTGGACCACCCAGCTGGCAAAGAAGCTCGACCCCAGCGCGAGGATGTACATCAGCGGCAGCACCAGCAGGGCGGCGATCATCCGCGTCGTCACCAGGAACGGGACGGAGGGAACCCCCATCGTCTCGAGGGCGTCGATCTCCTCGTTGATCCGCATCGTGCCAAGCTCCGCGACCAGGCCGCAGCCGACTTTGGCGCCGATCGCAAAGCCGAAGAAGATCGGCGTGATCTCGCGAAGGTCGCAAAGGGCGTTGAAAATGCCGGCTAGACTTTCCGCGCCGCCGAGCTGGTGGAGCGAGTAATAGGCCTCGACCGAACATTCGGAGCCGCTGAAGTAGGTCATCACCAGCGCCACCGGCGTCGAGCCGATGGCGAGGAAGGCGGCGTACCACCAGATCTCGTTGCGGTAGCGCAGCGCCCGAGGGATCTGCGAGAGGGCGCGCAGCGAGAACAGCACGATCTCCCCCAGGACCTCGAAGACGCCGAGGCCGGGCGCCCAGAAGCGCCGCGGCTCGGGACCAAACTGCTGAGCCGGGGGATGGATCGTCGTCGTGCTGGTTGCCATCGCCTAGCGAAGCACGTTCTGGGTGTGGAAGAGCGCCAGAACCGTCGGGGTGTAGAGGTACTCGAGCGCCTGGATGCCGATGAAGCACCAGACGACCGCCGAGTGCACCGCCCGGGCGACGCCTTCAGCGCCGCCCTTGGCGCTAATACCTTTATATATGCAGATCGCCGCGACCAGCGCGCCGAAGAGGATGCATTTGATCTCACCCCCAAAGAGATCCACCAGCGTCCCCTGGGTGACAAAGCTGGCAAGGAACGCGCCCGGGTTGACGCCGACCACGGCCGCCGCGATCAGGAAGCCGGAAAGCGTGGTGAAGACGATCATCGGGATGTTGTAAAGCGCGGTCATCACCATCAAGGCCAGCGCCCTAGGCACCACGATGAAGAGCACGTTGGACAGCCCCATCACGCTGAGCGCCTCCAACTCCTGCCGGACCTGGCGCGCGCCAAGATCGGCGACGATCGCGGTACCGCTGACCGCCGCGATCATCAGGCCGGTCGCGACCGGCGAAAACTCGCGGATATTGGCCATCACGGTGAAGCCGCCCAGCCGCCATTCACTGCTGGCGGCTCTGAAGAAGTGGCCGGCCTCGAGCGACACGATCACGCCCCAGCCGACGCCGGTGAGCAGGAGGGGAATGAAGTTCGCCGTCAGGATGAAGCGGCACTGATCGAAGAACTCCTTCCAGTAAAAGGGGCGCCGGGTGGCGCCGCGCAGCGCTTCCCAGAACAGCTGGCTCAGTTCGCCGACGCCATTGACCGATTGCCGGGCCCGGCCGATCACAGAGTATTCCCGACGGCGAGACTACCCCCGAACCTGCCGGATGGCCGCTCACCCATCCCAACATCAATATATACACAATTAGCAACAATTTCTGAACGGTTTCCCCGACAGCCGTCATATTTGGCGGGTGGGCGGTGCCAGATCAGTGGATGCTTTACGCGCAGTCATGGCGCCCGTCCGTAACTCGAATCGCGTTGCGCGCCGTTAACCCGGCCGTGGCCGACCCCTTCGAGCGCTTTTTCCTGCAGGAGTACCCGAAGGTCGTCTCCATCGCCTACCGCGTTCTCGCCGATCGGACGGCAGCCGAAGACGTCGCCCAGGAGGTCTTCCTTAAATTCCATCGGAGCCTCTCCCCCGACTCCGAGCGGGCCTCCGGGTGGTTGCACGCGGCTGCCGTCCACTCGGCGCTGAACGTGATCCGCGGCGATCGCCGGAGGGCGCAGCGCGAAAGCGCGCACGCCAGGGACGCCGCCGTGAGCGCCGCGCCGAATCCCGAGGCGATGGTCGAAGCCGCGGAGCAGCGGCGCGAGGTGCGCCGCGCGCTCGCCCGACTGCCCAAGCGAACGGCTGCTGTGCTGCTCTTGCGGCACAGCGGCTTGAGTTACGCCGAGGTCGCCACCGCGCTCGGCATGAAGGTCGGGAATGTCGGGACGGTGCTGCGCCGGGCTGAAGAGAGCCTGCGCAAGGAGGTCAACCGTGCGCCATCTGAGTGACGGAACGCTTCGACGGATCTATGACGAGCCGCTGGCGCTGAGCGCGACCGATCAGCAGCACTTCGATGGTTGCGCCGAGTGCAAGGCGCGCTTCGATGGCATCGCCAATGCCGCCCGCTCGACCGACGCACTGCTCACCACGCCTGCCTTCGAGCCGGCGGCAACGGTCGCCTTTGCTTCGTTACAGCAGCGGATGCGGCGCGACGCCGCTCGCCCAGTTCCCTGGTACCAGCGTTGGGTCGACCGGACCGCGCCGCGCCTGCAGTTGATGCGGACTCCTGCAGTCGCCGTGGTGCTTGCGGCAGCGCTACTGACCGGAGTGGCGGGCAGCGCCCTGGCCATCCATTTCCTCGAGGTGTTCAAGCCGAACAAGGTGGTTGCGGTGGAGGTGTCGCCATCGGACTTCGCTGCCGCGGCGGTTGCCCTCGACTATGGCCAGGAGAAATGGCTTCCGAGTCCGCCAACACCCGTGGTACTGAGTGATCCCGCCTCGGCACAGACGCAGTCCGGTTTGCCGGTGTTAACGCCGGCGAGCCTCCCGGCCGGCGTGACAGGTCAGCCGACATACGCGGTCGTCGCGCAGACGACTGGCAGCCTGACCTTCGACGCGAGTCGGCTGCGCGCGTCGGCAGCCCAGCACCACGTCAAGCTCACTCCCATGCCATCGAGCATCGATGGCAGCACGCTGATCGTCAATGCCGGTCCGGCGCTCCTCGAGGTGTGGGGCGTCTCGCCCACGGGCACCAGCCAGCAATTGCCCACGCTGGTTATCGCGCAGACGAAGGTGCCGACCATCGAATCGACCGGGGCTACCCCCAAGCAGCTCGAGCAGTACGTCCTCTCCCAGTCGGCAGTGCCGGCCGACTTGAGGTCCCAGGTCCTGGCGATTGCGGATCCAAGCACCACCTTGCCGATTCCGATTCCGAAGGGCCTGGCGACAACCGAGAACGTCCAGGTGAACGGCGTGCAGGGTGTGCTGATCAAGGCCGTGCTTGGCGCCGGAGTGGTATGGATCAAGAATGGCGTAATCTACGCCGTCGGAGGCCAGCTGACTCCAGACCAGGTACTCGCCCTTGCAAGAACGCTCGGCTGATCCAACCGCGATGAGTGTGGGGGAGGCGGCGGATGCCGCATCTCTCGCGATTCACACCCAGGACCTGGCCAAACGGTATGGCCGGACGGTTGCGCTGGCGGGACTGACCATGAGTGTCCGGCGTTCCGAGGTCTTCGGCTTCCTTGGACCAAACGGCGCCGGGAAGACCACCGCCGTCAAGCTGCTGGTCGGCTTGGCGCTCCCGTCCGCCGGTGAAGGCTGGGTTCTGGGCGCGCCAATCGGAGACCTGAAGACACGCCGGCATCTCGGCTATCTGCCTGAGCTGTTCCGCTACCAGGGATGGATGACGGCCCGGGAAGTTCTCGGCCTTCACTGCAAGCTCGCGGAGCTCGCTCGGGCCGATTGGGGTCGCGAGATTGACGCGGCCCTGGAAACGGTTGGGCTCGCTGAACGCGGGGGCGATCGCGTCGAAGGGTTTTCCAAGGGGATGCAGCAGCGGCTGGGCCTGGGAGTCGCCCTGCTTGGACGTCCCCAGCTGGTTTTGCTCGACGAACCGACTTCGGCCCTCGATCCGGTGGGACGCCACGACGTCCGCGAGATCATTCGGGGTCTCAAGGCCCGTGGCACCGCCGTGTTTCTCAACTCTCACCTGCTGAGCGAGGTCGAACAGGTCTGTGACCGCATCGCCGTCGTCGACCACGGACGCGTGATCGCGACTGGAACCATGGCCGAAATTCTGGGTAGGGACGGCGCGGTGCGCATCCGAGCTACCGGGCTATCGGTGGCGGGGAAGCAAGCCCTTGGCCGCTTCGGCCGCCTCGATGACGACGGTGTATGGCTGACTTTCCGTGGACTATCCGAGGAGCGGGTTCCCGAGCTCGTGGGCCAGATCGTCAGCGACGGGGGCCGCGTCTACGCGGTGGAGCCGCGACACGAAACGCTGGAGGATCGCTTCCTCGAATTGCTTCGGGAGAAAGGCGAGTGAACCGCGTGCTGACGATCGCTCGACTCACCATTCTCGAGGCGTCGCGTCGGAAGCTGCTGCTCGCGCTCGCCGGCCTGACGGTCGTTGTGATCGTGCTGACCAGCTGGGGCTTCAGCCGCCTGCCGACCATGAAGGACGTCACACCTGCCGAAGTTCGCCTGGCGGCCTCGCAGCTCACGATCCTCGTCGCCTTCATGTTCAGCGGCGTGCTCGCGCTGGGCTCGACCCTGGTGGCGGCACCGGCGATCGCAAGCGATATCGAGTCGGGGATCGCCCTGGCCATCCTGCCACGGCCGATCAGGCGCAGTGAGGTCCTGATGGGGAAATGGCTCGGTCTTGCAGTCCTGATCGCCATTTACGCGGCGGGTAGCGGGCTCCTGGAGATGCTGGGAATCTGGCTCGCAACCGGCTATGTACCCCCGAACCCCGCGGCGACCATCGTCTTCGTTGCGGCCGAAGGCATCGTTTTGATGTCCCTCGCGCTGCTGCTGAGCACCCGCCTCGCGCCCATGACGGGCGGCGTCGTGGCGCTCGTTCTCTTCTTCGTCGGCTGGATTGGTGGCATCGCGCTCCTCATCGGCCAGGTGTTCAACAACGACACCATCATCAACATTGGCGTGGGCAGCCGGCTCCTGATCCCGACGGACGGCCTATGGCACGGGGCCATCTTCTACCTCGAGCCGTCGGACATCTTGAACGCGGCTCGCGCCGCCGGACGAGCGCGGGCCGGCAATCCGTTCTATGCGGAATCGCCGCTACCGGTGAGTTACCTGGTCTGGGTAGTCGCCTGGCTGATCGGGGTGCTTGGCCTGGCGAACTGGAGTTTCGCCCGGCGCGACCTGTAGACGCCGGAGAAGCAGCAGCGTCAGGCCCTGCATCAAAAGCGCCGTCAAGATGGCGAGCGCGAAGCTGCCGCCGATGCCGATCGGCCCGAGGGTTGCGGCCAGCACGGTAAAGAACCCGAGAAAGGCGAAGAGCCCGAAGAACAATCCACGCCAGACGGAATGGGCCGCCGCCGCTCCCCCCTGGCGATGGGCGAAGACCGCCAGGATGCCGGCATAAAGGGGAAACGGGGATAGTAACCCGCTGAGGCGGGCGCCAAGCAGCGGAGCCGTTTCGGTCAGCGCAATGACGAGCGCGGTCGCGATCACGATTCGTAATGAAAGATCAGCAGGCTCTGCGGCTCTTGCTACCTGAAACGCAGGCACCGGCCGGCCCGCAAACCGGATCGCAAGCAGCAGTGAGGCGGCCACCAGCAGCGGCTCCAGCCATTCGGGCATCTGGATGAGCGCGAAGGTGATGGTCGCCATGGCGAAGGCGACGGTGCCCCAGACGACGCGCGGGAGCCAGCCTCGGCCGACGGCGATGCGGATGTAGGCCAGGCCAAATACCGCCTGCGAGGTAACGCCGAGGACGACGCCGAGGGCCGCCGTCGCGGCGAAGCCGGTTCCATGCTCGAGGCCGAGGAAGAAGACCACCGGGCCCGAGGTGAATGGCAGGCCGACCAGCCACCCGCTCAGGCTCGGACCCCAGCGCCGGCCGACCAGCGTAGCCCCGGCGATCAGGACAGGTGTCAGAACCAGCTTGAGGGCGAGCGTTTCAGACACGGCGTTTGGTCTCTCTCAACCGATCTCCTGGAGGGTCCGGCTGGCCCATTGACTTGGCGGGATGCCAACCGTACATTAGGGTTCGCAAAAACCGTTCGCATCAAGTTCAGATGGAGGGGAAGCGCATGGGAGTTGCGACCTATACACCGACGGCGCAACGCGTAGGGGAGGAGCTGGTCTATCCGGACGGGCGCCACGAGCTAGCCGACGACCGTGCGATTCAGGAGAGTCCCCTGTATAACCTCGATCTCGCGCCCGTTCCGATCAAGAAGCGCACCTGGACGACCTACAACTACATGGCGCTCTGGATCGGGATGGCGCACAACATTCCGACTTACCTGCTGGCGTCGGGTCTGGTCGCTCTCGGCATGGCCTGGTACCAGGCGATTCTGACGATCGCGCTCGCGAACATCATCGTCCTGCTTCCGATGCTGGCCAACAGCCACGCCGGAACCAAGTACGGAATTCCATACCCCGTATTCGCCCGAGCTTCCTTCGGCGTCTTCGGCGCCAACGTGGCGGCTCTGTTGCGGGCAGGGGTAGCCTGCGGCTGGTTCGGCATCCAGACCTGGATCGGCGGCGGGGCGCTCTACGCGCTCAGCGGAAAGCTGTTCGGGGCGGGATGGACGAACTCCGCCATGGTTCTGGGGCAGCACTGGACCCTGTGGCTGAGCTTCGCGATCTTCTGGGCGCTCAACATCTTCATCATCATTCGTGGCATGAACGCCGTCCGCCGCTTCGAGAACTGGGCGGCGCCCTTCGTCCTGATCGTGGCGCTCGGCTTGCTCGCCTGGATGGTGACCAAGGCCGGCGGCTTCGGGCCGATCCTGAGCGAGCCCGGCAAAGTGGGCTGGGGCAGCAATTTCTGGTTTGTCCTCTTCCCGCCGGCGTTGATGGGCATGATCGCCTTCTGGTCGACGCTCTCGCTCAACATGCCGGACTTCACCCGCTTCGGCAGGAGCCAGCGCGCGCAGGCGGTGGGCCAGATCCTGGGTCTGCCGACCACCATGACGCTGTTCCCGCTGGTGGCGGTGCTGATCACCGCGGCCACGCAAAAGGTCTACGGCGCACCCATTTGGGATCCCGTAGCGCTGACCGCCAAGTTCGACAACCCATTGGTCGTGATCTTCGCGCTCTTCACTCTGGCTGTTGCAACCCTGTCGGTGAACGTGGCGGCCAATATCGTCAGCCCCTCGTACGACTTCTCGAATGTGATTCCGAAGCTGATCAGCTTCCGCACCGGCGGTCTGATCACCGGCGTCCTCGGGATCGTCATCCAGCCCTGGAACCTGCTGGCGAACCCGAACGTCTACATCTTCACCTGGCTCGGCTTCTACGGCGGCGCACTGGGCGCAATCGCCGGAGTCCTGATCGCCGACTACTGGGTGATGCGCAGCCGGCTGCTCAAGCTCGGCGACCTGTACAAGGTCGATGGCGAATATCGCTATGCGGGCGGCTTCAACTGGCGAGGCCTGGTCAGCCTGGTCGTGGGTGGCGTCCTGGCCGTTGGCGGAGCCTACTCGACGCCGGGGAATGGTCCCTTCCCGCGGGGCGGCTTCATCGGTCCGCTCTACAGCTGGCTCCCGTTCCACGTCTACGACTACAGCTGGGTGGTCGGCCTCGTGGCAGCCTTCGTGTGCTACCTGATCCTGGCGGCCGCCTTCCCCGCGGGTGCGGTGCGGCGGCGTCCGCAAGCGGCGGCGGCGACTTAATCTAAAGGGCGTATATCGCGCTGGAGCCCCCATCGCGGGGGCTCCATCCTTTCAGGAGGGAGATGGCGCGGCTGAGCTTCGGCGTCTGCTTTGCCCCTGATCCTCCGCCCAGCCGCTGGGTGGAGCTGACCAAGCTCGCCGAATCGAATGGATTCGAGTACGCGTGGCTGTTCGATTCGCACGTCCTCTGGCAGGAGGTCTATCCAGTCTTCACGCTGATGGCGGCCAACACCAGGACGATCAAGATCGGCCCCTGTGTCACCAATCCGGGAACGCGAGATCCGACGGTCACGGCGAGCGCGCTCGCGACGCTGCAGGAGATCTCCGGCGGCCGGATGGTCATGGGCATCGGTCGGGGCGACAGCGCCCGCCGTGTGCTCGGTCAAAAGCCGGTCACGGTTGAGCAGATGGAGGCTGATTGCCGGCTGATCCGAGATCTGGCTGCCGGCCGAGAGGTCAGCTATGACGGCGTCACGGTCCGGATCAAGTGGGCGGAGTACGAGCTTCCCATCTGGGTCGCCGGCTATGGCCCCAAGGCGCTGCGTGCGGCCGGTCGCGTCGCCGACGGCGTGATCATCCAGCTGGCCGACCCGGCCATCATCAAGTGGTGCCTGCAGTTCGTGAAGGAAGGCGCCGACGAAGCCGGCAGATCGTTCGACGACATCCTGATCCAGGCGGCCGCGCCGGCGTTCATCGCCGATGATCTCGCCACCGCGCGCGAGCAGGTCCGCTGGTTCCCCGCTCTGGTCTCCAACCATGTCGTCGATCTGCTCAAGCGCTACGACGCGAAGGACCTGCCCAAGACGCTGACCGACTACATCAGGGCGCGCGACCATTACGACTACCAGGATCACGCCAAGCGCGGCGCCGAACACGCGAACTTCGTGCCCGACGACGTCATCGACCGCTTCTGCGTCATCGGCACGGTGGAGGAGAGCAAGCGTCGAATCCAGGAATTGATCGACGTCGGCGTCGACCAGTTCAATCTTTATCTGATGGTCGAAAAGCCTGAAGCTGTCATCAAGGCGTACGGCGAGGCAATCATTCCGGCGTTCACGTATGAGGAGGCGAAGCGCTAATGGCGAAGGTACGAGCGGCGCTGATCCAGGCGCACGCGAACATGCCCAAGGAAGAGGCGATCGTAAAACACGAGGAGCTGATCGGGGAGGCGGCGAAAAAGGGGGCGCAGATCACCTGCCTGCAGGAGATCTTCTTTGGGCCGTATTTTCCGGCCGAGCAGAACTCGAAGTGGTACGACACCGCCGAGCCCGATGACGGTCCCACGATCAAGCGGATGCGAGAACTGGCGAAAAAGCACAAGATGGTGCTGGTCGTCCCTTTCTACGAAGAGGCGCAGACCGGCGTCTACTACAACACTGCGGTCGTCATCGAAAACGATGGCACCCTGGTCGGGAAATATCGCAAGACGCACATCCCACACGTTGGGCCCTGTTTCTGGGAGAAGTTCTATTTCAAGCCCGGCAACCTCGGCTACCCGGTGTGGGACACGTCAGTCGGACGGGTGGGTCTGCTGATCTGCTACGACCGCCACTTCCCGGAGCCGGCGCGCGAGTTGGGACTCAAGGGCGCGGAGCTCGTCTTCAATCCCTCGGCCACGGTCAAGTCGCTCTCGAAATACTTGTGGGAGCTGGAACAGCCGGCGCACGCGGTCGCCAACGGCTACTGGATCGGCGCGATTAATCGCGTGGGGATTGAGAAGCCACTCAACGAGGCCGAGTTCTACGGCTCCAGCTATTTCTGCGACCCGCGCGGTCGGATCATCGGCAAGGCGTCCGAAACCGAGGATGAAGTGCTGGTCTGCGACCTCGATCTCGACATGAACCGCGAGGTGCGCAACACCTGGCAGTTCCTGCGTGATCGGCGCCCCGAAACCTACGACGACCTGGTCAGGCAGCTGCCGTGAAGACGCTGATCAAGAACGGCACCGTGGTCACCGCCAGCGACTCGGCGAAAGCGGACGTGCTGATCGACGGGGAGCGGGTTGCGGCGATTGGAAACAACCTCGATGTCCGCGTCGATCAAACCCTTGACGCCGCCGGCCGGCTGGTGATGCCAGGGGCGGTCGACGTGCATACCCACATGGAGCTTCCCTTTGGTGGCACCTTCGCCTCCGACGACTTCGCGACTGGGACCGCGGCGGCCGCCTGGGGCGGCACCACGACGATCGTCGATTTCGCGGTGCAGACCTACGGCCAGACGCTGCGCTCCGGCCTCGACCAATGGCATCAGAAGGCGCAGGGCAAGGCGCACATCGACTACGGCTTCCACATGATCGTCCGCGAAGTAAACGACAACATCCTCAAAGAGATGGACGAGCTCGTTCGCGAGGGCGTGCCCTCGTTCAAGCTCTTCATGGCCTATCCCGGCGTCTTCATGCTCGACGATGCCGCGATCTTCCGGGCGATGAGTCGCACCGCGGAGAACGGCGGGCTGATCATGATGCACGCCGAGAACGGCGGCGCGATCGACGTCCTCGTCAAGCGCTATCTCGAGGAAGGCAAGGTCGATCCCATCAATCACGGCCTGACCCGGCCCGCCAGCATGGAAGGGGAGGCGACCGGCCGTGCCATCGCGCTGGCGCGGCTGGCGGAGGTGGCGGTCTATATCGTCCACCTGAGCTCGAAGCCCGCCCTCGACGCCGTGCGCGAGGCACGCGACGACGGCGCCCCTGCCTTCGCCGAAACCTGCCCGCAATACCTTTACTTGAGCCTCGAGGACCTCGGCCGGCCTGGATTCGAAGGCGCCAAGTACGTCTGCTCTCCGCCGCTTCGGCCCAAACCCGACCACGACGAGCTCTGGAAGGGCCTGGTGCAGGACGACCTGCAACTGGTGGCGACCGACCACTGCCCGTTTCATTTCAAGGGGCAGAAGGATCTCGGCAAGGGCGATTTCTCCAAGATCCCGAACGGCCTGCCCGGCGTGGAAGACCGGTTCACGCTCATCTATCACGGTGGCGTCAACGCCGGCAAGATCACGCCCAACCGTTTCGTCGAGCTGGTGGCGACGGCGCCCGCCAGGATGTTCGGGCTCTTCCCTCGCAAAGGCACGATCGCGCCCGGCAGCGACGCCGACATCGTCATCTTCAATCCCGATGTCGAGCGCACCCTGTCCGTCAAAACTCACCACATGAACGTCGACTACAGTTGCTACGAGGGTATGAAAGTCAAGGGACTCCCGGAAGTCGTCATGCAGCGGGGCAACCTGCTCGTCAAGGACGGCAAGTTCCTGGGCACGAAAGGCGCCGGCCAGTTCCTGCGCCGCTCGCCGTTCCACGGGGTGCCGAGCGCGCAGCCGACACCGGTGGGGGCCACGGCGTGATCGCGACCCGGTCGGTCCAGGCGTACATCGACGGGCAGTTCCGCGACTCGCGCAACGAGAAGTCGGACCCGATTCCAAATCCCGCCACCGGCGAAACCATCGCCAGCCTCCCCTACTCCACCGCGGAGGAGATCAACCAGGCGGTGGCCGCCGCGAAGAAGGCGTTCCCCGAATGGAGCGAGAGGCCGGTGCCCGATCGGGCGCAGGTCATGTTCCGCTTCAAGGCACTCTTCGAGCAGCACTTCGAGGAGCTCGCAGCCCTGGTCACCCAGGAGAACGGCAAGACCCTCGACGAGTCACGCGGCGAAGTCAAGCGGGCGATCGAGGTGATCGATTTTGCCTGCGGCGCGCCCACCCTCATGATGGGAACCAACCTCGATCAAATCGCGCGAGGGATCGACGAGGAGCTGACACGATTCCCGGTCGGGGTGGTGGCTGGGATTTCGCCCTTCAACTTCCCCAACATGGTGCCGCTCTGGATGATCCCCGTGGCGCTCGTCACCGGCAATACCTTCGTCCTGAAGCCATCCCAGCTGACTCCGCTGTCGGCGATGCGCATCGCGGAGTTGTTGCAGGACGCCGGCTTGCCGGCCGGCGTCTTCAACGTCGTGCATGGGGCAAACGATGCGGTCAATGGGCTGCTCGGCCACCCGGATATTGCCGCCATCTCCTTCGTCGGCTCGGCGCCGGTTGCCGCCTACATTTACAAGACAGCAGCCGCCAACGGCAAGCGCGTCCAGGCCCTGGGCGGCGCCAAGAACCACATCCTTGTGATGGACGACGCCGATCTCGAATTGTCAGCGCCGCACGTCATCTCATCCGCCTTCGGCAACGCGGGCCAGCGCTGCCTGGCGGGAAGCGTGGCGGTCGGCGTGGGCAAGATCGGCGATGCGCTGGTGCGGGAACTGGCCAACGATGCCGCGGACCTGAAGGTCGGGCCGGGCACCGATCCCAAGACGACGCTCGGGCCGGTGATTCGCGGTGAGCGAAAGAAGAAGCTGATCGAGTACATCGATGGGGCGAGGTCGGAGGGCGCCCAGGTGGTCAGCGATGGCCGCCAGGTCGACCGCGACGAGGGCTTCTTCCTCGGCCCCACCATCCTCGACAAGGTGACGCCGAACATGACGGTCTGGAAGGACGAGCTCTTCGGTCCCGTCCTCTCCGTGATGCGGGCCGGCGACATCGACGAAGCCCTGTCGCTGCTCAACTCGAGCACCTTCGGGAACATGGCCTCGATCTTCACCAGCTCGGGCAAGAACGCGCGCGAGTTCAAACGCCGCGCCCAGGCCGGCATGCTCGGCGTCAATATCGGCGTCGCGGCGCCGATGGCGTTCTTCCCTTTCACCGGTTGGAAGAATTCCTTCTTCGGCGACTTGCATGCAACCGGCCAGGACAGCATCCGCTTCTACACGCGCCATAAAGTCATCACGACACGATGGCTCTAGAGACTCCAGCTCGGCCGCACGTCCTCAGCGGCGAAGAGATCGTTTCACTCTGCCGCCAGTACACGCTGTACGAGTGGGCGGCGCAGACCGCCATCGATCCGATCCCCGTCGATCACGCCAAGGGCGTGTACTTCTGGGACACAGCCGGCAAGCGCTACATCGATTTCAACAGTCAGCAGATGAGCGTGAACGCCGGTCATGGTGACCCGCGCATCATCGACGCGATCAAGCAACAGGCCGAAAAACTGGCCTATGCCAGCCCGTTCCTGGCGCATGAGCCGCGGGCGCTGCTCGGCCAAAAGCTAGCCGAAGTCCTACCCGGCGATCTGGACAAAGTCTTCTTCACCCTCGGCGGAGCGGAAGCGAACGAGAACGCGATTCGTCTGGCGCGCGCGGTGACCGGCCGGCATAAGATCATCGCCCGCTATCGCTCCTACCACGGCGCGACCGCCGGGGCGATGGCGCTGACCGGCGACCCGCGGCGCTGGGCCAACGACATCGGCGACTCAGGCGTCATTCATGTTCTCGATCCCTATCACGGTCCGCAGCGCGCGGTCGACGGCGCCGAGGAGTCGCTTCGCTACCTCGAAGAAACCATCCAGCTCGAAGGCCCGGCGACGATCGCCGCCTTCTTCCTCGAGCCCGTGACGGGCACCAACGGCATCCTGATTCCGCCGGACGGTTACCTGCAAGGCGTCAGGGCACTTTGCGACCGCTACGGCATCTTGATGGTTTGCGACGAGATCATGTCAGGCTTCGGCCGGACCGGCGACTGGTTTGCGGTCAACCATTGGAAGGTGGTGCCCGACATCATGACGATCGCCAAGGGATTGACCAGCAGCTATGTGCCGCTGGGGGCGGTCGCCATGCGGCCCAAGATCGCCGAATTCTTCGAGAATCGCGTGTTCTACGGCGGGCTGACGTACAACAGCCATCCGCTTGCCTGTGCGGCCGCCCTGGGCACTATCCGCGCTTATGAAGAGGACGACATGATCGGCAACGCCCGCCGGATGGGTGCGGTGATGGCGCGACATCATGCGGCGCTGAAAGAAAAGCATCCATCGGTCGGCCTGACGCGATCGATCGGCCTGTTCGGCATCCTCGAACTGGTCAAGAGCCGCAAGACGATGGAGCCGCTGGCTCCCTTCAACGGCACCTCAGAGCCGATGAAGAAGGTTTCCAGGGCGCTGCGTGACCAGGGCCTTTATACCTTCCTTCGCTGGCACACGATCATGACCAACCCTCCGCTCTGCATCAATGAAGAGCAGCTCGCGGAAGGCTTCGCCATCATCGACAAGGCGCTCTCGATCGCGGACGAGGCGGTCGCGTAGCCGAATCCCGGATCGTCCGCGACGATCCAGCCAATCCCGACCCCGGATTCGCCCAGCTTTACGCCGGCTTTCCTGACGCGACTGACCTCTGGCCGTGGCTGGAGCTGACCCGGGACTCCGGGCCGCCGGTCCTTTACCTCGGCATCGGAGCGGGCCGGCTTGCGGTGCCGTTGCATCAAGCCGGCATCGATCTCGTCGGCGTCGACAGTCACCCGGGCATGCTGGAGCACCTGAGAACACGGCTGCCGGCTGTTGAACTCGTACAGTCGCGAATCGAGGACCTCGACCTTGGCCGGCAGTTCGCCATGGTGATGGTGCCGTCGAACATCCTCTGCGCCGTCGAGCGGTTGCGCGGCGCGGCCCGACAGCTGGCTTCAGACGGTCGGCTCGCCTTCGAGCTCACCAACCCACACTGGCTGCGCGCCGGCGCGACTGACGGCGTCAGGGTCAAACGGTTCGATGGCAACCAGGCGAGCATCGAAGTCGATTACCACGTGCCCGATCACAAGCTGGTGACGCAGGTTGCCGAAGTCCCGCTGATCTGGCCGGAAGAGATCGAGAACTGGCTGGCGCGGGGCGCCGGTCTGAGGCTGCAGAGGATGTTCGGCCGCCGCGATCGAGCGCTGACCGAAAGCCCGAGCTTCTTCGTCATCGCCTCGCGATGAGCGCACTCCCAAAAGTAACGGCGCTACAGTAAGCAAGCGATGGCGGACGAGCGCGAAGGACGGCGTGCCGGGCGAGTGGTGCGTCGGGGCGTCGAACATCCCATCGAAGACCGAGCGCTGCTGGAGCGGGCTCCGCTGCCCGAGTTCCTCGACAGCGATCCCTGGCGCGTGCTGCGCATCCAGGCGGAGTTTGTGGAGGGCTTCGACGCGCTGGCCGCCGTCGGTCCCGCGGTCACCATCTTTGGCTCTGCGCGTGTCCGGCCACCGGATCCGATGTACGACGAAGCCCGCAAGCTGGCTGCGGCGGTCGCGCGTCGCGGCTTCGCGGTGATCACCGGTGGCGGCCCCGGGATCATGGAGGCCGCCAATCGGGGCGCACGCGAGGGCGGCGGCCTCTCGGTCGGCTGCAATATCGAGCTGCCTTTCGAGCAGAGCCTGAACGAGTACGTCGATCTGGGCATCGAGTTCCATTATTTCTTCGTGCGCAAGACGATGTTCGTCAAATACGCCGAATCCTTCGTCATCTTCCCCGGCGGTTTCGGGACGCTCGACGAACTCTTCGAGTCGCTCACCCTGATTCAGACCGGGAAGATCGTCCATTTCCCGGTAATTCTGTTCGGCAGTGACTACTGGGCCGGCCTGCGCCAATGGATCCATGACCGCGTCCTTGCCGAACGAAAAGTCTCGCCCGAAGATCTCGACCTGATGGTCGTCACCGACGACATCGAGCACGCCGCGGACGTCATCCAGCAGCACTATCAGCGGAAGTTGCTCGATCAACGCGCGAAGGAGCGAGCGCAGCAAAAAAAGAGCGACGCCCAATGACGGCCGGCCTGGAGCTGAGTTTTCTCCAGGATGGCGCGCAGACCGCAGATCAGGTGGCGGCGCAGCTCGCCGCCTTCATCGACGCCGCCCAGCAGACGCTCGACATCGCGATCTACGACTTCAACCTCACCGATAGCCCCGCTGACGCGGTGCGGACGGCACTCAAGTCAGCCGCGAGCCGCGGCGTCGTGGTGCGCGTGCTTTACAACGTCGACTATCCGAACCCAATCCCGGTTCCCCCGCCTCCTCAGCCCGACTCGGCGTACATCGCGAGCCTCGGCGTCCCGACTCGGCCGATTTCCGGCGTGCCGGAGCTGATGCACCACAAATACATCGTGCGTGACGCAGCCAGCGAGCAGGCGACCGTATGGACCGGTTCCACCAACTGGACGAACGACTCCTGGAACCGTGAGGAGAACGTCATCCTGCGCCTGCCGTCGCCGGCCCTGGCGCGCGAGTACGCGAAAAACTTCAGCGAGCTCTGGGATGGCGGCCAGGTCGAAGGCACCGGTAAGTACGACCTGCCCGGAGTCAGCGTGCCCGCCTCATACGGCTCGATCAAGGCGCGGCTGTTCTTCTCGCCTGGGCGCGGGCCGCGAATGGGCCACGAAATCGCGATGCGCCTCGCTCACGCGAAGCGTCGCATCCGGATCTGCTCACCCGTGATCACCTCGGGCGTGGTCCTCGGCACGCTCGCCGACCTCGTCGGGCATGCCCCTGCCGACTTCAAGGGCGTCTACGACCGCACCCAAATGGCAGAAGTGTTGGGTCAGTGGAAGGTGGATCCGCACGCCGGTTGGAAGGGGCCGGCGTTTCAAGGCGTCACCAGTTCCTTGCCCTTCGCCTCCAAGGTGACGACACCCTATTCGCCGACCAGCGTCCACGACTATATGCACGCCAAGATCGTGGTCGCCGACAACACCGTCTTCACCGGCAGCTACAACCTCTCGCACGCCGGCGAGGACAATGCGGAAAACGTGCTCGAGCTCGACAGCGGGCCGCTCGCGGACCAGTTCGTGAGCTTTGTCGATGCCGTGTTTGCTCACTACCAGGCACCGGTGGCGTCCGGCAAAATAAGGTGATGACCCGGCGTCATCGTGGGGCGCTCGCCGCCGGACTTGCCTTGGCCGTTATCAGCCTGCTTCCGCCGGTCGTTGCGACCGCCGGCCTGCGCCTCAGCACCCACATGCTGCTGGAGATGGCGCTGCTGGCGCTGGTCGTCCCGCTCCTCGCGTATGGCTTCGGCCCGTTGTTCGGCAGCAGCTTGAGCGCGCGGCTGCATCCGGTGGTCGGAATCGTCGCGCTCAATGTCGTGATCTTCGCGGGGCAGCTCCCTGCCGTGGTCGACGCGGCATCGAGCAGTCTTCTCGTCCGCGAGTTGGTGCAAGCCGTCGTGATCCTGGGCGCTTTTGCCTTCTGGTGGCCGATCGTGGGCAGCCGCCGCCTGAGCTCGATCGCGAAGATCGGCGTTTTGATGGTCGCGGGCGTCCCGCCCACGATTCCCGGGCTGACGCTGGCGCTGTCCCACCATCTCTTCTATCAGGCTTACCGCTCGATCGAGGATCAGCAGCTGGCCGGCCTGGTGCTCTTCGGCACGGCAAAGTTCGCCCTGGTTGGCGGAACGTTTCTCGTCCTCTGGCGGATGCTGACGCCTGGAACGGAGCCGGATGACCGCGACGACCGCGAGGTGCCGGTGGACGATGTGCCGCCGGCCGCGCCTGCCTGGTTACGCCGGCTCGACGAGGAGCTTCCCACCGAGCCTGACCGGCCTCGGGTGCCGGCCGCCTTGCGCCGCTAGCGGGCGCTCAGACCAGCGGCCAAGGATAGGCCCAGCGCGAGGTCGGCGGCGGATAGCGCCCGTCGTCCGCCAGCCGCTGGGCGCGTCGCGCGAGCGCCCTCACCTCCGCTTCGCTCAATAAGTCAGTCAACGGCGCGACCGCGGAACGGCGGCTGGTCAGCTCGGCGGCAAGCCGGCCCGCGTCGCGACGCAAGTTTGGAGGGACCTCCTCGCCGGCGAACTCCCAGATGACGGTCCGCAGCTTAGGGAGGACGTGGAACGTCAGGCCGTTGTCGACTCCCCAAATCCTGCCCTGCCGATCGATCAGGCAATGTCCACTTTTCCGATCAGCGTTGTTGACGATGACGTCGAAGGCGGCCATGGTGCGAAAGTCCGACGCGCGCCCGGGCATCAGCGAAAAATAGTGCTGACGCAGGTCGGCATGCACGAACCGTTGCAGCGACCCCGGCCCCAGCGGACCGGCGTCGCGATACACCGTGAAGGGGACAAGGTGCCAGCCAAGCGCCTGGCTGACGAGATAGGCCGCGACTTCACGCTTGCCGAGCGTCCCATCCGGAAAATCGTCGAGCGGGGTTTCGCCGCCGGCCGGCTTGTAGACCCCGAGCGTTTGCCCGCCCCGGCTATCGCAAACTTCGGCCAGGTAGGTGTAGTTCGAACAGTCGGGCATCAGCCCGCGCGGATCGATGGTGCCCTCGCGCAGGAGGCGCTCTTCCGCCTCCGCGTCTAGCGGCTTGATGGGCCTGGGCACTTCCTCAATGATGCCCGTTGAGGCGCGGGCAAATCCCGCCGTCATGATCGATGGGACCCCCGCACAGCGGGCAAGGAGGCCGTCCGGCGCTGATCAGGCTCGCGGCGTGGGTCGCGAGCGCCTGCATCTGCGCCAGGCTGGCCTCGAAATGACCGGTCGCGGGCTCGTCGCCTTCGTCGACCAGCTCCACCAGCGAGACCTCGAACCGCTTCTCTTCCTGGCTGTAGGTCAGCGTCATGAATCCGACCCGCCACACCGGGTGGATCGGCTCTTCGAGCGCCATGTCGGGCAGCGAGCCCGCTTGTGGGACGGATACCCGGCTAAAGACCTCCTGCAGTCGCTCCGTCAGTGCGCGCAGCTGCTCCTTCTCGAGCGCCAGGCTGACCAGCGAGCCGGCAGCCCGCAGCTGGAGGTAAAACGATCGCTTTCCCGGCTCGCCGACGGCGCCTGCCGTGACGCGAGTGACGGCTTTCAGGTCGAAGCTATCAGAGGCCAAGGCACTATTTTGGCAGCGCCCCGCGGACAAAAAATGCGGGCCGTGGGGGAAAACGGCCCGCGCTATGGAGGGGAGGAAATCGTCGTGCACTGATGTCTGTACCCAATTTGGGCGCCGCCTATCAGCCCTGGCATCGGGCGTGCACCTGAATGCCGCTCGGGCACGACCGTCGTATGAAAATCGCAAAATCCGTGCCTAGAATCGATTTGTGAGGCGACCGCTGGACCCACGGTGGTGGCACCGTAACCTGACGACGTTTCAGAAGGTGGTGGTGGCGAACAGCGCCATCATCGTCGTCGGCGCCGTCATCGGCCCGCTGATCACCGTCAACTTTTCCGGGAGGCGGGTTCCCTTCTTGCTCGGGCTGCTGGCGATCGGCCTGATCGCCATCCTGGTCGCCAACTTTCTTATCCTCCGGCTCGCTTTTCGGCCGATGCGAGAACTGGAATCGACCATGGGCGCGGTGCAACCGGGTGTCGAAGAGCCGCGGGTGCAAACCAACTTCGCCGACCCCGATCTCCGCCGGATCGCGACCGTCTTCAACTCCATGCTCGATCGCCTCGAGCACGAGCGGCATCTGAGCGCGCAGCGGGTGCTGCAAGCGCAAGAGCGCGAACGTCAGCGGGTGGCGCGCGAGCTCCATGACCAGACCGGGCAGGCGCTGACACACGAGATCATCAGTCTCGACTTGCTGCTCGAACGGACCTCCGACCGCGTCGCCCGCGAGCAGCTCGAGGCGGTCAAGCGAACATTGGAAGAAACCCTCGAGGAAGTTCATCGCATGTCGCAGGACCTCCGTCCGTCGGTCCTCGATGACCTGGGGCTGGTGCCGGCACTGCGCACTCTCGCGAAGCAGCCGTCAGGTGCTGAGGTTTCCCTGCACGTCGATGGCCTGCGCGACCGCCTCTCACCGGCGATCGAAACTGCGCTCTACCGGATCGCGCAGGAGGCGCTGACGAATGCCAACAAGTACGCGCGGGCGACCCACGTCAACATCGACCTCCGCTGTGTCAACAGTCATGTCTGGCTGCGCGTCCGCGACGATGGCATCGGCTTCGACCCCGACCGCATTCCGGAGAAAGAAGGGGCCGGCCGCGCCGGGCTCGGCATCTTCGGGATGCGCGAACGAGCCACGCTCTTACGCGGAACGCTCGACATCCGATCGGCGCCGCGCGCGGGCACCGAAGTGGTCGCGCAATTACCCTTGGAGGACCGCCATGCAACAGCAAACTGAGCGCCGGCCGATCCGTGTCATGCTCGTCGAAGATCACAATCTCGTCCGCGCCGGCATCCGTGCCGTGA
Organism: Candidatus Dormiibacterota bacterium; assembly: GCA_036782775.1. GTDB lineage: Bacteria > Chloroflexota > Dormibacteria > CF-121 > CF-121 > CF-13. The sequence goes on along the minus strand of DAIPYJ010000001.1, from coordinate 168,732 downwards.
TCGACGGCCAAAGCGAGATCCAGGTTATCGCCGAGGCGACCGAAGCCCGGGAGGCGATTCGGCTTGCCCGCGCCAATTGCCCCGACGTGGCCGTCGTCGACGTCGCCATGCCCGGAATGTCGGGCATCGAAGCCACCCGCGAGATTCGGCGTCTGTGTCCCCAGACGCAGGTCGTCATCCTCACGGCGCACGACAACGAGGAATATTTTTTTCAGACCCTCAAGGCGGGCGCCGTCGGCTACGTCCTCAAGAAAGCTGCCGCCTCAGACCTGATCGCCGCGATCGAGGCCGCCAGCAAGGGCGAGCCGTATCTCTATCCGTCGGTCGCACGGCTCCTCGTCTCGGACTATCTGCAGCGTGCGCCCGAGCGCGAGACCTTTGAGCCGCTCAGCGATCGGGAGCGCGAAGTGCTGCGGCTGGTCGCCGAGGGCAAGACGAACCGTCAAATCGCCGACACGCTATTTCTGAGCATCAAGACCGTCCAGACTCACCGCGACCACATCATGAAGAAGCTTCGGATGCATGACCGCACAGAACTCGTCAAGTACGCGATCCGCAAGGGCTTGATCGAAGCCGACAGCTAACGGTTAGGCGGCCCTTGTCTGGGTCTTACTAAACCTTTACACTTTCGGGCGGCACAACCCGACGCAACCAACTGGAGGAGGAGGAGCCTTGCCACATCGACTTCCCCGTCGAATCTCGCTCGTCATGCTGCCCGTCGCGGCCGCGCTGGCCCTGGTCCAGCCGGCGGTAGGAACCGCGGCCCCGCCGGTGGCCGGACCCTCGGTCTCAGGCAACACGCTTGTCGACCTGGATCATGGAAACCCGTTCCCGCAGAACAAGCAGAACGAGACCTCGATTACCCGGGACCCGTTCACCGGCGTGCTGGTTGCCGGTGCGAACGATGAGCTGGACAACCCGCTCTGTTCCGGGACGACGGCGCCACTGAGCAGCCCATGTCCCTTCGGGCATGGTGAGCAGGTCTCGGGTTACTACGTTTCGAAGGACAACGGCGGCAGCTGGAGCGGCGGCTACCTGCCGGGCTACGACAACAGCGGAATCGGCCGCGCCTCGGGCGGCGACCCCAGCCTGGACTACGGTCCCCAGTTCTGCAACGGCGGGTTCAGCTATGTCTGCGGCGTGACCATCTATTACGCGAATCTCGCCGATCCGATCAATCCTGACCAGCATTTCAGTGAGGCGACTGCCGTTTCGCGCAGCCACGACGACGGGGCGAGCTGGTTGACCCCCTCACTCGTCAACGCGCTGAACAAGACCTCGGATTTCGACGACCATGAATGGCTCGCGGTCGATAAGGTCGCCGGCAGTCCGCATTTCGGCCGGGTCTACGTCTTCATCGCGATCTTCTGCGGCGAGTGCTCCGGCAATGGGAACGTGAAGCTCATGGTCGTTCACTCTGACGACGAGGCGCAGACCTGGTCGTCGCCGGTGCAGGTCAGCGCCGGCAATAGCAACTCCGCTCAAGGCTTCCGTGAGACGGGCCAGATGGCGGTGGCCTCGGATGGCACCGTCGAAGTCTTCTGGACAGAAAACGCGGACTCGACGAAGTCAGCGTCGCTGCAGGTGGTGGCGACCTCGCAGGATGGCGGCGCAACGTTCACGAGCCCGATCACGATCTCGCAGGTCACCGATTACCCGCTGACCGGGACGCCGTTCGATGCTGTGGACCTCTTCAACCGAGTTCCCGGAATGAGCGCCCGCGTCGACTGCTACCCGCATCCGGCGGCGGACCCCTCGAGCAGTCTGGTCTACCTCGTCTGGTGCGACTTCAGCGGCGGCCACGGTGTTGTCAAAGCCGCCGATTCGAAGGATGGATTGACCTGGACGCAGCTCGGGACGATCGCATCGATCGCGAACCGCAACAGCTTCTTTCCCGAGGCCAGCGTCGATCCGGACGGCAACGTCAACGTCACGTTTGATGCCCTCACCGAGCCGCCAGCGAACAATCCCTGGCAGACGGGCGTGCAGGTCTACGACAACTACCTCGTGCAGTCGATCCATGGGGCCGCCTTCGGCGCCCCGCTGCGAGTCAGCACGGCGTCGTCGAATCCCGACGGCTCGAGCTACAACAACCTGATGGAGCAGTTCATCGGCGATTACATCGGAATCGTGTCGGGCCCCCACGCGGCCTACGTCGTCTGGACCGATTCGCGCAATGCGGCCGCCTGCTCTGCGGTGGACAACTACCGAAGCGCTGTCTACAGCGGATCGAAAACTGCTGTCGCGCCCAACCCGGACGACCCGAAGGTCTGCGCAACCAACTTCGGCAACACCGACACCTACGAAGCGACCGTTAGCTACTGACGCAGGGTCTCTTGGGGAGCCGGGGTCGCCGGCTCCCCACCAGCACTAGCCGCCGGCGGCGCCCGTCTCCATGCCAGGTTGGGTCATCCGCCCGGGATCCAGCAGTCGATCGAGCTCATCGGCAGACAGCTTCGTTTTCTCGCGCGCGATCTCACGGATCGTCCGCCCGTTCGCCAGCGCCTCCTTGGCGATTTTCGCGGCGGCGTCATAGCCAATCGCCGGAGCAAGGGCGGTCGCCAGCATCAAGCCTTGCTCGACGACCTTCGGTCCACGGTCGGTCGCGTTAATGCCATCGACGCACTGGCGTGCGAGATTTTGCGCCGACGCTGCCAGGAGCGTAATGCTCTCGAGCAGCGTATAAGCGGCGATCGGTTGCATCAGGTTGAGCTCGAAGATGCTTCCCGACTGGGCGGCCACCGTCAGGGTCTGATCGTTGCCCAGGACGCGCGCCACCACCATGGTCAGGGATTCGATGATCACCGGATTCACCTTGCCCGGCATGATCGAACTGCCGGGCTGCACCTCGGGCAGCGTGATCTCGCCCAGCCCGGCGCGCGGCCCGGAGGCAAACCAGCGCAGATCGTTCCCGATCTTCCAGAGGCTGACGCCGACCGTTCGCAGGGCGCCGGCCGCCGAAAGCACCGCATCCAGGGTCGCCTGCGCCTGGAAATGATTCCCGGTCTCCTGCACCGGCACGCCGGCCCGCCGCGTGAGATGCTGACAAACCCGGCGCGCGAACTCCGGGTGGGCATTGATCCCGGTGCCGACCGCCGTCCCACCAAGCGGCAAGTCAGCGAGCTCGTCCGCGGCACGGCGAAGCCGGTCGATCCCGCGCTCGGCCTGGCCGGCGTACCCGAAAAACTCCTGGCCCAGGCGGATCGGCGTCGCATCCTGGAGATGGGTACGGCCCGTCTTGATCACCGGCATCAGCTCTTGTGCCTTACGCTCGAGCGCGTCTTTCAGATAGCCGAGCGCGGGAATCAGCTCTTGATGAAGAGCAACCAGCGCCGATAGTTGGGTCGCCGTTGGGATGACGTCATTGCTCGACTGGCAGCGGTTGACATGATCGTTCGGATGGACTGGTGTTCGTGAGCCGAGCGGGCTGCCGAGGATTTCGTTAGCGCGATTCGCGATCACCTCATTCGCATTGGTGTTCGACGAGGTTCCCGAACCGGTTTGAAAAACGTCGACCACGAAGTCCTTGTCGAACTTGCCTTCCTCGACTTCCTCGGCTGCTTCTTGGATGGCGTTGGCGAGGCGTGCCTCGAGAAGGCCGAGCTCGCTGTTGACCAGCGCAGCAGCGCCCTTGATTTGAGCCAGCGCCCGGATGAACCGGCGCGGCATTCGGAGTTCGCTGATCGGAAAGTTCTTGCGCGCCCGCTCCGTACTTGCTCCGTAATATGCCGACTCGGGAACCCGGACTTCTCCCATCGAGTCGCGCTCGACGCGAAATCCTTCCTCGGCCATGCGCGGTCATCGTACCGCGTCAGTTCATCGAGAGCCGGCTGATGCTAGGCGGCTTTCTTCTCGTCGATCAGTCTGGTTCCCAGCGCAGTGCGTAGGATGGCCTCCACCTGTTCGTACTTGTTAGCCGAGCTCACCCAGGACAATTTCCGGGTGCTCCCGTCTGCCATCGAGAGCCTCAATTTCGCCTCGAACCGTCCGCCGGAGAGGTGGGCATCGACGATGTCACGGGCGACGAATTGCATTCCCTTCGGATCGGAGGCGAGCAGCTGCTCAGGTGATAGCCGCCGGCGTCGCTCGCTTTCTTTGGCTCGACCCTTCGCTCCCAGCCCGTAGATGAGCATGCCGATGAGGCCAGCTTGCATGGTGAGATAGCGTAGCCAGGTTTGCCACCACCCCTCTCTGACCAGCACCAGCCGATCGCTGAACACGAACAACTCGCGCTCGCTCCAGAGAACTCCTCCGGCAATATGCTTGATGACGCCAATCGCTTGGGAGTCGGCCATCTGGATCAGTAAACGGAAAGCCAATCTGGGCCCTGCGGCGATCGCGTAATCTGTAGGCCGTCATGCCGCGAATCGTCTCCATCCAGCTCTGCCCCGGCCATCGCGAGCCGATGCAACCGGTCCAGGAGGCGACGCTCATAACGGGCCTCGGCATCGAAGGCGACAAGCATGCTAGCCCTGCCTCGCTGCGCCAGGTCCTGGTAGTCGATCTGGAAGCCCTGGAAGCCGTCGGCGTAACGCCCGGCACCATCAAGGAGAACGTCACCGTCGAAGGCCTCGACGTCATGAGCTTTGCCCCAGGAACGCGGCTACGCCTCGGCCCCGCCGCGGTGCTTGAAATTACCAAGATTTGCGAGCCGTGCTTTCGCATGGATGAAATCCGGCTAGGCCTCAAAGACGAGCTGATCGGCCGTCGGGGAATGGTCTCCCGCGTAGTGCAGGGCGGGCGCATCAGGGTTGGCGATCCCATCGCCGTCGAAGCCGCCGAACCGATCGCTTCGTAGCTTGATCCGCGCGGTCGATCTGCACGTCCACCTCCCGCTGAAGGAATGGTTGGAGGGGAGCATGGGCCCATTCCGCGAGCCCGCGGCACGGTACTTCCGCAGCAAAGTGCAGGAGCGCAGTGCCGATGAGTTGGCCCTCGACTTCGCCCAGGAGCAGGTCTTCGGCATCCTGCTCGCCTGGGATGCGGAGACCGCGACCAAACGCCCGCCGGTCTCCAATGACTTCGTCGCCGCCATTGTCAAGCGGCACCCCAAACGCTTTGCTTTTTTTGCTTCGGTCGATCCCTGGAAACCCAACGCCGTGGGCGAGCTGGAACGGGCCGTCAAGGAACTGGGCGCGGTCGGCGCCAAATTTCATCCCTCGCTGCAGGACTTCTATCCGAGTGACGAACGCCACTTTCGTCTCTGGGAGAAGGCGAGCGAGCTTCGCATCCCTTGCTTGTTCCACACCGGCACCAGCGGGATCGGCGCTGGCGAGCCGGGAGGTCAGGGGATCAAGCTCGACCCGGCGCGGCCGATTCACCTCGATGTGATTGCGGCGCGTTTTCCGGAGCTTCCTGTCATCGCCGCGCACTTCGGCTGGCCCTGGCATCTGGAGCTGATCGCCATGGCCCTGCACAAGGCCAACGTCTTCATCGAAATCTCCGGCTGGTCCCCGCGCTATTACCCGCCCGAGCTCGTCCGCGAAATGGGCAGCCGCTTGCAGGACCGCACGCTGTTTGGCAGCGACTATCCCTTCATCAAGCCGGCGCGTGTGATCGAGGAGCTCGACGGGCTGCAGCTAAAACCCGAGGCCAAGGTGAAGATCCTGCGCGAGAACGCCGCTCGGCTGCTGAAGCTCGAGCTCGCTTAAGCGCGTTTCGCCTGGCCTTCCCAGCAGACCACGCCTTCAGGTCCGACGATTGCCCCGTGCGGCGTCTCGGGCGCCAGCTCGAGCCGGTCGCCGGCGCGGAGCGCGATTGCGTCGCGGCCAGCCGGCGTGAAGGTGATCGTGCCGTGCGCCACGTACAGGATCTTTCTGTAGGGATGGCTGTGCACCGCGTACTCGTAGCCAGGACCATTCGACCACTGATAGCAATGGTCGGCCTCCTGACGTAGCCTGTCTTCCACGCCGGGCATGCCCTCATAATGCAGCTCGATGTCTCGCGGCTACGCCCGCTACGTCCTCGGCGTGATGGTGGGCATCAATTTCTTGAATTACCTGGACCGGTACATCCTGCCGGCTGTGGCCAAGCCCATCCAGGCGGAGTTTCGTCTGACCGACAGCCAGGTCGGGTTGCTCGGTAGCGCGTTTTTGCTGGTTTACGCGGTTGCCACCATCCCCTTCGGTGTCTGGGCGGACCGCGGCGTCCGCAAGCGGGTCGTCGGGGTCGGGGTCACGATCTGGAGTCTGGCCACGCTCTTCACGGGCCTGGCGCGTAATTATCTCCAGCTCTTCGTTGCTCGGGCGGTGCTCGGCGTCGGCGAAGCCAGCTATTACCCGGCGGGAACTGCCCTGCTCGGCGACTACTTCCGAAAGGAAGGCCGGGCACGTGCGATGGCGGTCTGGGCTGCGGGCACCGCGGTCGGAATCGCGGTCGGCTTTGCCGGCGGCGGCATCGTTGGCAGCTTGCTGGGTTGGCGGGCCGCATTCTATTTCACCGCGATCCCCGGCCTGGTGTTTGCGGTGCTCGCGTTCGGGATCCGCGAGCCGCTTCGAGGCGCCGCCGAGGCAGGCGGTCCCTCGACCGGTCCGGCGCGCGACGTCACCTTGAGAACCGCCTTCGATCTGCTCTCCATCCCTACGCTGCGCGCCACGATCGCGGCTGAGACCGCGCTCTTCTTTGTCCTCGGTGGCGCCGCCTTTTGGCTCCCCACCTATCTGAGCCGCCGGTTCGGTCTCGGCACCGGGAGCGCGGGGACGTTGGCCGGCGGCGTCCTGGTGCTGGGGCTGCTTGCCGGTTCGCTTCTCGGCGGAGTCGTCGCCGACCGACTGACCAGGCGCCGCGGGGCCTCCAGCAATCTCCCGGTCGGCATCATGGGCTTCGTCGCCGGCGCGCTCTTCGTCACCCTTGCGCTGCTGATGCCGAGCCTGGTGCTGTTCATCCCCCTGTTCCTGCTCGGGGCGGCGTCCCTCTATCTCTACAACGGCCCCTACACGGCGGTCAAGCAGAACGTCGTGTTGCCAACGGTGCGCGCGAGCGCCGTCACCATCTCGCTCTTGATCGAGCACTTATTCGGCGACTCGTATTCGCCCTACGTTATTGGCCGCCTGTCGGACGCGCTGCACGACCTGCGCCTCGCGCTGCTGATCCTGCTGCCGCCGCTGCTGTTGCTCGCGGCGCTCTTCGCCAGCCTCGGCTTACGCCACGAGGAGCGCGACGCCCGCGAGATGGAGGCACGCTGGGCCGCTAAGGCGTCCTGAGCGCAACCGGCTCAGGGCGAGGCGTCGATGCCCTGAAAGAGGTCATCTTCGCCGAGATCGTGCGTCGCACCGAGCAGGCTATAGACCTCCAGGTGAGGCTGCGCCTCGAGGAACTTCTCCAGCGGTTCCCACTCCTGGGTCTGCGTCCGATGCTGGGAGAAAGCCCGCCGTTTTGCCTGCTCGAAACCGCGGATCGAAACCCGCGTCGTAATCAGCGGTTGCGTCGGCAGCTGTAGCGACTCGGCGAGCGGCGCCGTGGTCGTCTGGAAATAGAGCTTGCTTGGCGACCAGGGAGCCAGGCCGAGCGCCAAGGCCTCCAACGCGAATGCAGTGTCCTCGCTGCTCAGGGTGCAGGCTTGCACGGTCAGGCGGCTGACGACCTTGTGGTCTGGATGCCCGTAGGCGCCTTCCGGCCCGAAGGTCACCACCACCTGCGGCCGATGCGACCGAATGCAGCGGACGATGTCGCCGACGAACCGGTCGCGAACCGCCTCCACTTCCTCGACTTTTTCGAGAGCCCCATCCGGATAGTCGAAGATTTCGAGAAAGCGGACACCCAGTTGGGCGGCCGCGTCGCGCAGCTCCAGCTCTCGCACATCGGTCAACCGGCGGAGGTCGGCTGCCTCGCGCCCGTTCCACAACCCCGCGCCGCCCCGCGTCATCGTCACGAGCGACACCGTCGCGCCCTCGGCGCTGTAGCGCGCGATCGTCGCGGCGCAGCCGAAGCACTCATCGTCGGGATGCGGCAGCACCACCATCAGCCGCTGGTTAGTGCGATTCATGTCGGGAGCAGTGTAGGGCGGCGGTCTGCTCGAGCCCGACCATAATGAGCGGATGCCCGCCGCACAACGAAGCCCCGCCCGCCGGGAGGTCTCAGCTGGAGGCGTTGTATTCCGCCGGACGGCAGCCGGCCTCGAGGTCCTCTTGATCAAAGCCGCCGGCCGCTGGAGCTTCCCCAAGGGAACCATCGAGCGAGACGAGTCGCCGGCGGTGACAGCGCTGCGCGAGATCGCCGAGGAAACCGGATTGCCGCAGGAGTTCCTGCGCGTCGTCGGACAGCTGCCGGATGTCGATTACGCCTTTCGCTGGGGCCGCGGGCTGATCTTCAAGCGGGTCCATTACTTCCTTGTCGAGCTGACGGGACGGGCCGTGTTACGGCCACAGCCCTCAGAAATCGAAGAGACGCGCTGGTTCTCCACGGCGGCGGCCGCCGAGACGATCAGCTTCAAAAACGCGCGCGAAACGCTCCAGGCGGCAATCGCCCAGCTCGCGGCTCAGCCGGTCGCGTCATGAGCCTGGTTGTGTCCGTCCACCGCGGTCTCTTCTTCGCCGGGTTGGTGCTCACGCTGGTGGTGGCGGTGTGGGGCTTCACGAACTTTGCCCGGCGGCTGCCGCCAGGAGGCACCTTCAACTCCGCGCTGGTGCTGGTCGAGGCGGTCTTCATCGTGCAGGGGTTGGTCGGCGCCACGCTGTTTCTCGGGGGTCGCCGGCCGCACGACACGCTGCACTGGTTGTACGGCATCCTGCTCGTGATCGTTCTGCCGATCGCCGCCACCTACACGAGTGGTCGGGACGAGCGCCGGCAGTCTCTCGTCTACGGAATCGCGGGTCTCTTCATGGCGGGGCTGGCGATTCGTGCGCTGACCACGTCGTAATAAAACGAAAAGGGGCCCTCGCGTCGAGGGCCCCTCTGATGACCGCTGGTTAGCGGCTCTTCCGAGTCGACTTCCGGGCCGCCTTCTTGGTGGCCTTCTTCCGCGTTGCCATTCGCGTCACCTCCTTGTTGCGTGAGCGGCGAACCGCTGCGCACGCATCGGCGAGCGCTTATCCGGCATAACGGCGAGTCCAAAACGAACTTGCAGATTCGCGTTCAGAAGAGACGCAGTTGATCAACCGAGGCGAGTGCTTTGGCGCGAAGGCCGCGCCGCCGCAGGTGCATGGCGAGCTCTTCGTCGAAACCCAGCACGGTGTAGGTGAGCTCTGCACCCACCGCCTCGGCGTAACAACAGAGCTCCTCGAAGTCGGCGTGGTCGGATAGGGGAAAGGTTGCGTCGACATCCAGCCGCTCTTTCAGGCTCGCGTCCATCGCCCAGCCGGTGAGGGAGGCGGTCTGGAACTCACCAAGCCAGTCGCGAAGCCCGTCGCGGCGAGCCGTCGGTGGGATGATGGCGACGGTTGGCCCTCCTACCACGCCGTCGAGCAGCTGGTAGTCGGGAAAAGAACAGCCCAGCTCTCGATACACATCCGTGACACCGAATAACGACCGGTGCAGCGCAATCGCCAAGCCCTCCGCGGCAAGCGCAGAGAGGATCTCCTGGCCCTTGCCCAGCGAGTACCCGAGGAGCACCGGCGTCGCGCCGCCGTCAATCACCTGCGAGCACCAGCGCACGACGTTCGCGATCACTTCGCTCGCGTCGGGAAACCGATAGTGAGGCTTGCCGAAGGTGCTCTCGAGGACGAGGACGTCAGCCTTGACCGGCGTCGCCGACCCGCTGGTGAAGCCGCGGCGTGTCTTGAGGTCTCCGGTATAGAGGATCCGCCCGGCGTCGCTTTCGATCAGCGTTTGCGCCGACCCCAGCACGTGGCCAGCCGGGTAGAAGCTGACGCTGCATCGTTCGAGCGTCAGTGTCTCGCCATAATCGAGCGGCTGCACGGTGGTGAGTGTTGGCCGCCGGTGGTTCACGAGCCGGCAGGTCGCCGGTGTGGCGTAGGCGAGCGGGTGCGCCGCGACGTGGTCGTCGTGCGCGTGGCTGATGACGGCGCGACGTCGAGGCCGCCGCGGGTCCAGCCAGAGCTCGAGGTCTGGAAGGTAGACGCCGCTATCCCAGAGGATCGGATAGCTGGTCATGGTGGCGGCGACTTAGTCGGACGCCGCGGCGCTCGGCTCAAAGAGCTCGCCGCGTAAGGCGCAGTAGGTGCAGAAGCGCTGCCCTGGCGGCCCGGCAAATACGCTCGTCCGGCCGCAGGTCGGACAGGTTTCCTTCTCGGGCTCGATGACAGCCGCGACTGCGACGCCTTCGGTCGTCGACTTGTCGCCGTTGGCCCCGGCGTCGCGGACAGTAGGGGCGGACGCGGCTGCTGGTGGTATCGAGGAGGCTGGCGATGCTTGGGAAGCGGTCTCAACCGCCTCGCGTTGCCGGAAAAGCCGGGTCAGCCAGCGGAGCACTCGCGGCTACGGTAGAGCATGGACGCCTCGAAGTCAAACTAGACCGCCAATCCGAGTTGGACGGGCTGCGCCGGCGGCTCGACGCGCCAGGCGCGACGGTCGGCGACCCCCTGCTGCCGCTTGATGTCGCGCACGGCTTCGACGATCGGCGCCTTGACGGTGTTCGCCAGGTACGCCGCGGTCCCCGGGAAGAGTTCTTGGTACCTGTGCACGAGCTGTGGATAATCGCGCCCCAGAAACTCCATGAAATGTTCTTTCGTGCCGGGCTTCAGGTAGACGACGTTGCACCAGACGTAACAGGCGCCGGCTTCGGCCGCGGCCGCAACCGTTGCTTCCAGCTGGGCTCGGGAGTCGGACAGCCCTGGCAGGATCGGCGCCATGCCAACGCCGGCTTCGATGCCGGCGTCGACGAGCGCTTTCAAAACCTTCAACCGCTTGGCCGGTGGAGGAGTCCCAGGCTCCGTGCGTGCCCAGACCTCGCGATCCACCGTTGGCACGCTGAAGGTGACGGTGGCCTTCGCCCGGCGCGACAGTTCGACCAGCACATCGATGTCCCGATAGACCATCGTCCCTTTGGTGATCAGCCCGATCGGGGTGCGGAAATCCCGCAGCGCCTCCAGGCAGCGCCGCGTCAGCCGCGTTCGACCTTCGACCGGCTGGTACGGATCCGTCGCCGTGCCGAAGGCCACCATCTCGCGCTTCCAGGAGCGGCGTGATAACTCCTGGCGAAGCAGCTCGGGTGCATTCACCTTCACCCCGATGCGAGTCGAGAAGCCGGCGCCTGGATCGCGGTCGCCGAGCTTGGCGTGCGCCCGGGCGAAGCAGTAGACGCAGCTGTGGACGCATCCCTGGTAGGGATTGAGCGACCAGTTGAAGCCCATGTGCTGGACGCGATTCAGGGCCGATTTCGCGCGGATTTCGAAGTACTCAGGCCGTGCCATCGGGGCTCCCATCGTACTACAAACGTCTGTTCGCCCGGGCCTCTTTTCACCATAATTGGAAGCAGCCAGCCATGAATGTCGTCGTCTGCGTCAAGCAGATCCCCGACCCCAACACACCAGGCAAGCTCGACCCCCAAACCAAGCGCCTGGTGCGGGACGGCGTCGATCTTGTGCTCGATCCGGGCGACGAGCATGCGGTCGAGGCCGGATTGCAGCTGGCCGAGAAACACGGTGGCGAGGTCACGGTCGTGTCGATGGGCCCCGCGAAAGCGATGGAGGCGATCCGGCGGGCGCTGGCCATGGGGGCGGCGCGCGGCGTCCTGATCACCGACAAAGGCCTCGAAAACTCGGACGCGATCAGCACCGCGCGCGCCATCGCGGCGGCAGTCAAGGACCGGGCGCCGGACATTATCATCTGCGGGACCGAGAGCACGGACGGCTCCTGCGGAGCGGTCCCGGCGCAGGTGGCCGAGATCCTCGGGCTGCCGCTTCTGAGCTTTGCGAAGAAGCTCGAGGTCCAGGACAGCAAGGCCGTTATCGATCGGCAGACCGACGAGGGCTACGACGTCGTCGAGGCGCCGCTGCCGGCAGTCGTGACCGTGACCGGTGGCATCAACGAGGCGCGCTATCCGGCGTTGCGGGGGATCATGCAGGCCAAGAACAAGGAGGTCAAACAGGTTGGCCTCTCCGACCTCGGTCTCGAGGGCCAGGCCGGTGGAGCTTTGACCGAGGAAGTTGTCGAGGTCAAGCCGGCCGAAGCAAGAAAAGCCGGCGAGGTTGTCGAGGACAAGGGAGAAGGTGCGAAGCGCATCGCGGATTTCCTCAAGCAGTTGAAGGTCATCTGATGCCGGCGATCTGGGTCTATGCCGAGACGGCCGATGGCGCGCCGCAACCGATCGCGCTCGAGCTCCTCACCAAGGCGCGTGCCCTGGGCGAGACGACCGCGGTTGCGCTTGGTCCCGGCGCGGCAAAAGCGGCCGAGACACTCGGGAAGTACGGAGCAAAGAAGGTCTATGTGCATGAGGATCAGGCGTTTCGGGAGGTGCTCGCCACGCCGGCGGTCGATCTGCTCGCGCGGATCACAGAGAAGGACCGACCGGATGCCATTCTCTTCGGGATGACCTACGACGGCCGGGACATCGCCTCACGGCTTTCTGCGCGATTAGGGGCGGCCCTGATTGCCAACGCCACCGATGTGGTGGAGCGCGAGGGCAAGTTGGCGGCGATTTCGCCTGTCTTCGGTGGCAGTCTGCTGGTGACGACGGCGCCGAAAGCGCAGCCGCCGGTGCTCATTCTGCTGCGCCCGAAGGCGGTTGCCGCCGAGCCTGCCGACGGCGGCTCCTCGCCTCAAGTCGAAACGCTCACGGATCCAGTGGACACCAGCAAGCCGGCCGCCCGCGTGCTTCGTCGCGAGAAGCAGGAAGCGGAAGGGCCACGACTCGAGGATGCGGCCGTCATCGTCAGCGGCGGCCGGGGCCTCGGCGCGCCGGAGAATTTCAAAATGCTCGACGAGCTCGCGGGTGAAATCGGAGCCGCGGTCGGCGCCAGCCGTGCCGTGGTCGACGCCGGATGGAAGCCGTACCACTTTCAGATTGGCCAGACGGGCAAGACCGTAAAACCAACCGTTTACATCGCGGTCGGCATCTCCGGGGCGATGCAACACACCGTGGGGATGAAGGGCGCGAAAACGATCATCGCGATCAACAAGGATCCGGAAGCGCCCATCTTCAAACTGGCGGACCTGGGTGTCGTCGGCGACGTTCACAAAGTCGTGCCCCAGCTGATCCAGGAAGTTCGATCGCGCAAAGGCAAGTGAGCCCAAGCGAGCTCAGCTTGCTGGCGGTCCAGCCGCATCCGGACGATGAGTCGATCGTCATGGGCGGCAGCCTGGCGCGCTACAGCGCGGAAGGCGTGCGCACGACGCTGGTGACGGCGACCCGGGGAGAAGTCGGAGAGATCCTCGACAAGGAGCTGGATCCCAAGGAAGCGGCGCCAAGGCTGGGCACGATTCGCGAAGCGGAGCTCCGCAACGCGATGAGGATCCTGGGCGTGGGCGAGGTCCTCTTCCTGGATTACGAGGATTCCGGGATGGCCGGCCTACCGCGCAACCGGGAGCCCCAAACCTTCTGGCAGGCGGACGAAGAGGAGGCGATTGCGCGCCTTATCCAGATCGTGCGACGGGTCCGGCCGCAGGTCATGGTGACGCAGAACGAGTTCGGCGGCTACGCGCACCCGGACCACATCAAGACCCACCGGGTCGCGATCGGCGCCTTCTTCTACGCCGGTGATGTCAAGCGATTCCCAGGTGGTGAGCCGTTCCGACCCAGCAAGCTCTACTACAACGCCTTCCCGAAATCACAGATTCAGCGGATGGCCGAGGTGATGCAGCGGGCCGGCGTCGAGAACCGCTTCTCCGAGGACGGCGAGCCGCCCCCATTTGCGGTATCGGACGATCGCGTCACGACCTGGATCGACGTCAAGGCGTTCATTGACAAGAAGCTTGCCGCCATGCGGGCGCATCGCACCCAGATCCCACAAGACAGCTGGTTCATGAAGCTGGCCGACGTTGCGGGCCCGGAGGCCTGGTCGATGGAAACCTTCGAGCGGGCGCGCAGCTCGGTCGATACGCCCGTTCCCGAGCACGATCTCTTCGCTGGACTCCGTTGAGCGCTGCCATCGACGCGGACCTCGGCCAGGCCGCGCTGCTGCTAGAGCAGTCGCGTTCCGCGGTGGCCTTCACCGGCGCCGGCGTCTCGGCCGAAAGCGGCATCCCCGTCTATCGCGGCGAAGGTGGGCTGTGGACGAAGTTCGATCCGTACAAGGTGGCCCACATCGACACCTTCCGTGCCGATCCGGCTCAGTACTGGTCGTACAGCCTGCAGCATCGCCGCGCCGACGCTCAACCAAATGCGGCTCACCGGGCGCTGGCGGAGCTTGAGCAGCAGGGACGTCTTTCCGGCCTCATCACCCAGAACACGGACGGCCTGCATCAGAAGGCGGGCAGCAGCCAGGTGATCGAGTTGCACGGCTCCTCGCAGAGTGTGGTATGCCTCAACTGCGAGCGCCGCTATCCCCGGGCCGAGATCGATCGACTGAATGCGCAACAGTGTCCACCGAGCTGTCCCGACTGCGGTGGCCGTTTCTTGAAGCCGACCGTCGTCATGTTCGGCGAGGCGCTCCCCGCGAAGGCGCTGGGCGACGCGCAGCAGTTGGCCATGGCCGCCGATCTCATGCTGATCGTCGGCAGCTCGCTCCAGGTATACCCGGCGGCAGGCATACCGCGACTGGCGCTAGAGTACGGCGCCGAGCTCTGCATCATCAATGCTGAACCGACGCCCTTTGATTCTGTGGCCAGGATCGTCATTCAGGGCAAGGCCGGCGAGGTGCTCCCGGCAATGATGCGACGGATCCGTGTCACCTAGAGCCATCACCAGCTTCGCAGTCGGCGGCGCAGCGATGAGTTTTTCGACGGGAGCAGTCTTACCAGCATGAGTGCCGTAACTTCCCAGATCTCGATCTCGCTCGATGGCTTCGTCGCTGGCCCGAATCAAAGTCTGAAGGACCCGATCGGAGAAGGCGGGCTACGCCTGCACGAGTGGTTTTTTGCGACGGAAGCCTGGCACCAGATGCAGGGCCAGAAGGGCGGAGCGGCAAACGCCGATTCAGAGGTCGCTGCCCACCTCTTCGATAACGTCGGCGCTTACATCATGGGCCGGAACATGTTCAGTCCCGGCCGCGGGCCGTGGGATCTCAGCTGGAAGGGCTGGTGGGGCGACGATCCGCCATATCACACGCCGGTGTTTGTGCTCACCCATCATGCGCGCGAGGCGCTGCCAATGGCCGGTGGCACGACCTTCTACTTCGTCACGGATGGGATCCAGTCGGCGCTCGAGCAGGCCCGCCACGCCGCAGGCGCGAGGAATGTGCAGATTGCGGGTGGAGCAAGTGCGATTCGGCAATATCTCCGGGCCGGCTTACTCGATGAGCTCTACCTGCATATCGCTCCAGTCGTTCTCGGAGCTGGCGAGCGGCTGCTCGATAACGTTGGCGACCCAAAGCTCGAGCCGATCACCGTTGTCGCCTCGCCGGCGGTTACCCACATCAAGTACCGCGTCGTCCGTTAGCGCGGACCATACGAACCGCGTTCGGCTAGGAGGCTGCTGACACCGGGAAGGTCTGGCCGCAGCTCGGACAGACGACCGGATTCTGGTCGCGCGGCGCGCTGAAGAGGGCCTCGCAGCTGGGGCAGGCGTAATCGACCGCAGGATTCTCGAGGGCGGCGCGGTCGGCGGCCATGGCGCCCGGCACCTCGCCCAGGTCGACGGCCGGAGTTCCGCATTCCGTACAGCGGTACAGGGGGGCGTCCGCGGCCTTGTATTCCAGATAGCGGCCCTGGCTGTCGACGAAAACCGAGGCGTTCCAGAGCTCAAAGCGGTTGGTGCTGCAGCGGTTCGGACAGGCGAGCCACATGGCCCTGGTCATACCCAAAATCAAGCGACTGGTTGCAACTGCTTGAGCCGATCGGCGGCCCGGCGCAGCGTCTCCATCTTCTTGGGGAAGGAGAACCGGATCTGGCGGCGGCCCCGCTCCGGCTCCAGATAAAAGCTGCTTCCGGGGACGGTTGCGAGTCCGATTTCGCGCACCATTCGGTGGGCGAGGCTCACGTCATCCTCGCCGAACCGGCCGACGTCCGTCATGACGTAATAGGCGCCGTCCGGAGGATAGGCGGTGAAGCCGGCTTCATCGAGGATCTCCAGCAGAAAGTCGCGGCGCTCGCGATAGGCGTCGAGCAGCTCGATGTAATAGCGGTCGGGAAAACGCAGGGCGGTGGCGGCCGCGACCTGGAGCGGATGCGGGGCGCCGACCGTCACGAAGTCGTGCACCTTCCGGATGGCGTCGGTGAGGTGGGCTGGGGCGATCGCGTAGGCCAGCCGCCATCCGGTCACGCTGTAGGTCTTCGATAGACCGTTGATGGTCACCGTGCGCTCGCGCATGTCGCTGAGCGTCGCGATGCTGATGTGCTTCCCGCGATACACGAGGTGCTCGTAGATCTCATCCGTGATGGCGAGCGTGTCGAATTCGTGGCAAAGGCCGGCGATATACGACAGTTCCTCCTCGTTATAGACCTTGCCCGTCGGATTATGCGGCGTGTTGATGATGATCGCGCGCGTCCTCGGGGTAAAGGCGCGACGCAGTTGTTCCCGGTCGAAATGCCAGTCGGGTGCGATCAGGGGAACCACCACCGGCTTCGCGCCCGACAGGATGCAATCCGGGCCATAGTTCTCGTAGAAGGGTTCGAAAATAATCACCTCGTCACCCGGATCGACGAGGGCGAGAATGGTGGACAGCATTGCCTCGGTGACGCCGCAGCAGACGGTGATCTCGGTTTCCGGGTCGACGGCCATCCCCCGAAAGCGCTGCTGCTTCTCGGCGATCGCGTCGCGCATCACCTTTGCTCCCCAGGTTGTGGCGTACTGATTGAAGTCCTGGCGGATGGCCTCGACGCCGGCTTCCTTCAGCGCTGCCGGTGCCGAGAAGTCAGGGAAGCCCTGGGCCAGGTTGACGCAGTCGCTCCCATGTTCGGCGACACACAAGCGGGTCATCTCGCGGATGACCGACTCGGTGAATGACCTCGATTTTTGCGAGGTCATATCGCGCGACATCAACATAGAATGCCAGAAGTGTCGAGCTCGCCCGAGACCTCCAAGAACGCGGCTGCCTTTCGCCGCCAGTTCCCAATTTTCGAGCAGAAGATCTATCTCAGCAGCTGCTCGCAGGGCGCGCTCTCGCATCCTGTCGAGGCCGGAATCCAGGAATTCCTGGAGTCCTGGCACCGCTTCGGCAATCCCTGGGAGCAATGGGTGGCCCGGATGGAGGAGCTCCGCGTCCAGTTCGCACGGCTGATCAACGCGGACGCCGAGGAGGTCGCTGTCACCTTCTCGGTCTCGAGCGCGCTCAACTCGATTGCAAGCGCGCTCAGCTATTCAGAACGGCCCGGCGTGGTCACCAGTGACTTCGATTTTCCGACGGTGGGCCATATCTGGCTTGCCCAGCAGCGACGCGGCGCCCAGGTCGCCTTTGCCAGGTCCGAGGACCACCGGTTGCCCCTGCGCGCATTTGAAGAGGTGATCGATGATCGGACGGCGATCGTTTCGACCACGCATGTCTGCTACAAGAACGGCTTTCGAAACAACATCAGCGCCCTCGCAGAGCTCGCCCACGAGCGCGGCGCTCGGCTGCTCATCGATGCCTATCAGAGCATGGGCACCGAGCCGATGGACGTCAAAGCCCTCGACCTCGACGTGCTCGTGACCGGGGCGCTGAAATATCTGCTCGGCTCTCCCGGCGTCGCCTTCATGTACGTCCGCCGTGACCTCATCGAGCGCCTCGAGCCAAGCGACTCGGGCTGGTTCGGGCAAGAGAATGTCTTCGCTTACGACGTTCACCATCTCCGCTACGCCGCCGCTGCCCGCCGTTTCGAGACTGGCTCGCCGCCGGTCCCGAATGTGTACGCCACGCTGCCCGCCCTGCGGATGCTCCAAGAGGTAGACCTCGCCGTGATTCACCGGCATGTCCAGGCGCTCGCCGATCGGTTCATCGCTGGAGCGCAAGCCCGGGAGCTCGACCTGCTCACGCCACCAGAGCGGGCGGCACGCGGGCCGCTGGTCATGGTGGGCTCGGCCGATGCCCCGAGGTTGGTGGATGCCCTGGCGCGCGAGGGGATCCTGTGCTCGACGCGAGACGGCGCGCTGCGGGTCTCGCTTCATTACTACAACAACGAGAGCGACGTGGACGCCGTTCTGGGAGCCCTCGACCGCTTTCCGGATCTCCTCGTCCGCCGCCGGCATTAGAAACGGTTAGGAGCAGGCGGTTGGCGGTTGCCCTCGCGCCACTAACCGTGTATAAAGAGCGAACGATTTAGGCTCTGACAAAAGGAAGAGGAGGTCGACGACATCGATGGGGAAGCCCAGAATTTTTGTCTTTATCGGGCTGGCGAGCTTGTTGCTGACGGCGTGCGGCGCCAGCAACAACAGCGGCGGTGGCACGGCCAACAAGCCGGACAAGGTCCAGATCGCTGCCGAGGGGCCGTTCACCGGCGACGAGGCGTCGATCGGCGCGGGTGCGCTGCAGGCGATCCAGCTGGCGGTCAAGGACTTCAACAAGGCGGGCGGCGTCAACGGCACGCAGGTCCAGCTGCTTGTCTGGGACGACCAGCACAGCGCTCAGACGGCGCAAACCTTACAGGCGCAGGGAATCTCCGATCCGACGGTGCTCGGCATCGTCGGCCCGATGAACTCCGGCGTGGTGCTGGGCTCGGTGCAGGGTCTGCAAAATGCGAGCCCGCCGCTGCCCTTTGTAAGCGAGTCCGCCTCGAACGTGAAAGTGACGGATTCCGGCTGGAGCGTCGCGCATCGGGTCAACGCCCGCGACGACGCCCAGGGGCCGGCGGACGGCAAATTTATGATCGACCAGGGCGCCCATAAGGTCTACGTGATGGACGCCAAATCCGATTACTCGACCGGCCTCGCCGACCAGACGGAGCAATATCTCAAGGCGCACAACGTCACGACCCAGCGCGACAGCGCCAAGGCCGGTCAGACCGACTTCAGCGCGATCATCACGAAGATCAAGTCGTTCGGCGCCGACTGGGTCTACTTCGCGGACGAAGGACCGGAGACGGCGCCCTTTGTTTCCCAGATGAAGCAGAACGGGCTGACGATCGGCCAGAATATCCAGTTCCTTGGCACCGACGGGGAGGAAGACCCGTCGATCATCAGCAAGTCACAGGGCGCCTACGACGGCGCCTATGCCACCAACATCACGGCGGACCCGGCTGGGCTGACCTCGAGCTCAGCCCAGAACTACGTGAATGAATTCAAGAGCGCCTACGGTGCGGACGCGATCAGCAAGGCGGGCCCGTTCTATGGCTCGGCCTACGAGGCTACCCAGACTCTGCTCCAGGCGATCAAGGCTTCGCCCGTCAAGAACGGCAAGATCTCGCGCAGCGACGTGATCAGCCATCTTGGCAGCGACAGCTTCAACACCATCTTCGGCACGGTCAAGTTCGACTCCAAGGGTGACGTTCAGGGCGGCGGCATCTACGTCTACCAGGCGAAGGAAAACGCCATGGTGGTCCTGAAGCAAGTCTCCGGCTAAAGGAGTAAGAAAGGGGACGGGACGGCGCCCGTCCCCTTTTTGATTGCCGTGGCTACCTTCCTGCAGCAGCTGATCAACGGGCTGGAACTCGGGAGCCTCTACGCCCTGGTCGCGCTCGGCTACACCCTGATCTACGGCATCCTCGAACTGCTCAACTTCGCGCATGGCGACGTCTACATGGTGGGTGCCTTCCTCGCGGCCGGCGTCGCAGCATTGCTGGTGCACAACGAGGTCGCGGCCGTGCCCGCCGGGCTGATCGTCGGCATCATGTTGCTCACGGCGATGGGTGGCGCCGGCGGGCTCGGCGTCGCGATCGAACGCGTGGCATACCGGCCGCTGCGCAACGCCAACCGGCTCGCGCCCTTGATCACCGCAATCGGGGTCTCCCTCTTCCTCGAAAGCGCCGTTCAGGTCTGGGTGAGCCCCGCGCCGGTCGGCGTGCAAACCTACGCACTCGTGCCGCAGACGGTGCTGCGAGTCGGCAGCGTCGAGACGCCGCTTACCGGAGTCATGCTCTTCCTCGTGGCCGCGGCGCTGATGGTCGCGCTTGATCGCTTCATCTTTCGGACCCAGTTTGGAAGCGCCATGCGAGCGACGGCGCAGGACCGCGAGGCCGCGACCTTCATGGGCATCGACGTCGACCGGGTCATCATGATCACCTTCTTCATCGCCTCGGCGTTGGCCGGAATGGCCGGCCTGCTCTTCGGCCTGCGCTACGCAACGGTCAACTTCTTCATGGGTTACCTGCTCGGTATCAAGGCATTCACGGCCGCCGTCATTGGCGGCATTGGCAACATCCGCGGCGCCATGGTAGGCGGGCTGTTGCTCGGAGTGCTGGAAAACATGGTTGGCGGTTTCATCAGCACCCAGTTTCAGGACACGTTCGTTTTTCTCGCGCTGATCCTGGTCTTGCTGGTGCGGCCTCAGGGCCTGTTCGGCCAGCCGCTGACGGACCGGGCATGAGCGCGCAGCCCGCGGCCTTCGAGGGTGATCACAGCCATCCCCTCAAGCGCTTCTGGGAGTCAGGGCCATCCGCCTGGAACGCTACCCTTACCCGGCCCTACGTCCTTGTCCCATTCTTCGTCGCGGCGGCCCTGGTGCCGCTCGTGCTCCAGTTCGTCGAGGACAACTCCAGCTGGATTGGCGCGCAGTTCTGGACATTGATCCTGGCCAATTGCGCCATGTTTGCCTGCCTGGCGGTCGCGCTCAACCTGGTAGTCGGTTATGCCGGGCTTCTCAATCTCGGCTTTATTGCCTTCTTTGGCATCGGTTCCTACGCCTACGCGCTGGTTGCGAGCGACCAGATCCACCAGCATTACCCGCTCTGGGCGGCTTTGCTCGTCGTGATCGTGGTGACGCTCGCTTTCGCGTTGCTGGTGGGTGTGCCGGCGCTCCGCCTCCGCGGCGACTACCTGGCGATCGTGACGCTCGCCTTCGGCCTCATCATGCGCGACCTCATCCTCGATCTCGACCGCCCCCCGGTGCTGGCCGGCCACCAGTTCGGGCCCGACTCCCTGAATCTCACAGGCGGCACAAACGGGCTTCATGGGGTCGCGCCGTTCAGCCTGCCATCGAGCCTGCCGCTGATTGGCGAGGTCCCGCATTACCGGATGTACTACTGGCTTTTTCTTGGGTTTCTCGCGCTGTCTATGTACGCCGTGCTCCGGTGGCGCCACACGCGCACCGGCCGCGCCTGGGTGGCGATCCGTGAGGATGAGCTCGCTGCCCGGGCGATGGGCGTCAACACCTTCAAGTACCGGTTGCTCGCGTTCTGCACCAGCGCGGTCATGGCGGGCATCGTGGGAATGATCGATGCCGCGTTCATCTTCAATGCCTTTCCCAGCCCCAACTTCGACGTGCAGACCACCGTGATGGTCTTCATCATGGTCATCCTCGGTGGGCTGGGCAGCCTGCCCGGGGCCATCCTGGGCGCGATCGCATTTACCGTTCCACCGTTCCTCTTGCAGAACTTCGTTTTTTACAAGTACCTGATCATCAGCGTGCTCCTAATCGCGGTCATGGTCTTCCGACCGGAAGGCCTGCTCGGCACGGTCTCGATCCGGCCGCGGAAAATCTTCGGCGGGACGCTTGAACTGATCACCGCTGAGGCCGGCATCGAGGCTGAGGAACAACCGGCCGTCACCAAGATCGATGCGGCGGATGCCGAAGCCGCGTCGGGTGCCATCGTCGCACCGGAGGACGGTCATGAGTGATCGCGTCCTGGAGATCCGCGGGTTGACGCATCGGTTCGGCGGATTGACGGCAGTCGACGATTTCCAGATCGAGATCGATCGGGGAGAGATCGTCAGCCTCGTCGGTCCCAATGGCGCAGGCAAAACCACTGTCTTCAATCTCATCTCCGGAGTCATTCGGCCGCGGATGGGGTCGGTCCAGCTGCTCGGAAGCGAGCTGGTCGGGCGGCCCGCCCATCGGATCGCGGCCATGGGAATCGCCCGGACGTTCCAGAACATTCGCGTCTTTCCGCAGTTGACCGTGCGGGAGAACATCCTCCTGGGAACGCATCACTGGACGCGGAGCGGCATGCTCGGATCGGTGGTCTTCTGGCCGGGCACGATCCGAGCGGAGCGCGCCGCGCAGGCCGAGGTCGACACCGCGATCGACTGCTTTCGCGAGCGCCTCGAGCCGCGGCTCGACGACCCAGCTTTCTCGCTTTCCTACGCCAACCGCCGGCGAACCGAGATTGCCCGAGCGTTGGCCGCGCGCCCGAAGTTGCTGCTCCTCGATGAGCCTGCGGCTGGCATGAATCCGTACGAGCGGATCGAGATGGCAGGCCTGATTCGGGCGATGCGCGATCGTGGCTTGACGATCTTCTTGATCGAGCATCACATGCCGCTGGTGATGGAAATTTCTGACCGAGTGGTGGTCATGGATCACGGTGTCAAGATCGCCGAGGGCGAGCCAAAGGAGGTGCACAGCAATCCCCGAGTCGTCGAAGCCTATCTCGGTCGACGGGCAGCGTCCGCCTAGGGCGGGTCCGGAGCCGGACGAAATCGTCCTGCGGCTACAGGACGTCGAGGTGCGCTACGGCCCGGTGCCCGCCTTGCGCGAGGTCAGCATGGAAATCCGCCGAGGCGAGATCGTCTGCCTGCTCGGCGGCAACGCCTCAGGCAAGTCAACCACGATGAAAACGGTCATCGGCTCGCTCCGGCCGACCAAGGGCGCCGTCTGGTACGAGGGCCAGGACGTGACCGGCTGGAACACCTCGCGTCGGGTCGGTGCCGGCATCGCGATCGTGCCTGAGGCCCGCCGCATCTTTCCGCGGCTGACGGTTCGGGAGAACCTGATGATGGGCGCTTTCGGCCGCAAGGATCGCGGTGCCATCGACCAGGATCTCGAGCGCGTGATCGCGATGTTCCCTCGCCTTGGCGAGCGGTCGGCACAACGAGGCGGCACCATGTCAGGTGGCGAGCAGCAGATGCTCGCGATGGCCCGCGCTCTGATGTCCCGGCCCCGCTTCCTCTGCATGGATGAGCCATCGATGGGATTGGCGCCGGTGCTCGTCGAGCAGCAATTCGAGACGATCAAACAGCTGAATCAGACCGGGATCACGATTTTCGTCGTCGAGCAGAACGCCACCATGGCGCTGGCGATCGCCAACCGCGGCTATGTGCTGCAGAGCGGGCGTGTCGTCCTGCAGGGCACGGCTGAATCGCTATTGCACAACCCGCAGATGCAGCGGGCCTATCTCGGCATGTGAGCTCAGGCCGGCGGGAGCTTGGCTTCGGGCGAGCCCGCGGGCGAAAAGGCGCCCAGCACCTTCATGTCCTCGCGGCCGACGTTCTCGAGCGTGTGCCGAACCCCGATGGGAAAGAAGACGACCGAGCCGGGCCGCAGCTCGCCGACAGCCTCGTCCTCGATCCACAGCCTTCCCTGGCCCGCCAGGACATAGACCGCTTCTTCATGGGGATGCGCGTGCAGCGGTGCGCGCCCGGTCGGAATCACGCCGGTGAATTGGGTCATCCGCTGGCAGCCTACGGCGGGGCTCACCATGACTCGAAAGCTGCGCTCGCCCATCAACGTCGGCGCGATCTCGCGCTCGTCCATGCGCGTCGGTTGGACATCGACTTTATCGCGAGTTGCTGGTGCCATGGCGCCGGCACGATGCGGTGCCGCCGGACGGATGGTTGCCGGATCGATGGGCGGCGCCATCGCGCCCACCATGACGAACGGCGTCGTCCCCGTATTGACGTGACTGTGTTCGGCGCCGTCGGGAATGAAGACCGCCTTGCCGGCGTCGACGAGGTGGCGGGCGTCTTCCACCTGGATTTCGCCGGTCCCCTCGATCACGTACACGACTTCTTCGGCTCCCGGGTGAGCGTGGCTCGCACTTGCGCCAGGATTGATGGTCAACCGGTACGCCATCACATGCTCGGCGCCAAGGCTGCGATCAACCAGCCATTGCATCACGCCCGCGTCGAACGCGATGCCGCGGATCTCATCCTGGTGGCGAAGCCGCGCACGCTGCTGGATAGACATGCTGGCCGATCTTAGCAACGGTCAAGCCTTACCATCACGACGGGAGAGGGATGGAGTACCGGGATTTCGGACGAACCGGGATGCGCGTCAGCGTCCTCGGCCTGGGCTGCGGCGGCTTTGGCGGCATTGGCTCCGCCCCCGAATTGTTCGGCAAAGGCGAGGACCGCCGCACGGCCTTTGCGCTCATGAGCCAGGCCGTCGAGCTGGGCATCAATTACTTCGACACGGCCGACAGCTATGGCGGGGGCGAATCGGAGCGGACCATCGGTGCCTGGCTCAAAGAGCGCAAAGGACGGGATCAACTGGTCCTGTCGACCAAGGTCTTCTACGCGATCGCGGAAGGACCGAACGACCGAAGCTTGTCCCGGCGCCACATCATGCAGGCGATCGACGGCAGCCTTCGCCGGCTGCAGACCGACTATGTGGACCTGTACGTGACCATGGAACCGGATCCGGATACGCCGGAGGACGAGTCGCTGACCGCGATGAACGAGCTTGTCCAAGCCGGCAAAGTTCGCTGCATCGGTTCCAGTAACATCAGCGGTCCGCAGCTGGAACGATCGCTCGCGACCAGTGACCGGCTGGGCGTCGTGCGGTATCAATCGGTCCAGAACGGCTACAGCCTGCTCGATCGCGAGATGGAGCGAGAAATCCTGCCGCTGGCAGCCCGCGAGCGGCTGGCGGTAACGCCGTTCAGCCCGACGGCGGGGGGACTGCTGACCGGAAAATATCAGTTCGGCGCAACGCCGCCTTCAGGCTCACGGCTGGCTTTGCGGCCTCAGCCGTATCGCGGCTTCATGAATCAAGCGACCTTCAGTGCCCTCGATGCCTTGCGCCGGGAGGCGGATCGCCGTGGCGTCGAGATGGGAGCCCTGGCGCTCGCCTGGGTGCTGAGCCACCCGGCGGTGACGGCGGCTCTCATTGGACCACGCCGGATCGAGCAGTTCAAGCCCTGGGTCGATGCCGTCGACATCCGCCTCAGCCCCTTAGACCGTGAGCGCGTTGTCGAGTCCATGCAGGCCGCCGCATGACTCACGTCCTCGTCCTGTCTGCGGAGGACGTCGCCCAGCTGCTGCCGATGCGCGCCTGTATCGAGGTGATGCGCGATGCGCTGGCCGCGCTGGCAAAGGGCAAGGCACTGGTTCCTTTGCGCCTCGTCATGCGGATGCCCGACGGTTCTGGCTTCCTTGGGCTGATGCCCGGCTACATTGCGCCGGAGGACACGGCGGAGGGGGCGCTCGGGATGAAGGCGGTCTCTGTCTTCCCAGGGAATGCGGCCAGGGACATCGACACGCATCAGGGTGCGGTCCTGCTTTTCGAAGCTGATACTGGCCGCCTCTCCGCGCTGATGGATGGCGGGACGATCACGGCGATTCGCACGGCCGCCGTCTCTGGCGTGGCAACCGACGTGCTCGCGCGACCGGAAGCCGCGGAGCTCGCGATCCTCGGGGCGGGCGTGCAGGCACGCACGCACCTGGAGGCGATCGCGGCGGTGCGACCCCTGAGTCGCGTGCGGGTCTGGAGCCGAACGGCAGAGCACGCGGCAGCCCTCGTCGAACAAGAAGCGCCGAAATATCGGTTCCCGGTCGAGGCCGTGCGTTCCGCCGAAGCTGGAGTGCGCGGCGCCGACATCGTTGCCACCGTAACGGCGAGTCCCGAGCCGGTGCTGCATCGTTCCTGGCTGAAGCCCGGAGCCCACATCAATGCCGTGGGGTCGTCGATTCCGACGACCCGCGAGCTAGACTCGAGCACCGTCGCTGACGCCAGGCTGTATGTCGATCGCCGTGAGTCGGCGCTGAACGAGGCCGGCGACATGCTGATCCCGATGCGGGAAGGCAAAATCACCGCGGAGCACATCGTGGCTGAGCTTGGTGAGGTCATCATCGGCAAGAGCCATGGCCGGCGTTCGGCTGAGGAGCTGACGCTTTTCAAATCGCTCGGTCTTTCGGTCGAGGACGTGGCGTCTGCCGCCTTCGTCGCCCGCGAGGCGCGCCGGCGTGGCATCGGTCAGACCGTGCGGATGTGAAAACGACCCGGCTGGACCTCGAAACCATCCGCGGGGCGCGTCAGGCCATTGCCGGGGTCGCGCTCAGGACGCCGCTGGTTCGGCTGAACGTCTGGGATTCGCCGGCCGAGATCTATCTCAAGTTGGAGAACCTGCAACCGATCGGATCATTCAAAATTCGCGGGGCCGGCTTCGCGATGAGCCAAATGGCGCCCGCCGAACTTGCAAAGGGCGTGCTGGTCGCCAGCGCGGGGAACATGGCGCAGGGCGCCGCCTTCAATGCCCGTCGTCTTGGCGTCTCCTGCACCGTCATTGCCCCGGATTACGCGCCCGACACCAAGGTCCGCGCCATCGAGCGCCTCGGCGGCCGTGTGATGAAAGTTCCATTCGACCGCTGGTGGCAGACGTTCACCGATCGCAGCTATCCGGGCGTCGACGCCGCCTTCATCCACTCCTTCGACGATGACCGGGTGATGGCGGGAAATGGGACGATCGGCCTCGAGTTGCTCGAAGACCTGCCTGATCTCGACACGGTCCTCATCCCCTGGGGTGGCGGCGGACTCGCATGCGGCATCGCCGCGGCGCTGCGCGCAATCAAGCCCTCTGTACGCATCTACGCCGTCGAAGCGGAGACCGGCGCGCCGCTCACGGCTTCGCTTAAGGCCGGGTCTCCGCAGGTCGTCGACTATCAGCCATCGTTCGTCGACGGCATCGGCAGCAAGACGGTCTTTCCCGACATGTTGGCCATGGCCGTCGATCTCCTCGATGGCTCCTTCACGGCCAGCCTCGACGAGATTGCGGCTGCGGTGCGTCTCATGGCCGAACGCAACCGAGTGATCGCCGAAGGCGCCGGGGCCGTCGCGCTCGCCGTGGCGCTTTCCGGCAAGGCGGGAACGGGCCGCATCGCGTGCGTCGTTTCGGGCGGAAACATCGACCTGCCGAAGCTGGCGGGTCTTCTCGGCTCCCACTGACATGGGCGACCTCTCGGGCCGAATTGCGCTCGTTACCGGCGGCGGAAGGGGCATCGGCCGCGCGATCGCGCTCGGCTTGGCTTCTGCTGGTGCCGATGTGGCGGTTGCTGGTCGCTCAAAGCCGGAGCTCGAGGAAACGCGAGACCGCATTCGGGAAGCCGGACGGCGAAGCGAGGCCGTCATCTGCGACGTGAGTGAGCGGAGCCAGGTCGACAGCATGTTTGAGCAAGCCACGCGAACTCTCGGCGACCCTCTGATCCTGGTCAACAACGCCGGCATTGCGGCCAGCGCTCGGCTGGCCCAGACGACGGACAAGATGTGGGACCTGATGCTTCGCGTCAACGCCACGGCAGCGTTCTGGTGCATGAAGGCGGTGATGCCTGCCATGCTCGCGGCCAAGTGGGGCCGCATCGTCAACGTTGCCTCGGTCGCGGCGAGGGCCGGTGCTCCATACATAACGGCCTACGCCGCCTCGAAACACGCCCTGCTCGGCCTCACTCGATCGGTCGCGGCCGAGGTCGCGACCCATGGCATTACGGTCAACGCGGTCTGTCCCGGCTATGTCGATAGTGAGATGACGGACCGATCCGCGGCGTACATCTCCGCGCGGACCGGGCGGACGGAGGAGGCCGCTCGCAAGTTGCTGGAAAACGTCAGCCCTCAAGGACGATTGATGACGGTCGAGGAAGTCGCCAGCCTCGCGGTCTACCTCTGCAGCGAAGGTGCGCGCGGCATTACGGGACAGGGCATCGTCCTCGACGGCGGATCCGTCCAGGCGTGACGGACCACGATCGGCTGTCAGCTGACGCGGCCACTGCCGCAAAGAAGCTCGCTGATGTCTCTCGGACCGGCGAACCAGGTCGCGTCAATCGGCCGTTGGTGCGCGCCCTCGCCGGCGAAGGCTTCCCTAGGCGGCTCCTTCGCCGGAGCCGCGCTGGCGAGGACGCGCCCTTTTCGTCAGTTGAGCTCTGCGTCGTGCGCGAGGCGCTGGCCCGGGAGTCGACCACGGTCGAGAACGCGCTCACGATTCAGCTGCTCGGGATCATCCCGATCCTGCTGGCGGGAACCGATGACCAGGTCGCGCGCTTCGTCGACCCAGTGGTACATGGTGATGCCGTCGCGGCCTTCGCCCTAACCGAGCCCGATGCCGGCACCGATGCAGGCGCCCTCCAGCTGACCGCCAGGCGCGAACCGGACGGCTACCGGCTCACGGGGACAAAGGCGTTCATCTCGAACGCGCCAGATGCGGATTTCTACACACTGTTCGCGAGAACGGCGGCCGACGCTGGAAGCAAGGGCATCACCGCCTTTCTCGTCGACGGGAAGGCCAAGGGGATGAGGGGTCGCCCTCTGCAAATCGTGTCGGATCATCCAATCGGCCGCCTCGAGCTCGAGGATGTTGTGGTCGCGGACGATCGGGTGCTCGGCGAGGTGAACCAGGGCTTTCGGCTCGCGATGCGAACCCTCGATCTTTTCCGGCCGAGCGTCGGCGCGAATGCGCTCGGCATGGCACAGGCGGCCCTCGATGCGTCAATCGAGCACGCGGCAAAACGAAAGGCGTTCGGCCGGCCGATCAAGGACTTTCAAGCCGTGTCACACCAGCTGGCGGAGATGGCGACACGGCTGGAGGCAGCACGGGCACTGGTGTACGAGGCCGCGGAGGCGTACGACCGCGGCGACGCGCACGTTGCCCGTTACTCGGCGATGGCGAAGCTCTTTGCGACAGAGACCGCGCAGCGTGTCATCGATGTCAGCATCCAGGTGCACGGCGCGATCGCGCTCGAACGAGGCCACCTACTCGAGCACCTATACCGAGAAGTGCGCGCGCCACGAATCTACGAAGGCACCTCTGAAATCCAGCGCGAGATCATCGCCCGGGACCTCTTCAAGGGACGCTAGACAACGGATCCCGCTCGGGGGTAGGCAAGGCAGGGGATCGGTCCATTCGACGTTGCCGACATATGCGAAAACGGTTAGGGACGCTGGGCTGGCGCCACGTCCTGATCGTGGGGTTGGTAGTCTCCGCGGTCGCCGTTGGGCTCGCGCTGCAATCGAGGGGCATCCAACCTCATTACTCGAGAACCCAGGTGATCGCCGCAGCGCTCAAAGGCTATGAGGGTAGATATTTCTCGCGAGTCCAGGCCAAGCTGATGTATCGCCACGATTTGGAGCGCGCAGCGACCGAGTGGAGAAACTCTGATGATGACGGCCTGATTTGGGTAGTGGCGGTTTCTGGGAACTATGGGATCAGTCCAAGTTTTGGCTGTTGCTCGGCCTCAGCTGATTACCCTGGCCATAACACATGGGGCATGGCGATCATTGAAGACTCCGCTCCCACGCCGGAGCCCAAAGAATTTGAGGCCAACTACCACGGCGACTGGCCGCCGTTCTTCGACGCGCTGCCTGACTTAGCCTCGGGTCACTGATCCGCTGCGACGGCGATCGCCATAAGTTCGACTTTCGCTGCCGCATCAAACAGTCGGCTCACTTGGAAGAGACCCATCGCCGGATAGTGGTCGCCAAAGTGACGCTGATAGGCGCGTCGAATTTCTTTTCGCGAACGAAGGTATTCCTCGATATTGGTCACGAAGATCTGCATGCTGACGAGATCAGCCGGCTCGGCGCCAGCGGCGCGCAGCGCGGTCGCGAGGTTCGCGGCGGCCTGATCGAACTGCTCAGCCATCGTGTTGCCAGCGATCGATCCGTCGGCGCGTTGCGCCGTCTGTCCGGCCAGGTAGATCGTCCGTCCCGGCTGGGCCACGATCGCGTGAGAGTATCCGGTTGGTCGCGCCAGTTCCGGTGGATTGACCACCCGGTGTGGAGTCAGCGGCCGGTCCACTCTGGCTGACGCCCTTCCTGGAAGGCGCGGTAGAACTCGGCATGGTCGGCGCTCTTCATCAGCAATGCCTGGGTCATCGAATCGAGTTCCAGGGATGCTGACAGGTTCATGTCGAGCTGTCGCGAGAGTAGAGACTTCGTCGCTGCGTAGGCAAGCGCCGGCCCTTGCGCCAGCTGCTGAGCGAGCTCTTCAGTTTGCTTGACCAGCTCGCTATCGTCGACCACGGCATTTGCGAGGCCGATGGCGAGCGCCTTCTCGGCATCCACTCGCTCACCCAGCAGCAGCAATTCACTGGCGCGGCCGAGCCCGACGATCCGGGGCAACAGATAGGCAGACCCCATGTCTCCGCCCGAGAGGCCGACCTTGGTGAAGAGGAAGGCGAAGGTCGCCGAACGCGCGAGGATCCGGAGGTCGGCCGCAAGGCCGATAACCGCTCCGGCGCCAGCCGCGACGCCGTTGACCGAGGCGATGATTGGCAGAGGGCACTCCCGCATCCGCTGGGTCACGCTGCCGGTCATGCGCGTGAAGGCAAGCAATTGGCGCGCGTCCATCTTCCGAAGTTCGCCGATGATCTCGTTGACGTCGCCCCCAGAGTTGAAGCCACGTCCGGTTCCAGTGATGACCAGGACTCGAACATCGTCCCGCTGAGGAAGCTCGGCGAGAAGATCCCGTAGGTCGGCGTAGACCTCGAAGGTCAACGCATTTAACTTTTGCGGCCGGTTGAAGGTTAGCTTCGCGATCCCGGCGTCGACGGCAAAATCGAAGTGGTTCCACGCTTGCGTCGGCTTTGCCGAGCCGCGGAACGCCGTCATCGGCAAAAACTTATCATCCCGACGAGCGCATGAAAATTGGCGTCGGCCTGCCCACCACCATGAGCGGCCTTAGCGGCGAGCAGCTGACGGAGTGGGCGAGACGAGCGGATGGCGGCCCGTTCGACTGTCTCGGTTGCCTCGACCGAGTCGCGTATCAAAACTATGAGCCGTTTGTGGCGCTGGCCGCCGCGGCGGCGGTGACGAAACGGATCCGGCTGGCCACCATGATCGTGATCGCGCCGCTGCGAAACACGGTCTTGCTCGCTAAGCAAGCCGCCTCGCTTGATGCGCTCGCGCCCGGCCGATTCACCCTTGGCCTCGCGGTCGGCGCGCGCGGGGAGGATTACGAGGTCTCACGGCTCGAGGCGCGCGGCCGTGGGCGACGCTTCGCCGAGCAGCTCGAGGAGATCCGAGACGTTTGGGAAGACGGCAAGGTGGGTCCTCGCGTCAGCGGTCGCGGTCCCCAGATCCTGGTCGGCGGCTCGAGCGGTGAGGCGTTAGCTCGCATGGCGCGCTATGCCGACGGCTACGTACACGGAGGGGGACCGGCGCGCGCGTTCGCTGGCGCCGTCGCCCGGGCGAAGGCGGCATGGACGGACATGGGTCGGCCGGGCGTGCCCGCGCTGTGGGGAATGGGCTACTTCGCGCTCGGTGAGGGCGTGGCCCAGCCGGGCGCCGAATATCTTCGCCATTACTACGCCTTCACCGGACCGTTCGCCGAGAAGATCGCTGCCGGAAATCTGACCTCGCCCGGTGCGATCGTCGACTTCATCCGTGGATATGAGGACGCCGGTTGCGATGAGCTCATCCTCTTCCCGACGGTCCCCCAGATCGAGCAACTCGAGCGCCTGGGCGACGTGATTCACTAGCGCCGTGCGCTACGCCGTCATCGGCGGCGGCCCGGCCGGTCTCTATTTCGCGTTACTGGCAAAAAAGGCCTGGCCGTCGGACGACGTGCTCGTCGTTGAACGGAACCCGCCGGACGCGACCTTTGGTTGGGGCGTCGTCTTTTCGGAGGAGACGCTGGGTGCCCTTCGCGACGCGGACTATGAAAGTTTCAGCGAGATCGGCGAGAGCTTCGCCCGCTGGAACGCCATCGACATCTATTACCGGGATACGAGGATTCGCTCGCGCGGCCATGTCTTCACCGGCATCTCACGCAAGGTCCTGCTCAATATCCTGCAACGGCGCTGCCGCGCGCTTGGCGTCCGCCTGGAATTCGAGCGGGAAGTGAAAGATCTCGCGGAATTCGACGATGCCGATCTGATCGTCGGCGCCGACGGGATCAACGGTCTGGTGCGCCGGACCTTCGCCGATTCCTTTCGTCCCCAGCTGCTGATGCATCCGACCCGCTACGTCTGGTTCGGCAGCGATCTCAGCCTGGACGCCTTCACCTTTATCTTTCGGCGAAATCAAAAAGGGTTGTTTCAGGTTCATGCCTATCCGTTCGATGCCAACCTCTGCACCTTCATCGTTGAATGCCCCCAGGCGGCCTGGGAGGCCGCGGGCCTGGAGTCGGCAGGCGAAGGCGAGAGTATCGCGTACTGCGAGGACCTCTTCGCGGCGGAGCTGCGAGGCGCGCGGCTGATGTCGAACCGATCGCTTTGGATCAACTTCGTCACGCTGAAGCAGGAAACCTGGCACGCCGGCAAGGTCGTGGTGGTCGGGGATGCCGCCCACACGGCGCACTTTTCCATCGGGTCGGGCACCAAGCTCGCCATGGAGGACAGCATCGCGCTGGTCGAGACGCTGCGGCGCCAGCATGACCTCGAGACCGCCCTCAACGAGTACGAGATGGAACGCCAGCCAGTCGTCGAGCGCTTCCAGGAAGCAGCGCTGGAAAGCGCTGGCTATTTCGAACACGTCGGGCGCTATGAAGGATTCGATCCACGCCAGTTCGCCTTCAATCTCCTGACCCGAAGCCGCCGCATCACCTATGTCAACCTGACCCAGCGGGATCCCGGCTTCGTCCGCGCCGTCGACTCCTGGTTCAGTGCCACATCGACGGGCGTGCCCGATGGCAGAGTCAGGCTGAGTCCTCCACCGATGTTCGCGCCATTGACGATCGGCCGCGTCACGCTGGCCAACCGTGCGGTCGTGCAAGCTGGCGGGGACCTGTCAGAAGCGATCTGCGTGGGCGCCGGGCTGGTCATCACCGAGCTCGTCTGCGTGACCGCCGAAGGACGGGTCACGCCGGAGACACCGATCATCGACGTCACCTACCAGGCCGCGCTCCGCCACACGGTCGAGCGGAGCCGGGCCGGGGGTAGCCGCCTCGCGCTGCAGCTCGGGCATGCGGGGCGTCGCGGTTCGATGCGGCCTCGGGCGGAGGGCGTCGATCGCCCCTTGGCGGATGGGGGATGGAAATTGCTGGCCGCCTCATCCATCGCCTACACCCCCCGCTCACCCGTGCCCAAAGAAATGACCCGCCGCGAGATCGAGCATCATGTCCGCGTCTTCGCCAGTGCCGCCCGCGCTGCTGCCGATTGCGGGGTCGACGTTCTCGAGGTCAACATGGCGCACGGCTACCTGCTGGCCGGCTTCATCTCACCACTCACCAACCAGCGAACGGACGAGTTTGGCGGCAGCCTCGAGAATCGGATGCGTTTTCCGCTGCAGATGCTCGATGCGGTGCGCGCCGAGTGGGAGCGTCCGATCGTCGCTCGCATTTCAGCCAGCGACTGGGTGGCGGGCGGCCTCGACCTCGACCAAGCGGTTGCCATTGCGCGACTGCTCAAACAGCACGGCGCCGATGCGATCCATCCGGTGATGGGACAGACAACCTGGGAGAGCCGGCCGGACTATCGGCGTCTGTTTGGCGTGGCGGCGAGTGACCGGATCCGCAACGAGGCCGGTATTCCAACTCTGGCCAGTGGCGGCATCACGACCGCGGATGATGCCAATACCATCCTTGGGGCCGGTCGCGCCGATCTATGCCTGCTCGATCTGGATTCGATTGCGACCTATCATCCGACCAATGGCTGATCTCGAAGAGCTGGCGCAGCGCCTGCCGAAGGCCGAGTTGCATCTTCATATCGAAGGAACGCTCGAGCCGGAGCTCATGTTCGCGCTCGCGCGCCGGAATCAAGTATCCCTGCCCTATGAGTCAGTCGAAGCAGTCCGGCGGGCCTACGTCTTCGGCGATCTCCAGTCCTTTCTCGACATCTATTACGCCGGCTGTCAGGTGCTGATCACCGAGCAGGATTTCTATGACCTGACCTGGGCGTATCTCGAGCGAGCAGCGGCCCAAGGCGTGCGGCACGCCGAGATCTTCTTCGATCCGCAGTCCCACACCGAGCGAAGCCTGCCGTTCGAAACCGTGATCACCGGCATCCATCGAGCCTTGCACGAGGGACGCAACCGCCTGGGCATTTCCGGCGGGCTCATCATGTGCTTCCTTCGGCACCTGACGCAGGAGGAGGCAGAGCGAACGCTGACCCAGGCCATGCCCTTTACCGAATGGCTCGTCGGCGTGGGCCTTGATTCGTCGGAGCGGGGACATCCGCCCTCGAAATTTCAGCGCGTTTATGACAAGGCGCGCGAGATTGGGCTGCAGCCGGTCGCGCACGCCGGTGAGGAAGGGCCGCCGAGCTACATCTGGGAAGCTCTGGACCTCCTTGGAGCCCGCCGCATCGATCACGGTGTCCGTTGCATGGAAGACGAGCGGTTGGTTAGGCGGCTGGTCGAGGAGCAGACGCCGCTGACGGTATGCCCCCTATCCAACGTCAAGCTGCGGGTGTTTCCCGAGCTCAGGCAGCACAATCTCAAGCGAATGCTGGATCGAGGCTTACTGGTCACGATCAATTCCGACGATCCTGCGTATTTCGGTGGCTACATCGGCGACAACTTCGCGGAGACCGCCTCCGCCCTGCAATTGGATACGCCTGACCTCGTCAGGCTGGCGCAGAACTCGTTTACGGCCTCCTTTCTCTCCGACGGGGAGAAACGGCGCTACCTCGCCGAAATCGCCGCGGCTCAGCCCTCGGTAAAGACGATCTCCTGAGCGCCCTGGTACAGCACGCGCCGGCCGAGCTCGGCAAGCAATTCGCGACCGCCCTCGATGGTGGCGAAGTGGTTGCCAGCCAGTTGACCGACCTTGCTGCCGAACGAGGTCGAGCCGTAGGGAAAGAGGATTTCGGTCTCGCTGATGCCCCCGGGATAAATCAAGAGCTGGCCGGCTCCTGGATAGCTGGTGTGGTTTTCGTAGCCGAGACCAGTCTGCAGATCGCCGAGCGGCACCCAGGCGGATTCGCCGCTCCAGCGGGCCTGGATCAGTTTGGCGCGCAAGGGAAGCAGCTTGCGCAGGGCGGCGATCGTCTTCGGCGCTTTTTCGTTCTCGAGCCGCGCCGTAAAGCGCAGATCGCCGACCTGGATCTCAAGCATCGCGCCTTAGGGTAAGCCCGATGTTGCCGTGCGCCGGCTTGGGGTCGCTGAAGACGCGCGTCTTCGGCTCGGCCTCGGACACCTTCGACGTGTCCCAGAGCCGGTTCTGCGCCTCGAAACTGACTTCGGAAAGCGCGCCAAACTCCTCCAAGAGCCGCCGCCCCATCTCATAGACCAGGTGCTGGATCGACATGCTCACGAACTCATCGAAGGTAGCGATCACCGATTCTCGAACCGATTCCGAGGAGACGCGAGCGGGCCCGTCGGCGACGGCATCGTCGATGCGACCGTAGCGCCAATAGGCGTCCAGATAGATGAAGAGCGGTCGGTCGCTGACCTCCGGGAGAGTCGTGTACCGGTCGCGGGCGAAGTCCCTGAAGGCGCTCCCCGTCAGCTTGACCAGGCGCAAGTCGCGTCGCCCGCAGCGAAGCGCCCGGACGCCATTGCGACCGATCTCGAGTTCCACGATGCCGTAGTCGTCCTCGAGCGGGCTCAGCAGTTTATCGCTGTGCCTGGCGAACGGCGTCTCCGTCGTGACCAGGCGCAGCCACTG
Organism: Candidatus Dormiibacterota bacterium; assembly: GCA_036782775.1. Classification (GTDB taxonomy): domain Bacteria; phylum Chloroflexota; class Dormibacteria; order CF-121; family CF-121; genus CF-13. Next base: position 133,206 of record DAIPYJ010000001.1, on the reverse strand, counting down.
CATCTGCGGATACGTCTCCAGGAAACGCCGCCCGAGGAAGGCGGTGAAGCCCTCATGACTCGCCCCCTCATACTCGAGCGCCATGGCATAGACGAAATTCTTCATGGTGTCGGTCGCGACCACCTCGCGGTTGTCGCCCTCGGTATAGGCCGGCATGAAGTTGTCGCCGAAGACGTCGATGCTGACCCGGCCGCCGAGAAGGCCACGGCTGGGATGGGTTCGATAGAAGGAGACATTGTGCTTGCCGTACTGGATCGACGCTGTCATCGGCGCAGCCGGTCCTCGGCGATGTCGATCACGGCTCGCAGTCCGGCGTTGAGTTCCTCCTGCCGCGAGCGCGTGAGCCGTTCGCGAAGCTCGGGCACGATCGCCGACTTGGGACGCCGGTTGACGAAGGTTACGAAACGAAAGCCGAAGCGCCGCTCGTAGTCGGCATTGAGCTCATCCAACTCAGGCGCCGACTCGTCGCCCTGCTCGCTGCGCGACCGGGCTGACATCTGCGAGACCCGCTCGCCGATTCGGGGATGGGCGTTCAGGGTAGCCACCTTCTCGGGATCGCTCAGGGTTCCCGCAACCTCGCGCATGGTCTCGATCAATGCCTTGCCGGATTCAAACGGGCCGAGCGCGCGGACTTTTACCGCAAGCGGCGTCGACCCTTCGAGCGCCTCTTCGATCGAGATCACGTGCCGCGGTAGCTCGAGCACGAGAAGGGCGAGATCAAGAGCGGCACGTGGTAATGGCGGCCCTCTGCCAGTTTCAACTCGAAGGTGACCGTTTCAAAAAGATGGGCGCTGTTCGCGAAATAGGTCCCAACCTCGAAGAGCATTCGGTAGGTCCCGGGATTGATGCCACCACCGCTCAGGTCGGCGATCCGCCCGTTGTCGTCGGTCGTCAGCGTTCGGGTTCCGAGCGTGACGCGAACGCCCGCGGCGGGCCGGCCGCTGGCGACGTCCAGCACGTGCGTCGACACGGTCGCGAGTTCGCTCACAGACCCACCAGGTCGTCCGGCTTGACGGGCGCGCGCGGCAGCTCGCGCCCGGTCGCATGACGCAAGGCGGCGACGACCGCGGCGGGCACCACCACGGTCGATGGCTCGCCGACGCCCTTGGCACCGTAGGGAAGGCCGGGCTCCGGTTCTTCGACCAGTTCCGATACGACCGGCGGCATGTCGAGAATCGTCGGGATCAGGTAGTCCGTAAACGAGGCGTTCTTTACCTGGCCGTCGACCAGCGCCACCTCTTCCATGAGCGCGAGGCCCAGGCCCTGCGCGCTTCCGCCCTCGATCTGGCCCGTGACACTTTGCGGATTGATCGCCCGTCCCACGTCTTGCGCCACAGCGAGCTGAACCACGCGCACCAGGCCGAGCGCACGGTCGACCTCGACCACGGCCCGCGCGGCGCCGAAGGCGAAGCTCACGTGCGGACTGCCCTGGCCGTTGGCATCCAACTTGCCGGTCGCGCGATGCCGAAACACCCTCGTCGCTTCCACCGGACGTCTCAGCTGCCCGATTCCGCCCTGCTGGTCAATCTCCTCGCGCACCGCCTGGCAGGCGAGCTGCACCGCGCCACCCGTCATCATCGTCTGCCGCGACGCGGAGCTCGACCCGGCCGAGCCGATCATGGTGTCCGGTTGACACAGCTGGACGCGCTCGATGCCAAGCTCCGTCTGGACGATCTGAGTCACGATCGTGTCCAGTCCCTGTCCGACCTCGACCGCGGCCGTCTTGACCTCAGCCGTCGCCCCACGGCCGTCCCGGTCCGGCCAAACGCGGACCCATGCCTCCGAGCTGTCGTCGAAGCCCTCGCTGTAGGCGAGGTTTTTGTAGCCGACGGCGATGCCGACGCCGCGGGCCAGGTCCTCGCCGTGACCGACATTGCCGGCACCGCCCGGCAGCAGCATCGGATCGCGGTCGAGAGGCGATTCATCCGGCGGCAGCGGGATGTCACGCAGGCGCTGCAGGCACTCGCGGACCGGGGCTGCACCCTCCAGCCGCTGGCCGGTGGGAAACACCGAGCCCGTATGCAAGGCGTTCTTCATCCGGAGCTCTAGCGAATCGAGGTTGAGCGCCGCGGCCAGCTTGTCCATCTGCGCCTCATAGGCAAAGCACGCCTGGACGGCGCCGAAGCCGCGCATCGCGCCGCAGGGCGGATTGTTGGTGAAGAGGGCGGTGCCGGAGAGCCGCGCGTTCGGAACTTCATAGGGCCCGGCGGCGAAGGTTGTCGCGTTGCCGATCACCGCCGGCGAGGTCGAGGTGTAGGCGCCACCATCGATGAGCAGCCGCGCCTGGACGTTGACCAGCGTCCCGTCCTTAAGGGCACCATGGCGCATCCAGATCCGCGAGGGATGGCGGTGGACGTGACCGAAAAACGATTCCTGCCTTCCATAGCTCATGCGAACCGGCCGCCTCGTGCGCAGCGCGAGCAGGCAGGCGTGGATCTGCATGCTGACGTCTTCACGTGCTCCAAACGCGCCGCCAACCCCTGACAGGTGGAGCCGGACCTTTTCTGGCGGCATCGCGAGGCAGGGTGCCAGCTGCTCGAGGTCGGCGTGCAGCCACTGGGTCGCGATATAGAGGTCGACGCCGCCGTCCTCCGCCGGCGCGGCGAGCCCGGCTTCGGGACCAAGTGGGGCCTGGTCCTGCATGCCCGTCTCATAGACACCTTCGACCCACACATCGGCCCGGGCACTCGGGTCGCCGTGCACGATCTGCAGGGTCCGCACCACGTTCCCTTGCGGATGCACCTTGGGCGCGTCGCTCTTGAGCGCCTCTTCCGTGTCCGTGACCGGCGGCAGAACCTCGTACTGAACCTTGATCGCCTTTGCCGCCTGGCGAGCCAGCTCGGGATCCTCGGCGGCGACGATCGCGACCGGTTCGCCGGCATAACGGACGGTGTCAATCGCCAGCACCGGCTGGTCCTGGACGTCGAGCCCGAAGGTCTTCTTGCCTGGCACGTCCTCATGGGTCAGCACCGCGTGTACGCCCGGCATCTCGGACGCAGGGGTGATATCCAGCGAGAGGATGCGGGCGTGCGGATGTGGGCTGCGCAGGGTTGCGCCATAGAGCATGTCATCGCGGTGCAGGTCGCTCGCGTATTCGAACTCGCCCTTGACTTTGGGGACGCCGTCCACGCGGGGTACCGATTGCCCGACGCCGCCTTTCCGCCGAATTTGGACGCTCATGCCCAGATCAGGCTCCCCTCGCTCACATTCACGAGGTGGCCGTCGTGCACCACCGGCTTGCCCTCGACGAAGAGATGCTGGACGGGACCGGGGTTGCAAAAGATGAGCGATGCGAGCGGATCGCTCTCGGCGCCGCGGTAGGCGAGGCCGTCGACGGCGAAGAGCGCGATGTCGGCGCGCATACCGGCTTGCAACGAGCCAATGTCATCTCGACCGAGGACCTCAGCGCCTCCGCGGGTGGCGATCCGTAGGGCCTCGCGCGCGGTCATTGACGCTGGCCCTTTGCGGCCGCGCGTGACCAGCAGGCCCTGGCGCGCTTCGGCGAGCAGGTTGCCGCTGTCATTGGAAGCGGATCCATCGACGGCGAGTCCGACTCGAACACCCGCGTCGAGCAGCTCGCGCGCCGGGGCAAAGCCAGAACCGAGCCGCAGATTCGAGGTTGGGCACCAGGCCACGCCGGTGTGCGACCTGGCGAGCGCGGCGATATCTTCCGCGCCGACGTGAACGCAGTGCGCCAGCCAGACGTCATCACCGAGGAATCCCAGGTCCTCCAGCAATTGGACCGGCCGCTTGCCGAATTTCTGCTGGCAAAACCCTTCCTCGTCGAGGGTCTCGGCGATGTGCGTATGCAGGCCTACGCCGCGCCGGCGTGCGAGCGACACCGACTCACGCATGAGTTCTGGCGTCACCGAAAACGGTGAGCAAGGACCGACGGCGATCCGCAGCATCGAGCCCGGTTTTGCGTCATGAAAGCGATCGATTGCCTCATCGGTCGCACTCAGGACGCGGTCGAGATCCTCGACGACGCGGTCCGGTGGGAGGCCGCCCTTCGATTCGCCCAGGTCCATCGAGCCGCGGCAGGGATGAAAGCGCAAACCGACCTGCTCGGCGACTTCGATCTCGGTCTCCAGTAGACCCGTCACGCCAGACGGAAAAACATAATGGTGATCGGTGGTGGTCGAACAGCCGCTCAAGGCCAGCTCGGCCAGACCGATCTCGGCCGCGGTCCGCTCCCAGTCGCTGTCGATCGTCGCCCAGATCGGATAGAGCTCGCCCAGCCACTCGAAGAGCGTCCCCTGCTGCGCATGCACGCGCGTTAGCGTCTGATAGAGGTGGTGGTGGGTGTTCACCAGGCCAGGGATCGCGACCAGCCCCTCGCCATCCAGGACATCGGGCGGCTCGTTCACCGGCGGCCTGCCCCGCCCGACCCAGCGGATCACGCCACCGTCGATGAGGATCGAGGCATTGTCGAGCTCGGTGCCGGCGTCGTCCATGGTGGCAACCACGCGGCATCCGTCGATCAGGATCATGCGGGCGTTTCCATCCGGCTGGCCGCGAGGCTGACGGCGTCGAGGATTTTCTGATAGCCGGTACAGCGGCAAAGGTTGCCGCTGAGCGCCTCGCGGACGGTTGCCTGGCTGGGATTCGGATCGCGTTGCAGCAGGTCCGAAACGGCGACGATGAACCCGGGCGTGCAGAAGCCGCATTGCACACCTCCGGCATCGATGAACGCCTGCTGGACGAGGCCGAGTCTGCTTCCGTCGTCGAGCGACTCGACGGTTCGCACCTCGCGCTCGTGCGCCTGTCCCGCCAGCACCAAACAGCTGCAGACGAGCGCGCCGTCGAGCCAGACCGAGCACGAGCCGCACTCTCCTTGCTCGCAGGCGTTCTTCGAGCCATACAGTCCCATGCCGTCCCGGAGCATGGTGAGCAAGCTGCTCCCGGGCCAGACGTCGGCCTCCCGCCACTCGCCGTTGACGCGTGTCCTTACAACCATGCCGGCCTCGCCCGATCCTTGATCGCCCAGCGCAGCGCTCGTCGGGCCAGGACGGAGCAGGCGTGTCGCCGGTAGGCGGCGGTCCCCCGAACATCGTCGAAGGGCCGGGCGGCGGACGCCACCAGCCTCGAGAATTCGTCGATCACATCGTCTGCCAGGCCGATCGAGACGTCCCTCCACGCGCCGGCGCTCTCCATTGCGGCCGAGATCTGATTTTCTGCCTCGACCGCGCGGATGATGGTCGGCCCGACAGAGCCGAGGGCGACCTTCACCCGGCGGGCGTCTTCGTCCATGACCAGACAGAGGCCGGCGACCGCGATCACCATGGCGTTGCGCGTACCGATCTTCGAGAACGTTCCCGGTCCGCGGCGCCGCGCCCAACGGACGCCAAGGATCAATTCGTCCGGCTTCAGCGCGGTCTTTTTGGGACCGACGAAGAACCTGTCCCAGGGCAGCGAGCGCTCGGCGCTGCGGTTGCGCACGATGATCTCGGCGTCGTAGGCAGCCAGCACTGGAAGGGCATCGCCGGCCGGCGAGGCGGTCCCGACGTTGCCGCCGACCGTGCCGCGATTGCGGATCTGCGGCGAGCCCACCGAGCGGGAGGCCTGTACGAGTGGCTGAAAAGCGGTCATTCCGGTGACGATCGCGTTATAGGTGACCCCCGATCCGAGAAAGACATGGCTGTTCTCTTGCTTGACGGTCGAGAGGTCCGGCACTCGACTCACGTCCATTAGTGCCGGAGGTCGCAACCGGCCGAAGTTGATGTCGACCATCACATCGGTGCCACCCGCAATCGGCAGGGCCTCCGGGTGTTCCGCCTTGATCGCCAGCGCCTCATCGAGAGAGCGGGGCAGTAGCACCTCCATCGCCATCCCGGCCCTACTTTATCTGCGCCGCGGCCCGACGAACAGCGCGAAGGAGCGCACGCGCTCCTAGAACCAGGTGGGCGTCGCTGGTCGCTTCCTGCGGTGCGTGGCTGATGCCCCCGATGCTCGGGACGAACAGCATCCCCGTCGGGACATGCCGCGAGAGGACGGCGGCGTCGTGCCCCGCGCCGCTCCAAAGCCGCGCCGGCGTCACGCCCAGGTCGCGGCAGGCCGCTTCGATGGTTTGCATCTGAGCGCCTTCCATGGCTGCGGGCGCAACCCAGGAAAGGAGCTCGACCGTCGCCTGGCAGCCCTCTTCCTGGCAGACCTGGTTCAGGCGCCGATTGAACGTGTCGACAATTTTGCGGACCACGGCTTCGTCCGGATGTCGAACTTCGAGCATGAAGGCGGCCTGGCCGGGCACGATATTGACGCCGCCGGGAGCGAATCGCATCACCCCGATGTTGGCGACGGCCTCGTCGTTGATCCCTCGCACCAGCGGGCGAAGTCCTGCCGCTGCGGCGGCCGCAGCCTGTCCGGCATCGCGCCTGAGACGGAAAGGCGTCGTCCCGGCGTGATTCTGGGCGCCGACGATGCGCACGTGCTGGCGGTAGACGCCGACGATCCCAGTGACAACCGCCAGGTCGAAACCATCGGCCTCCATCCGCGGTCCCTGCTCGACGTGCAGTTCGAGAAACGCCGCCACTGCGGACAAATGCTCAGCGGCCTCCGGGAGCCGGTCCACGCTCGTCCCTCCTTGCCGGAGCACGGTCTCGATCGGCAATCCATCGAGATCACTCGCCTGCCGCAGCGCGTCCAGCGGGAGTTCCCCACAGAGGGCCAGGCTTCCCAGCAGGCCGATCGAGAAGCGTACGCCCTCCTCGTCGGAGAAGCCGACGATCTCAACCCGGTCGGCTGCGGGGTCATCGTGCTCAACCAGCGTGCGCAAAACCTCCAGTGACGCGACTGCGCCATACGCGCCATCCAGCCGGCCACCATTCGGCACGCTGTCGAGATGGGATCCCGTCAGCAAAAACGGTCCGCGCGCGCCCGGTCGGTGACCGAAGACATTGAGGGCCGGGTCCTGGCGTAGTTCGAGCCCAGCCTCCGTGATTCGCCTGGCATACCAGGCGCGCCCGGCGACGTCAGCTGGTGACCAGGCGAGCCGGTCGACCCCGCCGTTTGGCAGGCCGCCGATCGCCGCCAGGGCGTCGAGGTCGGCGAGCAAACGCTCGCCGTTGATGTCGTCAGGCGCCGAGGTCGTAGATGTTGCCCGGGTCGAGGTCCAGCCCGTTGACGATCTGCCAGAGCGCGGCGACGGCCTTGAGCGCGTTTCGGCGCTCGAAGGGCGCCAGGCTGTCGCTTTCCTTCAAGACGCGGACGAGAGACTGGTAGCACTCGACCAGCGTTTGCTCCGAATGGTTGAGCTCGGTGCCCATCGCGTTCTTCATGCCGTCACCCTGCGCTCGCCGGCGGTTCCGATCACGATCCGATCGTCCTGCAGCCGCTTGGCTTTGAGCTCGAAGCGCGGCAGGCTGCCGTTCTCGACCTTCTTGACGCCAAAACGGAGACCTTCGTGCGCCTGGGCGAGCTCCTTGGCCAGGGCGGCGCAGATCCGTTCGGCTTCACCGCCCTCCTTCGCGGGGATCTCGACCAGCACCTCGATCTCATCCTGGCGGCCATCCGCGGTGAAGAGGTGGATGCGAAATTCGTCGATCTGCTTGAACTCGCGGACGATCGACTCCACCGCACGCGGGTAGACGTTCGTGCCGCGCACCAGCTTCATGTCGTCGACGCGGCCTCGAATCCCACCCTCGTAGAGGTCAAAGGTGCGGCCGCAGGTGCAGGTGTTGGCCGGGACCCGGACCACCATGTCGCGCGTGCGGTAGCGCAGCACCGGGATGAAGCCGCGCCCAAAGGAGGTGATGAGCCGCTCGCCCAGCTCGCCGTATCCCACCGGCTCGCCGTTCTCCGGATCGACGACTTCTTCGATGTAGTGGTCCTCGATGATGTGGGTGCCTCCCGGCTGCTTGGCGCACTCGAAGATCATGATGGTGCCAACCTCGGTCATGCCGGCGGTGTCCGCGGCCTTCGCGCCCCATTCTTCCTCGATCAGCCGCTTGGTGGCGGGAATCGAGCCGGCGGGTTCGCCGGAAAGAATCAGGCGCTGGACCGGTCCCTTGGCGAGGTCGACGCCCATCGTCTTCGCCTCCTGTGCCATGCGCAAGGCGTAGGTCGGCGTCGAGCAGACGACGGTCGCCTTCATCGTCATGATCTGCTTGACGCGCGCTTCGGTCGTCATGTTCCCGCCGGGCAATACCAGGCAGCCGATCTTCTCACTGGCATAGTGCGCGCCCCAGAAGCCGACGAAGGTGCCGTAACTGAAGGCGAAGAAGACGATATCGGCCGGCCGCACGCCAAAACCCCAGAAGCCATAGCACCACATCTCGGCGATCCATTCCCAGTCCTTCATCGAGTCCAGGACCTGGAGTGGAATACGGCCCGTCGTTCCTGAGGTCAGGTGATAACGGATGGCGACCTCCTCCGGCGCGGCCAGCAGCGGCCCGTAAGGCGGCTTCTCAAGCTGCGCCTGCATCCATTCGTCCCTGGTCATCATCGGGATGCGACGCAAGTCCTTCAGGCTCTTGATCGAGCCGGCCGTGACCCCGGCCTTCCGCAGGCGCTCCCCCTGCCAGGGCACCTTTGCTTCCGTCCAGGCCAGCAGGTTCTTGAGCTTGCGCAGCTGCAGTGCCTCGATCTGGTCACGCGGCATCGTCTCGTGCCGGGGATTCCAGTAGGGCGATTCCTTCACGTTGTCCCCTCCTTGTGAACGACCTCGTTGTAGCACGTTCGGGGGTAAGCTGGTCGCAGCTTGGCCACGGCGCAACAGCCCGATGAGAAGCCCAGGCCGTACCGCCTCGGCGGGATGGGCTACGACGATGCCAGCGGCCGGCGCCTCAGCTACGGCTCCTACTTACGGATTCCAGAACTGCTCGAGTTACAACAGGGCCTTACCGACGCGCACGACGAGCTGCTCTTCATCATCGTCCACCAGGCATACGAGCTCTGGTTCAAGGTCCTGATCCATGAGCTGGAGGCGACGCGGGATGCCATCCAGCGTGACGCACTGCGGACCGCGCGCCACTACCTCGGGCGCATCAAGGTCATCGAGGCGCTCATGGTCGAGCAGGTTGCCGTGCTCGAGACGATGGCGCCGCAGGACTTTCTGACGTTTCGTTCCGAGCTCGCCCCAGCTAGCGGCTTTCAATCGGTCCAGTTCCGCGAGGTCGAGTATCTCTCGGGACTGAAGGACCGCGGCTACTTGAAGGCGCTCGAGGGCGAGCCGGGCGCTCGTCTCCGGTTGGAGCAGCGACTCGCCGAGCCCTCACTCGCGGATGCCTTCGCAGGGCTTCTGGCGCGGCGCGGGCTGACGGTCGCCGACCTCTACCGTGACGGCTCGAGCCATGCAGACGTCCTCGACCTCGCCGAGGCGCTCCTCGACCACGACGAGGGATTCCGCATCTGGCGCATACGGCACGTCGAGATGGTCGAACGGCAGATTGGCGACAAGGCAGGGACCGGCGGATCGACCGGCGTCAAGTATCTGCAGTCGACGCTCAACAAGCGCTTTTTCCCGGAGCTCTGGCAGGTCCGCTCCCAGCTATAGCCGGCTACGAGGTGTTCGGGTTCGCGAAGAACCGGCTGACGTAAGTGATGCCGAGCGGTACGAAGAGGGCGAGCAGCGCAGTCAGCACGGCGAGCCCATCGGGTAATCGGTTTGGGTTGCTCATGCCGATGTAGGTGAATATCGCGGCGCCGACCGAGGTGGCGATCACGATGATGGTTGCCACGATCGTTGCCCAGTCGCGGTGCTCTAGGTAGAGCGACATCGATCGCCGACCAGCCAGCCGAAGTAACCAGGATGCGGTCAACCCGTTGAGGACCAGCGAGCTGATCAGCGCACAGGCGGCGATGCCGATTCGGAATTGCGCCAGGTTCTTGTAGACAAACGCGGCCGCGTTGACAACCAGGATGCCGATTGGCGTGATGATGCCGATGATCAGCAGGACGAGCCGGCTGCTCAGGTAGCCGCGAAGGAGGCGATCGCCCGGCTGCCGATCCATCAGGTGACGATGAGGCGAGTCGCGTACTCAGGGCGCTGCCAGGCGCGCGTCGCCAGCACTTCCCGGAGGCAGCGCACGGCATCGTAAACGTCGACGTAGCGGGTGTAGAGCGAGGCGAAACCAAAACGCATCAGGTCCGGCGTCCGGAAATCGCCGATCACCGCGCGGTCGATCAACGCGCGCATAACGCGGTAGGCCTCTTGGTGGCGAAGCGAGACCTGCGAGCCGCGCTGGGCTGCCTCCCGAGGTGATGCCACCTCGAGGCCGAGGTCGCGGCAGGTCTCCTCAACCAGGCGGATAAAAAGGTCGCCGAGCGCCATCGACTTGCGACGAGCCTCCTGCTGATCGACGCGCAGCCACATGTCCACCGCGACCTCGAGCGCCATCAGGCTCAGCACGGGTGGCGTCCCGGCAAGCTGGCGCGCGATGCCCGGCGCGGGCTCGTACTCCGCCGCGAATGCGAAGGGGGAGGCGTGTCCCATCCAGCCGGAGATCGGGTTGGCAAGCTGCTCCTGGAGCCGGTTCGCGACGAAGACATACGCCGGGGCCCCCGGGCCGCCATTCAGGTACTTGTAGCCACAGCCGATGGCGAGATCGACCTGGTTGCGGTTCAGATCGAGCGGAAGCGCTCCAGCGCTATGCGACAGGTCCCACAGCATGAGCGAGCCGTATCGGTGCGCTGCCTCGGTGAGGCGGCGCATGTCGTGGATTTCCCCGGTGGCGTAGTCGACGTGGGTGAGCATGACGATGGCAACGCTGCCGTCAATCGCGCCGGCGAGCTGATGGCGAGGCACGACGCGAAGCGCATGGTTACCACCAAGCATCTCAATGAGTCCCTGGGCGACGTACAGGTCGGTGGGAAAGTTGCCGCTTTCGGTGAGGACGAAATGGCGTTCCGGCTGCAGCCGCAAGGCGCCAGCGAGCAGCTTGAAGAGGTTCACAGACGTGCTGTCGGCGACGATGACCTCGCCGGCGTGGGCGCCGATCAGGCGGGCAATTTTGTCGCCGATCCGGCGTGGCGCGTGAATCCAATCGGCCGCATTCCAGCTACGGATGAGTCCGCTACCCCACTCCTCGACGGCAACCTGGTTCAGCCGAGCGACGGTCGCGCGCGGCAGGGCGCCCAGCGAATTCCCGTCGAGATAGATGACACCGTCGGGAAGAGAGAACTCGTCGCGGAAATGTGCCAGCGGGTCCTGTCCGTCGAAGGACTGGCAGGTCTCGCGATCCACGAGGGGATTATGGACGGCTTAGAAGTGGCTGGGGCACCAGGGGACGCGGTCAGAGGCGAACATCAGGTCGGCGCGGGCCAGCGCCCCGGGACGGCGCTCGATCACCCGGCCGGCCTCATGCAAGGCGCGAAAACGATTGCCGGCCAGGTAGACGGCGCCAAGATCGGCGACCGTCATCTCCAGATCCGGCTCCAGGTCGCAACGCCGGCAGGTCGCGGCGGACTGCCCGCCATCGATTTCGAAGCGGCCCTCGTTCCAGGGGCAGAGCTGGTCGTGGACCTCGAGGACGAGCCTGCCGTCGATGGCATAGCGGCGGGCGGCAAGCGCGCGAGCAACATCAACCAGGCGCAGCCAGATTCCGTCCTGGATGATGATCTTCGGCTGGCGCGAATCCGCGAGCAGGAATCGCAGTGGTTCATCCACTCTCCGCTGCTCGGCAATCACTTTCACCATCAGGTCGACGCCGAGCAGGTAGTGCCAGAGCGCACGGTAGGCGTCAGCGTCGACCGCCATCAGCAATTCGAGCTTCAGGACGCCAGTCGGTCCCATCGAGTCCCAGTCAAGCTTCACGCGATAGAGCGCAAATCCCGTTGGCGCGCCGCCGCTCTCGTAAACGACGCGGTAGTCCGCGCTGAAGCCGTGCCGCTGGCTTTCTGGATCTCGAAGCATATTCCGCCACCAGTGCTCATCGAGGCGGAGCATGCCAGGCTGCGTTGGGAGGACGCGCTCCCAGACACGCGCGAAGGCCGAGACCGCGGCCGGAACGTCGATCATTTTTACCTGGCCTTCCGAGCTGGATTGACCGGCGAACTCCGCCCGTGAGCGCGTGACCTCCATTTCTGCCTGATACGTCGCCAGGCCGTAACCGAAGCGGCCGTAGATCGGCGCCTCCGACGCGTAAAGCGCGGCGAGCGGCTCTTCCCGCTCGTGCATGTCCTCGAGCTGTTGCCGCATCATCGCCGTCAACAATCCGCGCCGGCGATGGGTCGGCATAACGGTGACCCGCGTCACGCCACCACAGGCTGCGGTCCCGCCGGGAACCGTCATCTGATACGAAAAGATGCCTGCGGTCGCGACGATCTCACGGTCTTCGAAGACGGCGAGCGTCCGGTCGAACTCGGTGATCTCGCGGCTGACCGCCAGCTCCTCGTCCGTCGGCGCCGGTCCGCCAAAGGTACGGCGCAGCGACGCGGCGTAGGCGCGGTGCTCCTCCGGCCGGATCGCGCGCAGCTCGAGGCCGGCGGGCAGCTCTATCGCTGGACGAGCGCCAACGCTCTGCAGGGGCTTCCCGATCCTTTGACCAGCTTCAGCGGGGCGACGACGAGCACGGCGCCGGTCGGCGGAAGCTTCAAGAGGTTGGCGAGCTGGGTGAGGCCGTATTTGTTGGCTCCAAGGAGGAATTGATGGCAGGGGAAAGGTGGGTTGAAGGAATGCGCCGCGCCGGCGTCGGTCCCGACCGTCTCGACCCCGACCCCGACAAACGGACTCTCATTCGCCAGCCACTTCGCCAGCTCGATGTCAATGCCGGGCGTGTGCGGACCGGTTTCATTGGCGTTGAGGAACGCCTTCTGGTCGTTGGCGCGCGCGTCCCAGCCGGTCCGGTAAAGGAGCCAGCTGCCCTCGGGGAGCGAGCCGTGCTCCCGCTCGAAGGCTCGGATGTCGTTCAGCGTCAGCAGGAAATCGGGATTGGCCTCCGCTTCCTTCGACTTGTCGATCAGGATCGCCGGTCCGATCAATCGCCGCACCGGCACCTGCGAGACGTCGTCCTTGTCTTTGCCCGTAACCCAGTGAATGGGCGCGTCGAAGTGGGTGCCGGCATGCTCGCCGCCCTCGAACCAATTCCAGTACCAGGCTGGGCCTTTGTCGTCGTACTGGCTGATCAGGTGCGTCTTCCAGTTCGGCGTGTTGGCGAAAGGCGGCGGCAGCTGGATCATGGGCGTGCGCTCGGACAATGGCTGGGTCAGGTCGACGACGTCAATCGAACCGGAGACCAGGCTCTCGACAAACGCGGCGAGGGTATCGATTTTCGTGCTCAATTCATTCCTCCCTTGACTTCAGCGCCGGAATGGCCGCGGGTTGTTCCTTCGCAGGCCGGCTTGCACGCTCGTCCTTGCGGCGTGGCGGTTGCTGTAAGGCGCGCGGAAATTCGAATCGATTCTCGAGCATGTGCACGTCCATCAGAAAGCTCTTCGGCATCTCCGCCTCCACCTTGGCCACGACGCAGCTCAGCTCGTCGCCGTTGATGGCATCGAGCGCGGCCTCCTCGAAATCGTCGAGCTCGTTGACGCTCTGCGCCCGTGGAAACCCGGCCGCTTTCGCGATGCCGGCCAGGTCGGTGCCCGCGGCGGTTGCCGTCGTGAACCAGCGATAGCCGCCTGGAGCACCGCCACCCACGGAAAGGAGCGTCTCGTTGTCGAAGATCAGGTGAACCAGGTTGCTCGGTCGGGAGCGGGCGAGGGTGGTGAGCCCGCCAAGGTTCATCAGGACCGACCCGTCGCCGTCGATCACGACGACCTTGCGCTCAGGTTGGGCCAGGGCGATGCCCAGGCCGATCGACGAGGCGAGGCCCATCGCGTGCTCGAGATAGAAGAAGTTGGCGCGGTGCCCGAGCGAGTACAGCTCGGCGGCGACCGCGCCCATGATGGTGACGACGGCACAATCCTCCAGCTCCGGGTAGATCGCCTTCAGGCAATCGAGACGCTTCACTGCGGCTCCTCCCACATCAGGTCGCGGCCGAGCAGCAAGGCGACCGGCGAGAGCGAGCTCTGCGCCAGCGCCATCGCCTTGGCCATTTTCGGTTCGACGTCGTCCGGTTTGGTCAGGTCGTCGTGCGCGATGTGCAAGGCGTCCAGGATGGGACGCGTGTACTTTCCGCCTTCCGTCTGCCATGGATCCTTCTCGCCGAAGCCCCCGCGGTCGGTGATCAGCATCAGCAGCGGAATCTTGTAGAGCAGCGAGACGCCGTTGATGCCATTGATCGACTGCAGAAACCCGTGGTTCTGCATCAGCATTGCCGACTTGACGCCGGCAAGGTGCGCCCCGGCTGACACCCCGACGCCCTCCTCTTCTTTGGCGAGACGGACCAGCGTCATGTTTGGATCCTCATCGGCAAACCGGATCAGGTGAACCAGCCAGGTCTCGGGTAGGGCGCTAACCATCCGCACCCCGACGCCTTTCATGGCGTCGTAGACCACCTGAGAGTTGGCAACCGATACCGGCACGGGTCCCGTCCCTCCTCCTGAACTGGTGCCGATTCTACGCATAGAATGGGGCCGCAGTGCAGGTCCTGGGCAACATCCTGGAGGCCGTGGGGCACACGCCGCTGGTGCGGCTGCATCGAATCACCATAGGTTTGAAGCCGACCATCTTGGCCAAGGTCGAGACCATGAATCCCGGCGGAAGCGTGAAAGACCGGATCGGCCTGAAGATGATCGAGGATGCCGAACGTCGCGGTTTCTTGCGACCGGGCGGGACCATCGTCGAGCCCACCTCTGGCAACACCGGCCACGCGCTCGCCATCGCTGCCGCGCTCAAGGGCTACCGGATGATCTTCGTCATGGCGGACAAGCAATCCCCGGAAAAAATCGCACTGCTGCGGGCCTATGGGGCAGAGGTCGTCGTCTGCCCGACGGCGGTTCCGCGCGATTCGCCTGAGAGTTACTACTCGGTTGCCGAGCGGTTGAGCAAAGAGATTCCGGGCGCCTTTCAGCCCAACCAGTATTTCAATCCAATGAATCCCCAGGCGCATTACGAGACCACCGGCCCCGAACTCTGGGAGCAAACCGGTGGCGAGATCGACGCGCTCGTCGGTGGCCTGGGTACTGGCGGCACGATGACCGGCGCGGGCCGGTTCCTCCGAGAGAAGAAGCCGGGCGTGATGCTGGTCGGCGCCGACCCCGAAGGCTCGCTCTATTCGGGCGACACGGTCAAGCCCTACAAGGTCGAGGGCATCGGCGAAGACTTCATTCCCGGCACGATCGACCTGAAGCTGTTCGACCGGATCATCCAGGTCGGGGATCGCGACTCGTTCCTTACGGCTCGGCGGATCACGCGCGAAGAGGGAATCCTGGTCGGCGGCTCGGCCGGGACCGCGATGTACGCGGCGCTCCAGATCGCCAAGGAGATGGAGCCCGGAAGACTGATCGTCGTCATCCTCCCGGACACCGGTCGCAACAACATGGGCAAGATCTACAACGACGAATGGATGCGGCAGAACGGCTTCCTCGAGCGCTTTCCCCTGCAGCGCGTTCAGGACGTCGTGGTGACCCCGCATCGCGAGATTCCCGAGTTGATCACCGTCTCCTCGAAGGAGACGGTTGGAAAGGCGATCGATTTGCTGCAGGAGTACGGCATCTCGCAGATGCCGGTCACCGAAGACGGCGCCGGTCCTGGCAGGAAGCTCGTGGGCAGCATCCAGGAACGGACGCTGCTCGATCGCGTCTACCGCGACCCCGGGTTGATCGACACGACGGTGGGCGCGGCGATGGACGGGCCGTTCCCCACGATCACGGCCGGTGCGCACATTGACGAGGCGTTCAATGCCCTGCTCGGCGGCGCAACGGCGCTGGTGGTCATCGAACGAGAGCAGCCGGTCGGCATCATCACGCGACTCGACCTGCTCGAGTTCATGACTCGTACCCGGGCCGCGCGTTGACGGAATCCGCGAGCCCGGGCTTCTCGACGCGGGCGATTCACGCCGGCCAGGAGCCCGATCCATCGACCGGCGCGGTGACCGTCCCGATTTACCAGACCTCGACCTTCGCCCAGGAAGCCATCGGCAAGCATCGAGGCTATGAGTACGCGCGAACCGGCAACCCGACTCGGGCCGCCCTCGAGACCTGCATCGCGGCGCTCGAGGGCGGGGCGCATGGGCTTGCCTTCGCCTCAGGCATGGCGGCGGAATCCGCCGTCATGCAACTGCTTTCGCCGGGCGACCACACGGTGGCGATGGATGATCTCTACGGCGGCACCTACCGGCTGTTTCGCCGCGTGCTGGAGCCGATGGGATTGTCCTTTTCGTTTGTCGATGGCAGCGAGCTCAGCGCGATCGAGCGGGCGATCGGCGAGCGGACCCGCATGGTCTGGATCGAATCGCCGACCAACCCG
The DNA here is from genome assembly GCA_036782775.1 of Candidatus Dormiibacterota bacterium. Classification (GTDB taxonomy): domain Bacteria; phylum Chloroflexota; class Dormibacteria; order CF-121; family CF-121; genus CF-13. The sequence goes on along the minus strand of DAIPYJ010000001.1, from coordinate 116,921 downwards.
CTCCTCAAGCTGGTCGACATTCAGGCCGTGGCCCAGCTCGCCCACCGCCGGCAGGCGCTCGTCGTCGTCGACAACACCTTCATGAGCCCCTACTTTCAGCGGCCGCTGGCGCTCGGCGCCGACATCGTCGTGCACAGCGCAACCAAATATCTCGGCGGCCACAGCGACCTCATCGGCGGTACGGTGGTTCTCAATCGAGACGATCTATCCGAGCGGCTGGGCTTCCTGCAAAACGCCGTCGGAGGCGTGCCGGGGCCGATGGATGCCTGGCTCGTTCTCCGGGGGCTGAAGACGCTTGCGGTTCGAATGCGGGAGCACGATCGGAATGCAGGCCAGGTAGCGGACTTCCTGGCGAAGCACGCCCGGGTCGCTCGCGTGTTCTACCCGGGACTACCCGACCATCCACAAAGCGAACTGGCGAAGCGGCAGATGTCCGGCTTCGGCGGCATGATCTCGTTCGAAGTCAAAGGCGATCTGGAGGCGGCGCGGCGGGTCGTCGAGCGGACTCAGCTGTTCACGCTGGCGGAGAGCCTGGGCGGTGTCGAGTCCCTGATCGAGCTGCCGGCGCTGATGACGCATGCCTCGATTCCCGCCGACACCCGGAAGGCGCATGGGGTGGCGGATGGGCTGATCCGGATCTCCGTTGGCCTGGAAGACGCAGCCGATCTGATCTCAGACCTTGACCAGGCCCTCGCGCAGGCATGAAGCTCAGCAGTATTGGAGGTGTGCAGTGAGAGTCGAGATTAACTTCGCGAATATCCTGGTGGCCATCATCATGATCTTGCTGGGACTGGCGGTCTTCACCCGGCATCGCATCGCGTCGTACGTCGTCGGCGGCTTCCTCATGATCCTGGCAGCGCTCAGCATCCTGGCGTTCCTCAAGATCCTTCAGGTACAGGGCGGCCCCATCATCATTGGCTGACGAGCGGCCGCCGCAGCCACAACCTGACGAGCCGGTCCCTGGCACACAGGCGCCACCGGTCCCGCCGACGCCCGAGCGTCCGCCGCCCGCGCCGAAACCGATCGGAGCCCACAGGCTGTAACGTCCTCGTAACGCCGCGGCGGCTTCGGCTTCGAAATCCGTGGGTAGACTCGAGATCGATGGAGGTGCTCAAGATCACGCCGCGCGGCTATTGCCACGGCGTCGTGGAGGCGATCCGCGCCGCCAAGCAAACCGCCAAGGCGCACCCGGGCGAGAAGATCGCGATGCTGGGCTACCTCGTCCACAACACGCACGTCACCGACGAGCTGCGCCAGAGTGGCATCGAGCTCGTCGACAGCGATAACCGCCTGGACGGCCTGCAACGCATCGAGGGCGGGACGGTCATCTTTACCGCCCACGGCGTTTCGCCGGCGGTCAAGGAACAAGCGGCCGCCCGGGGCCTGACCGCGGTCGATGCGACCTGTTCCGACGTTGTCGTCACCCACGACCTGGTGCGCGACCTCGCCGAGCGCGGCTATGACGTCATCTATATCGGTCGGCGTGGGCATCCCGAGCCGGAAGGCGTGATGGGTGAGGCCCCCGGCAGGGTGCACCTGGTCCAGGACCCCGAGGACGTCGACGCGCTCGACGTCAAGAACCCGAAGATTGCCGTCACCTGCCAGACGACGCTGAGCATCTGGGACACGGCCGCGATGATCAAGCGGGTGCGCGACAAATATCCCCAGACCGAGGCCTACAACGAGATCTGCCGCGCGACGCAGGATCGCCAGGAGGCCGCGGTCGAAGCCGCTCGAGACTGTGACCTCGTCATCGTGGTGGGCAGCGAGCGCAGCTCGAACTCGAAGCGGCTGGTCCAGGTCGTGCGGGAGCTCGCCCACAAGCCGGCCTATCTGGTCGACACCGCAAGGGACATCAAGCCGGAATGGCTCGAGGGCAAGACTCGCGTCGGCGTCACCTCGGGCGCCTCGACCCCGACCCAGCTGACTCGTGAAGTGATCGAGTACCTGGAAGCGGTCTAAAACTCGCTAGACTCGGCCCGTCGTGCCGTTCTAGCTGCAGTACTCCAAGGGGGAACTCATGCGTCTTTACCCCGATGTCTACGGCCGCCGCTTCGCCTGGATGTTCGCCGATATCTTTTTCGTCGTCTGGTTGTACCTCTCGGTCCGAGTCGGCCTCTGGGTCAACAACCTCGTCCTTCAGCTGGACGCGCTCGCCCAGGGCGTGATTCGCGCCGGCTACACCTTCGACAGCTGGATCGCGTCCTTCGAGCACGACGTCCCCAACGGCGTGCCCTACCTGTCGGATTTCCTGCATCGGACCGCAGAATCGCTCAAGACGCATTCGGGTGATTCCTTGATCTCTGCCGGCCAGACCGGCTCCCACGCCATCCACCTGATGGCGCTCATCCTCGGGGTCGTGGTCGCCTCGATCCCGATCCTGCTCGCGGTCGTCATCTTCGTCCCGCGCCGGTTGCGCCTGATCGCCGACATGCGCGGCGTGCACGTCACGCTGAAACGAGCTCTCGCCAACCCGGAGCTGACGCCGCAGATGCTCGAGATTCTGGCGGGGCGCGCCATATACACACTGCCCTACAACCAGCTGCTGGCTTACTCGCACAACCCGGCGGAGGATTGGTACCTGCGGCGCTTCGAGCCGCTGGCCCGGGCCGAACTCGAGCGCCATGGCCTGAGCGTCGACCGCTACTTCGGGGGGCGGCCGGCCTTGCCAGCCTGACAGCCGGCCTAGCAAGAAACCCGTTCGGCCGCCGGTTGCTCTGAGCAGCCGCCCGTAGCGGCCGACACTCTATGGCCATTCAGCCACCGCCGCAGACCACCACCCCTCCGGAGTTCTTCCCGGTTGCCCCGGCGCGGACCGAGGAATGTGGACTGCCAGTGGCGCGGCTGGCCGACATGCTGCTCAAGCACATCTACTTCAAATCGCCCCTCTCCGCCAAGGATTGGGCGGCTGCGCTCTGCCTCCCTTATGCGACCATCACCCCAGCCATCCAGAGCCTGGTCGAGCAGGGATGGTGCCAAACGATCGGGCGCATGGCGGGGCCCGCCATGAGCGCCGACTTCGGGGAAAACCTCGGCTACCTGATCACCGATCCTGGCCGCGTCCGGGCGCGCGATGTCCTCGCCCGTGACCACTATGTCGGCCCGGCGCCGGTCCCGTTTCGACAGTACGAAGAGTCGGTGCGCGCCCAGGTCAGCCAGGCAGATGTAACGGCCGCCTGGTTGCAACGGGCCCTGCAGCACCTGACCTTGAGCCCGGACCTTCTCGTCCAGCTCGGACCGCCGGTCAATGCGCGGGCACCGCTGTTCCTTTACGGCGCCCCGGGGAACGGCAAGACGACCATTGCCGAAGCCTGCGCCGACCTGCTCGGAGAGCCGATCTACATTCCGTACGCGGTTGACATCGAGGGCCAGATCATGCGCCTCTACGATCCGTTGCATCACCAGCAGGTGCACCGCCAATTTCCACCGGCCTTCGACTCCCGGTGGGTGATGATCAAGCGGCCGTTCGTCAAGGTTGGCGGCGAGCTGACCGTCGCCCAGCTGTCCCCATCATTCGACCCCTTGATGCGCTATTACGAAGCGCCGATTCACTTGAAGGGCAACGGGGGCGTCTTCTTGCTCGACGACTTCGGCCGACAGGACTCATCGCCGCGGGCGATTTTGAACCGCTTGATCGTGGCGCTCGAGCGCCACATCGACTATCTGACCCTGGCAGGTGCCGGCATGGCGGTGGGGGCGCCCTTCGAGGCGATGGTCGTCTTCAGCACCAACCTCGAGCCCTCCTCATTGGTCGACGAAGCATTCCTGAGGCGGGTCCGCTACAAGATCCACGTGCCCGATCCAACCTCGCTCGAGTTTCGCCAGATCTTCGAGCGGGCCTGCAAAGAATTTGAAATCGTCTTCAATGAGGCCGGCTACAACTACGTGCTCGACCGGTACTACAAGCCGTTCAAGCGACCCTACCGCGGATGCCAGCCGCGCGATATCCTCAACCAGCTTGATGAAGTCGCCTACTTTCTCGGTCGTCCTCCTCGCCTGGAACCCGACCTGATCGACCTTGCGTGCCGCTCATACTTCGTCCAGGCATAAAGCAAGTCGGGGATGCTTAGCTGCGGTTCTGGTTGTAAAACTCGACCTGCCAACGCCATTCCTTGCGGTCGTCGGCGTTCCACCAGGCCTTGAGGATTCCGGCCTCGCCCCCGGGAAGAATCACGACCCGGCCGAGGTCCTGCTCCGATGGCCAGCCGTCCTCCAGGGTGATGCGCGAACCGTCGCGATTCAAAAAGGTCATCGGCCCCGGCTGGTGCCGCTCGAGCCCGTCGCCCCGCGCCACTATCTGTCCCGACTGGTCGCGTACCGTCACCTGCAGTTGCTTGGGTGCGGCGTGAACCAGCACACGTTGGTGTCCATCTGCTGCGTTGATTCGGGCGCGCGCAAAGGGTAGCCCGGTCGCCCCGGGCCCCGGCAACCAGAGGTCCCAGGTCTCGAGCTCAGCGCTCACGGGCTGATTGTGCGCCAGACGCAATGACACCCGGGAGGATCTCCCGGGCGTCACTGCAGGAGGCGAGGCGTTCGAGAAAAATGCGGCTTAGGTGCGGACCTGCTTGATGAGGCGGTCCTGCGCCTCGAAAATGATGTCCTGGATGTCGAGAGCGCTGGGCCCCGACTGATCCATCCGATAGGCGAGCTGGGTATCGACAGCCTCGACAATTTGCCGGAGTCGCGCTTGCATCTCGATGGGGACTTCCATGACGTCGCTTTCGAGCAGCCGTTCGACCTGCTCGAGGGCCTGGTAGAGCGAGTAACGGAGCGTTCGCCGCGCGGACTCTTCGCGGCGCAGCTGGTTGAACCACTGATCCTGCTGGTTGATCATCCGGAGCGTGTTCCTGAGCATGGTCTCCCCCTAGCTCATCAAGTCGAGCGCCGGCACCCGCGGTGCCGTCCGGCGTCTGCCGCCGCCGGTACTTCCCCATTCTTTGCGTGCGCCTTGGTCCGCTACCTCCCCTAAATATGGGGGCCGATGATCAACGCCGATACCAGATATAGCTTTTGGCGAAGTCTAGCGCCAGCCCCAAGGCGTGTCAAGGCCATGGGAGCCATCAATGGATTCACCCCTCCCGGATCGCTGTCTTCCCCAACTCTCTACGCCGTCGACGCAGGGCCTGAGGATACGTCGAGTCGTTTTCCCAGTCCAGACGGAACATTTGTTGCCCTTCTTTTTGCACAGGCTGCTAACAGGGGGTGGAAAACTCCTGTGGAAAATTCGTGACTTATGGCGCGTTTCGTTGCTCGTACTTGGCCAGGGTCGCCGCCAGGGTGGCGTGCAGGTCGATGCCGAGGTCATTGGCAAGCAGGACGACGATAAAGAGCACGTCACCGAGCTCATCAGCAATCGAACCAGCCTCATCCTTGGCGGCGCGCGGTTTGTCGCCGTATCGAAAGTTCAGCTCGCGACCGAGCTCACCGACTTCTTCTGCCAGGCGCGCGTACTGCGAGAGCGGCGACCAGTAGCGACCGCGCCGTCGAATCCATGCGTCGAGCGCGCGTTGCACCGCGCCGAGATCGCCGGGCAGCGACTCATCGGCCACGCTCACAGCGTTGGCAGACGCTGCCGAATCGTCAACGCGTCGCGGAAGAGGTCGCCGACCTCGAGCAATCGATCGCCCAGCGTCTTGATCGTCCACTTATCAGGCCGCAATCGCGGGTCGTCGAGCTCATCCCAGGTGATCGGCGCCGAAACGGGTGCACGGAGCGCAGGCCGGACGGTATAGGGTCCGGTCAGCGTCTTATTGATCACGTTCTGCGTGTAGTCGATTCGAATCTTTCCGGTTCGGCGCTTGACTTCCCAGATCTCCGTGACTTTGTCGGGCATCAGCTCGGCAATCATGTGGGCGAGCTTCTCGACAAAGCCCCGGCTTTCGTCCAGGGTGTAGCGGCGCTCGATCGGGATGTAGACGTGCAGGCCGCTTTGGCCGGTGGTCTTGAGCAGCGCCTTCAGGTTCAGGTGGTCGAGGGCCGCCTTGACGACGTGCGCCACCGCGACCACGTCTTTGAAGGTCGCGCCTTCCGCCGGGTCGAGATCGACCACGGACCAATCCGGGTATTCCGGCTTGTCGACCCGCGAGTACCACGGATGCATGTCGATGACGGCATGGTTGGCCAGCCAGGCAAGGGTCGCCACTTCCTCGATCAGGATCCAGTCCTTGATGTTCTTTCGATCCTGGAAGCGAAAGGTCGGAATCCATTCGGGTGCATAGCCCGGCTTGTCCTTCTGCCAGAAGCTGGGCCCGTGAATGCCATCCGGATGCGGGTTCATCGACAGCGGCCGCTGGCTGAAGTATGGGATCAGGACGGGCGCAACCTGGACGTAATAGCGGATCAGGTCTCGCTTCGAGTAGTTGTCCTCCGGGAAGAGCAATTTCTCGAGGTTGGTGAGATGCACCGTGCGTCCCCCGATTTCCCAATTCCCTTCCTTCGAAATCGCGTCTAACGCCGCCAGCTCGTCGGCGGTAGCCCCGCGGACCCGGGTGCCGAGCTCGCTCGCGATCCTGGCGGCGGCTCGACTCAGCGGCGTCGCCGGCACGGATGGTGGGGCGGAGGCGGCGGTTCGCGGGCGCACGGTTACCGTCCGAGACGCGACGGTCGACTTGCGGGTGGTGGGCTTTTTCGCGGTCGTCGCCGGCTTCCGTGCCGGCGCGCCCTTCGCCTGCCCGCTGGTGGTCTTGTTGCGTGACTCTGCCGCGACCACCTCGCGGTCGGTATCCTGTGCCACCTCGCGCCTCACACTGTCGGGGTCGACATCGTCGCGGAGACCTATGAACACGGGTTGCCGCATCAGCCCATCGCGCGTCCATTCCGAGAACTTGACCTGCGCCACCAGTTCGGGTTTCACCCAGGTGGGCTTCTCGTTGGTATGCGGTGGCGGCCCGGCGAACGGCGGCTGCTTGACGATCAACGGCTCCATCCGCCTCGCGAGGGCGGCCAATGTCTTCTCGTCGAAGCCGCCGCCGGTGTGGCCGGTGTAGATCAGCCTCCCTTTGTCGTCATGCACGCCGACCAGGATGGCGCCGAAATGCTTGCGGCTGTTGCGCGGCGCGGTAAAGCCGCCGATGACCACCTCCTGCTCCTGAATCGTCTTGATCTTCATCCAGGCGCTGCTGCGCACGCCCGGTTGGTACGGGCTGTCGCGCAGCTTGGCGACGATCCCCTCGAGGTGTTTTTCTTGGGCAGCCTTGAAGAACGCCTTGCCTTCGCCGATCACATGGTCGGAGTAGCGAACCAGGTCGGAGTCGCGCAGGATGTCCCGCAGCAGCCGCTTGCGGTCCTCGAGCGGCACTCGGAAGAGTCGCTGGCCGTCGTGATAGACGATGTCGTAGACGATGTAGTGGAAGGGTCGTGGCTCTGTGCCACGGTTTTGCCAGAGCTGGAATGAGGGCCGGCCTTCGTCGTCGAAGACGACGATCTCGCCGTCGAGGACCGCCTGCTTGGCTCGGATGACCCTCGGAATCGCCCGCAGCTGCGGATATTCGGTGTCGACGGTGCGGCCGCGGCGGCTCTGCATCGTCACCTCATCCCCGTCGATGAAGGTGATGAGCCGAACGCCGTCCCACTTGACCTCGAAGAGCCAGCGGTCGCTGTCGAAGGCCTCGTCGGCAAGCTGCGCCTTCATCGGATCGAGCGATGCCGGCATCGGTCCCTTTTCCGCGTTGGCCAGGTTGATGAGGCCGCCGGCGCCTTCGTCGCGACGGCTCGACCAGACGGCGTCCTTTCCCTGCTCGATCTCTTCCTTGGTACGGCCGGTCTTGACCGAGGTGTCGAATTTCTCGATGTCGAAGCTGGGGTTGGCGCACTCGTCCTTCTTCTTGATCAGCAGCCAATCTTTCTCTGAGCGAGTGCGAACGAGCGCGTAGCGGCCGCAGAGCCGCACGCCATGGAGTCGGAACTTGACTTCCCCCCGGCGCAGCGATTCCGCAGGCGTCGACTCCTCCAGTTCGAAGGTTCCCCAGTCCCAGACCATCACCGTCCCGCCGCCGTATTCGCCCTTGGGAATCGTCCCCTCGAAGTCGTAATAGCTCACCGGATGGTCTTCGACGTGGGCCGCCAGCCGGCGCTCGGCAGGATTGTGGGTTGGGCCTTTGGGAATCGCCCAACTGACCAGCACGCCCTCCATCTCCAATCTGAAGTCGTAGTGGAGCCGGGTAGCCCAATGTTTCTGAACCACGAAGCGATTGCCGGCGGTTGGATTGGGTGCGCCCTTGGGCTCCGGCGTCTTGCTGAAATCGCGCTTTCGCTGGTACTCAGCGAGTGAGCGGGGCATTGAATTTGAGTTTGCCAGAATGATCCGATGGTCACCGAGCTGCAACAATCCCTGCTCGATCTCGATCAAACTGCCGAACAGGCGCTGATCCGGACGCGTCGGGAGCTGCACGAGCGGCCAGAGCTATCGGGGCAGGAAGCGGCGACCGCGGAATATATCGCGGCCCGGCTTCGTCGATTCCCGTTCGACAATCTGAGGGAACGGGTCGGGGGCTACGGCGTGGTCGCCGACGTGAGGGGCAAGCATGCTGGCCGATCGGTGCTGGTGCGCGCGGATATGGACGGCCTTCCACTGCAGGAAGCCACCGAGCTTTCCTTTCGATCCAAAAACCAAGGAGTGATGCACGCCTGCGGCCACGATGTGCACATGGCGATCGCGGTCGCCGTCGCCGAGACGTTTGCGCGGAATCGGGACCGCCTCCCTGGCACGGTCCGCTTCGCTTTTCAGCCGGCCGAAGAGAAGGCCGGTGGCGCCAAACCGATGATCGAGGCGGGCGTCCTGGAAGGCATCGACCGGGTCATCGGTCTCCACGTCTGGTCCGAGCTGCCAGTCGGCCAGGTCTCGCTGCGGCCCGACGTCGTGATGGCGAGTGCCGACATGTTCACTTTGACCGTTTCGGGGAAGGGTGGCCATGGAGCGCAGCCGCATCTCACCGTCGACGCGGTCGTGATCGCCGCCCAAATCGTCGGCGCCCTTCAGACCCTCGTCAGCCGCGAAAGCGCGCCGAGCGCTCCCGTCGTGCTGACCATCGGCAGCATTCATGGCGGCAGCGCTGGCAACATCGTAGCCGGCGAGGTCGTGCTCGAGGGAACGCTGCGCACCTTCGACAAGGCGGTGCGTGAGCGAATCCTGCAGCGAATGGCTGAGCTTGCTGATGGAATCGCTCGCTCGATGCGCGGACGGGCGCAGCTGCGGCGGGACTCCGAGACGATTCCGGTGGTCAATGACGCCGCCATGGCTGAGCATGTGTCCAACGCCATCGCCGGCGTGCTTGGCGACGCAGCGCTGATGCAGCTCGACCCGCTCACCGTTGGTGAGGACTTTGCCTATTTCCTCGAGGCGCGTCCCGGCTGCTTCTTCATGCTGGGTGGCGCGCCGGCGGACGGCCCCACGGTGCACCACACGCCTGGATTCCGCGTCGACGAGCGATGCCTCGGCATCGGATACCGCGCCATGGGCGCCGCAGTCCTAGCGTTGCTCGAGATCGCCTGAGGGCACGATGACCCGTGGCTGGCGCAGGCTCGGCCGCACGGTGAAGCCGATCAAGATGAGGCTGACGAGGAGGCCTATTAGCATGCTGAGCCAGTTCAGGGGGAAGCCGGCGACCGCGGCCAACAGGCCCAGCGCCGAGGCGAGCAGCGAGAGCATGCCCAGCACCCGGATGATCCGGTAGACGCTGCTGCGATAGGGAAGGTGAATGCGTGCTTTGAACCCCGCCAGGTTCCTCGGCAGATCCAGGTCAGGCGTCGACGCGTGGGCGAGCTCTTCGGCCAAGTCCGACCCATATAACGCCCGCCGCCATGCCGTCCCGTCACGCCCTCGTTACAGTCGGACGCTTAACGGGTCACACCTATAATTTCGAGCGATGCCCACTGTTCTCCGCGATACCCGCACGGTCGAGCAGGCCATGTCGTCGCAATTCGCCTTCTGTTTTCCCAGCACCAGCCTGGCGCAAGCGGCGCGGATGATGGCCCAAAACCGGGTTTACGAGCTCCCCGTGATCGTCGACCAGCGCTGCCTGGGCTACATTTCCTATCTCGACATCCTGCAGCGGTATGTCCGCGGTAACCTGGCCGGCCGGGCGGCCGACCTGGTGCGCACGCCGCTGCCCGAAGTGCGGCCCGATCTGCGTCTTTCCGAAGCGATCCGGGTTCTCGACGAGAGCGGACGCCAGCTCGTCCTCGTGACCACCGCTGCCGGGATGCCGATCGGGGCCCTGACCGTTCGGGACGTCACCCGCGTGATGGCGCCGGCTGCCTGATGCCAACCCTGAGCAAGGTCGTCCAGCCGGTCCCGGGCACCTGCCCCGCCGACCTCAGCGCGCTCGAAGCCCTGCAACGCTTGACGGTCTCAGGCGCCGATGCGCTGCTGGTGGAGAAGAACGGCACCATCGTCGGCCTCTTCGGTCATCGGGAAGCCCTGGCCGCACTGAACGATGGCAGCCGCCCCGTGGAGCGCTACATGCGCCGGCCGTTGCCCGGCCGCAACGTCGCCGACTCGGTCGAGTCCGGCGCCGACATCATGTATCGGGAAGACACGCCGATCGTCCTCATCAGCGAAGACGAAGGGCCCCTCTTCAAGAAAACGTCGCGCACGATCGGCATCGTCAGCGCCCTCGAGGTGCTGGCCGAGATCGGCAAGACGACGACCGACACCGCCTCGAACAAGGTCTTTACCGGACGCCGCGACCTCGGGCTCAACGTTCCCGTCTCGCCCTGCCAACGGGCCTGCCCGATTCACCAGGACATCGCGACCTACGTCGACTATGTCTCGCAGGGCCGCTACCTCGATTCCTGGCTGGTGATTCACGAGACCAACCCATTTCCCTCGATGCTCGGCCGCCTCTGCAACCATCCCTGCGAAACCGACTGCAAGCGGGGCTGGGTGCAAGGGCCCGAGAATGCCGTCTCGATCAAGTCGTTGAAGCGCTTCGCCACCGACTACGCGTGGGCGCGTCGCATGAAGATCGACTGGCAGCGTGCGCCAGAGAACGGCAAGCGGGTCGCCATCGTCGGGTCCGGCCCCGCAGGCATGACGGCGGCGCAGGACCTGCGCCTGATGGGCTATACCGTCGATCTCTACGAGCGCGAGGCCAAGCTGGGCGGCCTGCTGTCGGCGAGCATCCCGCACTTCCGCTTCGACATCGACCAGCTCGAGTGGGAGATCCAGATGATCGTCGACATGGGCGTCAACGTCTTCCTCAACAAGAACGTCGGCAAAGACATCAAGCTCGAGCAGCTGCTCAACGACTATGACGCGGTCTTCGTCTCGGTCGGCATGATGACCGGCCGCATCCTGCCCGTGCCCGGCTCGGACTTGCCCGAAGTCATCTCCGCGATGGAGTTCCTCCGCGTTCGCTCGTATGACATCATCCCGGACAACTTTCCCCGGGGCGGCGACGTCGTGGTCATCGGCGGTGGCGCGGTGGCAACCGACGCGGCGCAGACCTCGATCAAGTCGGGCGCGCGCAAGGTCTGGATGGTCTCGATCGAGCCGGCCGACCGCCTGCCCGCCTTCGGCAACGAGCTGGTCGAAGCGCGGGAGATCGGCCTGACGCTGCACACCGGCGTCATCGTCAACGCGATCAAGGCCGACGCCAGCGGCCACGTCAGCGGCGTCGAGTTCATCCGCGTCGACGAGAGCAAGCTCGAGTTCGATCCCGAGAGCGGCAAGCTGCTGATCAACACGGTGCAGAAACTGCCGGGCACGGAGCATGTCATTCCCTGTCGGTACGCCATCTTCGCCTCCGGCCAGATCATGGACTTCCCGCAGGACCAGGGCGTGCCGCTGACGCCACGCAAGCTGATCGACGCCAACACCGGCGGTCATACCAAGGTCGAGAAGTTGTTCGCCGGTGGCGACTGCGTCGAGGGTCCGTCCTTCATCGTCAACGCGGTCGCCTGGGGCCATCGCACGGCGCGCTCGATCAACCAGTTCCTGGGCGCGTCGGTGCCGCGCGACGCCAAGCCGATCACCGTGATCGAGACGACCGACGATCACCGAGAGGCGGATTACTACAACCGCGAAGAGCCGCCCATCCTTCCCGCCGACAAGCGGATGGACATGACACCGGTGGAGTTGCCCTGGAATGACGAGCAGGCGATCACGGCGGCACTCCGCTGCTTCCAGTGCGACACCGTTCACCATGTCGATGAGTCGACCTGCATCCTCTGCGGCGCCTGCGACGATGTTTGTCCCGAAAAAGCGCTCGATGTCGTCGTCTACGGCGAGAACCGCGACACTTCGAGCGGCGGCTTCGTCGAAATCTGCAACACGGTTCTCGGCGAGGAGTTCGGCGGCAAGGCTGGCAAGATCCTCGTGAACTATGACCGCTGCACCAACTGCCGCATCTGTGAGGACCACTGCCCGGTCAACTGCATCACCTTCCAGCGGGTGCGCTTCCGCGACGACGCTATGCAGATGATTCCGCTGACTCCGGTGCCCGCGCGGCAGCCCGCCAAGGCCGCCTCCTGATGGCGCAGACGATACTCGACCCGTCTACCACGCTGGCAGCCCCCGCGGCGCAACGCCGGCTGCCTCAGATCTGGCGCCTGGTACCGCTCGCCTTTTACCTGCTCGTCTTCGCCCTGGTCCGCGGTGACCTTGGCCGCGCCGGCGCCACGGGCGACCTCTCACTCCACCTTTATTTCGGGGCGATGCTCTGCTACCTCGGCGGCATGTTCTTTTACTTTGCCTTCTTCGCCTATCGCACGGAGGCGCTTCGCTGGCTGGCAATCGTGCTCGTCGTGCCGGGCGCCGCGCTGCACCTGACCTCGATCATCACTCGCGGCTTTGCCGATGGTCACTACCCGCTGGCCAACATGTACGAGTACAGCAGCATGCTGGCGCTGGTCGCTGTGACCGTCTTCCTGCTGATGTCGGTTCGCTGGCCGGTGGTCTCCCAGGCGGCGGGCGGCGTCGCCTTGTTCGTGGTCGTTGCCTTGATGGGAATCGGCTATGGCCTGTATCAATCACCCGAGCCACTCGTCCCGGCGCTGCAGAGTTACTGGCTCAAGATCCACGTGACCAGCATGATGGCGTCGTCCGGGATCCTGGTCTCGAGTTTTGTCTTCGCCGCGCTGTACTTGATCAAGGACCGCAGCGCCAACGTCAAATCATGGCTGAACGGCAGCACCATCGCGGCGCGGTTGCCTAGCCTCGAGACGCTCGACCGGCTCACGTTCCGAGCCATTTTGCTCGGTTTTCCGATCTGGACCTTTGGCACGATGGCCGGCGCCATCTGGGGCGAACACGCCTGGGGCCGTTGGTGGGGTTGGGATCCCAAGGAGACCTGGGCCGCGATCACCTGGATCGTCTATGCGATCTACCTGCACGCGCATAGCCTTCGTGCCTGGCGTGGCCGGCGCACAGCGTTGATCGCGACCGCGGGGTTCGTTTCCATTCTGGTCACGCTCTATGCCGTCAATCTCTGGATCGTCGGCCTGCACTCATACGCCCGGGGGGCCGGCTAGCGCGTTTTAGACCGCGTCTCGTTCCGGCTGCGCCAAGTCATGTCTCGGCGGCGGTCAGCCCAACGTGGCGCACAAGCCTATCGGTGATTTGTGTCGCGCAGGCGACCGCGATGCTCGCCTTTGGCTTCGTCTTGCCGTTTCTCCCGCTTTACCTGAAAGAACTCGGTGTTCGGCCGGAGAGCGCGGTCGTCTTCTGGTCGGGCGCGCTGGTGACGAGCACCGGCGTTTCGCTGGCAATCTTTAGCCCGATCTGGGGCGCGCTGGCCGACCGGCGCGGTCGCAAGCTGATGGTCCTGCGCTCGATGCTCGTCGGCGGCGTGATCATCGCCCTCATGGGGCTGGTGCAGAACGTGGGCGAGTTTCTCGTGCTGCGGATCCTGCAAGGGATGTTCACCGGCACGATCGCGGCCTCGACCGCCCTGGTCGCGACCATCGTGCCCCGAGAGCGGCTGGCGGCAAGCATGGGAATCCTGCAAACCAGCGTCTATGTCGGGATCTCGGCGGGGCCGGTACTGGGTGGCGTGATCGCCGAGGTGGTTGGCATTCGCGGCACCTTCTTCGTCGCCGGCGGCATGCTCGTTGTCAGCGGGCTCTTCATCTGGCAATTCGTGCACGAGCACTTCGCGCCACCGTCAGCTGTGCGGCGGCCTGGTTTCTTCCAGACGGTGAATCGTGGGCTGCGATCGCGGGCGCTGATGCCGTTGATCGTCACGCTGCTGCTGGTGCAGCTGAGCTCGGCGATCGTCTTCCCCATCCTGCCTTTGTACGTGCAGCAGCTGTCGGCGCCGAGCGATCCGGTCAAGCTCTTTGCCGGCCTGGCGTTTGGATTCACGGCCGGATTCAGTGCGTTGGCCGCCATCTCGTACGGCCTGCTGGTGGACCGAAGCGGCTATCGGCGGCTGCTGGTCTTTGCCTGTTTTGGCGCGGCGGCGTTCTTCCTCCCTCAGGCGTTTGCGCGCAACATCGCGGAGCTCCTCTTACTGCGTGCAGGCCTTGGCATCTTCTTCGGCGTGCTCATCCCGGCGACCAATGCCATCGTCGGCCTCTCGACGCCGGCCGAGATCCGCGGATCGGCCTATGGCCTGACCAGCGCCGGCACCGCCGTCGGGAACGCCATCGGTCCCCTGGTTGGTTCGACGATTGCTGCCAGCTTCGGGTTCTCTGCTGTTTTCGTGGCGACCGCGGTGGTGCTGACGCTGCTTGGCCTCTGGGTGCTCGGGCTCGTGATGGAGCCCGTGGTCGAGACGCCCCAGTAGACTTCGTGAGCATGCCGCTGGTTGATCCGACGCTCGTCGACAGCGTGATCAAACGCGCGCTGAAGTCCGGTGCCGACTTCGTCGAGCTCTTCGTCGAGCGCAAGCGGAATCAGTCGATCAGCGTCGAGGAGAGCAAGGTGCAGCGGATCAGCACCGGCAATGACCTGGGCGCCGGCCTTCGAATCATCCATCGCGGCACGGTCAGCTACGTCTACACAGAAGACCTGTCTGAAGACGGCTTGTTTCGCAGTGCCGATGTTGCCGCCGAGGTGGGGCGGCGCGGCGGTGGACGGTTTGCCCTCGCCCAGGTGGTGGGATCGACGCGCACGCCGCAGCCGATCCAGGTCCCGCCTGAAACGGTGAGCCCCGATGCGAAGATCGAGCTCCTGCTGGAAGCGGACCATGCGGCGCGGGAAGTCAGCGGCGCCATCAGGCAAGTTGCGGTTGGCTATGGGCAGACGGCGCAGGAGGTGCTGGTTGCGACCTCGGAAGGGGTTCAGCACACCGACTCGAGGACGCGAGTCCGGTTGCTGGTGCATGCCGTCGCCGAACGCAACGGCGAGATCCAGACGGCGATGGAAGCACCCGGCATGCAGCAGGGCTTCGAGTTTTTCGACGATACATCCCCCGCGCAGTACGCCCGCGCCGCGGCCGAACGAGCCGTCGCGCTGCTCGATGCCTCACCCTCGCCGGCGGGCGCGATGCCGGTCGTCATCGGCAATGAGTTCGGCGGCGTCCTCTTCCACGAGGCCTGCGGCCATGGATTGGAGGCGGACTTCGTAGGGAAGGGATCGACGGTCTTCACCGGGCAGATCGGGCAGCCCGTCGCGAGCCCGATCGTGACCGCGATCGACGACGGGACAATCACGAGCCGCTGGGGGACACTGACGGTCGACGATGAAGGCGTGCCGACGCGACGCAACGTCTTGATTCAAGACGGCGTGCTGGTCAGCTACATGTTCGACCGGTTGCGGGCCGGCCAGCAGAACCATCCGGTGACGGGCAACGGACGCCGCCAGTCGTATCAGCACCTGCCCATTCCGCGCATGACCAACACCTTCATCGCGCCGGGCGCCCATTCGGTCGGTGACATCATCGCTGCCACGCCGCGCGGGCTGTACGCCAAGAAGCTGGGCGCCGGCCAGGTCGACGTCACCAGTGGCGACTTCGTCTTCGCCGTCACGGAGGGATACCTGATCGAAGACGGCAAGGTCGGGCGGCCGGTTCGCGGCGCGACCATCATCGGCAACGGGCCGCGAGCGCTGCATCGCATCGACATGATCGGCAACGACCTCAAGCTTGCCCCCGGTACCTGCGGCAAGGAGGGCCAGGCAGTCCCGGTTTCCGTCGGCCAACCGACGATCCGGATCTCCGAGTTGACGGTCGGAGGCACCGGCGTCGGCCCGGGCGCGATGCGGCCGTGAGCGGGATCGCCGAGCGGCTGTTGTCGCGGGCCCGCCAGTTTGGCGCGGAGGAGGCAGAGGTCTACATCTCGAGCGGCACGGAATTTACCGTCCAGGTCTTCAAGGGCGAGATCGAGTCGCTGGTCTCAGCAGAAAGTCGCGGCATCGGCCTGCGCACGTTTCAGGAGCACCGGGTCGGTTTTTCCTATAGCTCCGATTTTCAGCCCGATGGCCTCGACCGCCTGGTCGACCAGGCGCTCGAGAACGGGCGCTACAACGCCGCCGAGGAGGCGAATGTTCTTCCGGAGCCGGAGACCATCGACCCGATGGAAGCGCTGGTCTCGCCGGCGCTGGCACAAACCGATCCACAGCGCAAGATCGATTTCGCGCTGGAAATGGAACGTCGCGCCATCTCGCTCGACCCGCGAGTGACGCGGATCAGCAAAGCGATTTACAGCGATGGCGCCGGCCGAGTCGAGATCGCGAACAGTCGCGGCCTCTCGGCCAGTTATGCGCGCACCGTCGCCTATGGGGTGCTCGACACGATTGCGGAACAGGACTCGGAGATGCAATCCGGCTTTGCCTTCACGCACGGCCGCGACCTCGACGAGCTCGATCTCGCCGCCGTCGTGAAGGAAGCGGTGGAGAACGCCGCCGGCTTGCTCGGCGCGAAGCCGGTCCCGACCGCCAGTGTCCCGGTCGTCTTCCATCCGCACACCGCCTCGATGATCCTCGGCGTGCTGGCCGGTTCGTTCAGCGCGGATGCCGTGATCAAGCGGCGATCCTTGCTGGCCGGCAAGCTCGAGCAGCAGGTCGGTGCGGAGCTGGTGGAGATCACCGACGACCCACGGCTGCCCAAGGGGTTGGCGAGCCGGCCCTTCGACGGCGAAGGCGTTCCCGCCCGGCGGAATCCCCTGATCGCCGGTGGCGTGCTGCGCGCGTACCTGCAGAACACCTACACCGCGGTGCGAACGCAGAGCCGCTCGACCGGGAGCGCGGTGCGGTCCTACAAGAGCGTGCCGGAGGTCGGCGTCTCGAACCTCGTGCTCACGCCCGGGTCGATTTCGCGAGACGCGCTCCTGGCGCGCGTCGACAACGGCGTCCATGTGGAGCAGCTTTCCGGTCTCAACACGGTCAACCCGGTCTCAGGCGAGTTTTCCCTCGGCCTCACCGGGCACTGGATCGAAAAAGGCGAGCTCACGAAACCGGTCAAGGAGTTGACCGTCGCGGGCAACGTGATCGCGCTGCTGAAAAAGATCGTCGCGGTTGCCGACGATCTCCGGTTCATGTTCGCCGGCGGCTTCATCGGCAGTCCGACCGTTCTCGTCGAGGAACTTCCTGTCGGCGGCCTGTAAAGGCCGGCGCTCGATTCCACACCGCCTGTGACACGACGAGCCCCGAACGCCGGCGTTTTGACCCTCATCCTCTTCTGGCTGGTGGGCATCAACCTGCGGACCGTCGTGCTCGGGGTGCCGCCGACACTGCCGACGCTGCATCGAGGCATTGCGCTCTCCTACAGTGCCTCCGGACTCTTGACCGCGGTCCCGGTGCTGCTGATGGCGGCCGGCGCCATCCCCGGTGCATACTTGATCAGCCGGGTGGGCCCACGGCGCGCCGTTGCGGTCGGATTGACATTGATCGCGCTGGGCGCAGGCCTGCGCCCGGCGGTTCCCAGCGTGCTGGCGCTGTTCGTCTTCACCGTGGTGCTGGCTGCGGGCATCGCGGTCAGCCAGCCGGCGATGCCGAGCCTGGCACAGGCCTGGTTCCCGCGCGGGATCGGCCGGGCGATTGCGATCTACTCCAACGGCCTGCTGGTTGGCGAAGTCATTGCCGCGAGCATCACGCTCCCGCTGCTGCTCGTGCCCTTCGGTTGGCAGGTTGCTCTCGCCGCCTGGGCGGTCCCGGCGGCGCTGGTTCTTGCGCTCTGGCTGCTCCTGACGCCGAGGACCGGTTCAGGGTCGATCCGTCCATCGTCGTGGCTTCCGGACTGGCGAAGCGCTGCCATGCTCCGCATCGGGCTGCTCATGGGAGGCGCCAGCCTGGTGTATTTCGGCATGAACACCTGGATCCCCGACACGCTGGACGCGCGGCATGGCCATGCGTTGATCCCGCTCACGCTCGGAGCGCTGAACGTCATGCAGCTGCCCATGAGCCTCTGGCTCACCCTGCAGGGAAACCGGATGATCGGACGCCGCTGGCCCTACGTGATCGCCGGCGTCGGCTCCATCATCGGCGTCGCCGGCTACGCGCTCGGCCCGGTGGGGAGCGCGCCGTTCTGGGCGGGCATCGCGGGCGCCGGCAGCAGCCTCGCCTTCATCCTCAACCTCGGCCTGCCGCCATTACTCGCGCCGTCCGACGTCGCCCGCATCAGCGGCTTCATGTTCACGATCGGCTACGGGTCGGCGGTCGTCGGCCCGGCCCTGGGCGGCGTCATCTGGGATGCCTCGGGCCAGTTTCGCCTGGCGCTGCTGCCAATGGTGCTGGGTTCGCTGGCCGTCCTCGGTTTCGGGGCGACGCTGCCCGCGATCGCGATCAGCTCGAAAGGGCGGCCGGCGGAGTCCGTAGCAGCACCATGACTGCGTCGAGGCCGGCGAGCACATCCTCGCGGCTGATGGCACGACGCGCCGCACGCAGGGCACGCGCCATGGCGATGACCTGCGCGCTGAAGCTCACGTAGCTGGTCAGGATGCTGCCGCGCATGGCGTGCAGCTTCTCGCCGGTGAGCTCGGCCTCGACAGTGCCCAGTAGCCCGCCTGCCCGCCGCAGGGTTGGATAGGCGTTGTCTTTTGTGAGCCCGACGCGACGCAGCTGCCGGAAGTAGGCCACATCCGGCTCCGGTGGAATCGCCGTTTCCAAGAAGCGTTCAGCTCCCGCCAGCAAACGGCGGATCGCCGTGTAGGCGACGTCGAGACGCCCAGCGCCGGTGCGCTGCTGCGTGTAGCCATAGTGCCAGAGCACGACGGCGTCGGCGAAGGAAAAAAAGACGTTGCGATACAGGGTGTCGCCGGTGAGTGTCGACATCAGCGCGTTGTGCAGACCGCTTCTGGCGTTCTTCAGCAGCGGTCGCTCGAAGAGATCGTCGACCAAACCGGCCCATTGCGGACGGGCAGCCTGCGACGCGGTGGCCATCACCCGAAAGGCCGGGAGCGAAGGCAGCTGCTCGATTGCGGCCGCGATCTCGGTCGCTTCTCGCCCACCGACTTCGAGCAATGCCGCGCGCGCCTCCGCCACCGCCGGCGTCACGAGCGTCGGGCTCAACCGGCTTTCTCCATGGCCGGCCACTCGATGCGATCGCCGAGCCGGTCCAGGTAGCGACGGTCGATCAGAGCCGTGGGTGCCTGGTAGGCGTCGCCGTTGAAACCGTGATAGTCGGTGCCGACGGTCGCCAGCAGATGATGTTCACGGGCGAGCGCCTCGTAGACCGCCACCTGGTCGGGACGATGCCGCCGGGTGTAGACCTCGAGGCCGTCGACGAGTGGCAGCACCTCCTTCATCAGCGCCTGGTCGGGGACCACGCCCGGATGGGCATGGACCGCGAGCCCGTCTGCGGCGTGGATGACCTCGATCGCCTCCGCCGGTGATGGGACGGCGGCATCCCAGTCGCGCGGCAAGGTGGCCGTCGAGGCTCGCACCCGGTCCCAGGCTTCACGCTCCGTCATCAAGCGGTGCTGCAGCAACACCTTGAGGACCGCCCCTGGCATCACCGTCGGCTTGTCATGGAACGCCTCCAATCCAAGGTCTCGACCGATGCCTTCATCGAGCAGGGCCGTGATCCAGGTCTCGGTCTGCAGCCGCCAAACCGCCTGCGTGCGCCGGATCATGGCCTGCAGCCGCGGGTGCTTCGGGTCGACGCCATGGGCGAGGATATGCCGCATCTGGTTCGGCGGGTAGGTCGTGACCTCGAGCGCGGGGACATAGCCGAGCCCGTGGCGATGGGCGACGGCTCGCGCGGCGTCGATCCCGTGGATCGCGTCGTGGTCGGTCAGGGCCATGATTCGCACGCCGCTCCCGGCGGCAAGCCCGGCGACCTCGTCGGGATCCCGCCACCCGTCACTGACGGTGGAATGCATATGGAGATCGGTGAGCATTTCGAGTAAGTGTACCGGCGCTTTTCAATCGCCCCTTAAGTTTCCTGAGAGTCGGTGCCGGATTTTGCCGAAAGCCTCGTTGGGCTGAATAAGTGCAGTCGGCAACCGGTTGTTTTTAGGGGTTGAAGAAATGCTCGGAGAACTGGAAGTCATCCGTCTGATCGAGGAGAACGATTACCCCGCGCGCGTGATCGAGACCGGCGTGGTCTGGATCGAACTCGAGATCACCGACGCCAAGACCCAGGCGGTGCGGCGGGAGCGCCTCTCGAAGTCGGCCTTCGCCGACCTGATCCTCGACTGGCGCGAACGGCGCAGCCGCAGCGTCCGCGAGATCGCGCCTGCCCTGCGCAAGATCGGCATCGCGGCCTAATACACTGAGAGGGTGGGCGAGCCAGCCTGCCTGATGTCCGAACTCGACGACGACGGCCGCATCATCGAGCGACCGGTCCAGATCGTCGTCAGCGAGCCAGATCTTCTTCCGGAGGACACCACGCCCGCGACCGAGCCCCCTGCCGACCGTCAGCCTGCCTGACGAACCTCCGTCTTGCGGGCGATTCAGCGCTCTCGGTTGTCGTATTTTCTTATACTGGCCGTAGCATGATCTGGCGCAGGCCCATTCAGCTGCTCGCGAGTCTGGCCGCTTTTGGACTGGCGGCATGCGGCACGCCGGCAGCGGGCCCGATTGCTCCCACGCCAACGCCCAGCCGTCCCGGGCCGGCGATGGTCCAGGTGGAGAACTCGGTTCTCGCTCGTCCGCAATCCGGGCTCCAGCAGGCGGACCTCGTGTTCGAGTATCTCGCCGAGGGGGGCATCACCCGGATGACCGTGATCTACTTCAAGCCGTCCGGCAGCCAGCGCATCGAGCCGGTACGGAGCGCCCGGCCCGTCACCATCCACCTCTGGCACGCCTATCACGGCGTCATCTTCTTTTCCGGGGCGAATCAGAAGGTACTCGACATGATCGCGCAGGAGCAGATTCCCGCGCTCACCGAGAGCAGTGACGGCGGGGTGTATTTCTCCCGCGATCCCCATCATGCCGCGCCGCACAACCTTTACACCGACGGCGACCGTCTCGCTCAGGGCATCGACAAACATGCGCCCAGGATCACCTACCAGCTTCCGGCGGCGGGCACCCCAGCGGCGAGCCCGGCGCCGGCTGCGGCCAATCACATCGCGTTCAACCAAACGCCCGCCCACAGCGTTACCTACACCTATTCGGCCGCCGACAGCGCGTATGTCTATAACACCGAGACCGGGCCGCTGATCGACGCCAACAGCGGTCAGCCAATCAAGGCGGTCAATGTCATCCTGATCCAGGTTTCGCACCACGACGCCGGCTTTACCGATGTGCTGGGTGCGCCGGCAGTCGACTTCGACCTCAACGGCACCGGCCCCGCGGACGTCTTCAGCCAGGGGAAGCACTACACCGGCAAATGGGACCTTACCAATCCAGAACTTCCCATGAAGTTCCTTGGCGCCGACGGAAAAGCCATGCAGCTGCCGGGCGGCCTCACCTGGATTCATCTCATCGATCCTGGGACGCCGGTCGCGGTCTCCTAACGTAGACTCGGGCCAACAGGCGCTCGAGGCCGGCTCCCCGCGGGCCGGCCATTCAGTCTCTCGTTGAAACCGATCACTCACTAGTGGTTTCACGATTTCAGTCTGGCAGTGGCCTGGGTGACCGGCTAGGCTAACGCTCGTGGTCCTCACCACGCGATTTGATCTGTCGGTGCCCGTCGATATCGCATGGGCCTACCTGCTCGACGTCAACAAGATTGCCGGCTGTGTGCCCGGTGGCTCGCTGACCGACGTGATCGACGATCACACGTTCGATGGCAAGATCGAGATTCGGCTGGGACCGATCGCGGTCGCCTATCGCGGTCGAGTGACGCTGCAAAACGTCGATGCCGCCGAGCATCGGTTGGAAATCAAGGCCCAGGGCGTGGAGAGCCGGGGCCGGGGAGGCGCATCGTCGACGACACGGGCGCGGCTGACCGCAACCGAAGCCGGCAGCAGCGTCCTGATGGAGACGGAGCTTCAGGTGAGCGGAGTGGTGGCGCAATTCGGCCGGAGCGGAATCATGCAGGACGTTGCCCAGCGGCTCACACAGCGGTTCGGCAGTTGCGTCGAGGAGCAGCTCAAGGCCGCCACCACCGCGAGCTGATCGCCGGCATTCTCCTCGCCGCCGGCGAGGCCCGCCGCTTCGGACGTCAGAAGTTACTCGAGTCACTTGACGGCGTCTCCCTGGTGCGCGGCGCGGCCCGGCGCTTCCTCGAGGCTGGGCTGCAACCGGTCGTCGTGGTCGTCTCGCCGGATCCGCGATTGCGCAAGGCGCTCGATGGCCTTGACGTGCAGCTGGTCGAAAATCAAGCGGCGGAGTCGGGAATCGCCGGCTCGATTGCACTCGGGGTGTCGGCGCTGCCAGCATCGGCACAGGCGGTGATGATCGGTGTAGCGGACCAGCCGCATTTGACGGCCCAGGAACTGTCGCGGCTGATGGCCGCGCATCGCGAGGGCGGCATCACGGTCGCGCGCTACGACGACCACCGCGGCAACCCCGCGATCTTCGACCGGCCTTTCTTTGGAGAACTGGCGCAGCTCTCCGGCGACCGCGGCGGCCAGCTCGTCGTGGCGGCGCACCCGGAAGCCGTGCTCGAAGTGTCACTACCCCCGATGATGGGAATCGATATCGATCGGCCGGAGGACTGGCCCGCGTAGAAGCCCGATCAGGATCCAGAGCAGGCCTCCCATCAGCATTGCGTCGAGCCGCCAGCCATAGATGGTGCCAGCGATCAAGAGATTTTGCTGGAGCGAGTGGAGGCTGTTCATCGCGGCTTCCTGGCCTCAGGATCGCGCGGCGGCATGAGGACCGGTGTTGACTGGCATGAGAGAAAGCTGAGAAGTCGACGGCGCCGAGCGCGAGTGGCTAACCGGCGGTGCCGGCCCGCGCCTCGCGGTTCTCCGCCTCGCCGATCACGCCGATGAACAGCTCCACCAGGCGGGCGTCCCATTGCTTTCCGGCCCCCTGGCGCAAGCGGCTGATGGCGTCGTCGCGGCTTCGCCGCGGGCGGTAGGGGCGATCGCTGGTCATCGCGACGAAGGCGTCGGCGATCGCGATGATACGGGCGAACAACGGGATGGACTCACCGGCGACACCGTCGGGATAGCCGCCGCCATCGATGCGCTCGTGATGATGTCGAACCGCGGGAAGCAACCGGTCCGACCCTGGAAGAGCCCGGACGATCTCCTCCCCGACGATGGGGTGGCGCTTGACAGTGTTGAACTCCTGCGGGTCGAGCCGTGCCTGCTTGCTCAGCACCTCGACGGGGACGGCCACACTGCCAACGTCATGGAGCAGAGCAGCCTTATAGAGCGGGGTTTGCTCATCGCGGGAAAGCCCGGCGGCACGACCCAGTTCCAGCGCCCAATGCGCGACTTTCTCGGACAGCCCGCTGCTGCGGTGGTCGCGATCTTCAACGGCGCGAGCCAGCGTCAGCACGACTCCCTCCAGCTCGTAAAGCTGGGAGCGCAGCTGGCGGATCTGTAGCTGGGCGCGAATGGCGACGACGATGGTGGCGGGCTCGACCCGAGGCGGGCAGACGTCGTCGGCGCCGGCCGCCCTGGCTTTGTTCCGCAGCATTTCGTCGTCGCGGTCGAGCAGAAGCACCACCGGAATCTCGCGTGTGGCGGGAGCTTGCTTGATGGCTCGGCAGAGATCAAGGCCGTCCATATCGGGAAGGAGCGTCTCGCAGACGACGACGCTGCAATCGTGGGCCGACAGCAGCCGCAGCCCCGCGGCGCCATCGGTCGCCGGAACCACGCGGTACCCGGCGGTTTCAAGCGCTCGAGTCGACGCGCGAGCGCGCTCCTGGTTGTCGTCGACCAGCAGGACGATGCTGGCCGGCGGCCCGGAGCGGGCGCTCATCGGCGCAGCTTGAGCAGCGAAGGCAGTCTGCCGAAATCGCGCTCGGCGGCCAGGCGCAACAAGGCGAAGGCAACATCGTGGCGTCCTCGGCGGCGCAACGCGTCGGCGTACATCGCCGAAATCTCCGCCAGCTTGCCCGCCGCCTGACGCTCGAGCAGCAATCCGATCGCGTAGCGGAACTTCCGGTCCGCCTGCCGATGGTGGCCGAGCTTCTCTGCCGCGGATGCCTCAACGGCGTGGGCATACGCCTCGTGCAGGTGATCGCGGGATGCGGCGGCCGCCTTCTGGCTTTCGCGCGCCAGTTTGATGACCCGGCCGAGATCCCCCTCCTCGAGCAGGTAACGGGCGAGCTCTCCGCCCGCGACGCCGACTTCAAAGTCATCGTGGAGTTCACGCGCGCGCTCCAGGCAGCGCTGCTGGGTCACCTTTGCCTCCGCCTTGCGCCCCATCGACCACAGGGCGTCGCCCAGATTGTTCAGAACGCGGTTTGCCACTCGCTCGTCGTCGATCCGCCGCCAGATTTCGAGGGCGCGATTGCTGTGCTCAACCGCCGCCTGCAGGTCCCCAGTGGCGCGGGCACTGACGCCGAGCGCCATGTGCGCATTCGCGATCCGATACAGGCTCTCGGCATCGGTTGCCGCCGCCAGCGCCTCCTGAAAGAAGGCGTGCGATCGGTGGATCTGGCCGAGACCATAGTTCGAGCGGCCGAGGTTGGTCAGAACCCGGGCGCGGAGGGCAGGATCAGTGGTGCGAAGGCGGTCGAGCCAGTTGAGGGCTCGAAGGCCTGCTTCCACGGCGGCGTTGAACTGTTCCTGCTGGTTGAGGACGTTGCCGATCTCGGCATAGATCAGGGCGTTGAGCTCCGGATCATCGGGCGGCGCTGTGGCGGCCGCCTCTTGATGCGCCCGCAGCGCGTCCTCGAGCCTGCCTGAATCATCAAAGGCCCGGCCTTTGAGCCGCAGCAGCTCGGCCCGTTCGTTGGCCGTCGTCGCCAGCGGCGCCGCTTCCTCGACGAGCCGTAGCGCCCGCTCGGGCTCCCTGGCATTCAGGGCCAGCACCGCGCCCTTTTTCAGGTAGGTCAGGTCCAGGGGTGTCTGGTCGCCGGTCAAGGCGGCCAGCGGCAAGGACAGGCGTTCGGCCAGCAAGCGGAGCTTGGCCAGCGAAGGCGTGGCGCGATCGCGTTCGACCTGGCTGATGAATCCCTTGGTTGCAAGGCCCATAGCCAACTGCTGCTGAGTCAGGCCGCGCGCCAGCCGCGCTTCACGAAGGCGCTGCCCCACCGGGTTCATTTGCTTGCTCGCAGTATAGCGCTGCTAAACAAGCACACCATAAGTATATTGACGGGCAAATTGACCGGGTGTTACATTCCGGACTAGAGGACGGAGCACCCGGTGAAGGAGGGTGCTCATGTACCGCTATCGTTTGCTCGCCGTCGTCGCCGCCGTCGCCGCCGCACTGCTTAGCGTCGCGGACTCGTTGCCCGGCGGGAAGTAATCAGCCGTTCCGGGGGCTTGGGAGGGGCGCTTGTTGCGCAGGCAAGCGCTCCTCTGTTTTATCTGGCGGCAGACGGGCGCGCGAGCGTCCTTAGGGCGAGGCGCTCGGAGACGCGCCTGGCGAGGCGCTGGCGGATGGGCTTGCCGATCCCTTACCCTGCAAGGCCGCCAGCTGGTTCAGGTCGTTGCCCACGGCGTTGATCTCCTGTTGATAGGTCGCCAGGTCGCCGGCGTGCAGGGCGCTCTGCGCCGCGTCATAGTGCTTCTTCGCGTCCGCGATTAGTTGCGCCACTGTGCCGGTTGGTGCCGTTATAGGCCCGCCTTGATTGGTCGGCGTGGTCGGGAGATTGCCACCTAACAGGTCGGCGAGCGCCTTGTCGAGCGTGTCGTCCATAACGACGTTCTGGCCGGTGGCAGCGATCACCTTCTTGAGTTGTGGCTTGGTGACGTTGGTGGCCTCGAGATACACCGGCTCGATGTAGAGCAGCGATGCCTCGATCGGAAGCACGAGCAGATTGCCACGAATCACGCTCGAGCCACCGCTGTTGAGTAACGTGAATTGCGACTTGATCGCCGGGGCCTGATCAATGTTTGCCTCGATTTGTTGAGTACCCGTAACCAGCACGTCTTTGGGGAACCTGAAATCGAAGAGCGTTCCATACCCAGGCTGGTCCGAGCGTGCAGCGAGGTAGGCGATCATGTTCGTCTTGCCATTTGGGGTGTACGGAAGGATGGTCACGAATTCTTCCTTCGGCTCGCCAGGGAGCCGCGCGATCACGTAGAAGGGACGCATCTGCGAGGGGCCGCCGGCCTGGGCGAGGTTCTCTTTGGCGATGTTCCATAGATCCTCGCGCGTGTAGAAGACCGTCGGATCGGTGATGTGGTAAAGCGTGAACTGCTCGGCCTGCAAGTTGAAGAGGTCGCGCGGATAGCGAATGTGGGCCTGCAGGCCGGCTGGCATCTGGCTAAACGCTTTGAAGAGCCCGGGAAACATCGCGCCGTAGGTGTTGGCCAGCGGGTCGTGGCTGTCGATCTGATAAAAGGTCGTGCTGCCCGTGTACGCGTCGACCACGACCTTGATCGAGTTGCGGGCATAGTTCACGCCGGCGAACGGGCCGCCCTGGTCGGGTGAGAAGGCGCTGTAGGGGTAGTGGTCGGTAACGGTGTAGCCGTCGAGGATCCAGTAAATCTTGCCGTTCACCACCACGACGTACGGATCCTGATCGAATTGAAGGAAGGGCGCGAGTGCCGTCACCCGGTCCTGTACTGCCCGGTTGAAGAGCACCTGCGTTTGCGGGGTCAGCTGAGGGCTGATCAAGAGGTTGATGTCGCCGAAGCGGATCGCGAATGCCAGGCTGCGAAGACCGGAAGAGAGCTGCACTCCGGTGGTGCCGGTCCAATGGGTGAAGGCTTCTCCGCCTTGCGCAAGCGTGTAATCAAGCTCGGCCTGCTTCGAATCGGCCAGCACATAGTCGGTCGTGTGCCGGCCGAAATAGATGCCCGGCTGGGTGATGGCCGGCTGGCCCTGCGGCGGAACGTTTTGGAGCGTGAGCAACGGGTCTCCGTCCGGCGTCGCCTGATTCGCGCGTGCGGCAACCACGCCGTAGCCGTGCGTGTACTGCAGCTTGAGGTTGACCCAGTTCTGAACCTGCGGGGGCAGATTGGCTGGATTGAGCTCACGGGCGGCCAGTAGCAACTGCAAGTACTGATCACCCAGTTGGTACCGGTCGACTGCGATATCGCTGATGTTGTAGTAGGTGCGCAGGCTCTGAATGTTCTCGAGCGTCTGTGGCAGCGCAAGCTGGGGATCCCACAAGCGCGCGTTCTGTACCGTCTGTGGGTTCCGTGCCACAACGTCAGGAGTAAGCGTGTCTTGCGGGGTAAAGGCTCGGTCCGCAACGTTGGTCAGCCCGTAGGCGTCGCGGGTGAAGGTGATCTCGTTCTTGATATAGGGCGTTTCCCGTGACAGCTCGCTGGGGGCAACCGCGAAACGCTGGATAACGCCTGGAAAAACCACGAGGAGGACGAAAGCGGCTCCGAGCCAGGCGACCAGCGCGATGGGGAGGGGCGCCAGCGCGCCGCGAAATCCGTTGACAAACAATCCGGCCGCGATCAGGACCATGAGGACGGTCATGATCCAGTAGGCCGGGATGCGCGCGGCCACGTCGGCGTAGCCCACGCCGTTGACGAATCCGCGCTTGCTGAGCAGCAGCTCGAATAGATCCAGGCGGTAATGAACGGCCAGGAGCAGGGCGAAAACGCCGGCCAGCACCGAGAGGTGGCGCACGGCACGCGCCGGCAGCAGCAGGTTCTGGAATCCGGCGCGGGCGGCGTAGAGTCCGCCGACGACCAGCATCATCAGGATGTCGACGCCGAGCAGCCAGCCCCAAAGGAAGCGGTAGAACGGGAGGCTGAAGACGTAGAACGCCAGGTCGGTGTGAAAGATCGGATCCTGGATGTGAAACGGCTTCTGATTGAAGAAGGTCAATGTTGTCTGCCACTGGCCGGACGCGATGCTGCCAAACAGCAGGCCCAGCAGAAAGACCGCGAGCATGGCCAGGATGGTCGACGGCGCGGTCAGCAGCCGCTGCCGAATGCCGATCGACGAGAGACGGCGGCCACCGCTGAGCGCCAGCAGCAGATTCGCCGCGCCGATTGCCCAGAAGACGACGGCGAAGATGATGAACGACCACAGCTGAGCGGCAAAGCGCACGCCGAACACGCCGCCGTAGCCGAGCGCCTTGAACCAGAGGTAATCGGTGTAGAGGGTGGCGAACGGTTTGAGCAGGAAGAGCAGCAGAAGAACGGCGGCAGCGGCGATGATCCAGCCGACCGCGCGGCGGGTGATTCGAACGGTGGGGAAGCTCGGCTCGGTCGGCAGCCGGCCGAACGGCGACTCGCCGTCAAAGAATCCGCGGGGCGGAACGCGCCTAGACACCGGCGAAAGCGGCGCGTCCTGGGTATCGGGCGGCGGTTCCCACCTCTTCCTCGATCTGCAGTAGCCGATTGTACTTGGCGACCCGTTCGGAACGAGAGGGCGCGCCGGTCTTGATCTGGCCGGCACCGGTCGCGACCGCGAGGTCAGCGATGAAGGTGTCCTCGGTTTCGCCCGATCGATGCGAGATCACCGTCGTGTACCCGGCCCGACGCGCGGTCGCGATCGTTTCCAGCGTTTCCGTCAAGGTTCCAATCTGGTTCACCTTGATCAGGATGCTGTTGGCGACACCCTCGTCGATCCCGTGGCGGAGACGAACGACATTGGTCACGAAGATATCGTCGCCAACCAGCTGCAGCTTCTTGCCCAGCTCAGTGGTCAACCGCCGCCATCCTGGCCAATCGTCTTCGGCGAGTCCGTCCTCGATCGATAGCACCGGATAGCGCTGCGCCCAGCGAGCCCAACGCTCGACCAGCTCGGCGCTGTCGAGCGTTTTGCCTTCGCCTTTGAGGTGATAGTGACCGTCCCCATAAAGCTCCGAGGCCGCCGGGTCGAGGGCGATGAAGACCTCCGTTCCCGGTTGATGGCCGCTCCGCTCGATCGCCTCGACCAGCAGCATCATCGCCTCTTCGTTGGTTTCGAGCTCTGGCGCGAAGCCGCCCTCGTCGCCCTGGCCGGTACTCAAGCGGCGCTCGTGCAGGGTCGCTTTCAGCGCGTGGAAGACTTCGGCGCCCCAACGCAAGCCATCGCGATAGGTCGAGGCGCCGGCGGGCACGACCATGAATTCCTGGAAGTCGACCCGCGTATCCGCATGCCGGCCACCATTGAGGATGTTCATCATGGGAACCGGCATCAGCATCTCGTCTTGCGCTCCAAGCGAGCGATAGAGGGGCACGGATCTTGTCTGCGCCGCGGCTCGGGCGACCGCGAGGGAGGCGCCGAGAATCGCATTGGCCCCCAGGCGCGCTTTGTTGGCGGTCCCATCGAGGTGGATGAGACGCTCGTCGATGGCGCGCTGGTCGAGGGCGTCGCATCCCTCGAGCGCGGCGGCGATCTCGCCATTGACATGATCGACCGCTTTCAAGACGCCTTTCCCGGCGTAGCGACGTTTGTCACCATCACGCAGCTCGACCGCTTCGTGCGCGCCGGTCGACGCGCCGGAAGGGACGGCGGCCCGAGCACGCAACCCCGACTGCAGCATGACGTCGACCTCGACCGTCGGATTGCCGCGCGAATCGAGAATCTCGCGGGCGTGAAGGGCGGCAATCGGCGCCGGCATCAGAGGTCGTCGTCCATGTCGCCCTCGGAATCGGCGCCATTTGGGCCGGCCTCGCCCATCTCGTCGACGACCTGGTCGAAATCCTCGCCCATTTCATCCCCGCCCATCTGCTGTCCCATCTTCTTCGCCCAGCGGGCGACGCTCTTGGGATCGTTTTCGTCGACGTCGCCGAGGTCGGCGTCATCGCTCAGCCGCTCCAGCCGGCTGTCCTCAGACAGGACCTGCGCCGTCCGCGATATCAGGCGCCGCAGCTGCTGGCTACCGCAATACGGACAGGCCGGCGCCACCTCGACCGAGGCGAGGCTGCGGAAAAATATCGAAGGCCGTTTACCGCATTCAAGGCAGCGATATTCGTAGATTGGCATGGCTGCGCCCTAAACTTAGCGCATGGCAGATCAGTATTCGACGCAGGGCGGCGACCGCCTTCCGCCATCGAGCGAATCGGAAGGAACCGAGCGCGTTCGCGAAGTGATCCGCGATGGCTTCTACACCATGCTCGGCGCCGCGAGCTGGGCGTTCGAGAAAAGCGACGAGATGGCGCAGACCTGGCTGAACCAGGGAAGAACCAGTGGAGCCGAGAGCCGGCGGCGCTTCGACGACCTTGCCGCCCGCACCCGGCGCGCCGGCGAGGATTTCGGGCGGCGGGTGCAGGACAGCGTGCGCACCGCGCGCTCGTCCATGCCGCTCGCAACTCGGGAACAGGTCGCGAACCTCGAGCGTCAAGTTGCGGAACTGACGCGCCAGATCGAGTCGCTCAAAGCGGGTGGTGGAGCAGCAGGTTCGACCGCGCCGCGGGATCGTCCGCCGACCTCCTGAGTCGCGGCTGACCGGCTAACCCGCGTCAGTGGTGATGGCCGTGGCCGCCACCACCGTTGTCGCCACCTCCGCCGCCCCCGCAATCTTCGTCGCAGACGGGCATCGGCGGCGGTTGCTGTGATTGCGCCACCTGCTCGGTGCCGGGCAGGAGATACGCGAGGTATCCGCCGACCTGGACCGCCTGCAGGCCTGGGGGAACCGCATACCAGCTGTCCGGCTGCCCATTGAGCACCGCGCTCATGAAGTCGTGGAAAATCGGGGCCGCGCCGACGATGCCGCTCACGTGCTGCATCGGCGAGTGGTCGGCATTGCCGACCCAGACGGCGACAGCGATGTTCGGCGTGAATCCGATCGTGAGGTTGTCCCGGAAATCATTCGTGGTTCCGGTCTTTGCCGCGACCTGATGCCCGGGAATCACGAGGTCGCTGTTGCGCCCGAACTCGAGCGCGCGATTCCGATCGTCAGAAAGCATCTGCGACATGATGAAGCTCACCTGCGGGCTGATCGCCTGCGTTCCGGCGCCCCGCTGATATCGGAACAGGGTGCGCCCGTCGTGGGCGGTGATTTTCAGGATTCCGGCTGGATGACGGTAAATTCCCTGCGCCGCGAGCGTGCTCGCGCCTGACGCCATGTCGATGAGCGGCACCTCATAGCCTCCCAGCGTCAGGCTCGGCTGGTAATTCGCGGTCGGCTGGGTCAGCGTCGACACGCCCATGCGCCTCGCCACGTCGACGACGCGGTCGATGCCGGTGCCAAGCTCGACCTTCACTGCGGGGATGTTGAGCGAGTTGCCGAGCACCTGTGGCAGCGGCAGCCACCCGTGATAGGTGCCGTCGTAGTTTTGCGGCGCATACACGCTGCCGTCGGCGAGCCGAACCTGCAGCGGCGCATCCTCCACGTAGGACGCCATGGTGAACTTTCCTGATTCGATGGCGGCGGTGTAGGTAAACAACTTGAAGGATGAGCCTGGTTGCCTCGGGATCACGGCCATGTTGTACTGGCCGCCGGGGACGTCCGGTCCAGCGGAGCCGACCATCGCAAGCACTGCACCGGTGTGCGGATCGAGCGCGACCAGCGAACCGTCGGTGACGTGCTGCGGCCCCAGCCCCAGCACTTTGTCGCGAACGTCTCGTTCAGCCATCGCCTGGAGATTCCAGTCGAGCGAGGTGATGACGGTGAGTCCGCCGTTGACCAGCAGCTCATTGCCATAGGTTTTTTCCAGCTGTCCGGCGACCCAGTGAACAAAGCCGGGTGCCTTGACGTCATCGGCGGTCGAGGCTGGACGCAGGCTGAGCTTCTGTGAAAGCGCCGTCTTTGACGCCGAGGCACTGATGTCATGGGCGCGAACCATCGCGTCCAGCACCGTCTTCTGCCGCGCCCTGGCGCCGGCGAGATTCGTGTACGGATCGAGCTCGGTGGGCGCCTGCGGCAGGCCGGCCAGCAATGAGGCTTCGGGGAGGCTTAGCTGGGCGGCCGGCTTCCCGAAGTAGGTCTGCGCCGCAGCCTCGACGCCGTATGACTGGTTCCCGTAGTAGATGCGGTTGAGATAAGCCTCGAGAATCTGGTTCTTCGAATACTGATGCTCGATCTCGATCGCGAGGATCACCTCGTCGAGCTTGCGCAGGACGGACCGGTCCTCGGAAAGGTAGACGTTCTTGACCAGCTGTTGGGTGATGGTGCTTCCGCCCTGGGTGAAGCGAAAGTGGAGCAGGTCTTCCAGGCCAGCCTGGCCGGTGCGAAGCAGGTTGATGGCACCGTGCTGGTAGAAGGTTCGGTCCTCGACCGCGATCGTCGCCTGCCGCATCACCGGCGAAACCTGGCTCAGCGGCACGATGTGCCGGCGTTCGGAGCCTTGATGGATCTCGGCAAGGAGAACCGTTCCCGTCCGGTCATAAATGCGGGTCGAAAGTGGGAGTCGGGCGGTGCTCAGGTTCGAGGTGGAGGGAAGTCCGGCCCAGACGTAGAGCGTGGCCGGAAGGAGCACGAGCAGGACGGCGAACAGGATTGCCGGCCCGACCATCCATGGCTTTAGAGCAATCTCGCGCGTACGACCAGCGGTGACCGAGCGGCCACAATCGGAGCAGAACCGGCTATCCGGCTTGAGCGCATAGCCGCAGTTCCGGCAGAAGGATTGGGGTGAGCGCGCCATATCAGCTAAAACGCAACCCGCTAGCGGCGCTGTCCGGGGATCGCCATTTTCATTGGCGGCTTACATTATAGTATGATGCTCACCATCACGGCCTCGACGGCTCGGAGGTCAGGTGACGATCGCGCCCAGTACTCCGGTGAAGTGGGCGAGCGACCAAGCTTGGACCTCGTCTCCTGGATGGCCGGGCGCGTCGAAGGTGGCGACCGCCTGCCGGGGAACCACGACCCGGTAATCGCGGTTGCGCAGGTCGGCCACGGTGTGCAGCACGCAGATGTCGGTGCAGACGCCGACCACCGTCACCTGCCCGGGACGGGCGGTTTTCAGCCGGGTTTCGAGGTCGGTCTCGAAAAAGGCGGAGTAGCGCCGTTTGCGAAGGAGCGCCGCGCGCTGAAGCAGCGGTTGCAGTTCCGGGACGACCTCCGCCTCCCGCGTCCCGCGGACGCAATGGACGGGAAAGATCTCGAACTCGCGGTCGTCGGGGTCATGCGTGTCCGCGGTGAAGATGACGTGATCGCCGGCCTCCAACCGCTCCTCGACGACGCGACGGACCGCCGGGATGACCGCGTCGCATCGGGGGGAGGCGAGATTGCCCTCCTTGCAGAAACCATTCTCGACGTCGACCACGATCGTGACGTCGGGCATCAGCTCACCGGTTCGAGGCGCGGATTCGGCCGGTAGCGACGCCCCGCCTTGGCCGCCGGCCGCCCCTCCAGCATCACGACGTCGGCGGTGAAATCGTAGGTGCCCTGAAAGAAGGCGCTTCCCACGCCATAGGCGTCGACCGGCACCTTGTCCCGCTCGAAGCGCTCGATCTTCTCGACGTTGAAGCCGCCGCTGGCGACGATCTTGACGTGCTCGAAGCCTTCGCGGTCGAGGGCCCGTCGCACCAGGTGGCAGAGCTGCGGGTTGACGCCGCGAGGATCGAAGTCGCCCATCAGCTTCTGAAGACTGACGTCGACCATCGTTTCTGAGGTGTCGAGCCGTACGCCCCAGAGCCGGTCTTGGAGCGCGCGCGCCACCTCGAGTGAGGTGCGAACGCAGTCGTTCTCGAAGTCGACCAGCACGACGACATTCACGTCGGCGGCGACGTGCTCCGCATACTTGGTCGCCGCCAGCACCGTGTCGCCGCCGTAGGCCGCAATCAGGGAATGGGGAACCGTTCCCTGTCCTTTGCCGCCCCACCAGGATGCCTGCGCATCGGTGGAAACGCCGATCGCTCCGGCGACGTGCGCGGCGTAGCCGTCGCCGGTTTGAACCAGGTGATGATCGTGACGCGCCGGAAAGAAGATGATCTGCTTTCCCTGGGCCGCTTCGACCACACGCCGCACGTTGGTCGCCACCTTGGTCCGGCGGGCCAAGACGCCGAGATAAACCGTCTCCAGCCGGGCGAAGAGGGTGTAGTCGCCTTCGATGGTCATCGCCGTCTCCCAGGGCCGTATCTCGTCGCCGTCATACAGCGCGTGCACGCGAAGCTGAGAAAAGTCTTCTGAACAGAGCTTGAGGATCGCGATCGACTCGTCCATCCCGCCGATGACGGCGTGGCGTTTTTGGAAGACCTGCATCAGCACCTGGGGATGGCGGTGATCGGCGCGCAGCACGTCGACGGTGCGGTTGAAATAGACGTCGCTGTAATAGCCTTCGCGGATGCGCTCGACCGGCAGCCGAAATACCGATGGATCGAGCCGTTCGCGGCGGCGGAGCGGGGACTCGGGCGCGGCCTGGGCCACGCGCTGATCTTAAAAGGCTAGAGTCCGACCTTTCGGTAGCGCGCGTAGCGCTCTTCGACGAGCCGATCCATGGGAATTGTTTCCAGCTCATCCAGATGGCGCCGAATGGCGCCCGCAGCGGCGTCGGCGGCCACCCCATAGTCCGATTGGGCGCCGCCCGGAGGCTCCGGGATGATCTCGTCCGCCAAGCCGAGACGCTTGAGATCTACCGCCGTCAGCTTGAGTGCCTCCGCGGCTTCGACTTTCTTGGCGATATCGCGCCAGAGGATCGACGCGCAGGCCTCGGGCATCGCGACGCTATAGATCGAATGCTCCATCATCAGCAATCGATCGCCGACGCCAATCCCCAGCGCGCCGCCGCTGCCGCCCTCGCCGATCACCAGGGTGACGATCGGGACGCGCACCTCGCTCAAGGCGACGAGATTCTCGGCAATCGCCCAGGCGATGCCACGCTCTTCGGCTCCGGCCCCTGGAAACGCCCCAGAGGTATCGACGAAGGCGACGATCGGAAACTGAAAGCGCTCCGCCTGGCGGATCATGCGCAGCGCCTTGCGATAGCCCTCGGGATTGGCCATCCCGAAGTTGCGCATGGCACGCTCGGCGGTGGTGCGCCCCTTCTGCTGCGCGATCACCATCACGGTGCGCCCGCTGAAGGCGGCCGGGCCGCCGATGATGGCGTGGTCGTCGCCGAAGAGCCGGTCGCCGTGGAGCTCGAAGAAATTCTGGAAGCCGGCGTGAATGTAGTCGAGCGCGTAAGGCCGGTCGGGATGGCGGGCGAGCTCGACCTGCTGCCAGGTCGCGCTGGCGATGGTGCCGTTTGCTTCGCTCATCGCGAGGCGGCCGCGGCGGAAGGACGAGCGCGCCGGGTCGATTTTGCCGGGACCTGCAGCTCTTGCGTCTCTCCTCTGGCGTAGAGGTCGAGTAGCTGCCGGAGGACGACGGGCAGCTCCGGGCGCGGCACGACGAGGTCGATCATGCCGTGCTGCCAGAGGAACTCGGCCGTCTGAAACCCTTCGGGCAGCGTCTCGTAAGTCGCCTGCTGAATCACGCGCGCGCCGGCAAACCCGATCATCGCGCCAGGCTCGGCGAGGATGACGTCGGCGAGCGTCGCAAAGCTCGCGGTCACGCCGCCCATCGTCGGATCGGTGAGCAATGAGATGTACGGCACGCCCGCCAAGCCGAGCCGGCCAACGGCCGCCGATGTCTTTGCCAGCTGCATCAGCGAGAGCATGCCCTCTTGCATGCGGGCACCGCCCGACGCCGAGATGATCAGGAGCGGAAGCCGGCGTTGCAGGGCGTGCTCGATGCCGTTGGTGATCTTTTCGCCCGTCGCTGCGCCCATGCTCCCGCCCATGAACGCGAAGTCGAAGCAGACAACGACCAGCTGATGACCGGCCAGCGTTCCCTCCCCCCAGGTGACCGCCTCTTCGACGCCGGTGCTGCCGCGACTCTGCTCCAGTCGCTTGCTGTACGGTTGGGAATCCTTGAATCCGAGCACGTCGCGGGCCGCTAGGCCATGGTCATGCTCCGAAAAGGAACCGGGCTCGAGCAGCTGAGCGATCCGCTCGGCCGCGCGGAGCCGGAAGTGATAGCCGCAGCGATAGCACACCCGCAGCGCGGCTGACAGGCGCGCCGGCTCGAGCGACGTATCGCACTTGGGGCAGGTGAGGCGATCGACCTCCTCGCCGACGCCTGCGCGTGGAGACGGCAGGGCGACGTACTTGGTTTTCGGCCGAAACATGGCTAGGCGGCAACCTGCGCCGCGGCGCCTTCCCACTCGAGCACGCAGGCTCCCCAGGTAAGGCCAGCGCCGAAACCAACCAGCACCACGTGATCGCCCCGCCGGAGCCGCCCCGCGGTGACCGCTTCCTTGAGCGCGAGGGGAATCGACGCCGTCGAGGTGTTGCCGTAGTTGGCGATGTTGTTGACCATCACGTCGCCGTTGACGCCCAGCTTCTTGCCGGCGGCCTCGATGATGCGGGCGTTTGCCTGGTGCGGGACGATCAAGCGCACGTCTTCCAGGCGGACGCCTGCTTTCTCGAGAACCTGCATGGTCGCCTGCGCCAGGATCTCGGTGGCGAAGCGAAACACTCGGCGTCCGTCCATGCGGATCTCGGGACGGCCGGGGCCTTCGGGTCCATCAGCACCCGGCGCGACGTAGATGAGGTCGCCACCCGAACCGTCCGATCCCAGCAGACAGGCCTTGATGCCGGCGCCGTTGGCGCCCGGTCCCAGCACCACCGCGCCGGCGCCGTCGCCGAAGACGACGCAGGTGCCCCTGTCCTTGAAGTTCACGATCTTGGTCAGGGTCTCGCTGCCGATCACGATTGCCTGGCGCGCCTCGCCGCGGCCGACAAAACGGTCCGCGACGCTGATCGCATAGAGGAAGCCGGTGCACGCCGCCTGGACGTCGAAGGCGGGGCCACGCGCGCCGAGACGCTGCTGAACCCGGGAGGCAACTGAGGGAAACATCGAATCGGGCGTCGAGGTGCTGCACACGATGAGGTCGGTCTCCTCCGGCCGAAAGCCGCCGGCCAGCAGCGCGTCGCGAGCGGCGCCGGCCGCCAGGTCGGTCGCGCTCTCATCCACGGCGGCAATCCGGCGCTCGACGATGCCCGTGCGCTCGCGAATCCAGGTGTCGGAGGTCTCGACCATCCGCTCCAGGTCGGCGTTCGTTAGGATGCCGGACGGAACATGGCTGCCGACCGACTTGATGCTGGTGAGCATGCGTCTCCCCGGCTAAAAGTTCGACCAGTATATACCGGCTTCTTGCGGCCGGTTACGGCCTGCACGCATGGTGACGAGGGCCGGAACCCGGGGCTCGCCGCCGAGTTTAAATCGCCCCACGGAGCGGGTATATGGCGAAGCGTAAAAATCCTCAATTCACGAAGGAGGTCATGCGATGAGCAGTGTGATTCGTTGGTCACCAATCAGCGATCTGATGTCGCTTCACAGCGCGATGGATCGCCTGTTCAGTGACAGCTTCGGGCTGAGCGGCCAGTCTCGCTCGGTCGGCGCGGTGGGCGAGGGCTATCTGCCGCTCGACATCTACCAGACCGACAAGGAGTGGGTGGTTCGGGCGGCGGTTCCCGGTGTGGATCCGAATTCCGTCGACGTCACCTTCGATGGAGGACAGATCAGCATCAAGGGCGAGATCAAGCCGCCGGCCGATGCCAAGCCGGAGAACTACTGGCTGCGGGAAAACTTTTACGGGAAGTTCAGCCGCCAGCTCAGCTTGCCCGAAGACGCGCTCGGCGATCAGGCCAAGGCGCAGTTCCTGAACGGCGTTCTGACCCTGACGGTGCCGAAGGTCCAGCCGGTCAAGCCGAAGTCGGTGAAGATTCCGATCAGCGGAGCCGCCCAGCAGAACAGCAACAGCGAGCCGAAGCAGCTGGAGACCGCCGGCAAGAAATAAGGTCGCTGAGGCGAGACGAGCAAGCCGCCCGTAAGGGCGGCTTGTTGTTTTTCAGCTCACAACGGTGATGTCGAGCTGGCGCTCGCGGGGGCCGTCGAACTCTGCGAAGTAGATCCCCTGCCAGCGCCCCAGTGCCAGCCTGCCGTCCTCAACCGGTACCGTTTGCCCGGTTCCGACCAGGGTCGCTTTGATGTGGGCCGCGGCATTCCCTTCGGCATGCCGGTATTGGTGATGCCAGGGGACGAGGCGATCGAGGGTGGCGACGAGGTCCTGCATCACATCGGGATCGGCGTTCTCGTTGATGAAGACGCCCGCCGTCGTGTGGGGGACGTAGACATGGCACAGCCCGCTGGCGACGGCGCTCTCCTTGACCGCCTGCTGAACCCGCGCGGTGATGTCGATCACCTCCGCTTGCTTCCCGGTCGAGACCGTCAGGCGAACCGTTCGGGCGCCGCCAGCCATTCGACGCGATCGTAACAATCCACGCTGGGAAATCCCCCGCGTGCCCCCTGACCCTCATAATTGCGGCCGATGTCGCGCGACCTTCCGGTTGGAAACGGCACCCTGCTGGTCAATTTCGACCGCAACTACGATCTTCGCGACATCTATTACCCGAGAGTGGGGCTGGAGAACCACACCAGTGGCGGGCCCTGCCGGGTCGGGGTCTGGGTCGAAGGCGGTGGATTCGCCTGGCTCGACGATGGCGGCTGGTCACGCAACCTGGTCTATCTCGACGACACGCTGATGACGGACGTCAGCCTGCGACATGCCCAGTTGCAGGTCACACTTCACTTCAATGACTGCGTCGACCTGGGCCGCGATGCGCTTTTTCGCCGCGTTCGCGTGACCAACGACGGTAGTCCACGCACCATCCGCCTGTTCTTCCATTTCGACTGGGACATCTACGGCAGCGAGGTTGGCGACACCGTCATGTATTACCCGGCCGTCAAGGGCCTGGTCGCCTACAAGGGCCAGCGGTGCTTTGCCGCCTGCGGCCAGGTTGGCGACCGAGTCGGCCTCGACGGCTATGCCTGCGGCAAGAAGGACATCAACGGCGCCCAGGGGACCTGGCGCGACGCCGAGGACGGCGTGCTCGGCAACAATCCGATCGAGCAGGGCTCGGTCGATATGACCCTGGCGCTCGACCTCGGCCGCCTCGAGGAAGGCGCGAGCCAGACCGCCCGGCAGTGGCTGATCGCAGCCCGTAACCTGACCGACCTGCAGTCGGTCGCGGACGTCATCCTGCTCCGCACACCGGAGGCCTTCCTGCAACGGACGCAGTCCTATTGGAGCGCCTGGGTCAACAAGGAGGACCGTCAATTCGCCGATCTCTCCGCGCGCGTGGCCGACCTCTACCGACGCTCGCTGCTGGTGGTGCGGACCCAGGTCGACGCGGGCGGCGCGGTGCTGGCCGCCAACGACGCGGACATCATCAAGTTCGCCCGCGATACCTATAGCTATATGTGGCCCCGCGACGGTGCCTTGACCGTCTACGCCATGGATCAGGCCGGCTATGTCGATCTCCCGAGGCGGTTCTTCGAGCTCTGCGCCAGGATCGTCACCCGGGAGGGCTATTTTCGCCACAAGTACACCGCGGCCGGCGATCCGGGCAGCAGCTGGCATCCATGGATCGATGCCAGCGGGAAGCCGCAGTATCCGATCCAGGAAGACGAAACCGGGCTGGTCCTGTTCGCGCTCTGGCAGCACTACGACCGCCACCGGGACTTCGAATTCTTCAAGGCCTATTACCGGCCGCTGATCATCCTCTGCGCCGAGTTCATGGCCAGTTATATCGATCCGCTGACCGGGCTCCCGGAGCCGAGCTACGACCTCTGGGAGGAGCGCCGTGGCGTGATGAGCTTCACGGTCGCAGCCGTCTGGGCCGGGTTACAGGCGGCCGGCAATTTCGCCCAGCTCTACGGCGAGATGCAGCTGGCTCAAAAGTACCGCGGCGTTGCAGACGGGATCAAAGACGGCACCCAACGCTTCCTCTTTGACCATGAGCTCAATCGCTTCATTCGCCGGCTCTACCTGCGGCCGGATGGGACGACCGCCAAGGATCTCACGATCGATTCGAGTGTCTACGGGCTCTGGTACTTCGGAATGTTCGCCGCCGACGATCCACAGATCGTGAGCACGATGCAGGCGGTGTACGAGCGGCTCTGGTGCAAGAGCGAGGTCGGCGGAATTGCGCGCTATGAAAACGACTGGTACTACCAGGTCAGCCATGACATCGCCAACGTCCCCGGCAATCCCTGGTTCATCTGCACCATGTGGTATGCGCAATGGCTGGTGAGCAAGGCGCGCTCCGTGGATGAGCTGCAGCCGGCGCGGGATATCCTCGAATGGGTCGCAGCGGCCGCGCTGCCCAGCGGCATCCTGGCGGAACAGCTCGACCCCTACTCGAAGGCGCCGATTTCGGTGTCGCCGCTCACCTGGAGCCACGCGACCGTCGTCTCGCTGGTCCACGAGTACGTGCGCAAGCGCCAGAGCATGGCCGGCGCGCCGACGGTGATCTCTTCATCGACTGACCTTCCGCGCGCGGGTTAGGTCGGGCGTCGACCCGATGTCGAGTTCAGCGACCGCTTTGCTATTCTCGACCTCGTGCACGGCGTGCTGGAGGCAATCAAGGCTGACTTTGGCTGCCTGCTAGTCGCCGCCCTCTTCATCATCATCATGGCGTCGACCATCATCTTCGCGACGATCTTCACCCCGCCCGCCCACAACGCCTTCGTCTGATGGCCTCTGATTTTCGTCGCCTGGTGCAGGACAGCCGCGAGATGACGCGGCGCAGTTTCTTTGCCATGGTTGGCTGGGGCGCGTTCACCGTCGCCTCGGTAGTCGCGCTCTTCCAGAGCGTCAAGTTCATCCAGCCGAACGCGACCTATGAAGATCCGCCCGCCTTCAAGGCCGATGCGCCGAGCGCCTATCCGGTGGGATCGACCACCGTGATCATTGAAAAACGCGTTGTCATCAACCGCGACCCGGATGGCTTCTACGCCATCAGCCTGATCTGCACGCACCTCGGCTGCACGCCGCGCTACTTTACGGATGTGACCAGCGACCTGATCGCGGCGGGCACCAGCATCTCGAAAGACCCCGACACCGGCCAGCAGGCGACCCCGGCAAATCCGATCCTGCCCGGCTTCAAGTGTCCCTGCCACGGCAGCCGATATTTCCGAGATGCGGATAATTTCTTTGGACCCGCGCCGCGGCCGATGGATCGGGTACACGTCGAGCTGGCCAAAGACGGCAAGCTGTTCATCGATCGCTCGATCATCGTGGATCATCACTATCGTTTGAAAGTTTGATGCCGGCCTGAACCGGCGGGGAAAGGAGGGTTCATGAGGGTCATTCGAGCGGCGGTCGACGAGATCTATTCGGTGCTGGCCCAGATCACGTCATCGATCTTCCGGCACGGCTTGCCCCTGACGGACAAGATCGCCGCCCGCACGGCGCTCACGAACTTCGTGCTTCACATCCACCCGGTGCGGGTGCGCCGCTCCTGGATCCGGATGTCCTACACGCTTTGTCTGGGAGGGCTCTCCTTCTTTCTCTTTATCGTGCTCACCGTTACCGGCCTCTACCTGATGTTCTATTACGTCCCTTCGACGCAGCACGCCTACCAGAACATGCGCGACCTGCAGTTCGTCGTCACCTTCGGCGGCTTCATCCGCAACATGCATCGCTGGGCGGCGCACGCCATGGTGATTACCGTCTGGCTGCACATGGCGCGCGTCTTTTTGACCGGCGCCTACAAGAAACCACGCGAGTTCAACTGGGGCATCGGCACGGTGCTCTTGCTGATCACCTTGCTGCTGAGCTTCACCGGCTACCTGCTGCCCTGGGACCAGCTCTCCATCTGGGCGGTCACCGTCGGCACCAACATGGCCAAGTACGCGCCGATCGCGGGGCCGTACACGCGGTACTTGATGCTCGGCGGCCGAGCCGTCGGCGACGCCACGCTGCTCCGCTTCTACGTCATGCACGTGGTCGGCCTGCCCTTGATTGGCTTCCTCTTGATGGTGATCCATTTCTGGCGGGTCCGAAAAGATGGCTTCTCGGGAGGGCTCTAGCTAAGCGATGGCGACCGACGCGCGCGAGCGGATTGCGACGCGAGATAGGATCGCCGCCCAACGGCGGACGGTCGAGGCGCCGTCGTCCGTGCGCGACGACAGCGACGACGAGATGATCGTGTCCTTCCCCGAGTTCATCTTCAAGGAGTTCATCGCCACCATCGCGATGACGGTCTTCCTCATCATCGTGTCCTTCATCCCGGCACCGTTGCTGGGGCAGGCGAATCCCGGCGTGACCCCGAACCCATCGAAAGCGCCCTGGTATTTCCTCGGTCTTCAGGAGCTGCTCTCGCGCTTCCCGCCGCTGATGGCGGGTGTCGCCTTTCCAACCTTCGTGATCGTCCTCATGATCCTGGTGCCTTACCTCGATCGCAATCCGAGCCGGCGACCGTCGGAGCGAAAGGTGGCGATCATCCTCTTTGCGCTCTACACCGTGATCGTGGTCGCGCTCGTGCTGATCGGCGTCTTCTTCCGCGGCCATGAGTTCATCTGGAACTGGGGTTGGGTGCTCGGCAGTCCGCAGACCTGCGGCGGGCAGTCATGCTAGGACGGGCCTTTCTGGCCGTCAGCGTCCTTTTCCTGGTGCTGCTTGGCTACGCCTTCTATCAGGATTACAACCGGCCCTGGGTCCCGATCCAGCAGAGCTACGCGCAGAAGTACGGCGCAGACTTCCCGATCCAGGTGCAGCAGCTCTTCCCCAAGGTGCAGGTCAACGGCCAGTTTGTCGTCGAGCGCTGCATCACGTGCCACGTGCCCGACATCGCCAAGATCGGGCCGCAGGAAGCGGCTTCCCGCCTGGGGCCGAATCACCCCTCGGTGATCAACGACGCCGTCTTCGCCAAGTACGGCCAGGACACGCTCATCTGCCGTCCGGCGAGCGCCGCCGCTGCGGCGTCACCGAGTGCGTCGCCCGCGGCAAGCGCCTCCGTCGCCGCCTCGGCTAAGGCGTCCGCATCGGCGAAACCGAGCGCCTCGGCCGCGCCGTCGTCGTCAGCCGCGCCCGGCGCGGCGGCTTCAGCATCGGCATCCCCGCATGCATCGGCGTCACCGGCTGCTGCGGGCGCGCCGACCACGTTGAGCGCCGCCAACTGCGCGACGCCCGGCGCCCAACCGTACTACGTGCTCGATGCCAACGGCAAAGTGGTCACCGACCCGAAGACCAACCAGCCAGTCGTCGCTCAGCTCACCGGCTTCATCCCCAGCCAATACAAGGGGCTCGGCATCGATGAAACCGGCTGCATCATCTGCCACAACGGCAACCGGCAGGCGACGACCCAGTCCGGGGCGCATCAGAACCTGGTGCCCAATCCCTTCAGCGTTTATGACACCGCGCCGCAGTTGTTCGAGGCCAACTGCGCGCAGTGCCATGGTGCGGTAGGGGAGGGAGGCAAGGGCCCGCCACTGAACGACCAGGGCCGGCTCGGCTTCTTCAATGATGACTACTACT
Organism: Candidatus Dormiibacterota bacterium; assembly: GCA_036782775.1. Classification (GTDB taxonomy): domain Bacteria; phylum Chloroflexota; class Dormibacteria; order CF-121; family CF-121; genus CF-13. Next base: position 73,442 of record DAIPYJ010000001.1, on the reverse strand, counting down.
ACCGCTGCATCTACCTGGGCAACCAGGGTGAGGAGCACAGAGGAACGATCATGCCCGCCTGGGGCCTGCTGAGGGCGCTGCCCCAACCGATCGACAAGAGTGTCAACCTGCTCGTCCACTGGATCCGCATGTGGCAGCAATATTCGACGCTGCCATGAGACGCCAGCAGATCAAGAACCTGGTCGGAACCGTGGCCGCCTTCGTGGTGCTCATCGGCTTCACGGCGCTCGTCATCCTGGCGGAGAACCTGCTTGACGTGACCAAAGCGCACAAGGCCGGCGGATGATGGCAGCTCCTGCCGTGGTCGAACTGATCAACCTGACCCGCGATCCCGGTCCCGGGGATTTCCTTTTCGTTCTGATCTGGGCTGTTTGCACCCTCCTGCTCGTCGCCTTTTACTGCTACCGCATGTTCCAGCGCTGATTCGCACCGTGGTTGAACCTAAGGTCGTCCCCACGCCACACCTCCTTCCTGACCCCCGGCAAGCGGGGGAGGGAGATGTGGGACGACGTCGTCGACGGAGCGTTCGACTGGCGACATGGCTGTCGGTCGTGCCGGGTCTCGGGCAGCTTTACAACCGCGAACCGGTCAAGGCGCTCATCTTTCTGGTCGCGGTCATCCTGTCGTTCGTCGTCACGCTCAACATTCCCGGCGCGACGGCTGAGCTGCTCGCCTGGTGGAAACCGCGTGGCAGCGCCATGGTGCTGCTTTCGCTTTTTCTCGAGATGCTTTCGCTCCTGCTCTTCATGGGAACCTTCCTGCTCGGCCTGACCATCTGGTATGACGCGATGCATGATGCTCGCCGGACGGCGCAGGAAGTCAGCGGAGATCGTTTACCTGGAGGTCGCTGGTGGCTGTTTCATCGCTGAGTTCTCTCACCACCGCTAGACTGGCGTGAGCGTGAATCGTCGGCGTCTGCTGCTCGGTCTCGTGCCCGGCCTCGCGGCCGCCGCGGCGCTGCTGCCGATCACCGCCGGCGCCGTCAGTGTCAGCCCGCTCGACTGCGCCGGGCCCAATGCCTGTGACATCGTGTCGGTCTACATCGGCATCTTCATCATCGCCATGGCGGTCATGGTCATCGTCGGTGGCCTCCTGGTCTACGCCGCCCTGCGTTTTCGGCGGCGGGACGATCGGGAACCGCCGCAGGTGCACGGCAACACCCGGCTCGAGATCGTCTGGACGGCTATTCCGGTCTTGATCGTGTCGTTCCTGTTCATCCGGACCACGTTGCGCATGGACTACGTGCGCAACGGTCCGCCCGCCAATGTGACTATCCAGGTGACCGGTGTCCAGTGGGCCTGGCTCTTCAAGTACCCCAACGGGAAGAGCGCCAGCACGCTCACCATCCCGGTCAACCAGGTGATCCAGTTGAAGGTGACGAGCAAGGATGTGTTGCATTCATTCTGGGTTCCCCGCCTGGGCGGCCAGATCTATGCCATCCCTGGTGAGCAGAACCACGGCTGGATCGAGGCCAGCCAGGCCGGACCGTACTACGGCCAATGCAACGAGCTCTGCGGCACAGGCCACGCCAGCATGTTCCTCGAGGTCGACGCCGTTTCGAACGCCGAGTATCAGGCGTTCCTGGCCGGCAAGCCCAGTGGCGGCGGCCCGGCGCTGGCGGAAAAGGTCAGCGGCCAGCCGGCCAGCAGCAAGGTCTCGCAGAATGACCAGCTCAAGTTTGTGCCCGAGAATCTCAGCGTGAAGGTGGGCGACGTCATCCAGTGGAGCAACGATGGCAGCTCGGTCCACAACGTCACCTTCGACAACAAGGGCGTGCCCAGCTCGGACACCATGAACGGTGGCGACAAATACGAGCTGAAGTTCTCGAAGGCCGGCACCTACCATTACGTATGCACCTTCCATAAATCGGTCGGCATGCAGGGGACCATCACCGTCACAGGAGGATGAGAAGAACAGAGCATGGCTAGCATCGCGCTCCCGCGCCGCGAGGCGCGATCCTACAGCGGCATCATGGAGTGGCTGACCACGGTCGATCACAAGAAGATCGGCATCATGTACCTCTACACGACCTTCTTCTTCTTCCTGGTCGGCGGCATCAACGCGCTCTTGATGCGCACCCAGCTGGCGGTCGGCAGCAACACCTTCCTTACGCCACAGCTCTACAACCAGCTGATGACGCTGCACGGGACGACCATGATCTTCCTCTGGATCATTCCGGTCTTCTCGGGATTCGGCAATTACTTTGTGCCGCTCATGATCGGCGCCCGCGACATGGCCTTTCCCCGGATCAACGCCTTCTCCTTCTGGTTGATTCCACTGGGCGGTCTGGTGATGTACAGCGGCCTGCTGACGCAGACCGGGGCCGCCGCCGCCGGCTGGACCGGCTACGTGCCGCTGACCGAGAAACAATTCGCGATTGGCATGGGGCAGGACCTCTGGATCCTCGGCCTGCACATCCTCGGTATCTCCTCGATCATGGGCGCCGTCAACTTTCTGGTGACGATCCACAACATGCGCGCCCCAGGCATGACCTGGTTCCGCTTGCCGCTCTTCGTCTGGTCAATGGAGATCACGGCCGGCCTGATCCTGCTCGCCAGCCCCTTCCTTGCTGGCGTCCTCGCCATGGTCCTGATGGACCGGCAGCTGGGAACGCACTTCTTCATTCACGGGTCGGATCCGCTGCTGTACCAGTTCATCTTCTGGTTCTACTCGCACCCGGCGGTCTACATCATGATCCTGCCGGCCTTCGGCATCGTCTCTGAAGTCATCCCGGTTTTCTCCCGAAAACCGATCTTCGGCTACCGCGCGATGGCGTTTTCGATGGCCGCCATCGGGGTTCTGGGCTTCATGGTGTTCGCCCACCATATGTTCACCACCGGTCTTCCATTGGGGCTGCAGGAATTCTTCATGGCGACCACCGCCATGATCGGCGTTCCCTCTGGCGTCAAAGTTCTCAACTGGCTGGCGACGCTCTGGGGCGGGTCGATCAAGTACACGACCGCGATGCTCTTCTCGGTGGCGTTCGTGCTCATGTTCTTGATGGGCGGCGTCGACGGCGTCTTCATGGCGTCACTGGCGGTCGACTACCAGATCCACGCCACCTACTGGGTCGTCTCCCACATCCACTACGTGCTCTTCGGCGGCAGCGTCTTCGGCGTCTTTAGCGCCTTCTTTTACTGGTTCCCCAAGATGACCGGGCGCTATCTGAACGAACGCCTCGGCAAGATCCAGTTCTGGCTGCAGCTGCTCGCCTTCAACCTCACCTTCATGCCCATGCACTTCCTCGGCCTCGAGGGGATGCCGCGGCGGATCGCGGTCTGGAACGCGGATCGCACCGACTGGGCGCCCTGGAACCTGATGGCCACCATCGGCGCTTTCCTGATCGCGGTCGCGATCGCGATCTTCCTGGTCAACTTCGCGATCAGTATCCGCGCCGGCCGGCGCGCACCCGCTGACCCCTGGGAAGGCAACACCCTGGAATGGGCGACCACTTCGCCACCCCCCGCCTATAACTTCGAGACCGTGCCGCCGGTGCGTAGCGGCCGCCCCTGGCGCGATGTCCGCCGCGGCGTGACCGCCGCAGCCGAGCACGCCTGAGACCGAAGAGGCGATGAAGGGCTTTCGGGCGCTGGCCGTCGCCACCTCGGTGGTGACCTACGCGCTCGTTGTGCTGGGCGGTGTGGTCCGTGTCTCAGGCTCGGGACTCGGCTGTCCCGATTGGCCGCTCTGCCATGGCCATCTCCTGCCGCCGCTCGACCTGCACGCGATCATCGAGTACTCGCACCGCTCCACGACAGTCCTCGCGACCACGCTGATTTTGCTGACGCTCGCGTTTGCCTGGATCGCCTGGCGTCAACGGCGCGATATCGTCGTGCCGGCAACCATCGCGGCAGCGCTCCTGGGGGTCCAGGTCACGCTTGGCGCGATCACGGTAAAGCTCGAGCTTCCTCCCATCATCGTGCTCGCGCACCTGGCAAACGCCATGGCGTTGCTTGCGGCGACCGCCGTTACCGCTGTGGCGGCGGTGACCTCGAGGAGCGGCGCCAGGGGAGGGGATCGGTTCTCCGTCCGCTGGACGCGCACGGCCGCGGGCGCGACCTATCTCTTGATCGTGACCGGCTCGCTGGTGGTCGCCAGCGGCGCTTCCGCCGCCTGCGACGCCTGGCCGCTGTGCGGTGGCGGGTTCAGCCTCTCTTTCGAGCGCCTCGCCGCGGTCCAGCTGCTCCACCGGGCCTTCGCCGGATTGGTTGGCCTGGTGCTGATCGCTGGTCTGGTATCGGTCCTTCGCCGGCATCAACGCGATCGATCGGTGCGGACCATCGTCGCGCTGACGCTCGCCGCGCTCGTCTTCCAGATCGCGGTCGGCGCGGCCGTCGTCACGCTTCACCTGCCGACACCGCTGCGCGCGCTGCATCTGGCGCTGGCTGCCGCCGTTTGGGCCGGCACGGTGGTGCTCGCGGCCGTCGCAAGCCGGCTGCCTCCCGCCGAAGAGCTGGTTCCCGCGGGGCAGCTCACGCGTGCGAGCCGGCGACCCGCGCGCGATGTCGTCCTCGACTATGTCAGCCTGGCGAAGCCGCGTGTCATTCCCTTGCTGCTGATCACCGCCCTGGGAGCGATGATGATGGCGCAGCGCGGCTGGCCTGGCACGATGCTCGTGCTGCTGACGTTGCTTGGTGGCACGCTGGCCGCCGCCGGGGCGGGCGCGATCAATTGCTGGATTGACCGCGACCTTGACCGGGCGATGTTGCGCACAAGGCGCCGGCCGTTGCCGGACGGGCGCGTGGCTCCTGCCAGTGCGCTGGCTTTTGGCATCGGGCTGGGGGTCGCCGCTTTTTTGCTCCTCGCCTTCTTTGTCAATGTGCTGGCCGCAACACTCGCCATCAGCGGACTGCTCTTCTACGTCTTCGTCTACAGCCTCTGGCTCAAGCGGAGCTCGGTGCAGAACATCGTGATCGGCGGAGCCGCGGGCGCGGTACCGCCGATGGTGGGATGGGCCGCGGTCACCCATCGAATCGATTTGACCGCGATCTATCTCTTCGCCGTGATCTTTCTCTGGACTCCGCCGCATTTCTGGGCGCTCGCGTTGCGGCTGCGAGGCGACTACGCCCGGGCCGGCGTGCCAATGCTCCCCGTGGTTCGAGGTGAGGGGGCCGCGCGCCGGCAGATCCTCGCTTACACACTCCTGCTGGTTGGCGTGACCCTCGTGATCGTCGTCACCGGTGCGCTGGGATGGCTCTATCTGGCAGGCGCGCTACTGCTGGGCGTTCTGTTCATCGCGCTCGCGGTCGCGACCCTCCGGTCGACGCGGCAGCGCTGGTCGCGCTGGCTCTTCGACTACTCGATCGCCTACCTTGCCTTGCTCTTCGGCGTGATGGTGGTCGATCGCATGGTGGGGAGGCTATAGTTGCCGGTGATCAATGCATAGAGACGAAGCGCGCCGTAACATCCGCCTCGGCATCCTGTTGACAGTGACCGCGGTCATCATGTTCGCCCTGTCCTTCGCCTGGGCCCTGATTTACAACAACTTCGGCTGATGGCGACCCGCCACGACGCTCCGCATGAAGAGGCGCACGCCGAGGGGCACGGCGCCTTCCATCTCCCTCCGCCCAGTATCTGGCCTGCGGTCCTGGCGCTCGGCATTGCCCTGCTGCTTGTCGGACTCATCCTGAACCTCGTGATCGTCGTCGTCGGCGCCATCGTGGTAATCGCCTCGATTGCGCTCTGGGTGCGCGATGCCCGCCGCGAATTCGGCGAGCTGCCCGAGTAAGGCCCGGACCTGATTCTGCGGCCGGCCCGGCGGTTGGGTTGCGGGCGGGTAGTGCGGCCTCCTAGACTCGTTTAGGGATAAGTCGATTCGCAAGGAGGCATGCGTGAAGCTCTTGAAACTCTCGATCGTCGGAGTTGCCGCCGGTCTGCTCCTGGCGAGCTGCGGTGGCGGTGGCGGTGGCGGGACGAGCAGCGGCGGGAGCTGCACGCAAAAGGGTGCTGCCAGCGGTGGCACCGCCGCACAGACGGTCAAGATCAATTCGGACCCGAACACGATTGGCAGGTACGACCCGCAGAACGTTACGGTGAAGGTCGGGGACAGCGTCGAGTGGGACTGGGTCGATACGTCCGCCCAACACAGCGTGAGCGCCGATGGCGGCACCTTCGAATCCTGCCTGCAGAGCTCCGGCTCCAAGTTCATCGTGACGTTCAGCTCAGCCGGAGACTTCAAGTATCACTGCCAGATCCATTCCGGCATGACGGGAGACGTGAAGGTCGGGTAATCCGCCGACCGGTTCGATCCGAATCGTCGTGGTTGGCGGCCGCTGTAACAGGCCTCGTCCTGAGTGCTTGCGGCATCGCGAGCGGCACGCCGGCCACCTCCGCGACGCCGGATGATGCCGCCGTTGCGGCCGACTTCGCCAATCATCGCTCGCAGGTCGAGGTCACGGCCGACGGGGCCGTCGTGCGCATCTTCCCCGACCGGTCGAGTAGCACCGGGACGCATGAGCAGTTCATCGTCAAACTGAGCTCCCAGGATGTAACGGTCGAGATCGAGCACAACATCTCGATCGGCAAGCGCGTCCCGGTTCGCGAGGGCGACCACGTCATCGTGCATGGCGAGTACATCTGGAATTCGCAGGGCGGGCTGATCCACTTCACGCATCACGACCCGCAAGGCACGCACGAGAACGGCTACATCGTCGACAACGGCACGACCTACGACTGACGCGTCTGGCCTTCAGATGAGCCGGACGCGCTGGACCTCGCCGGCAATCAGTTCTAGCCGGCGGCCGCCTGAGGCTTCCACCTGCAAGGCTCCCTGCTCGCTAATGTCCTTGGCCACACCCTCCACGGCAACGCCCTGGTAGTCGAAGCGCACGCGTTGTCCGAGCATCGAACTGCGGCTTCGCCATGCGGGCACGATCCATTGAACGCCCTCCCGGTCGGCGCGTTCGTAGGCATTGCTGAGGTCGTTGAGGATCGCCGCCAACAGGCGTTCTCTCTCGATCGGACGGACAAGGTCGACGGTCAGGGACGTCGCGCCCTCGGGAAGGTCCGCTGGCGGCTGGCTGACGTTCACCCCGATGCCGAGCATGACGGCGGCATTGCCGGGCCGCTCCAAGAGGACGCCGGCTAGCTTTCGATCTCGCAGCAGGACGTCGTTCGGCCACTTGAGGTCGGGCGCAATGCCGGTGGCCGCTTCGATGCCCCCGGCGACAGCGAGCCCAGCCAGAAGCGGCAGCTTAGGCAGGACGTCGACCGCCGGCCGCAGCACGATCGACACCAGCAATGCTTGTCCGGCGGGAGCGACCCAGGAGTGGCCCTGCCGCCCACGGCCCGCACGCTGCAGGTCGGTCACGACGGTCCAGCCTTCATCCGCGCCGGTTTCGGCGGCCGCGCGGGCGAGGTCTTGCGTGCTTTCGCATGCCGGCTCGAAATGCAGCGACCAGGTGATCTCCCCGGGCAGCAGCCATTCGGCTACCAGATCGATGCGGAAGGGAGTCACTGCAGGATCACCGCTACGGCTGGCTCCGGCTCACGGCCAGCGCGTTGCACGATGGCGATGCCGCCGATGATGATGGCCGCACCGAGCAACTGCAGCGGCTCGAGGCGGTCGCCGAACGCCACGAAGGCGATCAGGCCGGCGAACACCGGTTCGGCCGTGGCGATGATGCCGGCGGTCGACGGGCGAATGGTCCGGACTGCGACGACGAAGAGCGCGTGGCCCACCAGTGTCCCAATCAGTCCAACCAGCGCCATTACCGCCCACACCCGCCAGTCTGAAGGGAGCGCCGTGGCGGTGACCAGGTCGTAGCCGGCCCAGAGCACGGCCCCGGTGCCAAACCCGTAAATCAGGATGGTCCAGGTGTTGAGCCGGCGGGCGAGTGTCGAGGCGCGCAGCATGTAAAACGCAAAGAAGCAGGCCGAGACCAACCCCAGGCCAATGCCCGGGAGATTGACTCGTAAGAGCGAGGGACGATAGGCGCCGACGGCGAAGAAGGCGCCGATCAGAACAAGCGCGAGCGCCCCTGAGACGGACGAGCCAAGGTGTTGGCGGCGGTGATACCGCTCCCAGGCGGCGATTCCGACCAGCCCCAGGTACTGGACGAGGAGCGCGACCGCGATATTCAGCCGGGCGATGGTCAGGTAGTAGGTGAACTGGACGCCGGCGAGGCCGACGCCCCCGAAGATCGCGAGCGCGGGCAGGTCGCCGCGGGAGACGCGCAATAGGCTGGGCCTGGCCAGCACCAGGGCGACCAGCAACCAGCCAAAAGCCCACCAGATGCGGAGCTGGGAAAGCATTTGGGGGGAATATCCGAGTTTGAACAGGCCCTTGACGACATTGCCGCCGGCCGCGAAACAGAAGGCGGATAGGACCACCAGGAGGGCGGCGGGGCTCGGGCGGCTCAACGTCGCCGGAGACTGGCGTTCTTGACCAATAACAGCTTTGAAAGTAATGTAGTCGCTCGGGACATCATGGCTCGGACTGCTGGAGGCGGCCGAATGATCGAGCAAACCTCGGTCCAGATATCGAGCTTGCGCGAACGCTGGCACGCGGAGCGCGAGCTGCGGAATGCCCGTCGAAACCGTATTCGCCAGATGGACCGGCTGCTGGATGAGCTCGAGATGCTGAATATCGCCGAGGAGACGCAGCTGCCGACTGAGCTGGCCCTACGCGTTCAGCGCCTGGCTGCCGAAATGGATCATCCCTTAGCCTCACGCGCCTTTGAGGACCTGTCGATCGCAGACTCGATGGACGCGCTGTACGACCTTCAAGACGGCTTGATGCTCACCCTCGACGGCGTCGAGGACGAGGAAGAGGCCTAAGCTCAGCTCGGCGGCTACTTTTTCTTGCCGCTCCCGTTAGCCTGCTGCTGACCGTGCCCCTTGTCATGGCCATTCGCATGGCCGTTTCCGGACGCGTTGCTAGTGGCCTGGCCGTTTCGTTTTCCATTTCCGAGGGCTGCCAACGCCGTCAGCGACTGATGATGCGCGACGGTCGTCGCCTGCAAGGTCGCGGCCGCCAGCAGGGAAGCGAGGTCATCCTCAGGCGTCGCGACACGCTGGACCTGCGTCAGGAAATCGGCTTCGCGTTGGGCATTGCTCGCGATCAAGGCGTCGTGGCCGCTGCCACCGGTCTCCAGATCCCGAAGGCCCGCAGCCTGCATCGCCCGGGACTCCTCGAGGAGTGCGGCCACCTGCTCGGTGGTCGATTCACGCCCTTCGAGCGCAAGTAAGCCCTGGTTGATGGAGGCGAAGAGCTCAGCAACCGGCGCCTTGCCGTCGGAACCGGTTACGCCGTCGTAGGCGCCGGCCAGGAGCGGATCGATGATGGCAACCGGCTGAGGGCCGCCCTGATGGGCGTGCTGGAGGAGCGTGTAGGCGTTCAGCAGATCGGTATTCGCCCGGCTTAGCTCCTCGAAGCCACGTTGAGACGGATCGCTCGACATCTGGTCGCTGTAACCCCCGAACCACGCCTGGAAAACGTACAGCGCGCTGTCCATGGAGAGTCCTTGCGGTTCGTTCCAGAGGCTGTCGAGGGTGGGCATCGAGTTGGCACGCGCCGTCAGTGGCGCAACCGCCAGCATGAAGCTGATGCCGGCGATGAACAGGCGTTGTATGGCACGACGAAGCCGCTGCATGGAAGTCTCATCACGATCATCCGAAAAAACATATGGCCAAAGGGCAAGAGTCGGTCGCAGGGCGACTACGGATCGGTACATCAGCGTCACAATTGTCCGGACAGAGCTGCGCGACGGTCCCTCGGCGACCAACGGCCATCGGCAACGCTGGCGCGCCCCGGGACCGCACTCCGCTCCGTCCGATCGCTAGCGGCGGAGGTTCTCCACGACCATGGCGATGCCTTGGCCGACTCCAATGCACATCGTCGCGAGTCCGTAGCGGCCCTTGGTGCGCGCCAGTTCGTGGACCAGCGTGGTGACGATTCGCGCCCCGCTCGCGCCAAGAGGATGGCCGAGCGCGATGGCGCCGCCGTTGGCGTTGACCCGCTGGGGATCGAGGCCGAGGTCGCGAACGCAAGCGATCACCTGCGAAGCAAAGGCTTCATTGAGCTCGACCCGGTCGAGGTCGCTCGGCTTCAACCCGGCACGCTGCAGCGCCTTGCGCGAGGCCGGGATTGGGCCGAGGCCCATCACCGACGGATCGACGCCGGCTGAGGCCGCTGAAAGCACTCGGGCCAGCGGCTCCACGTCCGCTCGCTGCGCACGGGATTCAGACATCAGGACGACACAAGCGGCCCCGTCGTTGAGCGAGGACGAGTTGCCGGCGGTGACCGTTCCATCGTTCGCGAAGGCGGGCTTGAGGGCGGCCAGCTTCTCCATGGTGGTGTCTGGGCGCGGGCCTTCATCACGTTCGAACTGCTCGCCCTTGGGCAGGGCGACTGGGATGAGCTCGGCCTTGAAGTGACAGGCGGCCTGTGCCGCAACGGCCTTGCGATGGCTTTCGAGCGCCCAGCGATCCTGTTCTTCACGCCCGATCGCATATTTCCGTGCCACGACCTCGGCCGTCTGGCCGAGGCTGATCGTCCACTTTTCCGGCATCCGGGGGTTGATCATTCGCCAGCCGAGGGTGCTGTCATACAGCGTTTGGGGACCGCGGTCGAACTCGCGGTTCGGCTTCTGCAGAACGTAAGGCGCGCGCGTCATGCTTTCCACGCCACCGGCGAGCAAGAGGTCGCCGTTGCCGGTCTCGATCTCGCGAGTGGCCGAGACGATCGCCTGCAACCCGGAGCCGCACAGCCGGTTGAAGGTGGCCGCCGGGATCTCGACCGGCAGGCCGGCGAGCAAGACCGCCATGCGCGCGACATTGCGATTGTCCTCGCCCGACTGGTTCGCGTCGCCGAAGTAGACGTCCTCGATGGTTGCCGGATCGAGCTGGTTTCGTGCCACCGCGCCGGCAACCACGACGGCGGCCAGGTCGTCGGGCCGCACCGCCTTGAGCGCGCCACCGTAGCGGCCGATTGGGGTGCGGAGGGCGTCGACGATCACCGTGCGGTCCATCCAGGCCATGCTAGTTAAAATCGTGCCGGACTCGTGAGCGATCTGGCCCGGCACTATGACGCGGTCAACCTGGTCGCTGATCCGCTGCACGGCTACATCAAGATCACCAAGCACGAGCACGGGTCGAGTGCCGCCGCGGAACAGGATCTGCTCGACGATCCCTGGCTGCAGCGGCTGCGCCGCATTCATCAGCTCCAGTCCGCCTGGTGGGTCTTTCCGGGCGGCGAGCACTCGCGCTTCCAGCACGCGCTGGGCGCCATGCACCTGAGCGGTGAATGGGCGCGCCGCCTCGATGCCAACCTTCGTCAGCTCTATCCGGATGCGCCATCGAGCGCCTGCGTCGAAGAGACGCTGCGAGTCGCCGGGCTGCTCCACGACGTCGGCCACGGACCCTTCGGCCATTTCTTCGATCAGAACTACCTGGATCGATTCGGCATCGATCACGAGGTGATCGGCCGGGCGCTGATCCAGGGCGAGCTCGCGCCCGCAATCGGCGGGCTCGATGCCAGCCCGCACGGCCGATTCGAGCCGGGGGAGCGCATCGATCCCCGTTGGGTCGCCGAGCTCATCGCCGAAGTGCCTCTCCCGGGTGGCGAGGCTCCCGATTGGGTCACGGCGCTCAAGCCGGTGCTCAATGGTATGTACACGGCGGACAACCTGGACTACGTGCCGCGGGACGCCTACATGTGCGGCGTCAAGGTCGGCCCGGTCGACATCGAGCGGCTGCTCCACTACTCCTTCCTCGACCGGCAAGGCATGCTGCTCCATCAGCACGGCGCGCAGGCGCTACTGCTCTTTCTGAACGCGCGCCTCTACCTTTACAACAACATCTACTACCACCGCACGGTGCGACGGATCGATCTCCACATGCGCGAGATCTTCCGCGAAACGATCGAACGGATCCTCAGCGGCAATCCCCTTCAGCATCCGCTCGACTATCTGGCGCTCACCGATTGGTCCCTGATCGAGACGGTCGACCGCTGGAGCCACGACACCGGACGGTCCGCCGAGCTGGCCGAGGAATGGGCGCGAATCGTCCGCCGTGAGCTGAAATGGCGCCTGATCTTCGAGGATTATTACGAGTTCTCGAGTTTCGAGGACGCCGTCTTCTACCCCCAGCCGGCCGAGTATGTGCGCCGGATTCGCGAAGCCTTGCCCGCGAGTTTGCGCAGTGCCTCCCTGGAGGTGGATGTCGCCTCGGTCGATCCCCGGCCCCAGAATCCGTTCAACGACCCCTTTCCCGTCAATATCTATAACCCCGTAAGCCGGGCGGTCGAGCGCAGCGCGGTCGCCGAGCTCTTCCGCCGCCTGCCGATCCGAACCACGCTCGTCCGCGTCTTCAGTGATGAGAGCGAGCAGCTCGAGGCGCTTCGCGATGCGGCCGAGCGCGCCCTCTACCGGCCGGACTCGCGACTGGCGGAGGCCCTTTCCTGACGATGGCCGTCCAGCCACAGCGTGCCGTACGTCCCTTGACGGTGCTCGAACTCAACATCCGGATCCACGACCTGCTCGCGGCTCGTCTCCAATATGTGCTGGTCAAGGGCGAGGTCAGCGGCGTCACCCTGCGAGCTGGCCATGTCTGGTTCACGCTCAAAGATGCGCAGGCGGCGATCAGTGCCGTGGTTTTCAGCGGTACGGCGCGACGGATGCCGTTCTTGCCCGAGAACGGCCAGGAGCTGGTCGTTACCGGTCAGGTCGACTACCACACGCAGTACGGCCGCATCAACCTCGTCGTCAACAAGCTCGACTACGACGGCGCCGGCAAGCTGCGGGCGGCGATCGAGCAGCTGAAGCGCAAGCTCGAAGCCGAGGGCGTCTTCGCAAGCGACCGCAAGCGAGCTCTGCCGTTCATGCCCCAACGGATCGGCTTGATCACCTCGCCGAGCGGCGCGGTGATCCATGATCTGCAGCAAACCATCTGGGAACGGTTCCCCAACGTGGAACTGCTCCTCTACCCGGCGCGCGTCCAGGGCACCGCCTCTCAGCGCAGCCTGGTCGCCGCGCTCAGACAGGCAGACGACGACCGGCGAGCCGACGTCGTCATCGTGGCTCGCGGCGGAGGCAGCTTCGAGGAGCTCATGGCGTTCAACCAGGAGGCAGTGGTCCGGGCAATCCAGGCGATGCGAATCCCGGTGGTGACCGCGCTGGGGCATACCTCGGACCGCACGCTCGCGGACCTGGTTGCCGATCGCGAGGCTCGCACGCCAACGGCAGCCGCCGAGCTGGTCGTGCCAAAGAAGGCCGACCTGCTGCGCCAGTTAGATGAGCGACGCGCCCGGTTGCAACGCGGGGGGGTCGCTGCGCTGGTCACGCCCAAGCACCAGCTCGAACAGCGGCACCTTTCGCTGCAGCGGCTGGCGCTCGACAGCGTCCGGCGCCGCCGCGACCGCTTGGCCGCAATCACCGGCATGCTGCAGCAGCGCGATCCTCGCGAGGTGCTGCGACGCCGGGAGCAGTCGTTGGAGGATTACCGGCGTCGCCTGCGGCGCGACGAGGCGCTGCTGCTGGAGCGCACCAGGCGCGGCCGCCAACAGGCGGGACAATGGCGCGACCGCCTCATCGACTGGACAAAAGCCGCGGTTCGCGAACGCCACGCGGGGCTGGAGAGCCGGCGTGCCCGGCTGACCGCCCTTGCTCCGGACCAAACGCTACGGCGCGGTTACAGTATCTGTCTCGATGGGGAAAGCGGCTCCATCATCCGAGACGCGAGGCAGACCGAGTCCGGCAAGCCAATCGCGGTGATGCTTGGGTCTGGGCGACTGGAGGCGACGGTCGACAAGGTCGAGGGGGCCGGCCCGTGACTGAGGAACCGCGCTCACTGACCTACGAAGAGGCGCTGGCTCAGCTGGATGTCACGCTGCGATCTCTGGAAGAGGGAGAGCTCAGCCTGGAGGAGGCGATCTCCGCGGTGGCGCGGGGAAGGGAATACCTGCAGCTCTGCGAGCGCAAACTCGAGGAGGCGCGCCAGCGCATTGAGAGCTTGCCGGTCCACGAGGAATCCGGTGCTGAGGAGCAGCCGCCGCATCCGGCCACCGTCGCCGAATTACGCGCCCAGCGTGGCGGGCCCCCGCCCGCCCCACAGGGGGAGATTCCCTTCTAGGGTGTTGCTTCGTCCTCGGGCGGCTGCGCCTCGACCTCGGGCCGCTCGGGTTGGGATGCGGGCGAGCCTCCACGGAACACGCCCCACTCCTGCAACGATCGTCGCAGCATCTCGGGAGTGGTCTTATAGGCAGCGGCAAGTTGCTCCAGGTCGTCCTGCCGAAAGGTCACCACGGGCGTGTTGAAGTCCTGGCGTTGCTGCTGCAAACGTGTGACATGGCGGCTGAGGATCGAGCTCTGGCGTTCGGGCAGGCCCTGCAGCTGATTGAGATCGATGGCGAGCTTCGCCGGCAGCGCGGGCTCGGCGCCGCCTTCGGCTTCCTCGGGCAGAAGCTGGTTCACCGGCACGCTATAGAGGGTTGCGATCTGATGCAGCCGGGTGACCGAGATATTGCGGTCGCCCCGCTCGTAGGCGGCAAGCAGCGAGCCCTTGAGGCGCTTGTTTGAGAGGACCTCGACCTGTTGAAGGGTCAGGCCCCGTTGTTTGCGCAAGCTGCGGAGCCTCGCTCCGACCTTTCTCGAATAACCGTCCATAATCCCCCTTGACTGTGTGTGATCAGTCTAGCGCAGAATGCGATCTTCACCAACGACTCTGTTGTCCGAAAAACGGAAAGTGGCGGGGGGATCGTTGTTGCCAACGACACCACCTTCCGTGGCCGTCATTATGGACCCACCGTCCGCTGATGTCAAGTGCTGCTTACCTAAGCTAAAACCTGACTTAACGCCGGTTCGCGGCGCGGCCGGCGTCCTGCCTCGTACGCCTGGCGAAAGCGCACCGCGGCAGCCGCCGAATCGCCCTGGGCCTCGAGCGCCCTGGCGAAGTCGTAGGTGACACGCGCGCGAAGCTCGGGGTCATCGATGCCGGTGGCAATCTCGAGCGCCCGCTCGAAATGGCGCTGCGAGGCATCGCGCCGGCCGTCGGCATCGGCCACGCGCCCGGCGATCCGATGGACCTGGGCGGCGGCGAGTGGGTCGCTCGACCTCGTCGCGAGATCGACGGCATCATCGATCAGGATTGAAGCTCGGGCCAGGTCTCCCTTTTCGAGCGCGGACTCGGCCATTCCGCCAACCAGATGAGGCAGGAGCTCATGGTCGCCGATGCGACGAAGATGCTCAGCCCCTTCGGTAAACAAGCGCTCGGCCTCGATGGTCCGTCCCTGCTGCAGCAGCATGTCACCCATGTTGAGGCGCAGCTGGGCGGCCATGCGCACGTCGCGCAGCGTTTCGAAAATCCGGAGGCCCTTTTGGGCGTAAGAGAGCGCTCGAGCGTACTGTCCGGTCTGCTGAAAGGACAGGGCAAGTCCCTCGTAGATCCCCGCGAGCGCCGGAAGGTCGAGAACGCGCTCGGCCGAGTTGATCGCGGATTCATAGGCCGCAATCGCCTCCACCGGCTGGCCGGCCACAAAATGCAGGTTGGCCCGATGACCGAGAAGCCGTGCCTTCAGCACCGGGTCGGCGAGCTTTGCGCTGTCGTAGCGCGCCAGCGCCCGGTCGAACCATTGCCCTGCGGCATGAGCTCGCCGGAGCAGGTAATGGGCGCTGCCCATCCGGTCATAGAGCTCGACGAGCAGGGCGTGCCATTGGGAGCGTTCCGCCACGCCGATCGCCTCCTCGAGGATGGGCTGGGCCTCGAGCGCGCGACCCTCACGTAACAGTGCCGCCGACAGCGCCAGCTGCGCCCGCGTTCGCACCTCGAGCGGGATGGGCTTCTGCAGCACGCTGCGAATCAGGGATTCCGCCCGCTGGGCCTGGCCCCGATGAAGATCGAGCTCCGCTTCCGCCAACGCGAGTTCAATCGCGGCGGCTGAGTCACCCGGATCTTCGAGGAAGTACTCGATCGGCTGGCCGAGGCGGCGGGCGATGATGCGCAGCGTGTGCGTCGACGGCTGAGCCCGACCGAGCTCGACCTGGTTGAGAAACGCGCGGGTGAAATCCTGGCCGGCAACGGCAGCCAGGCTCAAGCCGAGTGTCTGCCGCGCTTTCCGGATCCGCTGCCCCAAGGACGACGGCGCTCCGGGGCGGCCCGTTGTCGAGCGTCCGGAGCGCCGCCGAGTAAGCATGGCCTACAGTCTACGCCGCCTAGCTTGACAGCGAAAGGCCGTCCCTAAAACGGGTTCGGCCAGACATCGGCGCAGGCCATGACCGCGGCCGCGATGGCCAGCAGGGTCCACGCGCTGAGGAGACGACGCATATGCCACCTCCGGAACAGGCAGCTCGCTCACTCTCGGCCTGTCCTGCCGTCAGCTTATGGAGGGACGATCATCAAGGGGGTCACGCCTGTAACGGAATCCGTAAGGTTGCTTCGCGAAGCGGATGCGGCTGGCGCAGGGACGACTGGAGCTCACCAGGAGGCGTCCTTATAATCGAGGTCCGCTGTGTCCCCGTAGCTCAGCCCGGATAGAGCACCGGCCTCCGGAGCCGGGTGCACAGGTTCAAATCCTGTCGGGGACACCATCCCAGCTCACCATGTCACCGACCGCGGCCGTCGACCGGCTACACCGCCAGATTCGCGGCTGCGCCTTGTGTGTTGACGCTGGCTACCTGCCGACGGCGGCGCCGGTCCTCAGCGGCTTTGCGGACAACCGCATCATGCTGATCGGCCAGGCGCCGGGAGCGGTCGAGGCGGTCAAGCGGCTGCCCTTCCAGGGACGGTCGGGGAAGATCCTGATGGCCTGGCTGAGAGAGGTTGGGTTTGCCTCCGAGGCGCAAGTCAGGCGCAACATCTATATGACATCCATCACCAAGTGTTTCCCGGGAAAGGGAACCGGTGGGAGCGATCGCCGACCAAGCCGGGCCGAGGTTGCACTGTGCCGGCCACACCTTGACCGCCAGCTGGCGCTGATCAAGCCCGAGCTGTTGATCCTCGTCGGCGGGCTTGCCCACGAACGGTTCCTGCCCGGCCGGCCGCTGCAGGCGCTCGTGGGGCGCGTGTTCGACGCGAACGGCGTCGAGGTCGGCGCTCGGGCTCGGACCCGCCCGCTGCTGGTGCCCTTCCCGCATCCGTCGGGAGCGAGCCGCTGGTTGAACGCGGCGCAGAACCGAGCGCTGCTCGAAAAAGCGATCGCGCGGCTGGGTCCGCTGGTCCGTCCGTTGCTTGACCCCACGTTGGCAGGCGCATAAACTTCGGCACAACATGGCGGCGGATCGGGAACGTGATGTCATCGAGCCGGAACAGGCGCCCACCAAGCCGGCCCCGGGTGAGCCGTCGACGAAGTCGGCCGACGACATCCTGGCTGCGATCTTCGCGCCCATTCCTGAAGCGAGCCCTCTGGAGCAGCTCGAGCAGACCATCCGGCATCCGAAGAAGCTGATTTACATCGCGATGTCTAACCGCAACTTTTACTGGCGGATGCAGGTCTCGAAGCTAGTCCTGGACGAGGGCTACGTTCCCCTCAATCCCTTCATGCTTTTCGATTACTACTTGCTGCACACCGTGCCCAAGCAGCTGGTGCGCGAGGCGATCAATAACCTGCTGGCCCGCTGCGATGAAGTCTGGGTCTTCGGGACGATGAGCCTCGGCGTGAAAGTCCAGGTCGGGATCGCGAAACGTCTGAAGAAGGCCCTGCGCTTTTACGACATCACGGACCTGCCCGAGCAGGTCTACCGCATATCGGAGAAATTGGCTCAGGAGGAGGGTAGGGACTGACTCAGGCTCGCCGCGGGTATGGGCAGCGAGGCGAGGCGGAGGACGATCCCGAGCCGAGCCAACGTTGCCGATAGCCGTTGGTCGGCGAGGGATCGGTCCGGAGTCTCGTCTCGATGTCCTTAGACGCGGGTGATTAGATCGCGCTCGAGACTTGCTCTGGACTGCATCACGAGTTTTCGGAGTCCCGGCCGCTCGCTCACGGCCCACTCGATCTGTCGTAGCGCGCTGTAGAGTCCCTTCAACGCCTTGACGCAATCACCGAGCTCCACGTCCATCGGCGACTCGATATCCGACAGCGGAACCGCGCTGCACCAGTCGTAGGTGAAATTCACGTAATCACCGGAGAGCGGACGCAGGTTTTCCTCACCGCGCTCCTTCTCGCGCGCTGAGAATCGGAAATAGATGATGCGAAGGCGCTTCTGGGCGAGTGCGATCGCGCTGGTAGGAAAGCGCCGGCGCTGGCGCGGTCGGTCGCGGTTGCGGTCCTCTGCCGTGACCATCACGAGCGCCGCGGCCAGCTCCGGTGGTGAGAGCTCCTCGAGCCACCCGTCATCGATCGCCTGAGTCACGATCAAGCTGTTCTCGCCATAAATGCGGGAGGCGAGCAGGCCCTTTTCGGTTGGAACGTCACCGTCGAGAAAGCCGAGCTCGCGGAGAATTTCGCGCAGGGCTCGCATCCGGCGGCGATACTCGTCGTGGCTGCGCGCCGCATCGTGTTCCGAGGTCTGCATCCGGCTGCGAAGCTCCCGAACCTCGGCATGGTGTGCACGGTGCTCGGCCAGATGAGGGCACTTGCGGCACGGCAGCCGGTTGATCTTCTGCTGCCAGCCTTGCAGTTCGTCCTTGAGGTCGTTGAGCGTCTGGCCCCCGGCGGTCCGGGTCGCGCCGCGTCGCCGGCGCCCGCGACCACGCCAGTGCTCGTTGCGCAACCGGCGCATCTGGACACGGAGCTGGGCGACGGCCTCCTCGGCGCGAACAAACGACGTGATCGTCTTTTCGGTGCAGCACGGGTCGCCTTCGGCAGCGAAACGCGTGGCCGTCAGGTCCTGCAACCGCTGGCGAAGGTTGCTCAGTCGCAGGTCGAGATCGCGACGTGCGACGACCTTCTGATACTGGCCGAAGGAGCGCTCCATCAACAGATCCACCTCGTCCGGCTGGTGATAGCGGAGCAGGTTGAGCGCCATGTTGTAGGTCGGCGCGAATTTGCTCTCCACCGTCATCTCGTCGCCGGTGGCCGCCTCGAAGATCGTGCCGATGTCGACATCAGGTTCCTTGAGGATCACCCCGTGGCCGATGGGGTCGATGCCACGCCGGCCGGCTCGACCCATCAGCTGCGTCAGCTCGCCTGATGTCAGCGTCGCGAAGTCGCGGCCGTCGAACTTGGTGAAAGAGGAGACAACGCAGGCGCGTGCGGGCATGTGGATTCCGAGGGAAAGCGTCTCGGTGGCGAAGACGACTTTGATCAGCCCGCGCTGAAAGAGAACCTCGACCAGCTCCTTCAGATAGGGCAGCATCCCGGCGTGGTGCATCGCAAGACCGCGCCGTAGGGTGTCGCCGTCGAGCAGGTCGAGATAGAGCTCGGCTTCGTCCCGGTCCTCGATCTGGTCGAGGTGCTGCTTGATCAGGGCATCGATCTCGGCTTTTTCCGCGGCGGTCGTTAGGTCGAAGCCATGGGCGGCGCAGCGCCCAAGCGCCTCGCGGCAACCGCGTCTCGAGAAGATGAAATAGATCGCGGGAAGGAATTCCTGCTGGCGCAGCTGGTCGACCACCGGCAGCAAGTCGTTCTCCGGTGGGCGTCGGAGCTGCGAGAGGCGGAAGTCAGTCGAATCCTCCGCCTGGGCGGCATGCCGCGTTTCGCGCGGCATACTGCCATGCTGGTCGAGCAGCGGATAGAAACGGTTTCTGACCGAAAGCCAGAGGCGCAGTTCCACCGGCCGGCGCGTCACGCTGACGGTCGCCACATCGCCCCGCTGCCGGCTCATCCAATCGGCCACCTCCTGGAAATTGCTGATGGTTGCCGACAGACCGATGAACTTGATGTGGCCGGGCGCCTGGATGATGATCTCCTCCCAAACGGCGCCACGCGGGAAGTCGTCGATGTAGTGGACCTCGTCCAGGATCACGTATCGGACGCGGTGCAGCCGCTCCGGGTCTTCATAGATGAGGTTGCGCAGGATCTCTGTCGTCATGACGACCACTGGTGCCAGCGGGTTGATCGTGTTCTCCCCCGTGACCAGGCCGACGTGTCCATCGCCATGCAGGCGCTGATAGTCGCGGTATTTCTGGTTCGACAAGGCCTTGAGCGGTGTCGTGTAGATGGCGCGCGTGTCGGTCTGCAGGGCGCGGAAGATTGCGTAGTCGGCGATCACCGTCTTGCCGGAGCTGGTGGGCGCGGAGACAAGCACGCCGTGATGCGATTCGAGCTTGTCGATCGCCTCGACCTGAAAGGGGTCGAGGGGCCAGGGAAGGGTTGCCTGGAAAGCGTCGATCAGCGATGGCGTAGCGCGCGGCAGGATCTGGCTCACCCTTCAGGCAATCGTACGGTCGCCGCTTTTGCGGCGGAGTTCAGCGCTTGGGCGGGCCGATGAGCTCGGCGGTTGGGCGGCGCTCGCTATCTTTCAGCCAACGGTGCCTCGTCTCCTCGACTTCATCGGTGTAGCGCTGACGGCAGCGGCGCATCGCCTTGGCAACCGCATTACGCACCAGCGGCTCGGGCCCCCTGGCCAGACGCTCGAGGATGGCTTTTGCCGCCGGCCAGTGAAAGGAGCCGATCGCGCTGGAGAAGGCCATCGCCACGTTCCAGCGCACCATCGGGTCGCGATCGCGAGACCACTCGCGTAGGAAGCGCAAGGTCTCTTTCGGATTGACGCGGAGGAGCGCGTCGCCGATCGTGTAGGGCCCCAGGTTGCGGCGCACGTAGGCCTCTTCGTCGTGCAATAGCGGCGCCAGCAGGCTGAGCAGGTCTGTCACCCGGTCGGGCTTGTCCCGGCGGGCTGCGTACTTGACGGCCAGCACAACCGCGCGGCGCTCGTTTTCCGACTTGGAGGAGCGAAGCAATTCGAGCCGGGGCCGGACCCGGGCGAAATCGCGGTCGAGGAGCGTGCCAAGCAGTCCCCCAGCGGCCTCCCGCACCTCCCAATGTGGGTCGTTTGCAAGGACTTCGGCGGCTCTCAGCACCCCGGTCCGATCCTCGCCGTAATGGCTTGCCAGCAGCAAGCAGGCGACCTGCCGTCCGGTGGGCGAAGGCGAGCTGACCAGTGCATCGATCCAGCGCATGACGCGGCCGCTCTGTTCGGCGAGCGCCATCGCCAGCCGCTCACCAACCTGCTGGCGCAGCGCCGCCGGACTTCCCGGACGGCCGTGATGGAGCTGGCCGTCGAGCGCTGCCACCACTGCTCCCGGATCATCCCGGGCCAGCGCTGCCAGGACCGCCGCGATCGGTCCGCTCTCGACCGAGCCCAGTTCGTCTGCGCCGATCGCCAGGTTCATGTTCGCAACACCTGGATGCGGTGGCCCGCAAGCACAGCGCCGCCATTGTGGTCTTCTGCATAGTCGACGATCTTGCTCATGATTTGGTTGGCGTGGCGGCTGTCATTCGTGGCGCACGTGACACCGATCGCCAGCGTCTGCCAGCGATCGAGGTCGGAGACCTCGGCGACGGAAACGTTAAAGCGATTGCGAATCCGCTGGACGATCGAGCGGCTGACCTGTCGTTTTCCCTTGAGACTGTGGTTGTCGGGAAGCTGGAAGATGAGCTCGCAGGTGCCCACAACCATGTCCGTGTCCTAAAGAATACGTAACTACCGGTCAAACCGACATGCAAACGCGAATCTTTACTTATAGTGGCGGCATGAGCGTCGCGGTTCGTGCCCCCGAACCCGCGCCTGCACCGGGCGACCAACCGCCAACCATCCCAGCGGTCTTTCAGGAGACGGCAGCCCGCCGAGGCGATGCTCCCGCCCTATATTTCAAGATCGGCGGCGACTGGAAGCCGATCAATTGGGCTGAATACGCCCGAGTCGTCAACCGTCTTGCCAATGCGCTGCTGGCTGAGAGGCTGCAGCCGCGGGACCGCGTCGCGCTCTGGTCCGCAAACCGGCCCGAATGGCAGATCGCCGACCTCGCGATCCTCCATGCCGGCGGGGCGACGGTCGCGATCTACCAGACCCTCTCGCCGGACCAGGTCAAGTACCTGTTGAGTCATTCGGAATCCAAAGTCCTGGTCGTGGAGAGCCGGCAGCTTCTCGAGCAGGTGGTTGCCATGCGATCCGATCTGCCGGACCTTCGGCGGGTGATCGTGATCGAGTCGGACGGCCCGCAATCGGACGATTGGGTCACCAGCTGGCAGGAGGCGCTGCGCCGCGGCGATGAGTTTGGCCGAACAAGACCGGGTCTGCTTGCCAGCCGCTGGCAGGCGCTCAAACCGGAAGATACCGCCAGCCTGATCTACACCTCGGGAACGACAGGGCAGCCGAAGGCCGCGATCCTGACCCATCACAACCTGACCTGGACGGCAATGGCAACCCTGCAGTGTTTTCGCGGGGATCCGGAGGACCGGGTCGTCTCCTATTTGCCGCTCGCCCACGTGCTCGAGCGAGTCGTGAGTCACCTCCGGCAGATCATCACCGGATGCCGCGTGTATTTCTGCCCGCAAGTCGACAAGGTCCTGGAAGCGGTCCGCGAGGTGCACCCGACTTACTTCACGTCGGTGCCACGGCTGTGGGAAAAAATCTATGCCGGGGTTCGCGAAAAGATGGGCGAGGTCCATGGCCCGCAGGCGCTGATCCGCGACTGGGCCATGCGGGTCGGCGCGAAAAAGACCGATGCCTACCAGCAGCAGACGCCGATGTCGCGTGCGCTCCTCTGGCAGCTGCCGCTTGCCGATCGCCTCGTCTTCTCCAAGATCCGCGAGACGCTCGGCTTCGACAAACTCTTGATCTGTATCAGCGGATCCGCGCCGATCTCATCGGAGATCCTGCGTTTCTTCTACGGCATCGGCATCGAAATCCTGGAGGGCTACGGTTTGACCGAGACGACGGCCCCCGCAACTTTCAACCGGCCTCTGCAGGCGCGCTTCGGGACGGTGGGCCTTCCGCTTCCCGGCGTGGAGATCAAGCTCGCCTCGGATGGCGAAGTCCTGGTCAAGGGTGGCAACGTTTTCGCCGGTTACTACAAGGATGAGAAGGCGACCAGGGAAAGCCTCGAGGACGGATGGCTGCGCACCGGTGACATCGGCGAGCTGGACCAGGATGGATACCTCAAGATCACCGATCGCAAGAAGGACCTCTTCAAGACGTCGGGCGGAAAGTACGTCGCCCCGGGCGCGATGGAGACGCAGCTGCGCCACCATCGCGGGATCGCGCACGCAGTCGTGTTGGGCGACGGCAAGCCCTTCGTTGCCGCGCTGGTGGTTCTCGATTCGGATGTCGTCACGGGCGGAGCGGACGATCCGAACGGACAGAGCTTGGTCGACCAGGCGGTGAACGACGTCAATCGAGGGCTGTCCCACCCGGAACAGATCAAGAAATTCAAGATTCTGAAGGCCGACTTCACCGTTGGCGACGAGCTCACGCCGAGCATGAAGGTCAAGCGCAAACGGATCGCCGAGAAATACGGCAAGGACATCGAGGAGCTGTACACCGACACCCGCAAGATCGAGCCCTAACGAATCCGGAGGTAGGGGTTGTTGAGCCGCTCCTGCCCAATCGTCGTGTTGGCGCCGTGCCCGGGGTAGACGACGGTGTTGTCGGGCAAGGCCAGCAACTGACCATGCAGGCTCAGCACCATCTGCTGCGGGCTCGATCCAGGCAGGTCGACGCGGCCGATCTTCCCGGGTAGCAACGTGTCACCGGTGAAGAGGTGGTTGCCGACCCGATACGAGAGGCCGCCCGGCGTATGGCCCGGGGTCGCCAGGACTTCCAACGCAAATCCGCCGAAGCCGAGTCTGTCCCCGCCCGTGAGATAACGATCGGCCGATTTCAGGTGGGCCGTCGCGTCGGCCAGGTGCATCGCCGTCGCTGCCTGGGTGGAGGCCTTGATCGCCTCTTTTGCACCGGAGTGCCCCGGATGCGCGTGCGTACAGCAGATCCAGCGAACGCTGAGGCCTCGTAGCTGACCAAGGATCTTCGGCGCGTCATCGCCCGGATCGATGACCACCGCCTCCTTGCTGTCTGAATCGGCGACGACATAACAGTTGGTGTCCTTCTCGCCGACATGGATTTTTTGAATCGAGAGCCGCGCCACGATTCAAGATTAGTGCGCTTCGTTGGTAACCTTGTGGCGATGGCTGAGCCTCGCCAGGCGGTCAAATACACCTTCTTGAAAGTCGACGCCGGTGTTCTCGGCTGGCCTGAACACGCGCGTCAGACCGCTGCTGAAGAGTTTTCCGGTCTGCTCGAACGAGCCGCCGGCGAAGGCACGCTGCTGACCTACAGCACGGTCGGCTTGCGGGGCGACTGCGACATCCTGATCTGGCAGGCGGCCGACACCGTCGACGAGATCCAGCGCGCGGAGTCGCGTTGGCGGGCGACCAAGCTCGGCCCGATGCTACAGGTCGCGCACTCGTTCCTGGCGATGATGCGGCCCTCGCCCTATCTGGGCAAGCACCGCCATGCTGACCAGGAAGGGCGGCGAACGCGCCTCAAGCCTTCCGACGCGCGGTACCTGTTCGTTTATCCGATGTGGAAGAAGCGCGTCTGGTATCGGCTGCCGTACGAAAAACGCAAGGCGATGATGATTGAGCACTTCGCCATCGGTCATCGCTATCCCCAGGTCAAGATCAACACCGCCTATTCGTTCGGCCTCGACGACCAGGAGTTCGTGGTTGCCTTCGAGTGCGATGAGCCTGCCGCGTTTCTCGACCTGGTGATGGAGCTGCGTGAGTCGCAGGCCAGCCGCTACACCGAGCGAGAGACCCCGATCTTCACTTGCGTTCGCATGGCCGCCTCCGATGCCATCGCCCTCAGCCTTGGGCTGGCGTCTGGCGACGCGCAAGCCGAGGCAAGCCGCCGGCAGGTCAGCCTGATCGCGGGCGGATGAAGACCGTCCCCTTGGGCGCGGTCGGCCGCCCCGCGGCCGGCTCGACGGTGCCCGCGCTGGTGCGGGCGGCGCGACGGGAACCTGTCGAGCGACGGCCAGTATGGTTCATGCGGCAGGCCGGCCGGTCGCTGCCCGAATACCGAAAGATCCGCGAGTCCTACGACCTGTTCACGATCTGCCAGCGGCCGGAACTCTGCGCCGAGGTCACCGTGCAACCGGTTCGCCGGCTGGGGGTTGACGGGGCCGTGCTGTTTGCCGACATCATGCTGCCGGTCGCCTTCGGCCTGGGAATCGATCTGGAGCTGGTCGACGGCGTCGGGCCGGTCGTCGCCAGGCCGATTCGCCAGCGCACGGATATAGATAGGTTGCAGCGCCGCCCTGCTGAGGAGTCCGTGCCCTTTGTCCTGGAGACGATCCGGATCCTCCGGCGAGAGCTCGACCCGGCGGTCGCCGTGATCGGCTTTGCCGGCGCGCCGTTCACCCTTGCGGGGTATCTGCTCGAGGGCAAGCCGTCGCGCGAGTTCGCGGCCCGTTTGCGAGGTCAAATCCAGCGTGATGTCTCGTTTGTTGAGGTTGGTGGCCTGCCACAACGGGCTGCGCTCGTACCAATCCTCGCCCTCGAACGGCTGCGCGCCGGAGTAGCGGAAACCGTCTGGGCGCTGGAC
>DAIPYJ010000001.1:0-48014 GCA_036782775.1 Candidatus Dormiibacterota bacterium | reverse complement strand
CGAGTTCCTGACGACCAAGACCATGATGTACGCGGAACCAGCGCTCTGGAACGATTTGATGGGCAGGCTCTCGGAGCTGGTTCTCGATTATCTGCTGGCCCAGATCCGCGCCGGCGCCCAGATCGTCCAGCTCTTCGACAGCTGGGTCGGCGCCCTCTCGCCGGAGGACTACCGGCGCTTCGTGCTGCCACACAGCGCGGCGATCTTCGCCGGTTTGCGGCAATTGGGCATGCCGACGATTCACTTCTCGACTGGGACGGCCGGGATCTTGCCGCTCCTCGCCCAGGCCGGTGGCGACGTGATCGGCGTCGACTGGCGCGTCGATCTGGGCGATGCCTGGGGGCTGGTGGGTTATGACCGCGGCATCCAGGGAAACCTCGACCCCGCGTTGCTGCTCGGTCCATGGCCCGTCATCGAAGCTGGCGCGCGGCGCGTGATCGCGGCGGCTGGCTCCCGCCCAGGGCACATCTTCAATCTTGGCCACGGGGTCTTGCCCGACTCGCCGGTCGAGCAGCTGCAGCGCCTGGTGGAGTTCGTCCATGGCACCTGACCAACACATCGCCGTGCTGTTGATGGCCTATGGCAGTCCAAATCGGCTCGATGAAGTGGAGCCCTATTTCACGGATATCCGCGGCGGCCGGACTCCATCGCGGGAAGCGGTTGACGAGCTGACCGAACGATATCGCCAGGTTGGCGTGCCCACTCCGCTGCTGGCTGTTTCCAGCGAGTTAGCGCAAAGGCTGGAACAGCTCCTGAATGCGGACTCGCCGGATGGATCCATCTATACCGTGCATCTCGGCATGAAGCACTGGACGCCACGGATCGCTACCGCCGTCGAAGAAGCCATGACGGCCGGAGCTGATCGACTGCTGGCGATCGTGCTGGCGCCGCATTACTCGACCATCAGCTCGGAGGGCTATCGACGACAGGTTGAAAACGCCCTCAATCGGCTCGGCTCTAAAGGCAATGCAGCGATTCCAGTCGACTTCGTCGACAGCTGGCACGAGCTGGATGGCTACATCGAGGCGCTGGCGGACAACGTTCGCGCGACGCGAGCACAATTCAGCCGGCCGCAGGACGTCGTGGCCGTGTTCACCGCACACAGCCTGCCGGCGCGCATTCTGAAGCAGGGCGATCCCTATCAGGATCAGCTGTTGCGGACGTCCGAGCTGGTCGCGCAGCGTGCCGGCATCGAAGAGTGGCGCTGGTCCTATCAGAGCCAGAGTCATACCGGCGAGCCGTGGCTGGGTCCGGATCTGCCTGACATGGTTGCGGCCCTCGCTCAGGAGGGCCATCGCGCGATCCTGGTGTGCTCGGTCGGCTTCATCGCCGACCACCTCGAGATCTTTTACGACATCGACCTCGAGGCGAAGGCGAAGGCCGACGAACTCGGCGTCGAGCTCCGACGGACCCCGATGCTCAACGCCGATCCTCGGCTGGCGCGGGCCCTCTACGAGCTCGTCGCGGAACGCGTTCGCAATTCGGCGCCGGTGCCGGCCGACCACTAGAATTTTCAGCTCGTGATCTTCCTTTCCCGCATGCTGGCGATCACGCGTGGCCATCGTGGCTTGCTGAGCCTGGCGGTTCTCGGCTCGGTTGGCTACACGGCGTTGAGCGTGGTGCCCGCGCTGATTATTCGGCAGATGCTGACGACGCTCGCGCAGCCATCGCCGTTGGCGACGCTGGTCTGGCTGGGGATCGCGATGGTCGCGGCCACCACGCTGATGGCGGTTGCCCGCTACCTCGAGGGCGGCTTCGGGCACATCGCCGCCTTCCGGATCTTGCATGAGGTCCGGATGCGCTGCTACGAGCATCTGCAGCGGCTCTCGATGGGATTCCACACGCGGCAGCAGTCAGGCGTGATAGCTGCCAAGATGATCGGCGACGTCGAGACGATCGAGTTCTTCACCGCGCATGCAGGCATTCAACTGATCAGCGCGGCGACGGTGCCATTCCTGATCGGCATCCTGATGCTGTTTGTCAACTGGAAGCTCGGTCTTGTCGCACTCGCGCCCCTGGCGCTCGTGCTCTTGATTCTGCTCGCTTTTCGCCGGCGCGCCTACGCGGCGTTTCAGCGCTACCGCGATGCGCTCGGCCACCTGAACGGCGTCATCATCGATCACATCCAGGGCGTCCCGGTCCTGAAGGCGTTCGCTGCCCTGTCCCGCGCGCGCGAGGATGTGATCGCGCGGAGCGTCGATTTGAAGCAAGCGGCGACCGAGGCGAACGTCCTCCACACCTGGTACTTCTCAGCCGTTGAGTGGATGGCGGCGATCCCGGTTGCCCTCGTGCTGCTCGTCGGCGGGCTGATGGCGCATGGCGGGCAACTCAGGGTTGCCGATCTCGTGCTCTTCGTCTTCCTGACGATGCAGCTCTACCGTCCCATCACCGAGCTCAACCGTCAGCTCGAAGGCTTTCGCAATGCGCAGGCGGCGACCGACCGGATCTTCGAGATCTTGGACACCCCGATCGACGTTGCCGAATCGCCGGGCGCCCGCATTCCGGAGCGCGCGCGTTACGACCTTGCGCTCGAGCACGTGACCTTCGCCTATGAGGCGGGGCGGCCCGTTCTGCACGATGTCTCGATCGAGCTGCAGGACGGTTCGGTGGTCGCGCTGGTTGGGCCCAGCGGCGCGGGCAAGACGACGATCGCCAACCTGATCGTCCGCTTCTGGGATCCGCAGGAGGGCGCCGTGCGACTCGGAGGCATCGACCTCAAGGACCTGCCACTCGACTATGTCCATCGTTCGATTGGGCTCGTGCTTCAGGATGTCTTTCTCTTCAATGACACGGTCTTGCACAACATCAAGATCGGCAATCCCGATGCCAGCGACGTACAGGTCGAGCAGGCGGCGCGAGCCGCCTACGCCCACGACTTCATCGAGGAGCTACCCCAGGGATACGACACGGTTATCGGCGAGCGAGGGGTGCGCCTGTCGGGCGGACAGAAACAGCGCATCTCGATCGCCCGTGCATTGCTGCACGACGCGCCCATCTTGATCCTGGACGAAGCGACCTCATCGGTAGACCCGGAGGCCGAGCATCTGATTCAAAAGGCGCTGGCGCGGCTGGTGGCCGATCGAACGGTGCTCGTGATTGCGCACCGGCTGTCCACCATCCGGCAGGCGAATGAGATCGTCGTGCTGGACAAGGGCCGCGTCGTGCAGCGTGGGCGGCCCGACGATCTTGTCGACGCGCCTGGTCTCTTCGCCAGCCTCTACCGCGCTCAGCAGGTGGCACGCCGATGGGACGTGGCCAGCTCCCAGCACGCCGAAGAGGAGTTGACCCGGGCAGTCGAGTAGCGGGGCGCCGTCGGGTCGACCTGCGTAATACGCAGACAGACCTCACCGCGCCCGGCAACTTCAACAAGTTTGTAGATTTGCGACAGACAGCTGTCGCGACGAGATGACAGCCTGCAGGCATGTGCCAGCCCGGCCAGACGCCCCTCGAGCTCATTGGCCAGGGACTGCGTGATTTGCCCGCATGGGCCGCCGAGCAACCGGCCGATCAGCAAGGCGAGCTCATCATTCAATGCCACCGCGCAATCGACCGCCTCGAGGCGGCTGCGGCTGAGGCCACCCGCCGTTTCGAAAGATCAGGCGCCTACAAGGCGGAGGGCGCTCTGGGCATGGTGCCCTGGCTGCAGACAAATGCCAGGCTCGCCGGCAACGACGCCGCACAGCACCTCAAGGTCGCCCGCCAGCTGGAGGACCTTCCCCGCACCGGCGAAGCCCTCGCGCGGGGCGAGATCGGTTATGGCCACGCCCTCGCGATGGCGGTCACCGCCGAGCACGTCGGGGCGACGGCGGTGCGCACCGCGGAGGCTAACTTGCTCAAGTCTGCCGAAAGCATGGACGCCGGAAGTTTCGTGGCTGTGGTCAAGGACTTTGAACACCGCATTAACAGCGATGCTGCACTCGCCGAGGCAAACTGGGCCAATAGGCGTCGCTATCTCTCCATTACTGGTCCATTCGGTGGCTTGGCTCGCATCGAGGGGCAACTCGTTCCAGAGGCCGCCGCGACGATTCGCGCCGCCATGGAACCCTTTATGAAGCCCTCAAAGAATGACGACCGGACGGCGGGGCAGCGGATGCACGACGCGTTGGTCCAGGCATGCGAGCGGGTGGCGGCTGGCCGGGCGGATGGAGCGCCACCGCGGCCGGTGGTGATTGTGAAGACCAGCGTCGACACGCTGGCAGGCATCGATGGCGCCCCCGCGGGCGAGCTCGAAGGGGGCGGACTGATCCCGATGGAGACCGTGCGGCGCCTCGCCTGTGACTCAGCGATCATCCGGATTACCGGGCTAGGTGACCTAGAACGCGAGATATCGCATGCCAGCCGGACCACGCCGCCATCGACTCGACGAGTCCTTGTCGCCCGCGACCAACGCTGCGTATTCCCCGGCTGCGATCGGCCCGCGCCTTGGTGTCAGTCGCATCACGTGAAGTTCTGGGCCGATGGTGGACCGACGAAGCTCGACAACCTGGCACTGCTCTGCGGGAGCCATCATCGAAAGGTTCACGAGGAGCGTTGGCAACTCGAACGCAAGGAAGGGCGGTGGATTGCCACACCGCCGGTCATCGAAGTGCCGGCGCGGGCGCGAACGGACTGAGCTCGTCGGCGGTCGGGAGCCAACGGACCGAAGTATCCGGCTGGGCTTAGGTCAGTTGCAGCTACCGCAGACCGTCGAGGAGGACCTGGCGCAGCGCTTCGAGGCTCTCGAATTCCTCCATGCTGAGCTTGGCGCCGGCTTTTACGGAGTGCGGATACTTCAGCTTCTGGACCGCGTCGATTAGCGCTCTGACCTGCGATTCCGTGAGCTGGTACTCAAAAACCGTAACCGGCTCGCGCTGCACCGCCTGGCGGATGACGCGCTGGATCTCGGGACGAACGGGCAGGTGATGAATGGCCGCGGGCAAGGGCTCGGGATCGGTCTCGGCCAAGTATTCGGGAGCGCTCGAGGTCTCCTGGAAGAAATCCGCCGAGCCACTTAAGGAGGCGCGCTTAAACACCGGCGGTCAGGGGCTCAAACACGACTGGCGACGGGTTGCTCGGCCGGCTTGGGCGCTGCCGGCTCGGCTGGCGCCGGCTCGCGCGTGATCACGGCCTTGGCCAGGTTGCGATAGGCGTTGGCGCCCTCGGAGCTACCCGCGTATTGCAGGATCGACATGCCGGCGAGCGGCGTCTCGGCGAAGCGAATGCTGTCCTTGATCACCACGTCGAAGACAACGTCGCCGTAGCGCTCGCGCACCAGCTCGAGGACCTCCTGGGAGTGGAGCGTGCGCGACTTGTGGATCGTTGCCAGGATGCCGCTGATTCGCAGCCTCGGATTGAGCTTCGCGCGCACGCGCTCGATGGTGTTCTGGAGTAACTGCATCCCTTTCATGCCGAAGTACTCGCACTGCAGCGGGATGATGACCTCGTCGGCCGCGACCAGCGCGTTGACGCAGAGCAGCCCCAGGCTGGGAGGGCAGTCGATCACCATGAAGTCGTACTCTTCCTGACCGGCGGCGAGCTTCTCCTTCAGAAACGTCTCGCGGCCCATCTCCGAGACCAGCTGAATCTCGGCGCCGGAGAGCTCGATGTTGGCGGGGATGAAATCCACGCCCAAGTTGGTGTGCTTTACGGCGTGGCCGAGGGTGACCTGGGGATCGAGCAGTAAGTGATAGAGCGTCAGCTCGATCTGGTCGGGATGCTTGAACCCCATGTTGATCGTCAGATGACCCTGGGGATCGAGGTCGATCAGGAGGACGCGCTTACCGAGCTCAGCGAGGGCGCATCCCAGGTTGACGGCGGTGGTCGTCTTCCCAACCCCGCCTTTCTGGTTGGCCACTGCGATGACTCTGCTCAAACGCGTGCTAGACCTCTGTAGTGGACCGTGGCTGCGGCTATTTAACTTGAATATGAGCCTCGCGTCAAGTTCGGCGTTGTGCACAAGTGGGTAATTTGGGCGCAAGCTGTGGACAAGTCAGGTCCAGAGCGGATGGGGTGGTTGCCTAGACTGGTCCAAGCGATGGCCTTTTACGCCCTGGTCGCCTTTCTCGTCAGCGTCGCCTTTGCCGCGACGCTGCTCAACCAGTACCGGAACAAACCCCGGCCCTCTCTGCTCGCCTGGGGCATCGCGCTTGCGTTTTACGCAATAGCAGCCCTGACCGAAGTAATCGGCGCAGCCAATGGCTGGTCGCCGATGCTCTACCGCGGCTATTACTTCTTCGGCGGAATCATCCTCGTCGGTGTCCTGGCGCTGGGCGAGGTCTATCTCCTATCGCCGCGCTATCAGCGTATTGCGCTCGTATCGCTGGCGATCCTGGGGGCGATCGGGCTGGTTGGCATCCTGGGAGCCAGTCTCGATGTCGCCAAGCTTCAGACCCACGAGGTGCCGAACACCGACACGATCCGGGTCCAGGGAGGGATCTTCGACGTGCTCGCGATCGCAATGGCGATACTCATCAACACGGTGGGGACGATCGTCCTCGTGGGCGGCGCCCTGTGGTCGGCTTATGCCGCCTGGCGGCGGGGTGGTGCTGGGTCGCGGACCGTGGCGATGGTGCTGATCGCGGTGGGCGCCTTCATCGTCGCCGGCGCGTCCAGCCTGACGAGGCTTTTCCACGTTTACGAGGTCTTCTACGTCGGCCAGGCAATCGGCGTGCTGATCATGTTCGGCGGATTTCTGGCTGCGCAACGGGCGCCGAGGCGAGCCGCGAGGCTGGAACCGGCCGCGTCGCGCTAAGCCCACCCTGGCCTTTCTCACACCGGAGAGGGAGATCGGGATGCAAAGAACTAGCATTAGCCTGCCGTTGCATCAACGGCGGCTATGAAACACGGAATCTCCTGCACCTGGTGGGCCGCGAACGATGGCCAGCCTCCGCCGCGAGCGGGCGACCTGCCCGACTCGGATAGAACATCAAGGAGGCTTTATGAGACTCGTCAAGGAACAACCCGCCGGCGATAGCCAGGAAGACTGGCTGGCTCGCGAACGCGAGCATCTCTCGCAGGTTCTCTATCGCTACACGCCGCTCGTTATCGAACATGCGAAAGGCTCGTATCTCTACACGGTCGACGGCCGTCGTTATCTGGACTTCGCCTCCGGCATTGCGGTCACCAATCTCGGCCACGGCCAACCGGACGTGCTGCGCGCCGCGCACGAGCAGCTCGACCGGCTCGTTCATACGTCCGTCGTCGCCCACCATCAGCCGGCCATCGAGCTGGCGGAACGGATCGCCGAGGTTGCCCCAGGCAAGCTCGACAAAGTCTTCTTCGCCAACTCGGGCGCGGAGGCGGTCGAGGGCGCGATCAAGCTGGCGCGCTACGTCACGGGCCGCCCGGCGCTGGTCGGCTTCCAGGGCGCCTTTCACGGCCGGACCTATGGTGCGCTTTCGCTGACGGCCTCGAAGAGCTATTACCGCGAGCGCTACGAGCCGTTCTTGCCGAGTGTCTACCACGTGCCCTATCCCTACGCCTATCGCAATCCATCCGGGCCGGGCGACGAGGCGACGCTCGAGTATGTCTTCGACGCGATCGCGCAGATGCTCGATACCCGGGTGCCACCGAAGAACATCGCCGCCTTCATCGTCGAGCCGGTGTTGGGCGAAGGCGGCTACGTGGTGCCGCCCGCCGGGTTCATGCCGCGGCTTCGCGCCCTCTGCGACGAGCACGAGATTCTGCTGATCGCGGACGAAGTTCAGTCCGGCTACGGCCGGACCGGCAAGATGTTCGCGAGCGAGCACACCGGCGTGGTCCCCGACATCATGACGCTGGCGAAATCGATCGCCTCGGGCTTGCCGCTGAGCGCGATCGTTGCCAAGAGCGCCTTGATGGATCGCTGGGAGCCTGCGGCGCATGGGTCGACATTTGGGGGCAACCCCGTGTCGTGCGCGGCGGGGATCGCGACGCTCGATGTCTTCGAGCGCGACAAGATCCTGGAAAACGCGCGTGACAAGGGCGGGCAGTTGATGGCTCGCCTACGCGATCTCCAGCAGCGCGTGCCCGCGATCGGCGATGTCCGTGGCCTCGGGCTCATGGTTGGCGTGGAACTCATCGAGGCGTCGGGCAAGCCGGACAAGCACTTACAAAAATCCATTCGGCAGGTGTGCCTCGATTCGGGACTGGTGATCCTCAGCTGCGGCACGGAGGACAATGTTCTCCGGCTGGTGCCGCCGTTGAATATCTCGCAAGCGGAGCTCGACGAGGGATGGCAGATTCTCGAAGCGGCGTTCAAGGAGGTCGCGGCCTGAGGCCGTGCGTGTAAACACAGGAGGTACGGGGCAAGCATGAGCCAGACGATGACAAGCGAACCAAAGTCCAAGACCGAGGGCAAGCTCTACAAGAACTACATCGGCGGCCGCTGGGTCGAGTCGAAGTCCGGCAAAACGTTTACGTCCACCAACCCGGCGCACAAAGACGAGGTGCTCGGCGTGATGCAGGCGTCGAATTCGCAGGACGTCAACGCCGCGATCGAGGCAGCGCAAAAGGCCTTTCCCGGCTGGCGTCACACGCCGGCGCCGGCGCGTGGCGAAATCGCGCTGAAGGCGGCGCTCTTACTCGAAGAACGAAAAGAAGAACTCGCCCGGCTAATGACGCAGGAGATGGGCAAGGTCCTGAAAGAAACCCGCGGCGACGTACAGGAAGCGATCGACATGGGCAAATACGCCGCCGGCTTCGGCCGCCGGCCGCATGGCGAGACGGTGCCGTCGGAGCTGCGAAACAAGTACTGCATAACCGAGCGCGTGCCGCTGGGCGTGATCGCGTGCATCACGCCATGGAACTTTCCGATGGCGATCCCGTCCTGGAAGATCTTTCCGGCCGTGATGGCCGGCAACGCCGTCGTCTTCAAGCCCGCGTCTGACACGCCGATCGTCGCGACCAAGCTGGTCGAGATTTTCGAAGAAGCCGGTCTGCCCGGTGGCGTCCTCAACCTGGTGACCGGGAGCGGCGCCGAGGTCGGCGACGTGCTGGTCCAGGATCCGCGCATCCAGGGCATCTCGTTCACCGGCTCGACCGCGGCGGGCAAGCACATTGCGGAGATCGCCGGCCGCCATCTCAAGCGTCTGGGCCTCGAGCTCGGCGGCAAGAATTGCATCGTCGTGCTCGACGACGCGGATGTCCCGCTCGCCGTCGATGGCGCGCTGTGGGCCGCCTTCGGGACGTCAGGCCAGCGCTGCACGGCGGCCTCGCGCTTGATCGTGGACCGGAAAGTCGAGAAAGACTTCGTCGACTTGCTTCAAGAGCGTGCCGGCAAAATGAAGGTCGGCGACGGCCTCGAATCCAACACCGATATGGGGCCGGTGATCAACGAGAGCGCGTTGAAGAAAGTCCACGAGTACACCGAGATCGGCAAGCAGGAGCATGCGCGGCTGGTGCACGGTGGCGATTTCGCCGGCTCGGACGGCTGGTTCTACCGGCCGACCATCTTCGCGGACGGCCGCAAAGACATGCGCATGGCGCAGGAAGAGATCTTCGGGCCCTCGACGCTGGTCATGCCGGTTAGCAACCTCGAGGAAGCGCTCGACGTCGCGAATTCGACGCAGTACGGCCTCTCGATGTCGATCTACACGAATGATCTGCGCAAGGCGTTTCACGCGATCGAGGAAATGCAGTCGGGCATCGTTTACGTGAACGCGCCGACGATCGGCGCCGAGATCCAACTTCCCTTTGGCGGCGTCAAGAACACCGGCAATGGTCACCGCGAGGCAGGCACGGTCGCCCTCGACGAGTTCACCGAATGGAAGACGGTCTACATCGATTACTCCGGCCGCTTACAGCGGGCGCAGATCGACACGGGAGAGTAAGCGCGGAGAACGTCAGGTTTCTCGAGTTAGACAACCGGCGGGTCCGCTACCTCGACCAGGGATCGGGCCCGCCACTGCTCCTTGCGCACGGCTTCATCGGCTCGCTCGAGAACTTTCACACCTGGGGGCCGGCCTTTGCCGGCCATCGGCGCGTGCTGATCCCCGACCTGCCGGGTTGCGGCGAGACGGCGCCTGGTTCGCCGCCAACCAGCGTCGCCAGCCAGGCGAATTTCTTACACCGGTTCGCGGACCGTCTCGGACTCGGGGAGCACGACATCGGCGGCATCTGCCTGGGCGCGACCGTCGCCCTCGAGTACGCCTCGCGCTGGCCGCAGCAGGTTGCTCGCCTCGTCCTGCATACCCCGATCTACTCCCCAGCCACCGTCCGCGATGCCTTCAAGCGGCAGGTGGGGGTCTTCACCTCGGCGCCGGTCTTCTGGTGCGTCGACCGGCTGCGGCGCAATCGCCTCGTGTCGGACTTGTATAAGCGCTTTTTAGTTGAAGGCCCGGGCGTCGATCCGTACGATGCGCAGGTGAATTTCGACAACCAGCGCCGGGCCGATGGTCGCACTGCGCGCGAGTGGCTGCGCGACGGGATCCGGCGAGACTACCGCCAGTTCCTGGCCGGCTGGCGCAAGCCGGCGCTCATCGTCGTTGCCGCCGACGACCGCATCGTGGACGTGAGCGGGATCCGCAAGCTGCGGGAGCTGATGCCGCAGGCGGAGATTCGCGTCATCGAATCGGCCGGTCACGGCTGGACGCCGACCCTGATCGCCGCGCAAGTTGAGGCGATCACGGGCTTTTTACGTACGTGAGCGAGCACGAGTTCAATACCCGAGGCTTGGCCCTCTGGGCTGGGCTCAAGCCGCCGGCAGCCGGGACCCGACCCGACGTTCGGGTGCTCGGCGTGCCGATCGAACGGGGGTCCCTCTATCGCCCGGGCCAAGCGAAGGCGCCGGATGAGCTGCGCAAACTGTCCGCGATTTTCGCGCCGGTCAGCGAGCAGGCCGAATTATTTGATTCCGTCACGCTGCAGGATGACGGTAATGTCGCGCTCGTCG
Source organism: Candidatus Dormiibacterota bacterium (assembly GCA_036782775.1). Classification (GTDB taxonomy): domain Bacteria; phylum Chloroflexota; class Dormibacteria; order CF-121; family CF-121; genus CF-13. The sequence continues at coordinate 37,165 of DAIPYJ010000001.1, read as the reverse complement.
ACGGCGACATGGGCGCCAACGTGGACGCGGTCGCCGAGGCGATCGAAAAGACATCGGAGGGGACCCTGCCCATCGTGCTCGGCGGCGATCACACGGTCGCCAGCCCGACGCTGGTGGCGCAGCAGCGCCGCTGGAACGGCAAGCTCAGCATTCTCTATATCGATGCCCATCCGGATCTGAACGACGTCTCGCGTCACACCCGCTGGTCGAACGGCTGCGCACTGCGCAGAGGCCTGGAGCTGGGCGACATCGATCCTCGTAAAGTCACCCTGCTCGGCTGCCGCGACTACGACTGGGAGGAGGTCGAGTACATGAAGAAGATGGGCGTGAGCCTGATTCCCGCCGCCACGGCCCATCGATGGACCGGTTCGCAACTTGCGGACGAGATCGGCTCGCGAATCGGCGGCGACGCGCTCCATATCAGCCTCGACATCGACTCGCTGGATCCGTCCTACGCCCCGGGCACGGGCGTGCCCTCGGCGGGCGGGCTGACGACGCGCGAGCTCCTCGACTTCCTGCGCCAGTTGCGGGGCGCGAAGCTCGCCGGACTCGACGTCGACGAAGTCGCCCCCCCGCTGGACATCGGCCACGTCACCAGTCTGGCCGCGCTGAAATTTATCTTCGAGTTCATCGGGATGGTCAAACTCGGCAGGCGCTGATTGGCGCCGGTTCGTCTGGGTCCTGATGGCCGGCGCGATCGCTGCCTGCTCGTCGCCCAGCATTCCGATTCCCCTGGCGCCACCGGCGGCGGCGACCGTCGATGGCCAGCCGATCACGATGGCTGCCTACGAGGCGAGGCTGAAAGTGACGTCGGCGCGCGATCCGTTCGCCGGCATGCCCGAAGCCTTGCCCTCGCCCGCGCCAGCGCAGCGGCTCGAAGATTTCACCATCGAGCAGTTGATTCGCGAGACCATCATTCAGCAGCAGGCGGCGCAGCGCGGCATCAAGATCAGCGACCACGACGTGAACCTGCGTATTACGCAACTGGAGGACGCCGCGGGGTCGGCGAGCTTCAGCCAGGCTTTGCGCCGGAATGGCTTTAGCGACCAGAGCTTTCGGGATTACGAGCGCGCGCTGCTCATGGAGGTGGCGCTGTTGCAGGCGATGGCCCGGCAGCGCGCCGACAATGCGGCGAGCGCCCTGAAGGCCGGACAGAGCTTCGATGCTGTTGTGGCGAAGTACAACGATGACCAGGGAACGGCCGGCCGGCACGGTGACATCGGCTGGCTGCGGCCGGCGGATCTGCCCGAGCCGTCGCTCGCCAGCGCTGTCGAGACGCTCCAGCCCGGTGACGTCAGCGGCCTGGTCGATACCAGCCGCGGGTTTGTCATCGCCAAGGTCCTGGAACGCCGCGCCGACCAGGTCCACCTCGCGGTTATCCTCATCCTCGCGCCCACGGTGGACATGATCAGCGCGCAGGGGACGCCCGGCTGGTTCACGAGCTTTCTGACCGACCAGGAGTCGGCGCTGCGCCGCGACGGCAAGATCACGATCAACGTTGGCACCCACGCCGGAAGCTGAGACCAAGCCCTGGCGGCTCTTCGTCGCCGTCGAGTTGCCGCCCGCGCTTCGCGACGCGCTTCGAGAACCACTCGAGGGACTGGCGCCGCTCAAGGACTGGATCCGGGCGAGCCCGCTCGAGCAGATCCATCTGACGCTGCACTTTCTCGCCAGCGTCGACCTCGACCGGATTCCGTCGATCGTCGCCAGCCTCGGCCTGGCCGTCCGTGGTCATGTGCGATTCCAGCTCGCCGTCCGGGGCATCGGCGCATTCGGTGGGACGCGACGGCCGCGTGTACTCTGGGCCGGATTTGGCGACCACGATGTCGACCGGCTGCGCGCGCTGCGCCGGGATACCGGCGCCGCCCTGGCTGATCTGGGCTTCGACATCGACCCCGACTTCGAACCGCACCTGACGCTCGCTCGAAGCCGGCGCCCGTTCGACGCCAAGGGCCGGCAGGCCTTGCGGACCTGGTACGACACGTGGAAGGACAAGGAGTTCGGCGTGCTGCCCGTGGCATCCGTCCACCTGATGCGCAGTCAGCTCGGTGGCGGACCGGCGCGGCATTCCAGCCTCGCCAGCAGCGAACTACAATAGTGCTCCGCGATGCGCCCATAGCTCAGCCTGGATAGAGCGCCGGGCTACGGACCCGGGTGCGGGGGTTCAAATCCTCCTGGGCGCATTGCCCTTCCAACCTTGATTCAGGCCAACGGCCTCTCGTTTTACGTTCGAGACCAGGGGACGGGTCCGCCTGTCATGCTGTTGCATGGTTTTCCCGACACCGGCGAGCTGTGGCGAAACCAGGTGCCCGCTCTCGTCGACGCCGGGTTCCGGACAATCGTTCCCGACCTGCGCGGTCGCGGGCGCAGTGCGCGGCCGGCGGAGGTCGCCGCCTACAAGCTCACCGAACTCGTCAAGGACGTCGCCGGGATTCTCGACGGCCTGAATATCTCTCGCGCCCACGTGATTGGCCACGATTTTGGCGCGCTGTTGGCCTGGGCCTTCGCGGCGCTCATCCCGGCACGCGTCGACCGGCTGGTGGTGCTCTCGGTCGGCGCGCCCGGCGCCTTGCCAAAACCGACATTCGACGGGCTACAGAAGGGCTGGTACCGAATGCTGATCGTCCACGATGCTGAGGTCGAGGCCAGGCTCCAGCGTGATGACTGGTTCCTGCTGCGTCTGATACTCGCCGGAGCCGTCGACACCGAGGCCTATATCAGGATTCTTTCCGAGCCAGGCGCTGACGGCGGGTCTCAACTGGTATCGCGCCAACCTGACCCCTGAGTCGGTGATCTACGGTGGCAGACCCTTGCCACTCGTGCAGGCGCCCAGCTTCGGCATCTGGAGCGAGGGTGACCTGTACTTGACCGAGGATTCGATGGTCGCGTCCAGAGATCGCGTCGCCGGGGAGTGGCGCTACGAGCGGTTCGAAGGCTCGCACTGGATCCCGATCGATCAACCCGATCGGCTGAACCGCGTCCTTCTCGAGTTCTTGTCCAAAGGACGCTGACTATGATTGGCCGCGATGCCGCGGCCGGCCCGTACTGACCTCTTTCAACCAGACGGGCGGCACGTCTATCTCTACGGCGAGTTTGCGCCGCCTCCCAGCGATTACCGGGCACCGGTCATGCCCGAGGGGTTGCATCAACGGCGCTGGAATCCGCTGCGCCGAGAATGGGTGCTGGTCGCGGCGTCGCGCCAGGGCCGCACTTTCCTGCCGGAACGCAACGCCTGCCCGCTCTGTCCGTCGCGCCCCGGTCATTCGAGTGAAATTCCCGCGAGTCGGTTCGAGGCCGCCGTCTTCGACAACCGCTTCCCGGCGATGGTGCCGCCCGCAGGGCAGTGTGAAGTCGTCGTCTACACGGATCAGCACGAGGGCTCGTTCGGGACCCTGCGCAATACGCAGTTAGCGCGTTTGGGCGCGGTCTGGACCGATCGCGTCCGAGACCTGTCGACCCGGCCAGGCATCCGCTACATCTTTATCTTCGAAAACCGCGGCGAGCAGGTCGGCGTCACGCTGCATCACCCGCATGGGCAGATCTACGCGTACCCCTTCGTCCCGCCGGTGGCGGCTACCGAGCTTCGGCGGCAGACGCGCGGCTGCCTGCAGTGCCGGCTGATCAAAGACGAGATCGAGGGCAAACGCCGCATGCTGATCGACCGCGGTGGGATCGTGGCCTACGTGCCGGGCTACGCCCGCTGGCCCTATGAGATCCATGTTGCCGTTCGCACCCATCGGCCATCGCTGCTCGAACTGACCAGCCCACAACGGATGAGCCTGCTGGACGCGATGCAGCGGATCACCCGCGCGTACGACCAGTTGTTTGGCGTCCCCATGCCCTACATGATGTCGATGCACCAAGCGCCGGTCGGGCGCGCGGCGGCACAAGCGCACCTGCACGTCGAGTTCTATCCGATCCTGCGGGACCAGGGAAAGCTCAAATACCTCGCGGGCACGGAATCGGGCGCCGGTGTCTTCGTCAACGATGCGGTGGCCGAAGCGTCGGCCGAGCGGCTGCGGACGCTCATCCAGTAGCGGCCGCGTAACAACCAAACCGGCTGGCTAGGAAGCTTCCGGCGGGGGCGTTGCACCGACATGAGCCTGCTGCGGCTGCTGCTCTTTATCTTCGCCCTCGCCAACGCGGCGGCATGGGCCGGATTGGCTTGCGCCTGGCGGTTCCGACCAGATTGGTCTGAGCGACTTCCCTGGCAGCTCGGCACCCACGAGCGCTACCGGAAGGCCGCCCCGGTTTGGGCTCGGCTGGCGCTTGCGCTAACCGCATTCTGGGCCTTGGCCGCGGGGCTGTACCTGTTAGCCGGCCTTCAGACCGCGCGATTCATCGTGGTCACCCTGTTCACCGCGGCGGCCGTCTGCTTGATCCTCGCGATCGGCGCGGCAGCCGCCGTCTATCGGGCACTGCAGCCCGAGCCGCTACCGACGATCTCGGACGGAGGTCAGCAGGCGCTCTAACCGCAGGGCAGCGTCGGTCAACGAGCGGCTGATGGCCGTCAGCTCGGCGACCTCCGGCTCGCCCAGCTCGCCCGACCTGGCCAGTTGTCCCAGCCGGTGGCCGGCGCCCATGATCGTGTTCTTGAGCCGCCGAAGCTGTTCATCCCTGGAGCTCGTCCGGCTATCCACGAGAAACCGTGGCTGGTGTGCTCAAGGCCACCGCGAGCGCGCCGGCGAGCCCGGCATTTGCTTCGAGAATGGCGAGGTTGGCATCGATGACGCGCTGCCCGAGGCGGGCCTGCAGCCGGCTGAGCTCGGCGGGCGTCCGGAGCGGTCCACGGACATGCACTTCTCCATCAGCGCCCAGGTCTGCGGAGGGAATGGCCAGTGCCCCGCCGATCGGCTGACTCACGACGACGCCGGCGCCGCCCAGCGCCCAATGGTTCGCGACGATCGTGGCGAGCGCGTCGATCGTGTCAGCCCGTGACGGCAACCGCAGTCCGGACGAAACGCTGAGAAAGCCCGCGAGATGGGAAGACCGCCAGCCGATCACGGGCACGCCGAGCGTTTCGAGCCGCTCGAGCGTCGCTTGGACGTCCAGCGTCGACTTCGGACCGGCGCAGATTACGCAGACGCGGCGGCGGCCGAGCTCGGTGAGATCGGCCGAGACGTCGGATGCGTCAGCGCCGGGGTGAACGCCGCCGATCCCGCCGGTGCTCATCACGCGGATGCCGGCCAGCTCGGCCGCGATTAGGGTCGCCGCCACCGTCGTGCCACCAAAGCCTGGCTCGGTCAACGCGGCGGCCAGGTTCCAGGGCGAGACCTTGGCCGGGCGGTCGTACTCAGCCAACGCCTGGCAATCGTCCGTGGTCAGACCGACTCGTAACGAGCCGCCGAAGACGGCGACGACGGCTGGCACGGCCCCCGCTTGCTCGCAGGCCCGAACTTGCCGCCTGACGGCATCGATGGCGTGGTTTTTCGGCAAGCCATGCGTGATCACCGCGGATTCGAGGACGACGACCGGGCGTCCCTGCTCGCTGGCCCGCTCGACCGTTGGGGCAATGCTCAGCCTGGCCACCGGTCGATGTTACGTCGCTATATTTCGTACTGCCCTGCGGGCGTAGCCGAATTGGTACAGGCGCACGGCTTAGGACCGTGTGGCGCAAGCCATGGAGGTTCGATTCCTCTCGCCCGCATCGAACCAGCTGCCTCCTTCCGCCGCCGGCGGAGCGGTGATACCGTATGCCTCGTCATGTGGGGGGAGTACGGGGAGGAGGATGAGCCATGGACGCGTTGTCGTTCCTCGATTTCTTGGTAGAGCCGACCTTTTTCGACCGAAACAATCCACCACTGAAGGTCAACGTCAGCGCCAAAGTCGTCGGCTGGATCGCGGTCGTCCTGGCGGCCTTTGCCCTGCTCGGCTTGCTGATTGCCGTCCCGGCGGTGTTGGTGGTTGGCAGTGCCGTTGCCGTGGCCGGGTCGACGGGAATGCACCCGGGCGTTTTCATCCTCGCCATCCTCGGCTTGATCCTGGTCGCAATCACGACGCTCATGGCGCTGGTCGGCGGCTGGCAGATGACCCAGGGCAACCACAACGGCCGACGCCTGCTGATCCAGTCTCTCGCGCTGAACGTGATCTTCTCCCTCATTTACAACCTCGGCCTGGCGAACATTGGCCAATTCATCCTGCATCTCGTCATCAATGCCGTCATCTATTACTTCGTGGTCATCAGTCGGTTCCCCGACGAGGCCCCGCTGGCCGTCCCGGGCGCACCATCGGCCGGAGGGTATCCACAGCAGCGCGGCTGACAGGTCGTCTCCACCGCGACAGCAGCAAACGTTACGGTCCAACGGCCAACCGGCCGTTTTTGAGTTTCCGCCGAACTGGTAGCGTAGGTTCCGGTGTCAGCAGTCAAAGTGGAAACTGAACGGCGGCCGGGTAGCACGGTCGTGCTCTCAGTCGAAGTGCCCGCCGACCAGGTTTCCAAATCGATCGATCAGGCGTACTCCCGGTTGGCGCCCAAGGTACGGATCGCGGGCTTTCGACCCGGCAAGGCGCCACGGCCCATGGTCGAGCGTGAGCTCGGCTGGCCGACGCTGCGCCAGGAAGCCCTGGATTTACTGCTGCCCACTGCGTATGACGCCGCGCTCGATGAGGCAGGCCTCGACCCCATCGATGTGCCTCGGGTCGAAGTCGAGCAGTTCGACCGGGGCCAGCCGATGAAGTTCCGCGCCACCGTGTCGATCAAGCCGGAGATCACCCTGCGCGATTACCAGGACATTCGCGTCCGGCGCCCGAGCACGGAGGTCACCGAGAAGGACGTCGACGAGGCGGTCGACCGTCTTCGCGCGCGCTTCGCCGAGTTGCACGACGTCGACCGGCCGGTGCAGGCAGGCGATTTCCTCACGGTCGACACCCACATCCTCAAGGGCGGTGCCACGCTCGTCGGCGAAAGCCAGACCGACGCCCAGCTCGAGGTCGACAAGGAGCGGCTCATCCCCGGGCTGGCCGAGGGATTGATCGGTGAGCGCCTCAACGAGACTCGCGACATCCGGCTTAAACTGCCGGAGGATTATCCGAAGAAGGACCTGGCGGGGTCAGACGTGATCTTTCGGGTCACGGTCAAAACCATCAAGGAGCGGCAACTGCCGCCCGCCGACGACGAGCTGGCCAAGCAGGTCGGTCGCGGCCAGACGCTGCAAGAGCTCCGCAGCCAGATCCACAACGAGATGGTGGAAGCCGCGCACAGCAGCGACGAGCAGCGCTTCGAAAACGACGTGCTCAAAGCGCTCGACGAGCGGATGGAGGTGGAAGTCCCCGAAGCGCTGATCGACCGCGAGGTCAACCGCGACATCCGCGACCTCGAGTCACGCCTGCAGGAGCAGCTCGGCATGCGGCTGGACGCCTATCTTCAACAGACCAACAGCACGCTGGAGGTGCTGCGGGCCGAACGGCGGCCCCGCGCCATCCAGAAAGTTCGCCTCGAGCTGGCGCTCGAGACGGTGGCCGAGCGCGAGGGTTTAACGGTTTCCGACGAGGAGGTCGCCGATGCGGTCAACCAGGCGATTGCCGACGACCCGCATCCCGGGCACCAACGCGAACTGCGTGGCGCCGATCCGGTCAAAGCGTATTTTCGGCACCAGCTCTTGATGCGCAAGACGATCGACTATCTCAGCAGTGTGGCGGCGCCGGAAACCTCCGATAAAATGGACGCGCCGGCGGAGCCGAACGACCTGGAACCGGCGGGGGCATCGGGGTCGGCCGCGGCGCGGTCGGCGGGGAAAAGGCAAGAACGCTGACCGGAATGCGTATTCAAAAGTGAGTACGTGAACGATTGGATTGTAAGAATTGGTCCCTATAATGGCGACACGAGGAGAGCCGAATGAATAATCCGCTCGGCCGGCGCCCGGAAGCCCTCATTCCCATGGTCATCGAGACCACTAACCGCGGCGAGCGCGCCTTTGACATCTATTCCCGACTGCTCAAAGACCGGATCATTTTCATCGGCACCCCGATCGACGACCAGGTCGCCAACGTCGTCATGGCGCAGCTCCTGTTCCTCGCCTCGGAGGACCCGGACAAGGACATCAACATCTACATCAACTCGCCAGGCGGCGTCGTCACCGCCGGGCTCGCGATCTACGACACGATGCGCTACGTCAGCCCGCGCGTCTCGACCGTCTGCATGGGGCTCGCCGCCAGCATGGCGACCGTCCTGCTTGCCGGCGGGACCAAGGGCATGCGCTTTGCGCTGCCCAACACCCGCATCCTGATCCATCAGCCGTCGGGTGGCTTCCAGGGACAGGCCACCGACATCCAGATTCACGCGCAAGAGATTCTGCGCATCCGCAAGACGCTCAACGACATCCTCGCCAAGCACACCGGCCAGCCGATCGAGAAGATCGAGCGGGATACCGAGCGTGACTTCTTCATGAGCGCCGAAGAGGCGAAGACCTACGGCATCATCGACGACATCATCATCACCACGGACCGAATCGGCGATGGCGCCGTCGCCAAGGACGGCCGGCTCGAGCTGAGCACCGCCGGCAGCAGCCGGTCGGAGCCGCGCCCCGAACCCGAGCGCGAGGGACCCAAGACATCCCGATGAACGAACGCGAGGATCGCCGCCGGCACACCCGCTGCTCCTTCTGCGGGAAGGATCAGTCGCAGGTGCGCAAGCTGGTTGCCGGACCCGGGGTCTACATCTGCGACCAATGCATCGACCTCTGCCAGGAGGTTTTGGAAGAAGACACCAAGACCACCTCGCAGAAACGCACCAAGGGCGGCCTGATTCCCAATCCCAAGACGATCAATGCGGCGCTCGATCAGTACGTCGTCGGCCAGGATCATGCCAAGCGCGTGCTCTCGGTCGCGGTCTACAACCACTACAAGCGTATTGCGCATAGCAAGATGGCGGGCGATGTCGAGCTGCAGAAGTCCAACGTCCTGCTGGTCGGCCCGACCGGCTGCGGCAAGACGCTGCTGGCCCAGACGCTGGCCAAGATCATCGACGTCCCCTTCTCGATCGCGGATGCGACCTCACTGACCGAAGCCGGCTACGTTGGTGAGGACGTCGAAAATATCTTGCTCCGCCTGATTCAGGCCGCCGACTTCGACATTGCGCGCGCCGAGCGGGGCATCATCTACATCGACGAGATCGACAAGATCGCGCGCAAGTCGGACAATCCGTCGATTACCCGCGACGTCTCCGGTGAGGGCGTACAGCAGGCGCTGTTGAAGATCCTCGAGGGTACGATCGCGAACGTCCCGCCGCAGGGCGGCCGCAAGCATCCCCACCAGGACTTCATCCAGATCAACACCACCAACATCCTCTTCATCTGCGGCGGTGCCTTCGACGGCCTGGAGCGCATCATCGAGCATCGGATCGGCCACAAGCAGATTGGCTTCGGCTCCGAGATCCACGCGAATCGAAACAAGGAGACGACGCGTATCCTCAAGCAGCTCCAGCCGATGGACCTGCTCAAATACGGCCTCATTCCCGAATTCGTCGGCCGTTTGCCGATCACCGTCACGCTGGATTACCTGGATGAGTCGGACATCATCCGGATCCTGACCGAGCCGAAGAACGCGTTTGTCAAGCAGTACCAGAAGTTCTTTGCGCTCGACGACGTGCAGCTGGTCTTCGAGCCGCCAGCCCTGACCGCGATTGCGCGCAAAGCGCTGCAGCGCGGCACCGGCGCGCGTGGCTTGAAGAGCATCATCGAAGACATCCTCCTGAACTCCATGTTCGAAGTCCCGTCACGCCCGGAGGTCAAGCGATGCGTCATCACCGAGAAGTCGGTCAACTTCGGCAACGAGCCGGAGATGTACTCGGAAGAAGAGCTCGAGGAGATCGCACCCGAGCAGACCGCATAAGGACGATCGCTTGCCGTCGGTGACCGGCTCGCCGGCCACACTCGAGCTGCCCCTCCTTCCCCTCAAGAACGTCGTCCTCTTCCCGCACATGATCGTGCCGCTCTACGTCGGCCGGGAACGGTCGATCAAAGCGCTCGAGCAAGCGATGGCGAACGGCAAGCAGATTTTTCTCTGCACCCAGCGACGCGCCGACTGCGAGGAGCCGGGCGAGGAGGACCTCTATCGCGTCGGTGTGCTGGCGCAGGTGGTGCAGATGCTGCGCCTCCCGGACGCCACCATCAAGGTCCTGATCGAAGGCTCGACGCGGGCCGTGATCGAGCGCTTCCTGCGAGCGCAGCCGCACCTGGCGGTCGAAGTGGCGAGGCTCGAGGAAGATGTCGAGCCGTCCCAGGAGCTCGAGGCGCTGATGCGCGGCGTGGTCGGCCTGTTCGATCGCTATGTCGAACTCGACAAGAAGGTTCCGCCTGAAGTCAATCTGACCGTGCGCGGCGTCGAGGACGCCGGCCGAGTCGCCGACATCGTGGCGGCCAACCTCGCGGTCGGCGTGACCGACAAGCAGGACTTGCTCGAGACGTTTCAGATGAACGCGCGCCTGGAGAAACTGACCGGGGTGCTGGAGCGCGAGATCGAGATCCTCGACATGGACCGCAGCATCCGCCAGCGGGTGCGCCAGCAAATCGACCGCCGCCAGAAGGAGTTTTATCTCAAGGAGCAAATCCGCGTCATCCAGGAAGAGCTCGGTGGGGAGGACGCGCAGCTCAGCGAGCTCGACGAGCTGCGGGAAAAGATTCGCGGGCTGGAGCTGGCCGAAGCCGTGGAAGAGCGGCTGATCAAGGACGTCGACCGGTTGGAGCGGATGCCCCCCGGGTCACCGGAAATCTCGGTGCTGCACAACTATCTCGATCTGGTCGTCTCGCTGCCGTGGCATCAGGTAAGCGAGGACGTCACCGACCTGCGGGCTGCTGAGAAAGTGCTCGACGAAGACCATCACGGCCTCAAGAAAGTCAAAGAGCGCATCCTCGAGTTCCTCGCCGTACGGCAGCTGACCAAATCGCCGAAGGGACCGATCCTCTGCTTCATCGGGCCTCCGGGCGTCGGGAAGACGAGTTTGGGGCGCTCGATCGCTCGGGCACTCGGCCGGCAGTTCGTGCGCGCCTCGCTGGGCGGTGTCTCCGACGAGGCCGAGATCCGCGGTCACCGGCGGACCTACGTGGGCTCGATGCCCGGCCGGATCATCAAGGGGCTGCGCGAGGCAGGCACCCGCAATCCGGTCTTCCTACTCGACGAGATCGACAAGATGTCCTCTGACTTCCGGGGCGATCCCGCGTCGGCCATGCTCGAGGTGCTCGACCCGGAGCAGAACAAGCACTTCTCCGACCACTATCTCGAGATCCCCTTCGATCTCTCGGAAGTCCTGTTCATCACGACCGCCAATGTCTATTACTCGATCCCGCGGCCGTTGCTGGACCGGATGGAAGTCATCAACCTGCCCGGCTACACGACCGAAGAGAAGATGGTGATCGCACGGGAGTTCCTCGTGCCGAAGCAGCTCAAGGACCATGGGCTGACGGAAAAGAACATCGAGTTCGCCAGGCCGGCGCTGGCGACGATCATTTCGCGCTACACGAGCGAGGCCGGCGTCCGCAACCTGGACCGCTCGATCGCGGGGGTCTGCCGCAAGGTCGCGCGCGACGTGGTTTCGGGGAAGACGCGCCGAGCGACGATCACGCCGGCCCGGCTGGACGACCTGCTGGGCCCGCCGCGCTACAAGCCCGACGAGGGCCACAAGGAGCCGCTCGTCGGCGTGGCCAACGGACTGGCGTGGACGGAGGTCGGTGGCGTCTTGCTCACCATCGAGGTGATCACCATGCCGGGCAAGGGGAATCTTTCGATGACCGGCCAGCTCGGTGACGTGATGCAGGAGTCCGCGCGCGCCGCGCTCTCCTACGCCCGATCGAATGCCGAGGCCCTCGGAATCCCGATCGATTTCCGTGACAAGCTCGACCTGCACATCCACATTCCCAAGGGGGCGATTCCCAAGGACGGCCCCTCAGCCGGCATCTCGATGGCGCTGGCCATCATCTCGGCGCTCTCCCAACGGCCGATTCGCTCGGACGTCGCGCTCACCGGAGAGATCACCCTCCGCGGCCGCGTGTTGCCGATCGGCGGGCTGAAAGAGAAAGTGCTGGCGGCCCACCGCATCGGCATCAAGACGATCGTGCTGCCGGAAGACAACGAGCCGGACCTCGCCGAGATTCCGGCGGACATCCGGAAGAAGCTGACCTTCAAGTTCGTCAAGGGCATGGACGAGGTGATCACCAACGCCCTCCTACCGAAGTCCGACACGGTGCTTGTGGCGCAGGCCACTGAAGCCGTCGACGTGGACGAGGTCGCGGCGGCCAATGCGGACGACCGTCCACGCACGGAACCGCTGAACCAGCCGTCGCTGTAGACGGCCCCCACCCTGACCCTCCCCCACGAGTGGGGGAGGGAAATGAACCGTAAACTAGGTGGCCACCATGGAGACGCGCTACGACCCGAAGTCCGTCGAGCAGCGCTGGTACGAGGTGTGGGAGGAGCGCGGTTCCTTTAAGCCCCGCGAGAGCCTGACCGGCAAGACCTTCACCATCTCGATGCCGCCGCCCAACATCACGGGCGACCTGCATATGGGCCACGCCATGTACACCCTGCAGGACGTGCTGATCCGCTGGCATCGGATGCTGGGCGACGCGGCGCTTTGGGTGCCGGGGACCGACCATGCCGCGATTGCGACGCAGAACGTGCTCGAGAAGCAGCTGGCCAAGAAAGGCACGAGCAAGGAAAAGATCGGGCGCGCGGCCTGGGACAAGCTGGTTGAGGACTGGTACCGAACGACGGGTCACACGATCCTCGAGCAGATGCGCCGACTTGGATTTTCGGCCGATTGGTCGCGCAATCGATTCACCATGGATCCCACCTACGTCCAGGCGATTCGCTATGTCTTCGTCCAGCTCTGGAAGGAAGGCCTGATCTATCGGGGCCCACGCATCGTCAACTGGTGCCCGCGTGACCAGAGCGCGATCTCAGATCTCGAGGTCGAGTACGAAGAAGCCGACGACCAGCTCTATTACCTGGACTACCCGATCGACGGAGGCGGCGTGATCTCGGTCGCGACGGCGCGGCCGGAGACGATGGTGGGCGATACCGCGGTGGCGGTGCATCCAAACGACCCGCGATACCGGGCGCTGGTCGGCAAAACCGTCACGCTGCCGATCGTCCATCGCAGGGTGCCGATTGTTGCCGACGATGCGGTCGACCAGAGCTTCGGAACCGGCGCCGTCAAGGTGACGCCAGGGCATGATGTCACCGACTATGAGATCGGCGAGCGGCACCAGCTGCTCATCCTCAACATCCTGCACCTCGACGGGCGGATGAAAATTCCGGAGGTCGCCGAGCTCGACGGGCTCCCGGTCACCGCGGCGCGGCCGCGCATCGTCGAGATGCTGCGGGCTGAAGGTGCGCTCCAGAAGATCGACCCATACCGGCACAACGTCGGCCACTGCGATCGGTGTGGCGCCGTGATCGAGCCGCTGGTGTCGGCGCAGTGGTGGGTCCGGATGAAACCGCTGGCCGGCCCGGCGATCGCCGTCGCAGAGAGCGACGAACTGCGCTTCCATCCGGCGCGCTGGCGCGAGCCTTACCTGCGCTGGATGAACAACATCCGCGATTGGAATATCTCGCGACAGCTCTGGCTGGGCCATCGCATCCCCGTCTGGACCTGCGCCAACGGCCACCAGGTTGCCTATCTGCAGGACCCGGACGCATGCGAGCAATGCGGCAACCGAGAGCTGACCCAGGATCCGGACGTGCTCGACACGTGGTTCTCATCGTCCTTGTGGCCCTTTGTCACGCTCGGCTGGCCGGACGACACCCAGGACCTCCAAAAGTTTTATCCGACGCAGGTGCTGGACACCGCCCGGGACATCCTCTACCTGTGGGTGGCGCGCATGGTCTTCATGTCGCTGCATTTTTTGAAGGTCCCGCCCTTCTCCGACGTGCTCATCCACGGCACGGTGCTCGCCACCGACGGCCGTCGCATGAGCAAATCGCTGGGGACCGGGGTCGATCCGCTCGACATCATCGAGCGCTACGGCGCGGATGCGACACGCGCCTGGTGTGCCTACTTCGGGACCAGCGGCCAGGACATCCGCTTCTCGGAAGAAAAGATCAAGTCGTATCAGCTCTTCGCCAACAAGCTCTGGAATGCGACCCGCCTCGTCGTCTCTCGCGTTGCCGAAGGGTCGCCGCCGCTCCCCATCGATGAGGCAGCGCTCGAGGCTTCGGACCAGTGGATCCTCGGCCGGCTGAGTGCCATCACACGCCTGGTCACCTCATCCTTTGAACGCTTCGAGTTCGGCCCGGCGATCGACGGCCTCTACGAGTTCACCTGGCACGAGTTCGCCGATTACTACCTCGAGCTGATCAAGCCCAGGTTGGCGGCCCCTCACCCCGACCCTCTCCCCGCAAGCGGGGAGAGGGAGATGGATTCAACGGCTCTGGCGGTGGCGCTGCACGTGCTCGAGACGGTCCTTCGTTTGCTCCACCCGATCATGCCCTTCGTGACCGAAGAACTCTGGCAACGGCTACCGCACGAGGGCGAAAGCATCATGTACGCGCCCTGGCCGCTTGCCGACGAGACGCTCGAGGACCGCCGCTTGATGGACGAGATGGCGCATCTGCTCGACGTCGTGCGCGCGGTCCGCAACCTGCGCCACAGCGCCGAGCCGCGCGCCCGCCGGCAGCCGGCTGAGGTCAACTCCGCCCGGGCGTTGCTGGCTGAACCGGTCGGCCGCGGCTACCTGGCGACCCTGGCGCAGCTCGAGCTCAACGGTAAGCTCGCCGACGACGTGCCGCAAGCCGTCGTCGTCGTGGGGCAGACCACGGTCCGGCTTGGCCTGCAGGCCGACGGGGAGGCAGAGCGGAAACGGCTGCGCGCCGAGTTGCAAAAGAAAGAAGCCGAGAGTGCGTCACTTCACGCGAAGCTGGCCAACCCGAGCTTCACCGACCGGGCGCCGAAAGACGTCGTCGATCGCGACCGGACCAGGCTGGCGCAGGCGCGGGAGGCGGCGGACCGGCTTCGCGCGCTGTTGGGCGAAATGCCCGAATTAGGGTAAGGTAGCGGAGACAATTCTGAACGAGGAGCCTCTTTGCCCAATCTAACGTCACTCAAGCCCCTGCTCTACATCGTCGTTTTCTATCTGCTCGCCTTCTGGCTCAGCCTCTCCTACTGGGCGTTTCGCGACGCGAGAGAGCGATCGAACAGCGTGGTGTTTCACGTCTTCGCCACCGGACTCTCGCTGGTGCTGCCGATTTTCGGTCTTTTCATTTACATGATCATTCGGCCGCCGCTGACGATGGCCGAGCGGCGAGCGCTCGAATTAGAAACCCAGGCGCTGGCGGAGCCGGGCGGCCCGGCCCGCGAGCTGCGTCCCTGTCCCTCCTGCGGGGAACCAATCGATTCGCAGTACGTGCTCTGCCCGCACTGCAAAACGCAGTTCAGTAAACTCTGCCCACGTTGCAACAAGCAGCTGAAGCTGGGGTGGAGCGTGTGCCCCTACTGCGCCGAAGAGGTCCCGCTTCAGGGCTCGGTCCCCACGCCGCGCATCGCTCGCTAAGCGCGCCTTCGGCCCCGGGCTCGTCGATCCGCTAGCGGGTCAAGCATGCCGCTGGCGCTTCAGGCGCTCCTTCCGCTCGCGGTGCTTGTGGCTGCCGCCCTTGCCGTGCGGCTTCGACCGCGCAGCCGGTCTAACGGCTGGCTCGCCGCCGGCGCCACGGCCGTCGCGGCCCTCATCGCCTTCATCGAGCTCCTCCGGCTGGCACCGGGCGAGCACGTCGATGTCCCGTATCTAACGACCTTTCCCTATGCCGATCTGCTGATTCGGCTCGATGGGCTTTCGCTCGCCTTCGTTGCCGTCACGCTGCTGACCGCGGCGCTCCTGATGCTGATGCGCCAATACGATCGCGAGGATCGTCGCGACCCCTGGACCGGATGGCTGCTGACCAGTGCGGCGGTGTGCGCGCTGCTGCTCGCCGGCAACCTGCTGCTGCTCTATGCGCTCCTGCAGGTCGTGACCCTTACCTGGAGTGGGGCGCTGCAGGAAACCGCGCCGCGCCGGCTGCGCCTGCGGCTCCTGCTCCAGATCAGCGATATCGGCTTGCTGCTCGCGGCGGCCAGCGCAATCCAATCGGTAGGGACGAGCTCCTACTCCGGCGTTCCCTCGGATACGTTCGGCGTTGCCAGCTTCTGGTTGATGCTGCTGCCGGTTCTCGCCAGGCTGGTGGCGCTCGCCAGCGCCGCGCGCGCGCCAATCGCGGCCGCGCTCTTTGCGCCCGCCATCGCCTGGCTGGCGCCTGCGGGATATCTGATGCTTCGTCTGCTTGCCCTGATGGCAGGCCGGCTGCCCGACCGGCCGACGGCGGTGACGCTCTTCCTCGGCGGGGCGCTGGGCGCGATCGCGCTGGCGCTTGGCGCCTTGTGGACGCGCTCCGGCCCGCGGCTCACCAGTTTGTTGCTGGCGGCTCAAGCCGCGCTCGCTCTCGCCCTGTCTTCTGCCGGGGAGCCCCTGGCCACGGTGGCCTGCACCTGGATGTGGCTGCTGCTGATTCCGCTGGCGGGATTGGTCAGCGTCCGCATTCCGCCGGGCTCGGTCGCCGAAACGCTGACCCGCTGGCAGCTTTCCTTGTTACCGGCGAGCGTTGCCTTCAGTGCAATCTGGCTGCTGGTGCTCACGCTGAACGGCCGGGGGCTGCTGTTGGGCGCCGTTCCCCTTGCGCTCGCGGTCGCCGTCGCCGCTGCCGCCGCCCTGCCTGGCTTGCGACTTCCCCGTGAGTGGTCGCGCTCGCCGTCCGCGATCTGGGCGGCGGCACTGCTGCTGGTCGCCGCCGTGCCTGGCCCCATCGTCGATCGACTCGTGATTCCGGCGGCGAGTACGGCGCGGCTGGTGCCTGCCGGGACGATTGCGACGAGCCCCTTCGGGCTCTCGACCGCGCTGGGGCCATGGCCGGCGCTGCTGGTTTCCCTCGCCGTGCTCGCTGCCCTGGCGATGGCGAGCCGAGCGGTCGCGACCGTGCCTGGCCTGCGACTTCGCCGTCCGGCCTTCTTCCGCCTTCGGATGATGACCTCGCGACCGTTGTGGGATCGGTGGCCGGTGATGCAACGGGCGATGCGGGGGCAGGCGCCGATCCGTGTCCTCTGGGCAGCCTTTGGCTTCGTCCTCCTGGTTGCCCTGATCCGGCTGTGATCGTCTATCTACCGGCGTTGGCTTTTGTCATCGGCCTGATTGGCGCTTATGGCAGCTCCGGTGTTCGGCGCCAGGCCGGCACACTGCTGATGGGCCTGGCCGTGGTCTGGGCCCTTGCGCTGCTCCTCGATCCGAATGCCGCCTGGTGGGGCGCGGGCTGCCTGCTCGCCAGCCTCTTGCTGCCTCGACCCCGGGCGCGGGTCGCATCCACCTTCGAGGTGCTCAGCCGGCGGACGTTGACGCTCGCCGGGATGTTGGTCGTCGCCCTCTTCCTCGCCGCCCAGCTGCCGGCGGGCGAGAGTCCGTTGCTGCTCACCGCGGTGCCGTGGTTCCTTGGCGCCGTGGGCAGTGCCTGGGTCCTGAGTCCAATCGATGCCCGGGAGCGTGCCCAGGGACAGGTCTTGATGATCGCGGCAACCGCAGCCCTGATCCTGGTCGCCCAGCCCGGCGGCCCGCTGACGGCCCTGGCGGCGGGTGCAATCGCCCTGGTTCCAGTGGTCGCGGAGCGGCGTTGGATCCGGCCACGCTGGCGGACACTGATGAGCTCGCTGATGCTGGGTGCCGGCGCTGCCCTGGCGCTGCTCGCGTTGATTGCCATCACCATCCCGCGACAGTCCGTCGGCGACCTCGGCGTCAACTTTGCTGGACCGGTTCTGCTCGGCGGCGCCATCGCGCTGGTGGCGGCCGCGCTCGCTTCCCCGCTGACCACGGAGTGGGCGGGGATTCTGGCCATGCTTGCCCTCCTGGTGACGGCGCCGGCATTCCGTTGGGCTGCCGTGGCAGGGCTGATCGCCCTGGCGACCGCGATGGACCGGGATGGCGAGCGCCCGGCCTGGGCTGCGCTCGCCGCATTTGCGGCGGTTCCGATCCTGCAGGGGCTCGCGCCGGCCAGTTTCAGCGCGCGCTTTCAAGCGGTTGCGCTCGGCACCGGGCTGGTGCTTGCCCTCTACGCCGCTCGGGGCGGCCTGCTCCGTGCCGTGGTCTTGCCAACCATCGGCTTCCTGGTATTACTCTCGATGAGCTCGCTGTCGAGCGGAAACCTGACTCGCATCCAGTGGATCGCGGCCGTCGGAGCACTCGTACTGGTCGCGCGGACGGTGCTGATCCGCGTGCAGCGGCAGCCGCGCCGCGCCTCCACCCGTGATGCGCTGATGATGGGCCTGCTGTTGCTGGCCATCAGCGCGAGGGACGCCCTCGGACTGGGAGGCCTCGGCGGAGCCCTGTTGCTGATCGACCTGGCTCTCGTCCAACGTGACTATCCGATCGGCGAAGGCTCCAGGTTCGCAAACCGCCTGGTGTTACTCGCTCATTCGAACTGGCCGCCCGCGATCAGCTTCGCCGGCGCAACGCTGGCGGTGATCGCCGCGCTCCAAGCATCGCTTGCGCTCGGCTTGCTGGCGGCCCTGATGCTTGCGGCGCTGCAGCTGTCGCCGCTGATCGACCGGGTCGGCAGCGAAGCCGGCGTGGAACGCCCACGCTCGCGCTGGCAGTGGGTGGGGCCGATCATGTCGCTCGCCTGCGGAGTGGCACCCGCGGCCGTCCTGCGGATGCTGCGCATGTGAAGATCGTCCTGGCGTCGGCGTCGCCCCGACGGATCGAGATCCTGCGGGCTGCGGGACTGCGCTTCGCCGTGGTGCCTTCGGGGATCGACGAACGCCCGCCCCGACGGTTGGGGGCGCTGCGCTACATCCAATGGGCGGCCCGCGCCAAAGCGGAGGCCGTGGCAGCGGGAGACCCGATGGCGGTCGTCATCGCGGCCGACACGGAGGTCGTGCTGCGGGGCCGGATCTTCGGCAAGCCACGCGATCGACGCGAGGCGGCCGGCTTCCTTCGAGCGCTGAGCGGTCGCACGCACCAGGTCTATACGGCCGTATGCGTATTGCGCAGTGGCCACTACGCCGAGGGCGTTTCGCGAACGCATGTCACTATGCGTGAACTCTCGGCGGCGGCGATCGCCGCGTACATGCGAACCGGTGAAGCGCAGGATAAGGCCGGTGCCTACGCTATACAGGGCAAGGGCCGCCGCCTGATCGCGTCGATTCGGGGCCCCTACGACAACGTGGTCGGGATGCCACTGCACCTGCTGCGCCGGCTGCTGTGGGAAAGCGGGGTCGCGATCACACTGACAAGTCCGGATGAGTTGCAGCACGACGTCATCGCACCACCCCGGCGCCGGTCGCGTCCTCCGACGCGCGGCACGCCTCGCCGCTAGCCTTCTCCTGCTGAGCCCGCTGGCCTTATCGGCCTGCGGAGCAACCGCGACCACCAAGCTCGTCGTCTCGCAGAGCACCGACGTGCCCGCCGGCAGCGATCAGAAAGGCCACCTCTCGCCCGGCACCATGCTGGGAATCACGATCTCGATCCGCAACACTGGCGCCGGCCCCGCACGCGGGCTCACCGTCGAGGATGTGCTGCCGGCCGGCTTCAGCTACTACGAGCTGACGACGATGGGCGGAAACGCGATCCGGACGGCAACCTCCGACCCGGGATTGCACGGCAACCCGCGCTGGGGGACCTGGACCATCCCCGCCGGCAACGGCAACACGATCAGCGCGCTTATCCTCAGCTTCCAGGTGCAGGCGACGGTCAAGCCGGGCGATTACGTGAACCAGGTGAAGCTGACGACCTCGGACCTCAGCGAGGTCGACGCGGGGAGGGGGGTCGGCCTCGTCGTCGAACCCCGTCCTTCGCTGACGCTGGCGGCGGCGGCCTCCTCCCCGCAAGTCAACGCCGGTGATTCGGTGGCCTACGTGATGTCGGTCAGCAATGTCGGATCCGCGGTGGCGCATGGGGTGGTGCTGTCCGCCAGCCTCGCGCCCGGCTTTCTCTACACCGCGACCACGGCGATCGAGGGCAATAGCGTGCGTGTCACAGCGATCGACCCGCCGGGCAACAGCCTGCTGCCGCTCTGGTCGGCCTGGGACATTCCTCCCGCGACATCGACCGGCCCCGGTTTGCTGCGCATCACCTTCCAGGCGCGAGTCCTGCCCGGGGTCGCGCCAGGTCTTTACAACCTGACCGTCGGGCTGACCGCCGCCAGGGACATCGTCCCGCAAACGCTGGGCAACAGCGCCCCGGTCGCCGTCGGGAAGGGGAAGACGGTCCCGATCACGATGACGGTGGCGCCGACCTCCCCCTTCGCCGCGCAAAACGGCACCGTCACCTACGTGATCACGGTGGAAAACGACAGCAACGACGCGGCTCAGGCGGTCACCGTCACCGACACGCTGCCGCAGGGCTTCGCGTACCAGGCGACCAACAGCATCGTCATCAACGGCAACGGCGCCGGTTCGCGGCTGCGGCCGCCATCCGGATCAGCGACACCGCAGTGGGGACCGTTCGTGGTGCCGCCTGGCGGCTTCAACGGCGCGACCCTGGTGCTGACGTTTACCGCCAAGATCGGCGCGGTCGCCCTGGGGCCGCATCCGAACGTGGTTTCCGGCAACAGCTCCAACGCCCAGATCACCGGCGCCTCCGATCAGTCGCCGGTGGTGGTGACCGCCAACTAAGAACGTTCTTAGCGTGTCCTGAGAGAATTGAGGATCGCATGTCCCGGACCCAACGCGAGCTAAAGGCGCTGCGCCAGCAGCAGCGAGAGCAAGCCGCCGCCCGACAGCGAGCCCGCGATCGGCGCAATCTCTTCATCATCGGCGGGGTGCTCGGCGCCGCCGCGCTCGGCATCCTGGTGGTCGCGCTCTATCTCAACAACGCGTCGCAGCAGGCGGCGCAGAACCATCTGAAGTTCCAGGCGGTGAGTGGCACGGTCGGCACCAAGGTGGCGGACGAGGGTCGCAACCACATCGACCCGTCGACCCAATGGACCTACCAGTCCTATCCACCGGCGTCCGGCCCCCACTTTTCGGTACAGGGCGTGGCACCGGTCCCCTGGCAAACCGTAAACCAGACCTTGCAGGAAGGGCAATACATCCACAACCTGGAGCACGGCGGGATCGCGATCCTCTACAACTGCCCCACCGGCACCGATTGCTCGACGCTCAAGGACCAGCTGCAGAACTACGTCCAGAACCTGGTTCCGCAGGAGCCGCGGTTCGGCGAATACAAGATGATCCTGACGCCCTATAGCCGCAACATGCAGAAGCGGATCGCGCTGGTGGCCTGGGATTACATCGAGTGGCTCGACAACTACGACCAGAACGCGATCACGAAGTTCTACGAAAACCATGTCGACCAGGGACCCGAGCAGATCCCGTGATAGACTATCGAGTCGCGCCCGCGGGCGCTTTTGCCATGTTTGCCATTGTTGCGACGAGCGGAAAGCAATTTCGCGTCACCGAGGGTGACCGGATCCTGGTCGACAAGGTGTCGGCCGATGTCGGCCAGACGGTTCGGCTGGACTCGGTGCTGATGCTGGGAGGCGATCAGCAGCCGTTGGTCGGGACGCCATTCATCCAGGGCGCGGCGGTCGACGCGACCGTGGTCTCCCATCGGGCGGGCGACAAGATCATCGTTTTCAAGTTCGAGGCGAGAAAGCGCAAGCGGCGGAAGATCGGGCACCGGCAGCAGCTATCGGAGCTGCGGATCGGCGCCATTCGCGGCCCGGGACAGCAGGAAGGTCGCGCCGCTTCCAAGGCCACGACGGCCGAGGATGCGGGTCCCGCCCAAGCCGCATCGGGCCGCGCGTCGCGCAGCCGCAAGCGGGCGCAGCCAGAAACCGAACCAACCACGGAGGCATAAGGACGCATGGCACATAAGAAAGGCGCGGGCAGCTCACGGAATGGACGCGATAGCGTCGGGCAGCGGCTGGGCATGAAGACGGGAGCGGGCCAGGCAGTCAACGCCGGCACCATCCTGCTGCGCCAGCGAGGCACCGCGATCTTTCCTGGCACCAATGTCGGGATGGGTCGCGATCACACCCTCTTCGCGCTGGTGGACGGCGTTGTCCGCTTCGAGCGCACCGGGCACGGGCGCAAGAAGGTCTCGGTCCTGGCAGAAGTCAGCTAGGCTCTGGGCCAGGGGGAGGCGACGCGGCTTCGCAGCCGAGCCGACGTTGCCGATAGCCGCCGGCCCGCCGGCCGATGCGAGCCGCGCGGAACGTGCGATGCGAGCGTTTGAGGCGTTCGTGGCGGCGAGGAGCTCGCGTCGCGGCTCGCTGGCCGAGATAGCCTAGTTCTCATGTTCACGGACCGGGTCAAGATCTTCGTCAAGGCCGGCGACGGCGGTCCCGGCGCGCTGAGTTTCCGTCGGGAGAAGTACGTCCCGCGTGGCGGTCCCGACGGTGGCAACGGTGGGCGCGGTGGGGACGTCGTGCTCGAGGTCTCGCCCCAGCTCAATTCGTTGCAGGACTACCGCTACCAGCATCATTTCGCCGCGTCGCGTGGCGGACGGGGCGGTGGCAGCCGCCGGCATGGCAAAGACGGTCAGGCCATGATCCTCACGGTGCCTCCGGGCACGGTCGTCAAAGACGAGGACGGCAAGACCCTCGCCGATCTGGTGGAACCCAACCAGCGCCTGGTGGTGGCCAAGTCAGGCCGCGGCGGTCGTGGCAACGCCAGCTTCAAGACCTCGACCCGGCAGACGCCGCGCTTCGCCGAATTGGGCGAGCCGGGCGAATCTCGCTGGCTCTGGCTCGAGCTGAAGCTGATCGCGGACGCCGGCCTGGTCGGCCTGCCGAATGCCGGAAAGTCGACGCTGCTTTCGGTCGCGAGCGCGGCCAAGCCGAAGATCGCGGACTATCCCTTCACGACGCTGGAGCCTGTTCTTGGCGTCGTAACGCTGGGGGACGATGCCAGCTTCGTGATGGCCGACCTACCCGGATTGATCGAAGGCGCGTCCAGCGGGGCGGGGTTGGGGCTCGAGTTTCTTCGCCATGTCGAGCGGACGCGGCTGTTGATCCATGTGATCGACGCTTCAGCCGGAGACCGCCAGCGCCTCTGGCAGGACTACGAGCGGGTGCGCCACGAGCTCAAGCAGTACTCCGCGGCGCTCGCCCGGCGCCCGCACCTGGTAGCGCTCAACAAGATGGATGCGGTCACTGACCCGGCCGAAGTGGTCGCCTTCCGCCAGCGGCTGGTGAAACTCCGCCGGCGGTCCTTCCCGATCTCGGCGGTAACGCGCGAGGGCGTCGATGATCTCCTCTGGGCGGCATGCCGAATGCTGGAGCGCGGCCACGCGAAAGCCGCTCCGCAGCCGCTGCCGGCGCTCAAGGTCTATCGAGGACCGAGCTCGGCTGAACCGTTTCGCATCGAGCGGGTTGATGGCGGCTTCAACGTCGTCAGCGAGCAGCTGGCCAAACTGGTCGCGATGACGGACCTCACCAATCCCGAGGGGCTGGCCCACTTTCAGCGCCGCCTCGACCGCTGGGGATTGAACGAGGCGCTCGAGCGGCACGGGGCGCGCGGCGGAGAGATGGTGCGGATCGCGGGAGTGGAGTTCCTCTACGATCCGCGGCGGTAGCGGCCCCTCACCCCGGCCCTCTCCCCACGAGTGGGGAGAGGGAGCGAGAAGCATTGGCATCCTCGGCGGAACCTTCGATCCAATCCACAACGGCCACCTCGAGGCGGCCCGAGAGCTGCTGCAGGTCGCCGATCTCGAGCAGGTCTGGCTGATGCCCAACGCGCATCCGCCGCACCGGCACGAGCCGCACGCCTCGCCCGATGACCGGGCTCGAATGGTTGAGCTCGCTGTCGACGGACAAGCGCGCCTGGTTGCGTCGCGGCTCGAGGTCGAACGGGGCGGCACCTCGTTCACGATCGATACCGTGCAGGAGTTGGGCGAGCGCTTTCCCGGCCAGCGTTTCGAGCTGCTGCTAGGGGCGGATGCGGCCGAACAGGTTCAGCACTGGCACCGAGCGCGCGAGCTCCTCGCCGAGGCCTGGTTCGTGATCTTCAACCGGCCGGGAAGCCGGCTCGATGACGGCGCCATCGACAGGCTCGGATTCGACCGGAAGCGGACCCGTATCGTGCACTTGCAGACGCCCGACATCGCCGCCCACGCAATTCGGGCGCGTCTGGCCGCGGGCCAGCCGATCGACGACCTCGTGCCGCCGGCCGTCTCGGATTACATCCGGACCCACCATCTGTATGCGGCGACCACCCGGCGCCAACTGGGATAATCGGAGTGGTGACCCCCCTTCAGCTGAGCCGGCTCATCGCGGATGCGGCTGCAGACAAGAAGGCGCGGGAGATCGTTCGTCTGGACATCCGGCAGAAGTCCTCGATCGCGGACTACTTCGTGATTTGCGAGGGGGACACCGATCGGCAGGTGCGGGCGATCACGGATTCGATCGTGGAGAAGGCGAGAGCCGCCGGCGTGCGGCCGCTGCGCACCTCAGGCTACGACGATGGATCGTGGGTCGTCCTCGATTACGCCAGCGTGATCGTCCACGTATTCCTGCCGGGCGAGCGGTCCTACTACGATCTCGAGGCCCTCTGGAAGGCGCCCGCACGGGCCAGCAATGGCAACGGGTCCGCAGCCGATGGCGCGCCGGCAAAACGGAGAACTCCAGGGAAGAAAGCCGCACCAAGGCGTTCGAGCGCGCGGAAATCCTGATCCGGCCGTATTTGTAGTGCGCGCCTAAATCGAAGGCGGCGCCTGTGGCATAATCGCCCGCATCGCGCCGCCTTAGGGCGCACAGTACAAACCATGCCGTCGAAGCAGGCCGCCACGCCGCCGTACCCCCACGTGACCGTCGACGACGTGTGGCGCGGCGCCCTACCGGCGGAGACGCAACTAGTCGCCGGGAAAGATGGCCTGCGCCGCGAGGTGGTCTGGTGCGCGGCCCTGCGAGCGCGCGCCCCCGCCTTCACGCCGCTGCGTGGGGGCGAGCTGCTGCTGATCGACCCGCAGGTGCTGGCGGTCGTCGATCGCCGGCTCACCATTGCCCGGCTGCTCGAGTCCCTGGCCGGACAGAACGTGGCGGGCGCCGCCGTCAGTGGCCGGGTCAACGTCGAGGCCCGGCGTGTTGCGGAGGGCCATGGCCTGCCGCTGTTCAGCGTTCCGGCCGGCGTGCAGCTCGACCAGATCGAGCAGCAGGTTCTGCGCTACATCGTCGATCGCCGGGCGGAGCTTCATGAGCGCGCCCAGGACCTCCACCGGCAATTGAGCGAGCTGGCGCTGGCCGGACGGGGCCTTCCGGCCTTGCTCAACCGTCTCCACGAGCTCACCGGGGTGCCCGTGGTCCTCGAGCGCGATGGCGCGCTGGAGCACGTGGGACAGGAGGGCAGCCTGCCCGAGGCCATCGCCACCGCGATCAGCGCGGAGCGACCGGCGCTCGAAGACTGGCTGCGCGAGGTCCCGCTCAGCGCCTTCGACCCGCCCGTCGCGCTGCGACGTTTGGCAAGCGGTGGATCACGACTGATCGCGCCCATCCTGGTTCAGGGAAGCATCGCGGGTTACCTCTCGTTGCTGGGTTCGGAGGGCGAGCTGGGCGAGCTGCACCGGCTCGCGGTTGGCCGGGCGGCGCATGCCTGTGCCATCGAACTGGTTCGCGCGCGCGCGGCGCGGGACGCCCGCGATGAGGTCGAAGACGAATTGCTCGACGTCCTGACCGCGGGTCGGCCAGAAAGCGCCGAATCGGCGCGGCAGCGCGCCAAGCGCAAAGGGTTCGACCTCGACGCGCCTTACCTGCTGCTGGCCGCGCAAGGGAGACATGCCGAGGATGCCGGAAAACTGCGAACCGCCGTCGAACGACAGCTGGCGACGATGCGCATCCCGGCGCTGGTGCGCGAGCGCGAGGAGATCGTGATCGCGCTCATCTCCCTTGGCTCCCGGGCACGACTGGAGCCGCGTGGGATCGTGGAACAACTGCATCGCAGCGCTCGCACCTCGCTGACGACGCCGGTCGCGGTCGGCTACGGATCGCCGCGCTCGGGCGCCAACCAGGTGGCCGTCGCGGCGCGTGAAGCGGAGCAGGCGCTCAGCATGGGGCGCAGGCTATTTGGGGCGGAGAGCTCGACGTCGTTTGGTGACCTGGGTCTCTACCGGTTGCTCTATGCGCTGCAGCCGCTTCCGGAGCTGGCCGGCTATCGCGAAGACGTCCTCGGACCGTTGCGAGCCCGGGATCGTGGCGGTGTCCTGATGCAAACCCTGGCCGCCTACCTCGCGACCAACGGCAGTCCGACCGACGCCGCGGATCGGTTGCACCTGCATCGAAACACCGTGCTCTACCGGCTCGGTCGCATCGAGGAGCTGTTGCAGGTGGACCTGCGCGACGCCGACGTGCGGCTGGCCCTGCATCTCGCGCTCAAGATCGGCGACGTGCTGGAGGAACGGTAGAAGCCCCTCCCCGACGCTCCCCACAAGGGGGAGGGAGATCCGCCTAGCGAGGGTGGGTGCGGATGACGTCGGTGGCCGGCGATGACGTCGGCGCTTGAACCAGTGGTGGCCCAGGACCGGCGCCCAGTGCCGACAGCACCGCGGCGGCGATCGCCGCGTGCCCCTGGTCGCCGGGATGAAACCAGTCGGCGCGGCCCAGGTAGCTTGAACCGCCGTCGCTGGCGTGAAATGCGTTGACGTTATAGAAGCCGGCAAGGCTGACATAGGTCCCACCATGACGATCGCAGGCCGAGGCGATCATCTCGTCAAAGACCTGCGAGGGAAGCCAGCTTCCGATGCAGATAACCCGCGTGCCGGGGGCCGCCACATCGCCGACGATGGTGTCGTACTGCTGGGCGAAGGCGTCAGTGGCAGTGTTGAAGCCAACGTCATTGGTGCCGAGCTCGATCGTGACCAGCGCCGGATGGGCGCCGTTGACCGCGGCGATCTGCTCGACGCCCCAGGCCGCCTTCGTCCCGCTGTGGGCGATCAGGTCCAGGTTCATCCCGAGTTTGTCCGCGACAACGAAGGGAAAGGTGTCGTCCTGCGCCGTCGCGTATCGGCCGGCACTGATCGAATCGCCCAGCGCGACGTAGGTCTTGCCCTGCAGGCCCTGAATATCGGCCGAGGCATGCACGCCGATCACCTCGGAAGGTGCCATCACGGGGCCTCTCGTCCCCGGCTGGCCCAACGCGAGGAGCGCGAGCAATGCCCAAATCAGATATGTCGTCACGACCCTCGGGGTGCGTGGCATGTTCGCCGTGGACCCCAACCTCCTGCATCCATTGTGCCAGCAGCGCTGCTAGGCGAGCGAGCTCTCCAGCGTCGTGACCATATCCGCCAGTGCACGAACGGCCCAGTTTGGACGCTCAGTCATACCGAAGAGCTGAAGCCGCGCCTCGGCCAGGTGCTCGGCCGCCTGCCGGCGGCAAACCGCTTCGGCGTTGGACTGGCCGATGATCGCCCGCGCCGTCTCGAGCTCGGACGCACTGAACTTCGCGCGCGTGAGCAGCGAACGCAGCACGCGTCGATTGCCCGCCGCGCCATGCTTCAAGGCGACCAGCGTCGGCAGCGTCTTCTTCCCATTCTTGAGATCGCTGCCCATCGGCTTGCCGGTCTGCGCCGTGGCGGCCCAGATGCCGTTGATGTCGTCGATCACCTGAAATGCAATCCCCAGGTGCTGGCCGAACTTTCCCGCTTTCTCGAGGGATGCCTCGCCCGCGCCGGCCGCAAGGCCGCCCAACCGGGCGGCGGCTTCGAAAAGCGCCGCGGTCTTGAGTCCGACCATTTCCAGGTATTCCTCGACGCTGACGTCGACGCGCTGCTCGAACTGCAGGTCGAGGACCTGGCCGCGGCAGATCGCCAGCATGCTCTCCGACAGCAGGGACAGCGCGGGACGGAGGCGGTCGACGTGCCGGGGTGGCAGGAGATCGACGACGGCCCGGGTCACCAACGCCTCGAGCGCGGCCCCCGCGTTGATCGCCTGGTTGACGCCCCACAGCTTCCAGACGCTGGCGCGCCCCCGACGCAGCTCGTCGTGGTCCTGGACATCGTCGAAGACGAGCGAGAAATTGTGGATCAGCTCGATCGCGACCGCCGCCCAGATGGCGTCCGCATAGCGCCGACCAAACGCCTCGCAGCTGAGCAGGGCAATGTTGGCGCGCAGCCGTTTGCCGCGCTGGGCGCCGCTCTTCCGCAAGCCGAGGTGATGCTGGACCATCTCCGTCAGCAGCGCGCTCTGGCTCGATCCAACTCGCTGCGCCAGGCGCCCGAGCTCCTTGTCGAGCGCGGCATTCATGGCATCGAGCCGGTCGGTGCGCGAGGCAAAAGTCCGCCCCCTGGCCATCACCATCTATCGAGTCTCAGTCACCGGGCTGCGCTTGAGCGCGGGAATGTTTGCCGCGCCGGCGCAGAACATCGCGACGCGCAGCTGCCAGGCGAAGCCGTCGAGCAACCGCCGGACTGGTTCCTCGCCTTCGGAAGCGGCGGCAAGCACGGCGTGGGCGAAGCCCGTCAGATCGGCACCAAGCGCGATCGCCTTGGCGGCATCGAGGCCGTGCTTCAGACCGCCGCTGGCAATCAAGGGCACGGTCGGAGCGGCCCGGTGCGCCGCGATCAAGGCGTCGGCTGTTGGGATGCCCCATTCGGAGAAGGCAAGCGCCAGCTCGACCTCCTCGGGTCGCTCGCGCCGCAAGGCCTCGACGCGGGCAAAGCTGGTGCCGCCCATCCCGGCGACGTCGATGGCGGCAACGCCGGCGGCGGCGAGCTGGGCGGCCGCCTGCTCGGAAATCCCGCAGCCGACTTCTTTGACGATCACCGGGACCGGCAAGGTGCTGCAGAGCTCGCTGATCTTTTCCAGCAGCCCTTTGAAATTGTGGTCGCCCTCGGGTTGGAGCGCCTCCTGCAGGGGATTGAGATGGAAGATCAGGGCGTCGGCACCGATCATCTCGATTGCTTCCAGGCAGTGTTCCTTGCGCAGTCCATAGTTGAGCTGGACGGCGCCGAGGTTGGCGAAGAGGAGGACATCGGGCGCGACGCTGCGCACCTGATAGGTGCCGCGCAGATCTTTGTGAGTCAGGCCCGCCCGCTGCGAGCCGACGCCGAAGGCGACACCGACTGACTGCGCGACCAAGGCCAGGCGGCGGTTGATGTCGCCGGCCGCGTGGGCGCCGCCCGTCATGCTGGAGATCAGAAAGGGCAGCTTGAGTGGCTTGCCAAGAAACGTGGTCGAGGTATCGACCGCATCGAGATCCAGCTCGGGAAGCGCCTGGTGGCAGAAGGCGTAGCGATCGAAGCCGGCAGTGCGGGTCGATTGCACGGACGCCTCGAGCGACAGCTTCAGGTGCTCGAGTTTGCGTTGCGAGATCCGCGAGAGGGGATGGCCGTTCGCGTCGAGAGCCACCTAATCAACCCCTCTCCCTGACCCTCCCCCCGCAGGCGGGGGGAGGGAAATTACAGCCATCAGCTTGCCGCGGCCTCGGCCTCGGGCTGCTCCACGGGGCGACCTCGTTCGCGATCCTGATCGTCGGCGTGATCATCGTGTTCCTCGAGCGCGTCCGGGTTTTCCGCCTGGCGCTTGCGCATCATCTGGATGAAGTAGTCGACGATGATCGGATCGAACTGGCTGCCCTTGCCGGCTTCGAGCTGGGCGAGCGCGAACTCGGGCGTGCGGCGCTGCCGGTAGGGTCGGGTCGACGTCATGGCGTGATAGGCGTCGCAGACCGACACGATGCGGGCATGCAGCGGGATGTTCTGGCCCGCCAGCCCATCCGGATAGCCGCTGCCGTCGTACCACTCGTGATGGTGGAGGACGACGTTGAGGATCTGGCGGAAGGCCTTGATCGGCTGCAGGATGCGCGCCCCCAGGATCGGGTGCATGCGCATGATCAGCTTCTCGTCTTCGTCGAGCTTGCCTTCCTTCAGCAGCACCTTGTCGACGACGCCGATCTTGCCCACGTCGTGCAGGATGGCGGCGAGGCGCAGCTGGTTCTTGTGGGCGGCGGAAAGCTGCAGCATGTCGCCCAGGTCCTCGGCGAGCTTGGCGACCGACTGCGAGTGGCCGCTGGTATAGGGGTCCTTGGCGTCGATCGATGCCGCCAGCGCGTTCAGGGCCTCGAGGGTCGCCTCGCTGTTGGGCGAGAGCATGCCCTCAGCGAGCTCTTCCAGGTGGCTCGAGTTCGCGATCTGGCCGAGTCGCTTTTCCAGGGTCGCGACCATCCCCGGGCCGACGGTATCGGCGCTCGCCAGTTGCGCCACCACCTCGCTGAGCACCGAGTCGAGGGCCGCCACACTCTCCAGCTCGCAGGCGCCGCAGATGCAGTTGCGGCCGCGCTTCTTCGCCATGTACATCGCCAGGTCGGCGCGGTTCAACAGCTCGTCGCGGTTCTTGGCGTCGACGGGGTAGGTCGCCCAGCCGACGGACGCCGTGAGCGGCGCGAAGATCGTCTTCGGGTTGTACATGAAGACCTTGGCGAGCGTGTCGCAGATCTCCTGGGCGCGGATCGGCGCGGTCTGAATGTCGACGCCGGGGAGAATGGCGACGAACTCCTCGCCACCGTAGCGCGTGACGGTGTCCTCGCGCCGCATGGTTGAGGAAATCGTGCGTGCCGCGGCCTTGAGCGCGACGTCACCGGCGGCGTGGCCGAAGCTGTCGTTGTAAACCTTGAAGCGGTCGAGGTCGATCATCATCACCGTGATCGACCCCCCGGTGTCCTTGACCTTCTCCAGTTCCTCGTCGAAGCGGGTGTGGAAGTAGCGGTGGTTGGGCAATCCGGTCACCGAGTCGGTGACGGACAGCTTCTGCGCCTGGTCGAGGGCGTGGGCGTTGCGCATCGCGATGCCGGCGCGCTCGGCGTAGGTGAGCATCAATTCCTGCTCGGTCTGCCGTAGCGGCTGCACCCGTCCGTTGAATCCGATGACCATGTCCGCGATCGCCCGCGCGCCGTGGAAGACGGGGACACGGAACCAGAGCCCGGGGGCGAGCGGCTTGTGGTTGTTGGGAAGCAACACGTTCGCGTCGGTGATGGGGATCACCTGCTCACTCGTCGCCGGATTGAGCGAGAGCCGGGCGCCGGTCATGTCGGTTCCGGTGTGATGGGCTTTCAGCTCGGGATTCCAGTCGACATAAAGGCTCGAGGCAGCCGGCGCGCTTTCGTCCTGGCCGATCAGCGGCGGCATCTGGACTTGCAGCAGGAAGGCGTCCGCGTTGAGCAGCAGCCGGCCCTTCTCGGCGGTCAGCTGGCAGGTCTGCTCGAACTCGAGATCACGGTTAAGCTCGACCGTCACTTCCGAAAGTGACGCGTGCGCCCGCTCCAGCTCTTCCTGCAGAGCTCGCTCGGCGCGGCGAGCGCGGTCCCCGACGAAGCCGACGAAGATGCCGGTGATGGCAACGAAGCCGGTGCGCATCGCCAGGTTGGTCAGGTCGCTCAGCTTGAGTGCGGTCCCATCGACCGCGCTGTTGTAGTAGACGACTGCTGTGTAGCTGAGGGCGATGGTGAGCACGGCGGTGATGGCGGCGTAGCCGCCGAATCGAACCGCGGTGGTCACCGTCACCACGAAGTAGGCGAGGAAGAAGGGCGAGGCGAGGCCGCCGGTCACGGCGACGCCGCCGGTGACCAGGAGCACGTCGCCGATCGCCGAGATGTAGCCGCTGGTCAGCCAGCCCGGACGGCGGGGCAGGATCAGCACCTGCAGCGCCAGGTTGTAAATGGCGCCCAGCCCGATCAGCAGCAGGAGGATGACGATCGACTGGCGGGCGAGGCTCGAGGCGAGGAAGGGCAGGGCAGCGAGCGAAACCAGGATCGCGAGCCAGCGAATCCAGATGATGCGCCGCTCCATCTCGATCGCGGACCGATCGAAGCCGCCCGGCTCGACGGGCTGCCGCGCACCGAGCTTGAGGTTGATGGAGCTGCTCATCGAAAACTTAGCCGGCCTTCAGCAGGCGGTCTGGCCGCGCCTTGCCGCGAGGAACTTCGTAGAAATCGAGCAGCACCTGGGTGCTATCGATCAGGTGGGTCAGGAAGTCCTGCGTGATGCCGGTGCGGCGTTCGCGCGCGATCGCCTTCTTCAGCTGGTCAAACTCGTCGTCCATCAGATGGCGCACCGCTTCGTGCGCGCTCTGGTGGGTCTTCTCGCCGGCCCCCAGGATCAGGTCGACGGCGTTGAAGCGACCCTGTGCCGCCTCGCGCTCATGGGTGCGCAGATCATTGGCGAGCCGGACGACGCGCGAGGCCTGGCAGATATGGCCGAAGATCCGGTTCTTGAGCTCCTGCGAAACGTCCTGGTACGAGAAGGCCAGGATCGACACCTGGACGATCGGGAAGGAGCTGCTGTACATGCCGTTGGCCAGGTAGGCATCGAGGGTGACGCGCTCTTTGTGTTTGAGCCAGTGGTTTTCCTGGAGCATGGTCCAGATCGACTTCTCCCAGACCAGGCGGCGCATCGCCGTCCATTCCTCCGGCACCTCGTCCTCGCGGAACTGGTCCTCGATCTTGCGCGCGACGGTCGCGTGCAGCAGCGGCATCTGGCTGAGGTCACGGTTGTGCCAGAGCAGGAAGGTCTGGCAGACCCTGCGATAGTCGGCCAGGTCGAGCTCGGCATGATCTTCCTCGAGGTAGTCGTCGATGTAGACGATGTACGCCATCGTTCGCGCTAGGGTCAGCGCCTGCTCGAAGCTGGCGCTGGTGTGGAGCAGCACGGCGGCGCGACAGACCTCGCCGAGCATGTCGTCGCCGCGCGGATTCGCGTCGACGAGGTGCCGGATGACCGGGCCCTCGTCGGCCTGGCGGAGCAGGGTCTCCTTGAGCTTGCTAATTCGCCGGTCTAACATGGCCACTCCTTGTCAGCAGAATCTGGGCGGAAAGCACGGCGGAGCGAACCACCTGGACTGGCCCGTAGAGCGTCTTGCCGATCCACATGGGTGTGACGGGCTCGTTGGCCGTTTCATTCAGGTATTCGGCGGCCCGTTCCAGCGCCGCCGCGCGGGCGGACCCGAACGGCTCCGGCGCCAGGCTCAGCGCCTGGACGGCGTAGGCGGTTTCTTCGGCGGTCCCCCGGTCGAACCATCCCCAGGAGCCGTCCGGGCGCTGGCAGTCGAGGAACCAGCGAAATGCCGGCTCGCAGAGCTCCGGTGCCGGCGCGAGGAGCGCGAAGACGGCGTGGGCGGTGGCATAGAAGGGGGAACCATGCCACTTGTCGACCCAGTGGTCGCCGTCTACGCGCGCGTCACGCAGGTACTTGATGACCTTCTGCTGAATCAGCTGCTGGCGGGGGAAGGCGGCGACGGTCCGCAGCACGTCGAGGACGTGGGCGTTTGCCGTCACCGACGCGTCGCGCTCGAGCGGGAAGGTGAAGAAGAAGCTGACCCCCTCGAAGGGCCGCAGCGGGCCCGCCGAGATCGGGTAGCCGAATTCGTACAGAACCATGAGCGTCAGGGCGGTGTCGTCCGCGTCAGGCCGCAGCCCCTCGCTGGCCACCCCGACCCCGTCGTCCGTCAACGCCTGGGCCAGGTAGCGGACCAGCGCCTGCGCCTCTTTCGGCCTCTCGCCCGCCCGCGCCAGGTTGGACAGGACCCAGGCGATCTCGAAGACTTCGAACGGCTCGACCGTCGGTAGGCTGCCGTCACCGCGATTCCGGAGCAGGCGGGCCAGGTATTCGTTGGCGCGTTCCTCGCGCGTCCTGGCGAGGAAGAAGGCGGTGGCGGACGGCGAGTTCGCGAACGAGCCGTTGGCGCAAAGCTGGCCGCGCGCCGCCTCGATATCGATGCGGTCGCCAAGGTACTCGAGCGAGTGCAGCAGCGGCGTTGCGACGTTGTAGATCAGCCGCGGTGGAATATGCCCGATCTTGGCATCGCGCTGGGCGACGATGCCCATGAAGCGCTCGTACGGCAGCGGCAGCTCGCGGGCCTTCGCCTGGTCGAGGAGGGCAGGCAGGATGAGCTCGAAGCCGGCCATGTCGGGGCCGGTTTGCCAGGAGCCGGTGTCCTCGTAGAGGTAGCGCAAGGCGGTGGCGCGGGCGCGGTGGGCCGCGCTGTCCTCAAACCCTTCGGGCAGGTCGGCGATGGCGAGCAGGCTGCTGAGCGTCGAGATCAGCTTCTCCTTCGGGATCGGCAGCGTGGTCCCGAAGCTCCCATCGGCGTTCTGGCTGCGCAGCAGCCAGCGGAGCGCCTGCGGATAGGCAAGCTGTTTGGGGTTGTCCTGGTCTCTGAGCCGGGCGACGAAGGCCGTGTCATAAGCAGCCGGAGAGATGGCCCCCTGCTGGAGCGATGCCAGCAGCTGACGGATGGCGTCCTGAACCGGTAGCTCGACCGGCCGTTTTACGGCCTTTTGCGTGGTGTAAACGTCCCGAGCTTCCGTGGTAGCGCCCCCTTATTTGGCGCAATTCCCTTGCGCCTATGTGCACGCTACTGCCGAGTCGTTTCGGGGGACGTTACATAGACATCCTGGCGTTGAGCTGCGCGGCCGGTCCCTCGCGTCTCGCGGCTATCGGCAACGCGACTCCGCTCGGGACCGCCACTCCGCCCAACGCCCGGGCGCCCACGCTCCGCCCACCGTCGCCACCGCCCGGTAACAGGCCTATGACCCCAGAAAGTGGCCGGAAAACCGCACGTTGTCCGAGTACGGGCTGACGGGACGAGGCCCGAAGAGAGGGACGGTTTGCGCGCGCTGTTTCGCTTTGCGCCGGGCGCCCGTTGCATGGTGCTCGTTCACGGCGCCTACACGGCGGCCAGTCTGCTGGCCGGCACCTTCCTGTCCATTTTTCTCTGGCGCGCCAGCCACGACCTGGCGCTGATCGCGACCTTCAGCGGGCTCAGCGCGCTGGTCATTCCGATGGTCTTCATCGCCAACGGACTCCTCTGGCGCGGGCTTCCGGCTGGCGGCTCGATCCGCGTCGGGCTGGGCGCCAACGGCCTCGTGTATCTGCTGGTCCTGGTTCTCGGCAACCAGTCGCCGCAGTGGATCGTCCTGCTCGGCCTGCTCAAGGGGGTCGCGGAGGGGTTTTACTGGTCGGGATTCCATCCGGTCACCTACGACACCACCTCGGAACATGACCGCGACCGTTACTTCGGCGTCCAGGCGGGGACCAACGCGCTCTTGACGGCGACCCTGCCGCCGGCGGCGGGCGCCATCATCGTCGCCGGCAGCCGCGTCGGCGGCTCTTATGCCGGATACGAGCTGGTCTTCGCCGTCGCCGCCCTGACGCTGATTGGCGCCATGGCACTCGCCGGTCGCCTGCCGGCAGCGCCCCGACCGCGGCTCTCGTTTGCACGCGTGGTGCGGCTCGGCCGCCGCAACCCGGACTGGCAATGGGTCTCCGTCGCTCGCCTCGCCGACGGGTTCACCGGCAGCCTGCTGGCCTTAGTGCTGACGGTCCTGACCTTCCTGGTGCTCAACAACGAGCAGCAGGTCGGCAACTTCAACGGGCTGATGGGTCTGCTCGGCGTCGCCATCAGCCTCGCCCTCGCGGCGGTCATGAAGCCCCGCCATCGGACGCTGTATGCGCTGGTCGGGGGCACCCTGCTGGTGCTTTCCACCATGCTGCTGCCGCTCTACCTGACGGGTGGGGCGCTGATCGCGTTTGGCGTGCTGCGCGCGATCGGCGGCCCGCTGCACGGCAATGCGCTGGCGCCGGTTGCCCTCCAGGTCATCGATCGCGACCCGGCGCCACGGGCGATGCGGTTCGAGTACATCGTCCATTCGGAGCTCTGCCTGGCGGTTGGCCGCGTGTTGAGCCTTGGCTGCTTTCTGCTGCTGGCCGCGCCCGGGAATCAAATGCTGCTCGCCCGGATCGTCGTGGTGGTCACGGGCGCCGCGCCGATTCTCATCTGGGCCGCCTTTGCGCGTGTGCCCCAGCGCGTCGCCATGCCTGAAGCGGACACGCGACCGCTGGCATCGGCCGCGTGAGGCCGCGGTTGTAAGGCCAATCGCAAGACTCTCGATTCGCTCCGGCTTTGGCTGCTCAGCAGGGAATTGAGATCCCGGGAGGGCGCCGTTACGCGGTTCGCAACGGTCGCCAACGTTATATGGAGTAGACAAGCAA
Organism: Candidatus Dormiibacterota bacterium; assembly: GCA_036782775.1. GTDB lineage: Bacteria > Chloroflexota > Dormibacteria > CF-121 > CF-121 > CF-13. The sequence goes on along the minus strand of DAIPYJ010000001.1, from coordinate 1,247 downwards.
TAGGTCTTGGTAAAGAACCATGATTCAGTGGCTACGCGAACGGATACAGCGACGGGGCCAGGCGATGGTCGAAATGGCACTGATCCTCGTCCTCATTGCCGTGGCCGCCATGGTCGCGCTGCAGCTGGCCGGCAACCAGGTGCTGCTTACGTACCAGGACATCGAGGAAGCGGTTATGAACCCAGACGACCCCGGACAGACGGCGACGTATACCTGCCCAGGTGGATATCCGGCGGTACTGCACGGGCACAAGTACCACTGCCAGTAGCCGAAAGAAGCTGGTGGAGCGAAAGGGACTCGAACCCTCGACCCCTGCGATGCGAACGCAGTGCTCTGCCAGCTGAGCTATCGCCCCGCTGACGGATTATAGGTTGCACCCGCCGGCAGGCTTTGCCGTTCCTATTTGTTTGATTCTCATGGAGCGCGCATACACTTAGCCTATGGCTCAGTTCCGGCCGGACCAGTCCAACCCCTCGCCCAATAACAAGTTGCCGCGCCAGCCGGGTTCCTGGTTGCGCATTCTCTTTCTCGCCGGGATCAGCCTCTATATCGTCATCCTGCTTTCGCCCTTTGTCGCCCACTTTGGCGGCAATGGCCGGGCGGACATCACGTACTCCCAGTTCAAGACGGAGATCAACAAGGGCAATGTCACTGGCCTCGTGACCATCCAGGGCCAGGACGCCCAGGGCAGCCTGAACCACACCATCACCGGAACGAACGGAGTGTCCAGCTCGGACTTCGATACCACCGTGCCCGCCGACTCGGGCATCATCACCGATCCGACCCTGATCACGGCGCTCGACAACGCGCGCGTCGATTACCAGTTCAAGCCGGACAGCGGGCTGGGCACCTTGCTCTTCACCTATCTGCCATTCCTGGTTTTTTTCGGGCTCATCCTCTGGCTGATGCGCCGCAGCGGCCAGGCGGCGCAGGGAATCTTCAGCTTTGGTCGGAGCCGGGCGCGGCTGCAGCAACCCGGGACACCGAAGACGACCTTCAATGATGTTGCCGGCGTCGAACAGGCACAGTTCGAACTGCAGGAGATGGTCGACTTCCTGCGCGATCCGCAGAAGTTCCAAAAGCTCGGCGGCCGGATGCCAAAGGGCGTCCTGCTGATCGGACCTCCCGGGACCGGGAAGACTTTGTTGGCGCGCGCGATCGCCGGCGAGGCGGGGGTTCCCTTCTTCAGCATCTCAGCGTCGGAGTTCGTCGAGATGTTCGTCGGCGTCGGCTCCTCACGTGTCCGG